>JAJDBK010000001.1 GCA_029261405.1 Nitrospinaceae bacterium
AGTATATCGAAATATTCTATAATCGCCAAAGACGCCACTCGCGCCTTGGCTATCTGTCGCCTGCCGTATTTGCTAAAAAATACGATGAAACACAGGCGGTAGCATGAGACGGAAGTGTCCACTATTTACAGGACTGGTCAGTTTGTCTACGTCAGCTCTAAGCGTCTACGTATACTGATGGAGCGCGACCTGTCGGATTTACAGATTGTAGCTCTGTTCATCGATGGCAAACGTTTTGCCGAGGATGCAATGATGATAGCCATTGGCGTGGCTACAGGCGGGAAGGGAGTATACGTATCCCGGTTGTGGATATGAGCGAAGGAACTGCTGATCAACGAAACGATATCCGGGCTACGACTTTCCATCATCCGGTGTTGTTCTCAGGCGTAGGCGACGCCGTAAAAATCCTGAGAACCAGTCGATTCCGATATTCAGTAGCGCCGTAATCAAAATCAGGAAAAACGCCCGGTCGAACCGCATGTCGGAGAAGGAACTGTCGATATAAAAACCGAGGGTATGGATCCCCAGAATTCCGAGGATCGCCGTCTCTCTCATGATTATCTCCCACCTGTAAAAGAGAAACGCCATGAAATTAGGGTAAACGGCGGGAAGGGTCTCGAAAGCGTAGAGGTTAAGCCCGGTGGAGCTATCTTGTCGTAGTTCATGTTTCTCCGTCCGTCTCCCGATCAGATGCCCTATGATCGCTCCGTTGTGCAACGACAATGCCAGGATGGCGGGAATCGCCGATGGACCCCACAACTGCAAAAAGATATAAGCCAGGATATACTCAGGAGTCGAACGGATGATTACAAGAAAAATATGACCAGCCAGTCGTAACCTTGCGCCGAAAAAGAGGGGTGAGATCAGTGGAAACGTCGCCAGAGCAAAAACACCTGTACAGACTAAAGCGATCATTGTGAGGGGGATGGTTTCGAGGAGGCCGGGATACGCCTGAGTCATTATCAACTTTCGGGTCCATTCCAAAAGCCCCATCATTGTAGTGAGATCAAAATTCTCCGCCACCCTGACCGGGTGTGGAACTATGTCACTTGCAAAAAACCTGTAGCCATTCTCCCAGTTAATTTCGGCCCCACCCCGCATGGCGAACATTGAGACAAAAAGGTAAACCGGCAAAAGCTTCGGACGTACCCACCACCTCATTGAGGCGATTACCAGATAGAACAGAATCAACAGCCCCGACACCTCAGAGTAGTTTCCCTGCGCAAAAGCCGATTCGAGATGGTACCCGATTGTGGGAAGACCGACGAACCCCAGCACTGCGCTGGAGCGAAGTCCGCACTCGAACCTGTAGAGGGTGTACGAAAGGATATGAGGCATTGAATCTGGCAGACGGGCGTACAAAAGCGCCGATAACCGACTTGTCTCAGGATGCAAAGTTCGCAAAGGAGCGGTATCCGCCTCTTCTAAAATCTCGGAATAGACTTTGGCAAAAACCCCGGAGTATGGAATGGCGATGGCCAAAAGGGCGGTAACGGGAGTCAGCCCGAAAATTTGCAGAAATATCAACGCCCAGAAAAGTTCGTGGATCGCTCTTATAAAAGCGCAGAACACTTTTACGGCGCGATGGTGGAAAACGAGCGTCAGAAAAAATCCGGCAATACTTCCGAACGCCACTCCCAGCAAGGCGAACGCCACGGTATTAAAAAATGTTCCGACCAGGTTTTCTGTGGCGAAAAAGTCGGGGGTAACTGCGCCTTTGGCCATCCTGTAAAACTCGCCCCACGGGTCGCTTGTGGTAATCTCGATATCGGCGAAAAAAAGGAGGAGGAACGCAAGCCCCGCGAACGAAAGGCTTGTACTAAGAAGAGGACGCGACTGCTTCAGTTTATACCGCTTCAGTTAAGGTATAGCTTATCGAGATCCGATTTTTTAATCCCCCTGGTGGGGGTATCGACTACCACCTGGCCATCTTTTAACCCTATTATCCGGTCGGAGTATTCGAGCGCCAGGTCAACGTCGTGCATGGAGAGGACCACGGTTTCGAAAGTGTCGTTGACGTATTGCAAAACCTCCCGCGACTGATGATCATCCACGGCGGAGACAGGTTCGTCGGCCAGAAGGACGGAGCCGGATCGGTAGAAGGCCCGACCGATGGCGGTTCTCAGTTTCTGCCCACCAGATAGAGAGCCGACCGGGGTAAAGAGTTTTTCTTCCAGACCCAGCTTGCAGGCTATTTCACGGACCGGTTCAACCTCGCCTGCCATAGGATGGATTAGGTTGGCTATATTGTACCAGGTCGGTTTTTCGTTCAGTTTTCCCATGTAGATGTTGTGGAATACCGACAGCGATTTCACCAGCCCCCAGTCTTGCGGAATGATGGCGGTGTTCGATCTGTTCTTATCGTACATAAGTTGCAGTAGAGTGGTTTTCCCGGCGCCGCTCTTCCCGATGAACGAAACCCGCTCCCCCTTTTTTATATGGATCGACACTCCATGCAGAACATCTTTGCCACCGTATCCGGCGGTTACGTTTTGAAGATCAAACATCAGTCGAGTAGTCCTATTGATTTGCCGACCTTGAGGATCGGCTCGTAATCGCTGTTCGTAGCTTTCACAAAACTCTTCCGCGGAAAGGAGGCTAAAAGATCAGGGTCGTTCATATCAAGGAGCGCTTTTTGAACTTTTTGAGTAAAACCATCGCCCCAGGTTTTTGCGACATCGCCACGGATTGTCCACTGGTAGTCGGGATAGGTAGGGGTTTCCCAGATGATCGAGACTTTCGATTCGTCGATCTTGCCAGCTTTAAGTTCGTTCTCCCATACCTTGAAATTAACTGCGCCGATGTCGTATGCGCCAGACTGCACAAGGGCAATAGTCCGGGAATGGTCCCCCGAAAATCCGACCCTCGAAAAGACCTCATCAGGCGCTTTATTAAAAAGGTTTCTGATGTGAAACTCCGGCATAAGCCTTCCTGACGTAGAGCCTTTCGACCCGAAGGTGAAAGTTTTGCCCGCAATCGCTTTTTGTAATTCGTCGGAAGTTTTGAGTCCCGTTTTGGCGTTGGCTATGAAGTAGGTGACAAAAAACTGGTCTTCGTACCCTTGCGCGATGGCTGACGATCCGGGCGCCAGGTTCCGCGCTCTGACACCAGAAAGTCCGCCAAACCACGCGAGTTGAACCTGATTGTTTCTGAAGGCGGTGACGGCGGCTGAGTACGATTTTACCGGAACGAACTTTACTTCAACGCCAAGTTCTTGCGAGAGGTAACTTGCGACTTTATCAAACCTGCTGTGCAGTCTGGTCTCATCTTCGTCCGGTATCGCCGTAAAGGTGAAAGCCGCACAGTTGGCCATCTCTACACTGAAGGTTGACAAGAGTAGAAATAACGCAAAACCCCTTAACATTTCGGCTCCTTAAAGACTCTGTTGATTCATTAGACTTGATACAAAGGAGCAAGAGTTGAGCCAAACTTAAAATCGGTTGCCGGGGGGGAGTGTAACTTTAATGGTACTTATAGACAAATAAAGTCAAACACTTATCGCATTGATTTTATTAACTATTCAGTTATTCAATTGATCTATTGAAGAATATTATACGAACAGCTGAACGTTTTGTTATATTAAAACGTAAAGAACAACATTGGACTAGTCGGACTTCTCAACAGGCAATCCAGCCCGTTTCCACTCTGGAAAACCATCCTCCAGACGCTTGGCGGAAAAACCCCGCTCACGCAAGGAGGCCACCGCATCAAAAGACAAGAGGCAATACGCGCCACGGCAATAAGCGACAACATCTTTCCCGATGTCGAGACTATCGATTTTCCCTTCCAGAAGTTTGAAGGGGATGTTGACGGCGCCTGGCAGGTGACCCGCGTTGTACTCCTCCGGGGGGCGAACGTCCAACACAGTCACAAGCCCCTGCTTGACCCGCTCCAGCAGATCCTCCGCCCCGACAGGCTCCAGATCGTCTTTTGTCTTGAGGTAGAGATTGATAAGCTGGTCCACCTCGGCAAGGTTTCTCTCGGCTATCTTTCGGACAAGGTTCATAAGGTCAATAACCGAGTCGTCCGACAGACGGTAATAGACCCGCTGGGCGTCTTTACGGGTAGCGACCAGTCCGGCGTATCGAAGGTTTTGCAGGTGCTGGGATGTATTGGCGAGAGAGAGACCGGTAAGTTTCGATAACGAATCGACGCTTCTCTCATCCTGGGCGAGGAACTCCAGTAGCTCCAGGCGGTTAGCGCTTGAGATCGCCTTGCCAATCCTGGCCAACTGTTCGAACAGCTGATGTTTTACACCCGGGCCGGACATATCGGTTATCAGCTGTTACTGGCAGGCGCTACGGAAACCTGCGGAACACCCTTTTTTATAATCGGCTTTCGCTTTGTCCATCTCACCCATTATCTCGCTCACCTGACCACGCACATAATAGGCCTCACCGATTTTCGGATCGAGGGATATGGCCATGTCAAGATCCTTGACAGCGTTATCGATATCACCCATATCTTTTTTCGCTTTGCCACGCAAGGCGTAACCTTTGGCGAACTTTGCGTCGAGTTTAATCGCGTCGGAAGAGAGTTTAATGGCCTTGGAATAATCGGCGGAGCCGTAGGCGGATAGAGCTTTGCGATGGATGCTCTCCGTCTTCTTCGCTGTGTCGTCGCCACCACCCCATGGCAGGTCGAAAGCTATCGAATCTCCCGCAGTGATCCAGATCAAAGTAACCGCAATCAGTAAGACACGCATTTTTTCCCCCTGTTGAATTATGAATTGCCCAAGCCAGGCATTTCGGTTTTCAATCTCTTCTCTACATCCCTGTACGCCCGAAGAACAAGTACCCTCTCCTCCGGTGTCGATTTCATTTTCAGCGCATTGCCGTAAAGTTCTTTTGCTCTCACAGGCTCGTCTAATTTTGTATCATACAACCCTGCGAGGTTTACGACAGCAAGGAAATAGTTTTTGTCGAGTTTAATGGCCGACTTGAACTGAGTTTCCGCTTCGTCGGTCTTCCCCATTCTGGCGTAAAACATGGCGCGAAGGAAGTGGTACTGCGGTTCGAAAAGCTTGTCGTCGTCCAGTTTCTCCGTGTCCCCAAGCATAGCGAGGCCGAGATCGATCTTGTCCGCCGAGAGAGCTTTGTATATTGTGCTTAAGTTAAGTGAGAGAAGAGCGTATCGAGCGTCCGGGTTGTCGGGGTTTTTCGCAAGGGCCTTATTAAACGCTCCGGCGGCGAGAGCCATCTTGTTGTCGTTCATAGCGATCCTGCCATCAAGAAAACTTGTCTGCGAATCGAAATAACTTTTAAACCGCTCTTGTTGCTCCTCAGTAAAATAGAAAGAGGGGGGGGGCTCCCTGAATTCAATAATGCCGGCAAGGTTGCCCCCCTTTACCGACACTCCGCCAACGCCTACCCGTGGCGCCGAAAACTCCACCGTCGGTTTGTCGTCGATCAAAGGTTCGATACCTTTCACATACTCTTTGAGTTGATCTCGTCCCATCATATAACTTGCGAAGAGTTGGTATGCGTTCCTGATTCCAAGTTCACCCAGACTCTTCGCCACTTCGGGAAACTCCATCCGCTCCTGAATCGTGTCGAGGCTGACAGGAGTTTCTTCCAGCGACCCGATCATGATAGCGTCCCACTTGGTCAACCACATCGACGTATTCGGAAACACCTCGACGAACGAGGCCACAAGCGATTTAAAATCGGCTTCAGAGAGGTGATGCAACGGTATCCACTGTGAAACAATTCCACCCTTTTTCAAGCGCCTCGCCATCAGTTCGTAATACTCTTTTGTGTAGAGCGAAACAATACCGGCGTTCGATGGAGGTGGTGGTTCGGAGGTGATGAAATCGAAAAAACGCCTTGTTGTCAGGAGGTAGTTGCGACCGTCCTCTTCGATTATAGTCAGCTTTTCCGAGTTTGCGACTTCAAGGTTGCCCGCCTGGAAAAAATTGGCCGCCATGAATACCTCCCGTGATATATCCACGGCGGTAACGTTTTCGATTCTGTGGGTTTTAACCGCGCCCGCTGTCGATCCCGTTCCGAAGCAGATAACAAGAGCGTTCTTCGGGTCGGGATGTAGCAGTAGTGGGATATGGGCCTGCAACCGCTCCAGTTGCAACGCCTCCCTGAACGATCCTGCGATCGGATCGCCGTTGATCCACAACCTCTTGAAAGGCCGACGACCCGGTGTCAGATCAGACTCCTGGCTTGAGACCAAAACTGTGGCGGAGGGTCCTTCCATGTAAAACTCCACGTCACTACCGGCGTCGAGTTTCTGGGTGGAGAGATAATAGACAACATCCGTATTAAGAAGCAGAAGAGCTGATACGGGTAAGGCCACTATCAGAGTCATCACCGCAAGGGGTGTTCTGGCTTTGAACGAACTTGTAAGAAGAGCGTAGAGACCAGACACAAGGGCGATCCACGCGATGAGAATGACTCCCTTGTGAACTCCGATGAGAGGAATAAGGATAAACCCCGCCAAAATGGAGCCTGTAACACTACCTATGATATTTACGGCGTAAACACGACCAATCTCGCCACCAGCTCTCTTTACACCTTCGGAAAAACCGGCGGCTATAGGAGGAAAACAACAACCCATAAGAAATGCGCATGGGCCAACGGTCAAGAGTGAAAACATGACCGCCTGGGCCATCGGCTCCCCACCCGGAATAATAGCGGCAAGAAAACCGCTCTCCCGCATTACGGAGTCGAGAATTCCGATGAGGGTCTCGTTAAGGGCGAACCCGAAAAGAGAGAAGAGAGCCAATATTCCAACACCCGTCTGGAACAGGGAGAAAAGAACCCTGTTAGAGTCTCTGGTCTTGCCGACAAACTTCATCGCTACAGCGCTACCAAAACCGATCCCCAAAAGAAATACGGCAAGAATCAGGGTAAACGCATAAGTGGTGTTATTAAGCAGAAGGATCAGCGTCCTTGTCCAGAGCAGTTCCAGCGAGAGAGCGCAAAACCCCGACAGACCGTACAGAAACAGAAGTGTCATATCGGGTCTCGGCTGGTCTTTTATTTTTACTTTTTTTGCCGGAACAGATTTTTCCGATGCAACCTGGAATGCGGGTTCAGCGCCCACAAGCCATGCAACGACACCAAGTAGAATATTCAGCCCGCCGCCGATCATCAATGTCGTACTGAGACCGAAAAGCTCGATCATCACAAACCCGGCGGTTATACAACCGACCATAGCGCCCAATGTGTTGACGGCGTAGAGCCATCCGGCGACTTTACCACCTGCGATTTCCCTGTTCATGGCGAAGAAACGAACCATCGCGGGCAATGTGCCACCCATCAGGGCCGTCGGTATAATCATGGCGGCGACCGCCATACCGGCGCGTAACAGAATTATTTCGGGTGTCGCGCCCCCCTCGGAAACGTGTAACGTCACATAGAGGCTTTGCAGGATCGATAGGATAACCGGGAAGAGCAGTAGATAGACACCTAGCCCTATCTCAAGCGAGGCGTAAAGTCTGACAGGCGAGAACCCCTTGTCGAGCAGACGGCCAAAAAACTCCGAGCCGATCCCCAGACCCGCCATAAACGCCACTAATACCGCGCTTATGGCATAGACACTGACACCCAGAAACAAGGAGAGCTGTCTGGCCCAGACAATCTCATAAACCAGCCCCAACGCGCCTGAAATAAAAAACAGGCCGATCAACGCAAGCTGTTTTGAAACGCCTGCGTTTACGATCTTTTCATTCAACTAGAATATCCCTTCAGGTGGTTTAAAGCGTACTTTAAGAGAGTTTTTGACATCACCTGCTTTTGTAGTATCAAACAAACCTATCTGAGACACTTTCGACTGGGTGAACCATATTCTGCCAAGAGGATCGACAGCCAGCGAGTTTGGTTTTGAGTCACCTGTTTTCAGATCAAACGTCTGAAAAATCGCCGCGCCAGGAGTGAAACGTAAAAGACGGTTATCGGTGCTTTGCACAAACCAGATATTATCCTTCCGGTCTATAGTCATCTCCTGGGAGCCTTTGTTTTTCGGCAACGAATACTCCCCCACGGTTTCCCCTTTCACAGGGTCAAACTTTACGAGGAGATGATCCACCATTTTCAGATACCAGATAAACCCTTTGGAGTCCACCACCGTACCCATGGGTGATTGTATCTGTTTTGAAATTTTCCATTCAGTAAAGGCGGCTTTGGAAGGATCGAACATTGTGAGCATATTCGCAGACCTTTGAAGAAACCAGATCCTGCCCGATTTATCCTCCACCAGATCAAACGGCCCTCCGCTCCTGTGCGGTATTTCGTACTCGGAGAATTTTTTCGTCGTCGGATTAAATTTCACCAAAAGCCCCAGACTCCAACCCAAGGTCCAGATAGCCCCATCTTTAGCCACCATGATCGAAACAGGTCCGGTCTTGTTGGTGGGCAGAAGATACTCCTCGAAACTTTCTGTTTCAGGATCAAACCGTCCAATGGCGTTGGCGTCCTGTTCGCTGAACCACAAAACGCCCTTATGATCTATAGCAAGATCCAGAGCGGAGCTTTTTGTGGATGGTATCTTGTAATGCTTTAAACCTTTTGAGGCCGGATCGAAACGAACGATCTTGTTGGTGTTGTATTCTATAAACCAGACTATCCCGCCCGGAGCCACGGCGATGGAGGAGGGAAATACCCCCTTTTCCAGGACAGAATATTCAGTAACCAGGTCATCGCTGGCTACAACCAGATTCGGAGAAAGAAGAATAATCGACCCAAGAACTATCAGGATCGCAAAAGTTCGCATATGTTATCTAGTTCTGAAACGCCTGAACGCCCCATATCCGAGAGCAACGAATACCAGAGCCAACAGCCCCACGATCATTGCTTTCCCGCCAAACAACCCACCTTCAGATTTACCTGTGGAACTGTTTTTAGTTTTGCCACGCTCTACCGGTTCTTCATTCGGCCAGCTTTTTGCCACTATTTTGGCGAACCGATTCGCATGTCTGCCGCTCTGGGTAAACCAGATATCCCCGGCGGAATCGATAGCCATACTCATCGGTTGGGAATTGGTTGTCGGAAGGGGGAAGAGCCGCCATCTCAAGCTTGTCGAATCGAACCAACCGGCCTGATTCATCATGCTATCGACCATCCAGATCTTTCCGTCATCGGATATCACATGCCCCTGCGGTACGGCATTATAACCGGGCAGGTCCACAACACTCATAATCCCCTGTTCGGTCATCAGAACAGCAAACTGCTGGGCGCGCATAAGGGAGGCCCAGATCAACTTGTTTTTGTCCATCCGCAATAATGTCGGCTGTGCCAGAGGGGTTATTACCGGGAATTTTTTAAGCTCACCACTATCTGGGTTGTATCTGCCTATGTAGTTGTTTGAAACCTCGGAAAACCAGACCATATCGTCTGGATCAACGATAATCCCCATGGGACTTGCAACGTCGCTGATCTTTATTTCGATCATTTTTTTCTTTGTAAAATCGAGGTAGCCTATGGCGTGAATGTTCTTGGCGGCGAACCAGATTTTCCCCTTTGAATCTTCCGCCAGGTCGTAAGGCTGGGAGTTGGGAGTATTCATGATGAACTCCGTAAACTCCTCCTTCTCCGGGTCAAACCTTGTGACGGAGTTTCCAAGCTGTTGCACAAACCAGATCATTCCATCCCTGGCGGCCATTACTACGGTCGGGTTCCCCACGCTGTAGACATTGACAATTTCCTTCGGCGTGGTTCTATTGGATGGGTCATATTCCCATTCCTGGTCGGGCAGGTCGACGGTCGATGGAATCTTGTACTCCTTGAGTTCGTTTGTGGCGGGATCAAAAACCGCCAGCGCATTGCCGGCCATCTCCGTCACCCAGACTCGCCCTTTTCCGTCTACGGCGATACCGTAAGGGATTACATATTTGGTCGGCAGGTCATACTCGATGAGGATCGGCTCATTTATCGACTGACGCGGTTCAATCTTCGTTACCACCGGTTTGACAATGCCGGATCTTGCGCCAGAATCGTCAGGAGTCTCCGCGTTTACCCTTCCGGTAAACAGCAAAAACGCCACACCCATAACAAAGAGTGCGGCGGGGATTATTCGTGATCTACCAGGTGAATGTCGGTTCATACATATGCCTCATTTGCCAATTTGCGTCTTTGTAACCACCCACATCGTCCGCTTCGGCCGTCGAAACCATCTCACCCGCCGAATCCTGACCTGCGGATTTGCCAGCGCGGTACTTGCCCACACCAATCTGCATGGCCCGCTCGACATTATAATATTTAGCGACATCAGTAGGAGGTATAGCCATCCTGTATCCCATCGCAGGGTTATGACATGAGTCACATCCGTAGACCTTAGCCTGGTGTCCACTACGGTAGACACCAGTAGTCAGGGCAACGGCGAGAATCAGCGCAGGAATGGCGTAGATAAAACTCTTGATAAATCCGCTCTCCATCTCTCTCGTCTTCCTCAAAAAGGCGCCAAGGAGGGGAATGCGATGAAGAGGAATCTTGTGAAAATAGGGTAACAGAGCGAATATTATTATAAGAAAAATCGGAACAAGCGCCGTAAGAAACAGGTACTTCTTCATGCTCCCTTTAAAGTACCAGAACGGTATCCAGAAGAGCAGAAATATCCACTCTGGCCCAGGTATGTCCGCGCCTTCGTCCGGCATCGGAATCTCCAGCGGAGCGTCGTCCGGCACCGGGTATATATCGGCCATGAATGCAACGAAGACAATTACCCCGATCATAATACCGATCAGTGTCAACGCTATATGAGGCCACCATTTCCTGGTCTTCATTCTCTTCCCTCTTTTTCGCAACTACTCATCTGGTTAAGCCCGCATCTCTTTATTCATACCTTTTCCGAAGGGCCGAGCCGCCTAAAAAGGATAAGGTGAATGACTATCAGCCCGACAATCATCACTGGAAGCAAAATTATGTGCATTGAAAAGTTTCGACCTAATGAAAACCAGGAGAGAAACGGCCCCTTCAAGAGACCTCCAATACCAGGAATGGTGTCTATCCAGTCGGCCCAGATGATTAGCTCCCAATAACTCCTCCAGTCCCACGGCATGATAATACCTGTGATAAGCAGAAGTATAAAGAGAAAGGCAAGCGCCATTCCGGTCCACCAGTTAAGCTCTCTGGGTGGCCTGTAGGCCCTCCTGGCCAAGACATGAAAGACATGGACTCCCAGAAATACCGTGGCCACAGTGGAACTCCATCTGTGTACGTTGCGGAACAGGGCGCCGAAATCTGTGTTGTTAGCCATATCCCTGATGCTCTGGTGTGCTAAATCCGGCTCCGGGATATAGTACCAGAGCATATAAAACCCGGTAATAAACTGAATTATTATGCAACCGATGGTAAGTCCACCAAAATAGTGCCAGAAAGTTACATCATCGGTTATCGGATAGGCGATATGTTTGTTGTAAAACTCCACAACACCTAAGCGATCATCAAGCCATTCAATGAAACGTTTCAACATATTATTTCCCTGCTACTGGCGTAAGCTTCGCCTCAGGAGAGGCGCTTCTAAAATCATCTTCATTAATTGTTTGCGCAAGAAAATCGATACGCCATTTCATTTCAGCCTGATCCAGGATCAGATTCATTTGACTCGTTGTCTTAAACGTTCCGCCAAAGAAGGATGGTGTATCAATTTCCATTTTGACTATTGCAATATAGTCACCATTCTCGTTCGGCTTGTCTGGTAATTTTGTTTCAGTGATCGTAATTTTTGATTCGCTACTAAAATTCTCGGTCCATTTGCGAAAGGTATTCTGGTCGATCCCGCCATCATTACCATCAATCATCTGGAAAGCCTCCTTGTTCGTGAGCTTCCCGCTATCACCCAACAGATCGTAAAATCGCATTACAACTTTATCGGGTGACATTTCCGGAAATTTCATTTCCTGCTTCTGGGTGCAAGAAACGACCATAAGGGACGACAACGCCATAAATATCAAGGATAATCGCAAAGAATCCACCAAATCAACCTCTAATTTCAACAATAAATATCAGATAAATCAAGGGGCTGGACGCAGAAAGAGACCGGGCCTTTCGACCCGGTCTCTCCCAATTATCCGCGCCTTAGGAAGAGAATCGACATCTGATTAGATGGTCGGCTCTTTACCTTCGTTCAGCGTATTCATCAGCTTGTTGGTACCAACAATGAACTCATGCTCGGATGCGGCAAGGTGATCAGCCTGCATCGACATATCATCGTAGTCGCCGACACCGAGGGAGGCTTTTTCGCCACCCTTAGGATCGACAAAGAACGTACCGCGCATCTCCAAGTGAAGAGGTCCACAGAAATGCTGACAATAGAACTCGAACTCACCGGCTTTATCGGCAACGAACTCGCCCTGGGCAGACATTCCACGAACACCGATCAACATAGTTCTCTGACCATAATAACCAGCTACAGCAATACCCATCGTAACGTCCGGGTTCTTTGTAAGACCGGCCGCTTTATCGATATTGGTAAGGATCATCCTGACTTTGTCGCCCTGGTTTACATGAATAAACCTGGGAACATAACCGTAGGAGAAACCTTTGATGTGGATAACCTTGACATCGCCATCCTGGGTGATACCAGGTTTGCTGTCGTCTCTGGGAATCCATACCCTGCTGGAGTTGGCCGTGTGGACCGGCTCAAGCTGGGGGCGCTGTTTGCTGTTAAGACCAGGGCCATCGTCGAAGGAGATGTGAACATCTCCAAGATCATAGCCCTTGGAGAAGAGATCCTCACCTTTACCAGTATTCCATCTCTGGATGTAGCTGGCGAAGATCATTCTTCCTTCATGCGGCTCGCCGTCAACAGGGATGAGCTTGACCGATTTACCATAGGTAGCGGAGGTCTCATCAAGGTCCTGTAACTCGAAGTTAACCGCGAAGACAATACCGGTCGGAGTGAACAGACCGGTGGAGAACTTGTTCTGCGAAGAGTAGTAAGCGTTATCCGGAGCTATGGCGTTGTGACCGGGTCTGTAGTGAACCGGGAACTCATCCACGAGCTGGAATCTCTGCATATCTACTTTGGAAGTGGAGTCAGACACGAAACAAGAGATGTAGTCATACTTGCCGAGTGTGTCAAACTGGTTGTGCAGAGGACCGGCGCCGACCGGGATAACCTTGTGAACTTTCAGCTTCTCCACGTCGATGATCGACAGGGTGGCGGAAAGCTTGTCACAGGTGCTGACAATACGGTTTGTCGGGCTGACGTTGGTTCCGTGCGGGTTTTTACCGACCGGAATTTCCTTGATCAGCTTGAACGGATCCTGGCTGAAAACCATGACCGCAGAGTGGTAGTAGTTACCCGAGAAGACGTATTTGCCGTCTTTACTGGTATCAGGATAATCCGGTGCGCTAGGCGCAGGCGGGATATCCAGAACGGTGGTGGCTCCGTCAGAGAGGCGCAGTTTCAGCATCTTACCGGTAAGCTCGCCTGTTGCGAACAAGTATTTACCGTTAGGAGCCAAAGCGGCGCTGTGATGGATACCGAAAGGTTTCGGCAGAGCGAATACTCTCTCAGCCCAACCAGTCTGAAGGTTTACCTCAGCGATAGTATCGGAGCCTTTGTCCGAAACGTAGAGGTATTTACCATCAGGAGTACCGTTGTTGTTACCGGCGTTGGAACCGGAGAACGGAAAGTTGTGAAGATCAACGCCGCACTTGATGTGGCGATAGGTCCTCATGGACGGGATACCGATGACACCAAGGGCGCCATCAACTCCGCCGGCATCATAAAGAATGGCGTAGTCACGTAACGGTGCGTCACTGTCCTGAGGAGCAATGACCATCCAATCACGTTTATCAAAATCAGTCAGAACAGTCTTTTTCGCCTCTGCCGGCACGACGATCATAAGAGCGCCAAGAAACGCGGCAAGACTGAAAGTAAGGACTCTTTTCAAGGTATTTAACCCCCCTCTCAAAGGTTTATCTCTCATGTTTGTAGAATGCGCCAGCTTTAGCGTCGGCGGCAAGACGTTTCACCAGATAGTCGTCCCGATCCAGGATATCGATCCTGCGGGCGTTCCACTTTCCGTCTTTGTGCCAGCCGTAAGCTGCGATCAGGTCACCTTTTTTCAGCTCGGTGAACTTTTTAAAATCTGCGCGTTTTGCAGTCATGACATAGCACTCCGCCAGAAGATCAAGCTTGTACGTTTTTGAAGTCTTCTCAAACGCAGTCTTGATTGTAACCTGTCGGTCGCCAAGGCTAGTGATCTCCCCGATCTGCAAAGTGTCCGTTATCGCAGAGCCATTACCCAGGACTCCAGCGTCAGCGGTTTTTGCATTTGAGGCGGTGAAGACCAGACCGATCGCCAACAAACAGGCTATCAGAAGATGTCTTTTAATCACTCGTTTCCCCCCTTCACATTAATAATTAATAAATAAAACAATTAAACACAGGCATAGCCAACCCCATATGCCGATGCAATCGATATACCAACTTTAGAAGCAATCAATAGCTGTCATCTACCCCTATAACAAACAAGAAGTTACAGGAAATCAACAGTTCGGAGTCCACTATGACCACTATAATAAGGCAATCGAACCTGAAACACAATACTAATTTCTTTCCTTTCAATCTCTTGCAGTTCAAAGCCAGAATAAGCTACAGGAGCGAATATCACATAATCGACTGAACGTTTCATTTCAGTTTAACGAAACGCTTTATTCATTGTTCGGTCAATAACCCTTCGGCTATCTCAGGCTTAAGCTTGGCAAGCTCACTGAACGCTTCGACCGACTTTTGTTTCTGGCCGAGGAACTGGTACGACTTTGCCAGGTAGAAATGAGCTTCCAGAAGATTGTAATTAATCTTCTTGACCCACTCGAAAAATTTTACCGCCGTAGCAAAGTCCTGACGATGATAATAGAGGTATCCCAGATCAAAAACCGCTAATCCGAGAAACGGATCACCCGGAACCAGTTTATACGCCTCCTTATAGAGTTTCAGCTCTTCCGGATAGTTCCTCTTTGCATGTTCTATCTTCCCCTGTAACAGGAACGTCCTGCCGTGGTAATAACGCTCAATGGCCTTATTGATGGTCTCATCCTCTTCCGTCCCCAGCAGACGCGCATTGAGCTGTTTCCTCCGTTTTTTTATCTCTGTAAAGTTATTCACAGCGTTCATCTTCCGATCCCACAGATATTTTGGCGCAGTAAACTCCACCACCGGTCGATTATCGGTGTTTACGGGACTCCCTTGCGTGAAATCGAGAATGCCATCGCGGTCCATCACATAGAAACTGAGGAAGGAGAGTGGATCGGTGTTTTCGATCATGTCTTCTTTCACACCCGGCGCCTCAAGCCTTGCAAGGAGTTTATCGGGAGATATCCTTATGGGGTCCGCCGAGCCGTAGAGCATTATCGTGGGAAGCTCACTGTTTAAATCCCCGGAAAAGACGAGTGTATATTCAAAAGCGGTGGCAAAAGTTTTCATTACCACTTTGAGGTTTTCAGGGGAGAGCTGATACATGGGAAGCCACTGGGCCATGGCGCCCCCCTTCTTAAGTTTCGATTTCACATCGAGAAAAAATTCCAGGGCGTAGAGCGACCCCACTCCCGCGCTATCGGGCTGGAACAGATCAGAAATCACCAGATCGTATTTACGTTTTGAGGCCCGCACATAGTGCCTGCCATCCCAGAATGTAAGGTGGAACCTCTCGTCGGCGATGATGTTGTGGTTATCTTTTGCGAATAGCGGATGTACGTCGAGAAGGGAGGGTACGATCTCCACACACTCGATCCTGTCAAGCGGGTGTCTGCCGACAGATCCTGAGGTTATTCCGGCTCCGAGGGAGATAACCAGCGCATCCTTCGCCTCAGGGTGCAACAGCATCGGAATATGCCCGAACCGGACCGCCACGTCACCCGATGTCGCCAACTGGTAATTATTGACGTGCAGTGTGAGGTTACTGTTTTTCCGGGTCACCTTGACCGATCCCATAACCTCCTCTTTTGCGAAGACGATCTCCTCGCCGACCGCTACGCCAAGCCCGATATTAACTCCGGTGATCTGCATCGACACAATGACCGCAAGGGTCACCACCGTCGATACTGTGTAGACCCACATGGCCCCTCTCCTTGAGGCGGAGACGAACATGGCCAGAAAACCTGTCAGGAGAGTTATCACCGAAATGACGAAGAGTCCGTTTTGCAATCCAAGGGAAGGTAGCAGAAAAAATCCAGCCGCAAGTGAGCCGACTATGCCTCCAACGGTCCCAACGGCGTAGACCTTTCCAGCTTGTGTACCGAGTGACTCGATCGAACCTGTGTAGACCTTGCAAAGTAGCGGGAACGACATGCCCATGAGAACTGTTGCGGGACCGAAGATCGTCGCCATGAGAATAAGCTGGATCAGCGCGTCCTTGGATAGATTCATCTCCCCGAAAATGGAGGTCATCGATAATGCCCAGCCGGGCGCGCCGATAAAAGAGATAACGCTGATTACGCCCCACACTCCGATCCCGACCTGCGCCAACCCGAAGAGGTGGACCGGGTCCTTGAGTCTGTCGAGCCATTTAGTGAGAATGTGACTGCCGATGGCCATGCCGAGCAGGAAGACCGCCAGCAGGTTGCTGAACAGATAAACAGTTGATTTGAACGAGACGACAAACGCCCTCGTCCACATTATCTCGAACGCCAGAGCGGAAAACCCCGACAGGAGAGCCAGTAGAAGAATCAGTCCCGGATCGGGTTGATACGCCGTTACCTTTTCGCTTATCGACGGTTCGACCCTGAGTTCTTTTTTCCTCTTCGACTTCTGGCGTGGTGTCGATTTTATTTTTGGAGCTTTGTTTGCTGTCTCAGGAATTTTCGGTATCCAGGCCACTAAACCGGCTACAGCAAGATTCAGAAGTAGGGCGATCGTAAACGCTCCAAACACACCGAACGAACTGATAAGGAGAAATCCGGTCACGAAACAGCCAACCACAGCTCCGTAGGTGTTGGCGGCGTAAAGGGCGCTCAAACCCTTACCGAGATTGTCGTAAGTCGTAATGTAGACACGCGCCATTACGGGAACGGTCCCACCCATAAGTGATGTCGGCGCCAACAAAAGTATGAACAGGATAACGAATCTGATAAACTGCCACTTGCCCGAACCTATCGACTCCACATCCATAAGCGATACGATAGCGCCATCCACGAGTTGGATCAGGCATGTAACCAGCACAGCGCTCAACGCAATCATCAGCTCTAACTTGACGTAGGTTTTGATCGGGTCCCTGATCTTGTCAATCCTCGCTCCCCAGTAGCGGCTTCCCAGAGCCAACCCGGCCAGAAAAGCGGCCACCACCATGGAGGCGGCGTATACGGTGTTTCCGAAAACAAGGGTGAACATGCGAACCCAGACAACCTGATAGATAAGGCCTGCGGCTCCTGAGAGGAAAAAACAAGCGAGAAAAATCGACTTCGGGTTCATCGTGAAAACTATCCTTAATTTTACAAATTAGCGGTTGTTGTTATTGCGGGTCATGATCCTTCACCAGAATCCCGCTCATCGTTTGCTAGACCGCCAAGGTTATTTCTTTTTATCATTCTATACAGGGACATTCGGGCTATCCCGGCCTCCCGGGACGAGCGGGATATGTTCCCCTGGTTTTTCAGTAGCAGGTTTTCGAGATAACTTCTCTCGAAACTTTTAAGCCATATATTTTTCGCGTCCTTGTACGAAAGATCTTCCATAAGCCCGGTGTTTCTCACCCGCTCCGGCAGGTCGGTCACCTTGATGAAGTCGCCATCGGCCATCGACACCGCCATTTCTATTACCGAACGCAACTCCCGAACATTTCCGGGCCAATCATAATCCATAAGGCAAAGCAGTGTGTCGTTTCTCAAGGTTTTCCTGACAGCCCCGGTATTCTCCGCCGACTGGCTCAGAAAAAGATCGCACAAAACCTCCACATCATCGGAACGCTCCCGCAAAGGTGGAATCTTTATGGTGATAACACCCAGAAGATAATAGAGGCTCTCCCGAAAGGCGCCAGCCATCATAACCGACCTTAAATTCTCACAGGTAGAGGAAATTACCCTCATCTTCGGTTGCCGGCCCCCGGAATTGTCTCCTCCCGATTCTCTTTTCTCGTGAAGAACCTTGTTAAGCCAGGCCTGGGTCACCATGTCGATCCGGTCGATGTTTGCAAGGTACAATACACCACCGTCAGCGGACTCAATGGCTTTCCCGCTCTCCTCGGTAAGGTTTTTGCAATCCACCGTTACGAAAGGGGTGGACGACCCGCCTCCGTGAAGATGTATCGCCCAGGCCACGAGCCCTTTTCCGGCGCCAGCCTCCCCCTCTATAAGAACATTCGACTCTGTAACCGCCACCTTTTTCACGAGGTCCGTTATCCGCATTATCTCCCGACTCCTTCCGACAAACGAGTGGGAGAAAAAATCGTTCTTCACCTTCGTCCGCAAAGCGATATTCTCCTTGCGAAGTCGGTGTTGAGAGACCGCTCGGTCTACCGTTATCACCAGTTGATCGGCCGAAAAAGGTTTGGTCAGGTAATCAAAAGCCCCCTCCTTAACCGCCGCCACCACCCCGTCGATAGTGGCGAATGCGGAGATCATGACTACCGGCAGTTCCGGGAATTCCGCCGTTATCTCCCGCAAGACCTCCATGCCATTTTTTTTTGGCATCATGAAATCTGTCACCACAATATCGGGTTTGTGTTTTTTTGCGAGTTCCAGAACATCAACACCGTTTTCCGCTGTAATACATCGATAACCTTCGGAGGTCAGAATCCTGGCGCAACTTTCCAGCAGGTCCGGCTCATCATCCACGAGGAGAGCCACCCCCTTACCACCACTGTTTTCCATCATCCCGGGGCAAACCTCATATCTTCTTCTCTCCGCCTCCGATCAGATGGTCGGAGGCGTTTTCAAGGGTTATGGTGAAGAGGGCGCCTTCCCCCGGTACACTTTTCACATCTATCTCCCCTCCGAAATCGCGTATCAGCCCGTAACTTATGGAGAGTCCCAGTCCGGTCCCCTCCCCCACTTCCTTGGTGGTGTAGAAAGGTTCAAAGATACGCTCAAGGCTCTCTTTCCCGATGCCGGGTCCTGTGTCGCGAACGGTCAGCTCCACTCCGCCTCCATCACACTTTCGGGTACTTATCTCCAGAATGTCGCCACTGGCGCACGCCTGATACGAATTCTGGACCAGATTGTAGATGACACGCTCCATACCCGAAAGGTTGGCCCATACCTGTGGCAGGTCTGTTTGCAAGACGCTTTTGACCGATATACCCTTGCTCTTGAGCGGATGTCCTATAAGCGACAATACTGAGCCTATCACCTCGTTAAGATCTACCGCCATCAGTTTGTTATCCCCTTCGCGAGCGAACGTCAACAACGACCTGGCGATGGTGGAGATACGGATTGCGTGGTTTTTCACAACCTCGATATCCTTCTCCACAATTTCCATATCCCCCTGTTGCAGAGCCTTTTTAACCAGGTCCAGCCGCATAACAATAACCGAAATGGGATTGTTGATCTCGTGGGCCACACCTGCGCTTAAAAAACCGAGGGCGGCCAGTTTTTCCGATCTCATCAACTGACGCTCCACCTCCTTGATACGGTCGGTACGCTCCGAGACCTTAAGCTCCAGCGACCGGCTGTACTCTTGCAAGTCATCCGCCATTTCGTTATACGCCAGGGAGAGCGATTTTATCTCGTCTCTGGAGTCGATCCTTATACGGTGGTCAAAATCGTGGTTCTTGAATTTTTCCACCCCCCGACGCAACGTATTTATCGGAACCGTCAAGGCTCGTGATACAAGGACAGCCACAAGAACCACCAGAATCACGGTGAAGATGGCGCCGATGGCGTACACCCGCTTGATTTCGTAAAGTTTTTCCGCAAAAAGGGAGCGGGCGTAACGATCGAAAACCACCAGGTACCGTTTTGAATCCCCTTCCTGAAGATGCACGGCGTTGTAGGCCCAAAGGTAGTCGGGGTGATCGGAGATAACACCCCGTCCTCCCGACAAAAGCTGGTCGGCAAGCTCACGCCCCAGCTCCTTTCTGACATTGACCGCCACCTCTGTTGGAGGGATCGTCGCCACACCCGGCTTGACGAACGGATTGTAGATATAATCGCCTTCGTTGGTAACAAGGGCCGCCACCCTCCTCGACTCAAGCGTCATCCGGGTCAGCCGGTCGAAAAGCTCCGATCCGTTCAGGTCGATATAGACAACACCGCGCGCCACACCGCTACTGTCAAAAACCTTTGTGGCGTGACGCACCAGGGTTACAGTCGGCAGGTCGAGGCTCGGATGCACACTGCTTCGCATCGGCATAACAGCCACCCCGTCATCAGCCAGCCTTGCGGCGCCGATATAAAACGCTGAGGTAAGTCTGTTTTTTCTTCCACTGGATGGAGTTGCCACTATCCGGCTTCCGCTCCGGTAGACAATGACAATCTCGTCACCATAATCGTCGAGAAAACCGATACGCGAATAACCGGGGCGAAGAGATAAAAAACGGATAAAATCTTGTTCCACCATCGATTTGCGGACGGCGGACGGCGGACTCTCATCCCGCACAGAATCGACAAGAACCTTCAGCGCAAGAGAAGAGCGGACATCGTTGATATCGACCCTGGCGTTGATGAAAGTTCGCTCGATCTCCTTACCCCTTGTGATGGTGTTGATGAACACCTCCTTCAAGGTGGCGTCCGTGACCGACATCTCCTTAGCTATGAGGTCGTAGTAACCAAAATATGCGATAGGCGCATAAGCCACCACAAGGAGCGCCAACGTGAATTTTTTCCAGATACGATCAAACATTTTTTACTGTGGCGCCAGAAGTCCGCATGGAGCGGCTGTTTACCTAATCAGCGTCCATGGCGCAACGAAACCCGATTATATGACTAACGGCGACTTTGGCTATATACTCCTTGTAGGCGGCCCGGGCGCTGACGCTAAGGTCGGCCCAGGAACCGCCTTTGACCATGGCCATGAAGGGCCGTTTCGGATCCATCGAGGCGGTCCACTCCCGGACATTTCCAGCCATACCCGAAACTCCGTATGGGCTTGTGTCGCCTGGAGCGCCTCCACTTCTGTTCCCTCGGTACGGGTTGCAAACGGCGTCTTCGATAAGTAGCATATCGGATTCAGCTGTGGACGCCTTGTATGGATCGAACTCATTTCCCCACGGAAATACCCGACCATCAACTCCACGCGCCGCCTTCTCCCACTCCTCCGCCGTTGGTAACCGTTTACCCGCCCATTGGGCGTAGGCCATTGAGTCGGCCTGCGAAATATTCAATATGGGGTAATCGGCTGAAGAGGGATCGAACTTGCCGGAATCCCAGTGTTTCGGAGGTTTTTTTCCGGTCGCCTCAATGAACTTCGCGTACTCTGCGTTTGTAACCTCACGTTTGTCTATATAGAACGCTTTCAGGGTGACTTTCCTTTTCGGAGCCTCGTTTGCAAACGAATAGTTTCCGTAGAGACGATGTTTTGCGTAGAGCGACTCCATCTTACTCACCTCGGAATCGTCGCTCCCCATCAGGAATTCACCGGCGGGAATGAGAACCATACCCTCGTCACGTTCCGCATTCGCTTCGACCTGCACAACAAGCGGGGAGAGAAAGAGGATAAACAGGGCCACCAGTCTTGACGTAACCATTTCGTTACTCCTTCCTGGGTGTGAAAGGATCCTGAACAGTGGTAAATCGGTATTCCGGGCCATTTTTCTTCACTTCAAAGATAAACGGCGCCTTGATCGCTTCGCCAGTCGGGTCCATATCGATTATTCCGGTCACGCCCGTAAAGCCTTTGAGCGAAACAAGGGCCGACTTGACATGGCTCGGTCGCATCGATTTTGAATTGCTTATCGCCTCTGCCAGCATGTAGTAGGCGTCGTAACTCAAGGCGGCCATTCTGGAGGGCTTGGAGCCGAATCGCTTGCTGTACGCATCGACGAAGGCTTTTATCGCAGGCACAGTTGAATCCGCGTCAAAGCCGCTGTAGACAATGGAGCCTTTTGCAAGCTCGCCCAGTTTTGCAAACTCCGGGATCATCAGGTCCTCCGATCCCACAAGCGGGATATGAAGCCCCAGAGCGTTTAACTCCCGGACGATCTCTTCGGCCTCCTTACCATCCCCCGTAAAGACTATGGCGTCAGGAATGTTGTTTTTCAGTTTCCTGATCTGGCCTGCGATGGAGGTCTCTTCATCCGCCATATTCGTCATCGCCTTCGACCAGAGGAAAAGCTCGTCAGTTATTGTCATGTCAGCGGCGACTATCTCGGCCTTGAAAGCCGCCGTGAGTTTAATGGAGTAGTCGTTGAGCAGGGAGCTGAAGAGGGCAAACCGTTTCCACTTCTTTTTCTCGCCGAGGTATTCTATAAGCTGTTTTATACCCTGGTTGTCATTGAGCGTGTTACGAAAGTTGTACGGCCCGGTGTCTCCAAGGCGTCTTCTCGATCCGGCTGAGATCATTATAAGCTGGCGGTCGTTAAGCGCCTTTGTGGCCGCAAAGCTGACCTCCCCCGTAGCCGCCCCTACGACAGCCAAGACCTCGTGTTTCAGAAAAGCCTCAACACCCGCCCGGGTACCGGCGATAGAACCTTTGGTATCGAAAATCAGCAGGTCATACTGCTTGTTCCTGATCCCCCCCTTTTCGTTAATCTCGTCTGACGCAAGCTCGGCGCCGTTGGACGCCTCGGTTCCGTAGTATCCAAGATCACCACCCATAGGGCCGAGAACCCCGATTCTTGTTTGACGAGGCCGCTCAGCCATTATCTCCTTATCAGATTTCTCCCCGTAGCCAAGCTCAGGGGCGGCCTTATCGGAATCTTCGGCGTAAGCCGGTCTGACAAAATCAAAAAATCCTGATAGAATAAAGGTTTTTTGAGAGTTCACTGTGGTAAAGTGACAAGCGATGAGCGCGAGAATCAGGCCAAGCGCGTAACGATGCAAGGTCGGTTGCATCTGATGTGTTAATTTACAGCCAGTTTTGTTTGTTGTATTCATCGTAATAGCTCTATAATTGCTGGTTAAACCAGCGGATAATTTTTAACATATGTTCCACATTGGAATGGAGAACACCATTGAAAAACATCGGATCCACGACCAGAACAGCTTTTTTCGCCAGCGTCTTTATCGCCACTCTTGCGTGTAACGTTCTCGCTGATTCCGGAGGCTCGGCCATGGTAACAGTCAAGGGAGGCCCTTTCAAATCGGGCGCCGCGCTTACCAGTGTAGACGTGAAGGAGTTTTCTATCGATATTTACGAAGTGACGGCGGAACAGTACGCAAAGTTCGATAAGGAATATGAAGCTACCGTTGGCAGGGAAAAACATCCGGCTACGGAAGTCTCTTATTTCCAGGCCGAAGAGTACTGCAAGTCTCTCGGCAAAAGACTGCCCACCGACCATGAATGGGAAAAAGCGGCGCGGGGAACAGACGGTTTTATCTACCCGTGGGGAAACGATTTTGTTGACGCCAACGCCAATACTCTCGAATCCGAACTGAACAGCACAGCGGAAGTGGGAAGCAGACCAGCCGGCAAAAGCCCATACGGCGTTCACGATATGGCTGGCAACGTATGGGAGTGGGTTGATGCGTGGGAAACGGACTCCAAACAGTACAGGCTCACTTTCGGGGGATCCTTTTTCGACGACTCGTCGAAGGCCAAAACCTTCGTATCTCTCAAAAGCATCCCGGACGACTCCCACACCTTCATAGGATTTCGGTGCGCGAAATAAGGGAGCGACAGGAAGCGTTATGGGATTGAAAAACCGGTTGGGCGCCTTGGTCATAACCTTAAGCGTGGTTCCACTTCTCTTCGGATGCTCCGAAGAGAAGAAAACCAACTTCATGGGAAAAAGCCAGGGGCCGCCCCCCTCCTTCTTTTCGCCGAACGAAGATGATATCGTCGTGGAAGAAGCGTCAGGCTTAAGCTTCGTCAAGGATGTTCTCAATATTACCTTCTCGAAAGATACCAGCCAGGAAACGGCAAAACGAATCATATCGTCAGTTAACGCTACGATCGTCGGATACGATTATTCCGTCAACTTCTATCAGATCCGCTTTCCCGACACCGACTTCAAAACGATGCAGAAAATCAAAATGAAAATGCTGGCCGATCACAAGGAGCTGGAACTTGCTACCAGCACTCCTGTATCGGCCAAAAAGAATCCTTATTACGCCAGGTAATCAACCGGCCGGGATCAGCTCCATGCGGCGCAGAGTCATCGGAACCTCTTTTCCCTTGAACTCGATATACCCCTGTAGCTTGGGATTGACCTTCATCAGGGCTTCCACCGCTTTTTTCGCATCCTTAAATGGCACTTTTTCCGTATTGGAGACTTCAACAGCTATTACGACAGACTCACCCTGTTGTACAACCTCGTATAACGCCCAGTCCGGGTTGATCCCGGAGAATACTTTGGCGTACTCATCCTCAATACCACCCCCACCCGTACAGGATGTCAACGCAATGGTCGATGTTAACAAAAGCGCCAGTACAAGAAAGGCCTTTTTTACAACTCTCATTTTAATTCATCTCCAATCATTGTTATTTACCATTCTCAGCGTCGTTTTTCTTGAGGAAGGCTATAATATCGCTACGCGCTCCCTCATCCTGCATCGCCTTTAACGTTCTCATGGTTTTCTTGTATTTCGCTTTTAACGCCACAGCTACAGGATCGCCACTTCGAATCATCTCCTTGGGATTTTTCAGCCACTTGTTCAACCACTCGTCATCCCGAATTTTGGTGACACCGAGCAATCCAGGACCCGTTTTCATGGCGTCCGTCAACCGGTGGCAACCTTTACACCTTTTCTTGAACAACACTTCGCCTCGTTGGGCGTCCTGAGCGTATGCGTTGCCACTCATAACCATAATAGAAAAGAGCGCAACCGCAATAGCCTGTAGAGGCTTTTTCTGAAACATCAACTATTACCTACTCAATAAATACCGTTCGTAAACCGACACCCAGACTGCTCCAGGTGATTTTGCCCTTTTTCACGCTGGGCAGATGTTTACTTATAACTTCCTTACTCTCTTTGGTCACGGCGAACTCAACACGGGGGGTCATCGAACCGCCGGAAGATTCCCGCACATCGATATCTATCATTAACCCCTCCTCCTCCATCCCAAAATGGGTGATCCGCCAGTTCCCCTTGCCGAGGGCCAAAAGATCCTTCTTGGCGGCCGCCACCGCATCGGCTGAGATGGAGTTTTTGTCCCGATTCTCAAGAAACTTCGTGTAGTTCGCCTCCACGGCGGCTAACAGTCGTTTATCGCCGGTATGCTCGCCATACATCATCGAGATAATTCCTGATATGTTGAACAGGAAGTCAGCTTGTTCGGGGGCGGCCTCCGGCGACATGGCGTACCCGACCATCTGTTGCACTTCGCCCGGAAACTCCTCGGCCCTAGCTCTGATAAGCTCCTTCATTCCAGCTTCATCCTTCTTGTTGTACGCCTGGATGAAAAGGTTACCGACGCTCGGCGCCCCCCCTTCGGCAAAAGCGGAACCAGCGCCTACAAGGCATATCAACGCCAGGGCCAGCGAATATTTAATAAAGTGTCGGTAGCTGTTCATGATCTTCCCCCTCAATCAAAATGGGATGTTAATAGCCGTTCAATTTTTCCGTCAAGTTCCATGACCACATTGTCCGAGCCGCTTATGGCGAATACATAACCCCTGGGCGTTTTCTTTCCGATGTTAAGATAAACTGGCGCTACGCTTCCTTCCGGCCACACCAGTAATTTAACGGAGGGAGGATCAAGCCCGAACTTCTTGTCAGTAGGCGGAGATGAACTGTCAAAGTCCTCGATTTTATAACTTACAAGCTCGTTAAGAAACTCGTTTATAATGAGAATGGAGACCATTTCGCCGCTGGCGTTGTTCTTCCGCCACTCCTTGGCCACATCCTTTACAAAAACATGCGCCTTTTCGCCCTGGTGAATTTCAAACCTCTTAAGGTTGTCCTTATCAAAAAAGAAAAGCTCTCTGCTACGCAGGTCTTTGGTCTGCCTCGGTATGGCGTGCACCGTATCCTCCTCCAAAAGGAATACGTTATTCCGATCCGACATGGCGCAGTAGTATCCCCTCTTTTCAGGACTCCGGTTACCCACTGTCAGGGTTACCGCAGGCTCCGGGGCGCCAGCGGTCCAGAAGTGAAGTACGGCCTTCGGTTTATCGAGGCCATACTGCGAAGGGTCATCTTTTGTCTCGGCGATAAACTCCTTCACCTTGGCGTTGACGAATGTACCGACAAGCTCAAACACCCTCGCGTTATCCGCAACGGCTTTCACCGGTTTTTCTATCTCCCACTTCGAGGCGCCTGACGCGGGAAGTTTAAGGCGCAACGACAGCTCATCCCGTGTTATGGCAAGCTGATCGACAGTAACCGGATTGAGGCGCAGAACAGTTTTGTCCCTGAAATAATAGACATCCTTGTTCGCCTCGGATCTGGCTGAAGCCAAAACCCTGTAGACCGGTTTAGCCCCCTTGAGTCGCGCGAAAGCCACACCCATCGACGCCGCCCGGTCCCCGAAAAGCAGAGTGTACGATTTAAGATCGCTCCCCGTCTGGAGAGTGACACTTACTGTCGGTTTGTTCAGCCCGAACTCCTTCAAACGCTTGTCGGTCGGCTCAGGGTCCATCACATATTCAGCGTCGTTCCTCGAATCGGTAACGTAACCCAAAAATTTCTCGACTGCCTCATCCTCGGCTTTCGCTTCAATCGGCTCTACTATCTTCCACCCGGTGTCCCATCGCTCCAGGGCGATCTGGCTCCCCTCTTTCTTGAGCGTGATACGCAAAATCTCTATCGGATCAAAAGGAAAGAGCCTTGTCTCTTTGTCTTTCCTCTCCTCCTCAAGCCTGGTTTGCTCGAAGTCGAAAAAGCTGTAACCCCCGATGGCGGTCAGGACAATTATCCAGAGAAATGTCGTTTTGAAATATCTCATTGTTTAAAAGATATTTCTGTTTGTTCGTTCTATCAACTCCACACCCCTCAATTGAACCATCGTCTTCGGCTATATACGCCGATTCCAAGCAGTAACACGGAAGCTGGCACCATCACGACCGGCACCCAGAAGATGGCCCGCCCCTGGGTCGCAGTCAGGACCACCGGGGTTATGTCCCTCTTCTTGGCTCGCACCGCAATCAGGTCAGCCTCCTCTGCAAGCCAGCTTATGGTGTTCAAAAACAGGTCACCGTTACCGGCGAGGTTGATATTGGTATTATTGGCGTAGTCGGAGTCTCCCACAAGAATCATCTTCCCGTATCGTTGCCTTATGCTCCCCTCCTCGTCCTTCTCCTCGGCTACGGTCACAGTGGTCACCGCCATTACAGGCACAGGACCACGCTTCTCTGTAACCTCGTTATACTCAGCGTTCCCCGATTCGAGCTGATCACGATCAAGCTCCGTCCAGCTGTTGGCGCCTGTCATGGCAAGCTGGTACTGCCCCTTCTTCGGGTCTTCGTCAATATAGACCGAGTTGGCTATGGAATAATAAGTAGCCAGGGTAAAGTCCTTGGTCATGGGATGTTTCTTGTCGTAGGCGTAGACCACGGGAGTCATCGGGTTGGCGCCGTACAGTTTGCTCTGCTGGTCAATTACCACGTCGTTTTGCAACTTGAACCCGTAGTTTTCAAGCCAGGTCTTGAATCCGGGAGGATGGCCCGGATCGACCGATACCAGCATCGCTCCACCCCGTCTGTAATAACGGTCCAGTTTCTCCAGGCCATCCGGGGTTATCTCCCGCCTCGGGCTTGCCACTACCACAACAGACGCATCTTCCGGCACCTCATCCACCCGCATCAAAAAAAGTTCCTTGATCTCGTAGTTCTCGTTAAGGATGGCGTTCCGGGCGGCGCTGTAACCATCCTTACGGGTGGAGGCGAGATCCTTTTCACCCTCACCCTTGACGAAATAGATATATTTCTGTTTTTTGCGTAACAGCTTGATAAGGCCGTTGGTTATCTTTGTCTCCCGTTCCGTGCCAACCTTAACCTGCTTTCCAGCGGCCATTAACAGCATGATTCTGTATTCGGAGACCCCATATTTAGAAGCCAGTCCGGGGTTACGATCAGGGTCTATAAACCGAAAAGAAAACTTGTCGGAATAGCTGGCGTACTCTTCAAGAAGGTCGCTTGCTTTCTGTTTTTGCTGGGCGTGCATGGTTCCCGACTCGGAGCGGTAGAAGGCTACAGCCTCCACAGGGGTATCGAGCGCTTGCAAAATTCTGATCGTCTGGGAAGAGAGGGTGAATCGACCGGTCTTCGTAAGATCGACCCTCTGCTTGTGGGTATGCCCGAGGATAGCCATGAAGATAACCACTCCGGCGAATACGACAATCATGACAACCATGTTGGCGCCATATCTGGCGCTTTTACCGCCAAGGAGCTTTTTTACCTCCCCGAACTTAACATACAACAAAAAGAGGCCGATCATCAGCCCCACCCACATGAAACCCGCCGATTTCAGGGACATAATGCCGTCGATGGCGTAAAATCCAAAACCGATGGCCAGAAGCGCCGCTCCTGCGGTAGCGATTATCAACGTCGGTGAAAACACTGCTTTACCCCCTCCAACGCTTCGATTCGAGCGAGCGCATACTTAAAAATATGAAAAACAACGTGAACAACAGGTAATAAATCACATCAGAAGTGTCTATCACTCCCTTGGCGAAGTTTCTGTAGTGGTATGTGAACGATAGATAGTTGAGTACCGCTGACATAGTTTCGCCAGCGGCGCCTGCAGTGAAATTGAGCATATAAAGGATCAGAAGAGCCGCAAACGAAAGTACAGCGGCTACTATCTGGTTTTCGGTTATCGACGACATGAAAATACCGAGAGCTATGAAACCGCCCCCCATGAGAATAAGGCCGAAATAACCTGTGATGATAACCCCCCATTCAGGGTCGCCGAACAACTCCACAAGCAGGATCGACGGGAAAGAGAGAGTCAGCATCAGAAAGAATATTGCCATGCAACCGCCAAACTTCCCCATGATCGCCTCCCCGTCCCGCACAGGGAACGTAAGAAGCAGTTCCATGGTTCCCGTCTTTTTCTCTTCGGAGAAGGAACGCATGGTCAACATCGGCAACATAATCAGCATAACCACGCTTATGATCCCGAAAAAGGGGCGTATCACAAACTCTGTTACATTAAGCGCGCCATACTGGGTGGCCATTGTAGGGTCTGTCTGGGCCTGGAAGCTGATGGTGCTAAACGATGCGAATATGTTGTAAAAATAGTAGCCGGTCAAAACGGAGAATATCGTCACCACAACAAAAGCCACAGATGAGTTGATATATGACCTGACCTCTTTTAAGAGGATGAAGAGAAAGTTTCTCATACTATGTCTTTCTCCTCGGTAACTATCTGTATAAAAATATCTTCAAGGCTCATCCTCATCGGAGTAAGCTCGTGCAAATCCCATTTACCCTCTATCGCCGTCCTGGCGACCAGAGGGGGGCCGTTAATGCCTTCGGCGAACTCTACTGTATATTTCGCCCGGTCAACGCCATCGCCGTTCTCCACCAAAATGTTGTTGACCCCCGCGATCCGGCCAAGAGCCGCTTTAACGTCTTCCGCTACCCCTTCTATTACAGCCTTGACCTTATTGGCCACCCGCAGTTTCTCCGTCAGACTCTCCGGTGTGTCGATCGCCTTGATTCTTCCCTCGTCGATGATGGCAACCCGACCGCAGATCATGGAGACTTCAGGGAGAATATGACTGCTCAATATGATCGTTCTGTCTTTTCCTAATCCACGAATCAGAGACCTTATTTCAATAATCTGCTTCGGGTCGAGACCGATGGTCGGCTCGTCGAGGATAAGAACGTCCGGGTCGTTGATCAACGCTTGCGCCAGCCCCACCCTCTGTCGGTATCCTTTGGAAAGTTCGCCTATGAATTTGTCCGCCTTGTGGGTTAACCCCACCTGTTCCATAATCTTTGCGACCTTCCCCTTTATCTCCCGATAAGGAAGCTCCTTCAGGCCAGCGACATACCTTAGATATACCGGAACCAGCATGTCGGTGTAGAGTGGCACAGTTTCGGGAAGGTAACCTATACGCCTTCGCACGTTTAGCGAGTCTTCGAACACATCGTAACCGGCGACCCTCGCTGTACCCGATGTAGCCGGCATGAAACATGTGAGAATACGCATGGTGGTGGTCTTTCCAGCCCCGTTCGGCCCTAAAAACCCCAATATCTCCCCCTTTTCAACCTGGAAAGATATATCGTTTATTCCACGCGCCTCACCGTAGGTTTTCGTAAGGTGTTCAACTTCAATCACAAAAAATAAGAACCTCCAGTTGCATCGACTTCATAAAAACTTGCGCATTTAATTTCAGGAATTGTCTCATTCGTGGGACAACAAATGATTATAAGCAAAGAGTGTGCGAAATAGTAGACAAAAAAGAAAAGCCCCGGCCAAAAGACCGGGGCTTTTGTAAAAACTGACTAAAAGGCGATTATTTCTTGTCCATCGCCCAGTCGCCAATTTTGGCGCTGGCATCGGAATCAGAGGTTTTGAGACCTTTTTTCACACCAACCTGCATGGAGGAGAGTCGTCCGCCACCGATGGAGGAATAACCACCAACCTGCTTGCCACCACGTCCGGCCATCTCACCCGGAAGCTCCAACTCTTCGTTCATATCAGTGAACTCTTCGGAGTCAGCGGCGTTAGCGGCGGTTACATATTCCGGATCCGCAACATATTTCGGCTTGTCGGCCAATGTGCGGATGAAAGCAACCATGTTCCAGATATCCTGATCCTGAACGATGTTACCCCAGGGAGGCATAGCTACACCAAGGTTTCTCGCGGCGCCGCCACCCTTGATGACTTTGAAAAGATCAAGGTTGGAGATGAAGTTGGCGTATTTGCCGTTGGTCAGGTTACGAGGTCTCGGATCCAGCTTGGCCGCTGTGGGGCCATCGCCTTTACCGGTCCAGCCGTGACAGTGCACACAATAGAAGGAGAACCAGTGAGCGCCCTGATCGGGGTCGGCTCCGGCTACAGGAGTTCCACCGTCATGACGAGGGCGGGTAATGTTGTTCCACTGGTTGACCCACTCGTTGTAGTCACCACCAAGTTTGGAACCGGAATCGTGCTTACGAAACCACGCTTCTGTAATACCTGATTTCTCACCCCAACCGGAAGCTGTGTCGCCAAGCTGACCGGTCCATTCGGTTTTGTAACGACCTTTCATCAGACCAGCCAACGGGCTGTTGTTAGCGGAAACGATCTTGCCGCCGCCAAGAGCCTCAGGCAGGTCAGCGCCGATCTTATCGGGAGCGGAGGCTACCTTGCCAACACCTGTCAGGTAATCAAAGCCTGTGACACCGTAGGTCGAGGCGCCGGAAGCTTTTTTGTTGGTATCTGTATCAAAAGTCTCAATGTTCGCTTCATCAGCTTCTCGCCCGAAGGACTCTCTGGCTTTTGCCAAGGCTTCATCAGACTGGTCACCAGCTTTTTTAGCGGCGTCAAGATCCGCTTTCGATTTTTTCGCCGCACTTGCGTCGGTCGGCGCCATTACTGAGACAGCCACAAAAGCTATCGCCAGCAAGCAAAGAAACGCTCGTTTAAATGTTAAGCTCATTTCCCCTCCAAACATATTATTATGGTTAAACCCATGCCCTTACATAAAGGACACGGTAATCAGCACACCCTGTTATAGCAACTTGCGTACCCTGCAAGATAGAAAAACAAACCCTTAACCACCCGATTTTCACTGCATCATTCATGTTACACCCGTCGGGTTGGAATGGACGTGTTTTGTTTGCTAATTTTGATAATTTGAAAAATCAGGATGAAAACGACAATTTTTGTCACCTGAAAAAATTTGGTGTATCAATTGTGTTCCTTGCGAGATGGAGGCAAGTTGAAATTTAATTTCATCTTATGTGTAATCAATATATCTCATGATCAACATCAGATAGAACGTTTCATTCACTAACAACATGTGACAAACCGCACATTGATCTTCTGATATCATGGCGCAAAGTACTCGACTGAAAGTTCATCAAGGACACACGCGCTGAAATACCACTTTTCATCGTGGGAATAGATCCTGACGTTCTTCCCTTGTCGGGTTTTCCGCAATGTGCATTCATACTGGGCAACCTTGATTAATCCATTAGGGTGTTTTGGAGCTTTTTCGGGTGACTCGTAGACGATCTTAACTGAAGTGAGTACTGAAGCGGCCTTTTCATACTCGGAGTTTACAGGATCGTCCCCCACTGGCGCAAGATTGTAGGCTTTTCCAACAGTGACGCTGGCGCCGGGCAGGAAAAAATACTTTTCCCCCCAACGGGTACCCATCGAAAGGGTCGGTTTAATGGCTTCGAATTCCAGTCTGTTCCTTTCGACATTAGCCGTTACCGCCTCTTTGATCGCCTCTTCGTCGGAACTCCTGATAAACATCTCCTGCCGGATAGTTATTACGTTAAGTTTGTAGATTGTGGCAAAGTCGTTTTCCTGAACCGCCTTTATATAATCGGCCATTACCTTTTCCGGGTTGCCGACAATCTTGTCCTGGCATGAGATCGACGCTACAAATATCAGAAAGAGAATCGTTTTATTTAACATGAACTCACCATACAACCTGCGGTTGGTACCAGTGTCGAATCATCCACCTGTTGTCGAGTAGCAGTGGATTCCGCTCCGTATCCTTATACGTGACGGGAGGTATTCCCATCCTGTCCCCCATAGCCACGTTATGGCAACTGTTGCATCCCATCCACGGCGAATCGACCGAACTCCAGATTACACCAAAAGAGATAAAGGCAGACAAGAGTACGCCTGCCCCTACATAAGCCACCCCCATGCTGACCCTTCGCCACCTTGATGTTTTTTCCAGATCTTCTTTTTTCTTCCGTTTGTTGATAAATGGTAACGCAATGGCGATAAGAAGAAATATGAAGGGTATCCAGAAAAGGAACATCGGCCAATTTCTTGGCGGGTAGTACCAGATAGGCATAAGCAAAGAGATGAAAAACCATTCAGGCGCTGGAATGTTTACCCCTTCCATCGGCAACGGGATAATTTCCGGGTCTTCCGTTGGGACCGGGTAAACCAGACTCATAATCAGTATGGCGATCAACAAAGGAATCGCAAGAACCACGGTTCTTGTCATATAGTCGCTTACCCCCCTCTTTCTCAAGCGACTGAACAGATGTATCTCAAGGGCGATAAAAGTCAGGATCGGAAGGATGATGTCGTGAATGATAAAATTTCTGGTTGGCGTATAAGCTGTCATGAAGAAGTTGTAGAGACCGTCCCCTACCAGCGGAATATTTTTCAGCCAGTTGTTGAACATCTCCATCATCCAGTAGCCCTTCCACTCCCACGGCAGAATCGTTCCGGTAATCAGGAAGGCCCATACAAGCAGGGATAGGAATATTCCGGTCTCCCAGTTCCAGACCCTGCCACCCTGATAATCCCGTCTGAAATAAGACCGCCAGAAATGAATGAACACTGCCACACCGAGAAAGAACGCTCCGTATCTGTGGATGTTGCGGGTAATGGCGCCAAGGTATGTCTCGTTGTTGAAATACTGTACTGTCTTGTAGGTGTCCTTAAGGCTCGGTTCGTAATAGAAAATCATATAAAGGCCGGTTAAGAACTGGGCGATTATCAGGATTAAAGCTAAACCACCGAACATGTGGCGCAGATTTATCTTCTTCGGTTTGACCCTTGCCCAGACTGAGGACTCTTCTTCTGATTTCTCTTCCTTCATATTTCACGCTTTTCAAGTTTTAAGGATATTGTTAATGGGAGATTTTAATATCAACCGACATGTCTTATTTGAACAACCGACAGGTCTTTAGATTCCCTATTTCATATATGGATTCAGTTTGCTTCTATATTTTCCTGCATATACCAATGCAAAAAAAACCGCCTGCATGATCTTTTTAAGAATCATACAGGCGGTTGATCTGAATTTAACTTGAGACCACTCTAAAAAAGTGGTTGCATCGCTTTGTCAAACCAGAGCCTCTTTGTCGGTTTCCCGTAGGTTCCGAGTAGTTTCCAGGAGCCACTTTCATTAACGAGAATGTGATCGCTATTAGTCCAGTTATCGAGAGTGCGAAGCCCTGAAGCAGTGTCTTTGTTGGAGACACCGAGCAGGAGTCCGGTACACCGAATAATGATTACACCTGTCTTTTCAGAATAGGTCTCTATTCTCATGTTGTGAACAGTTACCATATCCTTGAAACTCGCAAAAAGTCGTTCCCAGATTTTCCGGGCGTCCGCCTTTTTATGACCTCCGTTCGTATAGTTCTCGGAGTAGAGAGCCATGAGACCTTCAATGTCCCCATGCTCAATAGCGTACTCCGAGTCCTTGAAAAACTTCGTCACACCATTTAGCACATCTTCGCCTACCTCTTTTTGAAGATGAGGCAAAATACCCATTGAATGGTGTTCCGACAATGGCCCCAAAGCGTAGCTCGTCCCGGCGCTGGCAAAAAACAAGGCCGAGCAAAAAAGCGCTACGCAAAAGAGCCGTCCGGTCATAGAAGTTATTTCTTCCCCTCGCACTTGCACATACCACGAAGATGCTTAACCATCTCCGTAATCTCAGCGTCGGTCATGTTGCTTGCGAAAGAGGGCATCTGTGTCGATTTACCGACAGCAACACCGCCTTCCTTGATAGCCTTGAAGACATCAGCGTCCTTGAGGGCGCTCATGTCTTTAGCGCTGGTATGGTTTCTCGGAGCCACGGCCAAAGCCGGAGCGTTGACCCCTTTGCCTGTTCCTTTTGTGCCGTGGCACTGTACGCAGAAAAGATTGTAGTTATCAGCCGCGCTCTCGGCGCTGGCGGAACCTGCCATGCTCAACACGAACCCGAAGCTGAATACAAAGGTGGCGATTACAGCCGGGACTATCGTAGTTTTTCTCATAGTTATAATCCTCCTATTTCATGCTGGAGAGAAAGTTGACCATCAGTTGTAACTGAGCGTCGGTAAATTCCCTCTTTGCCATCCATACTTTTGGATCCCAGTGCTGGGGGTGTTTGATGAAGCTGTACATCCAGTCAGGATTCAGCCTGGCGCCGATACCTGCGAATGTCGGGCATGAAACCCCACCTTTGCCAGGTTTCCCTTTCTTACCCGGGAACATATGGCAGGCGTCACACGCCTCTTTTTTCTTCATCAGAATCTTGGCGCGGGCTTTCTTGAACTTGTCCTGCTTGAAAACACCAGCGGCCATGCTTGCATCTGTAAGAGTCATCAGATAATCGGCCACAGCGGCGGCGTCACCGGCGCTTAACTTAGAGGCGCACTTTGGAAGATCACCTACGATATCCTTGTCACCTTCAGTCTTTATGTTGTTCCGATATACCGTTCCGGCGGGCCGTAGCTGTGTCGGGTTTTGTATGTAACCGACAAGCCACTCCTTGTTGAACTTGGAACCCGCATAAAAAAGATCAGGCGCTTTTCTTTTCATAACATCGGCTATAGTAGCCGCCGCAGGTCCAGCCATCTGATGGCAGTCACCACACTTGTTGCTGTCAACCAGGGCTTTACCGTCAGCCAAGGCCTGACCGGTAAACGCCATAGTGAATGCCAACAAACAACTTAACACTATCAGTCGTTTCATTCCTTTTCCCTCCCGTTAACTCATATGAGCGCAGGCAAACGCCTACGCCTTGTTTTTCTTGTCGCCTGCAAACCTTGAAAAAGCGTATTGTCCGAAGAAGAGCAGGGCAAAAATCATGGCGGGTATAACCACCACATCATTGCTCGGCGCAGGTTTCAGCAATAGCCAGTACCAGGTTGTCATTGTATGTTTCGAACCAGCCTCACCATTGGAGCCGTCCCAGTTGGCGAAAGCCACCGGAATATATTTACCGACCACAAACTGCGTATCCTTCTCAGTGTTCGGTGAGACAAGCGATCTTTTCATCATCACTTTCCAGGTTCCGAACTCGTATGAAGACGACGTGGTGAAACCTATAGATTCAGCGTCACCCATCTCCCTCTTATGATTGCCCGTTGCAGTCATCAGCATGGAACCTGCCGGATCAGTTGCGCTCTGGCTCTTCCAGTAGAGCATTGAAACCGGGTTTTTTCCATCACCATGACCAAAATACGGCTTCTCCGAACTTCCCGAAGGAGTTACAGGGGTCTGGATCGCAACAGCGTCATGCCCGAGCGGTCCCCACGCCAAAGTCCCCGATTTCTCCTCGCCAGGAATCGACTGTGTCCTGTCATCCCACTGGAGAAGGAATGCGATATCCTTGTCGGTAAAGACAGCCTTGACAGAAATCAGGTCGTTAGCCGGAGTAAAAAACCTCTCCTTTTGGATAATTTGTGGCGCCAGCCGGAAGGTGGTCGCCTCAACTCCATCCCAGACCGCGTCTTTCTCGTCAGCCGGAATAGCGGGTCGTTGAACACCCTTGATAACTATCTGCCCCTGCGAGACCTGATTCGTCGGATCCGCAAGAGACATTACATAGTTGACCACATGCCACCTGTCTTCCACAGAGAGTTTACCGTTGGCGGTAGTCTCCGCCGCAAAAGCAGGCATTGGTGTGTTCGGGATACCGTTAGTGACCCTGGCGAAAAGGTTCTCCGGGGTTGTTCCAGCGCGAAATGTCCACTGCTTGGTCAAGTTTCGCGGCCATAGTTTCGCGCCGCTCCCCTCTTTCAGTTTCTTCTGGGTGTTTCCCTTGCCACGCTCACCGTGACACTCGAAACACTTGCCAGCCTCGTACGCCTTGGCGCCCTTGGTGATACTGTCCGGAGTCGAGGGAATCTTCCCGGCCAATGAAAGCGCCGGTGGATTGTCCATATCCTCGAACATATCGGTAAAGGTCTTGATATACGCCACCAGATCCCATCGCTCCTGCTCAGAAAGCACTTCCTTCCAGGAGGGCATCGAAGTTCCCGGCATTCCGTTGGAGATCATCACAAAAAGATCTTCATCCCTCGGTATTTCAGCGTCAGGAGGAGAAGTCTTGTACTTGTAGACTCCAGCAGAGAAATCCCGGGGTGGAGGCATCATGAACTCTGCGGCGGGGCCATCGGCCTCACCCTCCTCACCATGACACCACCAGCATTTCTTCATGTAGACCTTGGCGCCATTTTCAACATTGCCAGCGGCTGAAAAAGCGCTGCCACCAACTAGCGCAACAGTGGCTACAGCTAAAACTACCCCCTTCACAAAGGAAGAGGAAAACGATTTAATTTCCATGACAGTCATAAAGTGGTCCCCCCTCTAATGGTGTGGCTCTATCACACGCGGTGAGTGACCTGTGTAATCGTACAGAAAAAGAATAACCTTCCAGACTTCCTCTTCAGAGAGGAACTCGTGCCAGACAGGCATAGCCGATAACCAGGGAGTCGCCTCCGATGGTAGTCCGGGCCCGCCTGTCCCTATTCGCCAGAAGACAAATGATTCAGAAAGCTGGGCTATCGTTCCAATATCAACGAAGTTAGCCGGAACCGGAGTAAACCCATCCCAGAACGGCCCTTTGCCAAGCATTCGGTCGCCATGGCAGTAGAAGCAGTTCTTGTAATAGACCTCGCCACCTGCTTTCACATTGGCGGCGAAGTTCTCCTTGTCTTCCCGTAAAGGGTTTTTCAAAGTACCGATGGAATATGTCTTTCCCCACATCTTCGCATTTGAAGGAGGCGCCGGATGAATCGAGCGTAACTCCACAGGAGCGTCAAACGTCGGTTTAACATATTGATACGACACCCATGCGCCGAAACAACCAACCAGAACAGCAGATACAAAACGAATGATCTTTCTGTCCGGGTTAAGATAAATCTCTGCAAACGGCCCTATATTTGCCTTAAAGCCATCATCTGTGAAAGTAAAGATAAGGAGGACACCGACCGCTATGAAAAAGACATACATCTTCATAACGCTCGTCGGGATCACCGGCCATGTCCCCTCGTGTAACTGCGATCCCAGGTACGGAACCCCTTCCTTTAAGGCAAAATAAAGGATCAGGATTACCGTCAACGGAATCAATGGTCTAAGAATTTTCATGCTATCACGTCGTTTCCAGGCTGTTATTGGTTCTTGACACCAAGGATCGCATCAGCGATCAGATTAAACTCAGCAAAGGTCATCCTTGCAGGGTAGTCATCCGGCATGGTGTCCGCATCGAAACCTTCAGCTATAACAGCGTTCGGGTTCATTATTGACTCCAGAACAAACGCCCTGGCGGAAACGCCCTCTTTTCTGGAACCAGCTGTTGCGGCAAAACCGCCCAGATCCGGCCCCATGTCGCCTCCCTCTTCTATCTCAGGTCCTATATGGCACATCGTGCATTCAAACTTTATGAACGCCTCGGCGGCTGACTCAGCAAGTTTAATCGTAGCTGGCGCCTCTTCTTCCGGCATAGCCGAAGAATCACCGCTAGGCAGGGCTACAGTAACTTCTACACCCGCAATCGATTGAAGATAGGCGATTACAGCTCCCATCTCTACGTCACTGAGGCCGATGGCCCCTTTGTCGACATTAGGCATGGGACTAACCGTATCGTTGGTACCGGTCTTTCCGAAACCGGCGACAACAAAAGCCGACGTATCGACTAACGATTCGAGGATATACTCTTCACCAGTGGTCGCCTTACCCTTATACCTCTCGTCCTTGAGGCGCTCCAGCGCCAAGGAGCCAATCGTATCCAAAAGAGGCGCTCTGCCTCCTACAGGGCTATGACAAAGGGTACAGGTTCCTTTCCCGTTAAAAATCTTGTCGCCGATCCCGATATACTGCTCCATCGTGATATCCCCGGAGAGCTTCTCCTCTACAGGAGGAGCCTCAGGGATAATAAGTGGCAGTCCGTATCTGGTATAGCCCGCGAATCCAAAGATAATAACGAGAGCAAATACAAATATCTTTAAAAGGTCTTTCATAGTTCTTTTCCGCTACGCCTCAGTGAGCTTTTTGCTCGGCGCCGACCTTTCCTTTTTTGGAAGCCAGGATCGGCATCCAGAACATAAAGAAGACCAGAGCCATAAAAATAACTACAATGATCGTCACATGCAACGCCGCAAAAGGAAGCGTTGGTGTAAAGGCTTCCACAGAGTTGTCACGAAATACTGTGTACACATGCCAGTGTTGCCTGATGGCTGACCGACAGTATCCCATAAGCCCCATAAGCCATGTAAAGGAGATGGCAAGCATGAACAAAGCGTACTGAGACCTCATAGGCATCTGGCCCCACTTGGTTTCACTCACCTCCTCGCTCTTCTTGAACATCTTACCGTCAATAATCATCGCCAGAATAATCACAACCGCCGTTGTGCATACCTGCGGCACTGACAACCCTATCCTGACACTTGCCGGGATAACATAGCTGTAGACACCCAGAATGACGATATTACCCATGGCCGCCGTATAAAGCGCCACCTGAATGGCGGTTCCGTTCTTGGCCCAGAATCCATCGCCAACCGCTTTGATGCCGGCTCTGCGGAAAATCTGGAAACTCAGGAACGTAGCGAGTATCAGAGTGTTAACAGCCGTATTCTTGGCCGCCATTACACCGAACGGCCCTAATACAGGGTGATGTGTTCCGCCTACCTGCGTCACTTCCGTGGAGGTCATGATAAGGGTATGCGGAGTGAACCACATGAGAAACGCTATAACAATGACAATACCAAGAGGCTTTATCATGAAATAGTACCTTTTGGCCGCTTCAGTCCTGCCGAGGCTACACCAGAGGTAGTAGTTGGCCGAAAGGAAGATTGCGCCGATAAGGACCGCCTGCAGAATGAAGAGCCATGCGAACACGCCTCCCATCAGGGTGATGCCCATCTGCTGACTGTAACCGTACACCTCTTTCGTAAGCCAGTAACCGGCAAACGGAAGGGGGAGAAGACCGACCATCGCTACGATGAACGAGGTATACCCCATCCAGTCGTAATGCGCCCGATCTTCGGTTGCCTTCGGGTCAACCGTGACAAACTTGTAAGCCGCATAAGCCGCTGTAAGCGATCCGCCGTAAGCGACGTTGGCGATTACGCGGTGCAGGTTCAGAGGATTCCAGAGCGGACCATTTATGGCCGCCCAGACGTTCCCCAGGAACGCTCCATCATCTCCGATTCCAGAAGGTGCCATCATAAAAGAGGCCCACGAGTTGGAGACGACCATGAGAGTCATGCCGGCAATGTTCAGACCCAGCCCAAGAGCCAGGTGAACCTTTTTCATCTTCGCATTGTCCATGGCGTCCCAGCCATAGTAGTAGGTATATACGAAGAAACTCTCCGCGAAGAAGAGTACGGCGTAGAAAATCATCGTCTTGCCGAAGATGCTTGTCATGTAGCTCATGAAATCGGGATAACAGACAAACAGCAAGAATGCCAGCAACCCGCCGAAGCTTGCCGCCAGCGAAAAGCCGGTCATCGAGACTTTCATGAACTCGTGCGCCATCCGATCGTACCGCTTGTCGCCTGATAGCACACCGATCAACTCGATGGCCCACACGAACATCGGAACACCGAGAACGAACGCCGCAAAGAACAGATGTAACTGGGCCACATACCAGACCCACATTCTGCTGTTAAAACCGGGAATTAAAGGATAGTCCTTTGTTTCAAGAACCGGGGGAGGAGCCGGTTTCCACTCATTGGATTCAACCGCTTCGCCTTCGGCTGACTCACCGTCGGCGCCTTCCCCCTCTGTAGCCGCTGGCTCCCCACCAGCCGCGTCTTCAGCCCAAACATCAGAAACAGAGAAATTCTCCGCTGAAAGTTCGAGTGAACCGGAAAAAGGAAATAGTACCGCCAGCGCAAACGCCACCATGAAAATTTTCAGGTAACGATTACCGGCTACTGAAGAATTCTTCTTCAAGGCCATAGAATAAACGCCTTTCATTTTAGATCATGCGCCCCAAAACGCTTTTTTTATTCATGAGAAGGAAACAACTCCAACCCCTGGGCGCTCTGTAGCGTGTAGTCCAGAATGAAAAATAAAACCGAAAAGGCCACGAGTGCGACCAGGAAAGTAACAGCTCTACCCACGCGTTAACTCCCCCCCTCCTCATGTATTCAACGCCAGATGGCATACGACACTTGCGCTGAAAACGTTGATAATATTGGATACTGTAATCTTTCACACACCCAAGTGCAATAACAAATCCGATTTAGTACGCTCGCAACAATTATGCCTTAATAACAAAATCCAACAGAAACAATGCGATTCAAGACTATTTATATTTGATCTAAACTATCTTTTTGTTCTGTGTAACCACAAAAGGTACGTGATTACACTAGATTGTCATGTGGTAGATCAATCAAATCGCCCGTAAAACATGCCTCATACGACCAGAAAAACTGGTTGATGAACTTTTGACATGAGCAGGAAGAGTATAACTTCCTATATGGAGAATTGAACGATTACTCCATAATGTCTCAACATTTCATTCAACTACTCACTGTTACATAAAACAGCGACACGATATATATCTGGACTTAGTCTTGGCCGCAGAACCAGCACACACAACTGAATAGAATATTCATATATAGCCCAAACTATCCGCAATAACCTCTCATCCAGATTATGTATATCGTTCCTCAACCGGTCGGGAAGACCAGACTGACCCTGGTTTCACGACCCGGATCTGATTCAACCTGAACGGAGCCGTTGTGCTGGGCCATTATGCTCCTGACAATCGACAACCCCATGCCTGCGCCAGACTTGCTAGTGGTGAAGAAAGGATCAAAAATGAATTTTTTCTCTTCAGGCGTAATGCCTTTGCCATTATCCACAACCTCAATTCTGGCCTCAGGCGTCCTGGAGTTGGTAACCCGGGACTGGATAATCACTTCACTCCCCGGATCGGACGCCTGGATTGCGTTTAGCAGGAGATTAAGAACCGCCTGATGGATCTTCCCCTTGTCTATCAGGACGAGAGTGGTGTTGTGTTCGATACTCTTTTTAACTTTGATATTACGCTGGGCGCTCTGGACTCGCGCGCTATATATGGCCTGATCGACAGGCGTTACCAGACTGTATCGTTTCAGGTTTATCGGGGTTGGTTTTGCATAATCGATAAGTTCGTTAACAATAGTGTCCAGATGCGCCACCTCCTCCTGGGCTATGGAGAAATGCTCCTCATCCTCCCCTTTCGGTTCAAGGCGATTGCGCAAGATAACAAGGTTCATCTTGACAGAGGAGAGGGGGTTCCTGATTTCGTGAGCGATACCGGTGGCAAGACGGCCCAAAGAGGCCAGACGCTCCTCGCTTTCCAGTTTTTTCTGTAGTATCTGTGTCTCCGAGATATCGTGGATGATGCCCATGACCCCAATGACCGAACCATCGTCATCTGTGAGGGGAGAAGAGCTGACCGCAACCATGTGCGCCGCGCCACGCTTATCGATAATCTCCATCTCCATTGTCTTGTTTACACCTGTTTCGGATGTCTCCTGGTAGCTTTTACCCATCGATTTCGTATTCAGGAAATTGAGGAGTGGCTGACCGATTAATTCATCCTTTTCGTAACCCCAACCCTTGATACTGTCATTTATGTATATGAACTTCCCTTCCATATCGGTAGCCCAGATAATGTCGTAGGCGTTGTCGAGTAGCCTTTCGAAAAAATTGCCTTTCATGACGGAGCCGGAAAAAACATGTTATCGATAAACAGGCTGGAAAAATCGGGATGACCCACCAGATTTACGCTTGTGACAGAATCGGCAAATTTCCGGGCCTCTGCGCGAGCTTTCGTTGAGAGAAGAACAATTCTGCCGCCTAGCCCTGCGGAATTTTTCAGGAAATGGGTCCTGGCCCATGGGAAGTCCGGAATCATGCCGATTCTCCTTGCATTAGAGAGGTTAATTGAAAAACCGAAAGAGCCGGTTATATAGATTTTCTTTATCTTTCGGGGATGAACTCCGAGTTCTGTTATCAAGAGACTTATCCCCGTCATGAAGGCGGACTTCGCTTTCTGGACCTCTTCAATATCTTTTCTTGATATGACAATGGGAGTAAATGTGGCCGTATCCTGCTTCTCCACCAGTACAAAGACATCCCCCTTGGTCTGGGGCCATTTCTCACGGTTTATGAAACCGCCTCTCGTATCGATAATTTCGTGGCGCAAAAACGCGGCTATGATGTCTATTACACTCGATCCGCACAAACCTACCGGGCTTCCACCACCTGCGGTTGTAAAAGCTGTTTTCCCGTTTTCATCTATGGTTACACTCTCAATAACACCCTTTTGATACCTGCTTCCGCTGGTAAAGTGCAAACCTTCAAACGCTGGCCCGGCCGCCACAGACGCGCAGAGCAGTCGATCCTGGTTACCGATCACCAGTTCACCGTTTGTTCCAATATCAATATAGAGGGAAGACTCGTCGTCAAATTGCATCCCGGTCGCCATAGCCCCGGCCACGATATCAGAGCCTACAAAACCGCCCATGAGCGGCAGAACCTCCACCCTGCTCCTTTTATGAACGTTCACCTTTTGGCTCGACCGAAGTGATCCAGCGGTAGCGCTGACCCATTCGGTCTCCAAAGGCGTAAAAGGGTAACGGGAGAGGCTTTCCGGGTTCAATCCGAGGAACAGATGAGTCATCACCGGATTGCCCACCACTATCATGTCGAAAATCTGGTCACCGCTGATTCCGAAATCGCGGAAGAAACTCTTGACGAGGCTGTTAATACCTTCTATCAGCTTTTGCTGAAGCGAAGAGAGCGCCTTTGGATCCTCGGCCAGTCGAGCTACACGACTGATCATGTTCAGCCCCCACTGAGTCTGCGGGTTTTCGATGGAACCGAAACAGATCAGCTTCCGGCTGACAAGATCGTGCACATATGCCGAGATCGTTGTGGTTCCGATATCAACAGCCATACCCAGGACATCTCCAGACCTTGAAAACGCCACCACCTCCTTCCTCTCTTTGTCGATGACTCCGTTTAAGCCGTTGTTGTTCCCCTCCTTTTTCTGGGTATATTCCTCCATTACAGTCTTGCTGACAGAAAAACCGTTCAGAAAACCTTCTTTATGGAGGCTTCTCTCAAGGGTAGCGTCCAACTTGACAACTGAAATATTAGGATCGTATCCGTAAGGCTCTATCCCCTCCTCAAGGCTCATTTCAATCGACTCGTCGGGCGAAAGCGCCTTGTAATGAAAGATTCGGCTGAAATAGGGGATATATATGGATACCGGCTCCACGACCTTGGCCAGACAGGCCAGTCTGTATGCGGGGTCGCCGGAGAGAACGTTAAGTTGTAGCTCTTCTATCTTGTCTGGAGGGGTAAGAGCGCCCTCTTTTAGCTGTACAACACATTTACCGCAAGATCCGGATCGGTCACAGTAGCTCGTAATCGGGGCGTCCGCCAAATGAATGGCGTCGAGCAAAGTGTCTCCTTTTTGAACGTATGCGTCGACTCCGTGAGGCCACAAGGTAACCTTGACTGGGTTGGTGGATGCTCTTTTCCGTATTTTTGTCGTTTGCGGCTCCATTGCGACCTCGACCAAAGCCCGGATATTCTCAATGGGTGAGTTAAGTGGCACTTCGCACCCACTGCCGAGAATGAAACGCTCCACAACCTTCGTTTCGGCAAGCAGTGATCTTGCCTCAGCCTTGATCTGCCCGGTGTCGCCTTCGAGGAACAGGGCTGGTTTGATGTTTCCATTTATCACGGATGCGTTCGTTTTTGCGATGGCTATGTCTATGGGAGTCACATAATCGACGGTGACAATGTCGCACGCGACCTGCAATGGACCAGAGAAACCTGTCTGCACCGGTCCCGCCACGGAATACCATATCATCGTATTCCGGTCCCGCTCTTTAAGCTCTGCGATGATCAACTGAAGGATCGGCTCTTCAAACTCCGCAAAAATTGAAGCGGGTAGAACCGATGGAGATCCTGCAGGGTCAAATATCAATATACCGTCCGCTCCCGCCGTGACCAGGGCGGCGGCGAAACTCCGGGTAACCGATGCGCAATACTCGAGCAATACCCTGAATCTGTCGGGGTAATCGACTATCATGTAGAGCATTTTCTCTATATCCATGATCCGGGAAGCCAGGGTCATCGGGCCAATGGCATGGGCGAAAACGGGAACCTTCCCCTCTGTGGCCCGACTCATGATCCGGGTCGCCTCGATTATTTGCGGCATTCTGCCGGTCGTATGGGGGTCAGGAACAGGATATGTATCGAATGAGATATCCCCCTTGAACGCAGGCTCCACAACATAAGGATAGTTATCAGGAGGAAACTCAACCTTGCACCCGACCGCTTCGGCTTCCACGCAAAGATCAGCTATGGCCAGTAGCGCATCGTGCCCTATCTCCCTTTGCGCCTCAAGTTGAAGTTTAGCTATGGTTGCGCCGGAAGTAACATAATCCCTCGGAGAGACACCCGCCATGGTAGCTGTGACCCCGATCAACTGAGGTATTACAGGGGGGCGGTCAGTCTCATGGAAATTAATAACCGCTCGTAACCGCTCCGACGAATTCATGAATCCCCCTGACGGTTTCTAAAGTGTGAAGTAGTCGAGGCCGTCGAAAGCGTCATAAGCCTTGTAATCGATCTTCAGGCTTTCAATACTGCTCTGCTGTACCGCCGCTCCACCACCTACAACCTTAATCTGTCCGTACCCCCTCTTTACAAGCGATGGCTTGATCTCGCGTATGGGTGGCAGACATACTGTCATCAGACTGGAAACACCGATGAAATCGGCTTTCTCCCTTATCGCCGCATCCACAAAAGTGTCAACAGGAACATCCTTGCCGAGGTTCACAACCTTCATATCGTTGAAACGGCATAACGTGGCTACAATATGCTTGCCGAGGTCGTGAACATCACCCTGGATCGAACCGATAACCAGGGTTTTGCCTTTCGGGTTCATGCCGAGCGACTCATTTTCGGGAACTATATTGTCCATCGTTTGTTGCAATTGGCGGGCGAGACATTCATCCACAACTTCCACCATCGCTCTGCTGGCAAGAAGAACGTCGAGCAACTGGAAATTTTCCACAGTACACTTGTTCCGCAAAACCTCCAGACCTTTCGACAACGCCTGAACAATATCGGATACTGTGTAAGAATCGTTAAGCAGTTTCTCCGTAAACGCCACAGCTTGTCTGTTTTGGCCATGCTCTACCAACATCGACAGTTCCTTTAGCGGCTCCACCGGTTTAACCAGGAACGCTCATAGTGGCGACCTTGCCGCGCAACGCGTCATCTCCTGAAAGTTACAGGGTAAGTCATCTCACACCAATGAACCGGGGCGTTTTAATAGGCTGGCGCCGCGACATCTGACATATACGCTGATTTATAGCGTTGCAGGTTGTATTTATTTATTTTCCGCTCCAGCCGGGGTCGGGTCAGACCAAGAATGTCACACGCTTTCCCTTTATGCCACTTGGTGTGGTCGAGCGCCAAGCTTATCTGTTCTTTTTCAACATCATCCAGAGAGCGGGGAGAATAATCGTCACTTCCGCTATCCACAGAAACATATTGACGCTGGGTCGTTTCCTGCGTCTCCGGGCCTTTACTCTCCTGTTTCATCAAGGAGATAAAACAATCTTTCGTCAGTTTATCGACACTTGTCATGATTACAGCGCTGGTAACCATATTTTCAATCTGACGGACGTTGCCGGTCCAGGTCTGGGAAACGAGAAAATCGATCGCGTCCTGAGTGATGTAATTTATTTCCTTACCCATTTCCAGGTTATTCTTCCCGATAAAATAGAGAATCAGGGCGGGAATATCCTCACGCCTGTCGCGTAACGGTGGCAGATGCAGACTGATAACCTTCAGTCTGTAGTAGAGGTCCTCTCGGAACTTGCCCTCCTCAACCATTTTGCCCAGATCCTTGTTGGTGGCCGATATTACCCTGCAATTCGTTTTGATGGTCTCCTTGCCCCCAACCATTTCAAACTCCTTTTCCTGCAGGACACGCAGGAGTTTCGCCTGGATATTGATATCCATTTCACCGATTTCATCCAGAAAGATGGTACCGTTTCTCGCAAGCGCAAACTTCCCCTCTTTCCGGTTTATAGCGCCGGTGAAAGAGCCTTTTTCATGGCCGAAGAGCTCTGATTCGAGCAGTGTATCGACGATGGCCGAGCAGTTTATAGAGATAAAAGGCTCGTCGCTTTTGGCGCTACTGTTGTGTATGGCCCTTGCGATAAGCTCCTTACCCGTACCGCTCTCTCCGGTCACATTGACTGTGGTGCGGCTCATCGAAACCATGCCGATGGTCTTGAACAGCTCTTTCATCATGAGACTCTTGCTGATGAACTGCTGTTTCGAACTTACAATATCCGGTACTTTGACTAACTGTATATCCTCACTCTCCTGGGAGAAGAGGATATCGCTTCCTTTGGCGACGGCTTTGTCGAGTTCATGGATATCTATAGGTTTATAGATATACTCTCCAACTCCATTCTTGACCGCCATAACGGTCGATTCCATATCGGGGAAAGCGGTAATCATTATCGTGAAAAACTTGTCCCCCTTGGTCTTGATCTCTTTGAGTAGCTCCACTCCGTTTGCATCTGGCAACATGAGGTCCAGAATTACTATGGCCGAAGGTATTCTGTCGAGCGTTTCAACCCCCTCTTTTCCATTATGAAAGGTGGTTACCTCATAACCGATACGCTCAAAATGGAGTTTCAGGGTCCGGCATATCGATTTGTCATCATCAATTATCACAATGGGGCCGAGACTCGCAGGTTTCATATCATTCATCCTCGCAACTATTTCCAATCCTTATCCGCTCCGCCTGGAACGTCAATGAGTGAGGCTGTACCAGACAAGCAGAACGACTACTATCAGGTTCATGATGACCCCGAAATGTATTCCCCAGTCCAGAAGAGTAAAATTTTTGATATCAGGAACTTTCAGCATATTGGTAAAACCTTTTCTTGATTTATTTGTAGTCTTACAAGATCCCCCAGACTAAGAATAGTGGGGTCATGCAAGAGTTTTCATCTCATTAATCATGGCGCCCCCATCCAGTCTGGTGACCTGTTAGACTCAGGATAATTCTGCTACAAAGCGTTAAGAGAGCAATTAACGTTCCATCTATTAAACGAGGCGATTATTTCACCCGGAAGTTAACTTCACGTTACGATAATAACACATATCATTCAATCGCGTATCGTAACACACTAATCGTTTCATTCAATCGCTACGCTTGTGTATTCTCCTGCAACACCTTTTTAGTTAAAACCCGGAAAATAGACAAATGACCCGGGTTTCGGTTTATAATGGCTCTTGAATCACTTACCTTATTCATCTGGACGGTAGTTTTTTCTCATGAATCATTTTAAATATGTAATCGCGATAGCCATAACCTGTGTTGCGTTAGGTCTTCTCATAGTTTTCATTCCACAACCTTCCGGCACCAGTGTTGATGAGATAAACCTGGATAATTTTTCCAGAGCGGAGCTGGCCAAACGCATGGAGACAAGCCGTATAGATACAGTCCGTTACATAGCGGACAAACGTTATGAAGAAGCCATGATGATGATTATATGGCTGATCGACCTGAATCATCACGACCAGTTCTCCTACTCCCAGATGGCAAGAATTTTCAATTCTATCGGCGAGGAGTCGTTTCTTGGCGTCTTTTCAAGGGCTGTAAAGAAGAGTCCCATACCGGTTCTGGATACCGACAGGTCATTGGGAGCGGTCTACTTTATCGCCGGAAAAAACGAGAAGGCCCAGACACATATCAACCGGTTTTTAAAAGAGAACCCGAACGACCTGGCCGCCACATTCTACCTTGGCTCTATTAAAAGGGTCGCCGGTGATTACGACTCGGCGATTCCTCTCTTGAACTCCGTCATTGAGCGGGAAGAGACCTACTACTTCGCATACATTGAGTTGCAGACCGCTTATGAGAGTATGGGAAACAAGGAGATGTCAGCGAAAATGGCGGAGCTGGCCCTGGAGAAGAGTCTGTTGGGGGATGGCGCTATCTGTCACGGATTGCCGGACGAAAAAAAGTCCTGAACCGCCGGGACGCTCTTTCGAACGTCAACCAGGTGGTTCAGGAATATGGAACTAATAGCTAAGAGAGATTATTTAAAGGACTGTACGTAGTCGTAAATCTCTTGTACTTCCGCTTCGCTGATACCTTTTTGCTTCGGCATCTTTTTCGATTTGTATTTCTCCTGTTTGCCCGGATGGTCGTCACGTTTGGAACCGAGCGCTACCTGTTTCTGCCACTCTTCAACCGACCAAGTACTGGTGAGCAGGTTCGGGCCTACCTTACCTTTACCGGCGTCCGGCATGTTGTGACACATTTTGCATTTCTTGTATTTCGCCGGCATATCTTTAGCCGCCATACCCGGAACGGCCATGACAAACATTATCGCTATAGCCAGTGCAATAGATCTAATCATTTCAGCTAATCCCTCCAAGCCTCAAACGTAAATAAAAGGCATTTCCCCCATTAAGCGAAACGCCGTAACATGAAAAATAATAGCAGATATCGAGCCAAAATCAACGAGGAAATTTCATTTTAAATCACCATTGGCTGTATCGAAACCACGATAGAGTATTTCGCGGGTCAGTCTGCCCATATGATTATCGAGGATTGTCTGTTCGGCGTTTATAAAATATGTGGTTGGTAGGCCGAATACCTGGAAATCCTCTGACGCTTTGCCGTCACTATCGAGCAGGGCGGTAACCGCGTATCCATTCTGCGACAGGAACGATTTGACCACCTCTTTTTTCTCCTGCAGGTTGATGGTTATGACTTTAAGGCCGGTATCCTGTTTTGCCCGGTAGAACCGGTCGAGTTCCGGCAGTTCCTCCACACATGGAACACACCAGGTTGCCCAGAAATTTATTATCATAGGGTGGCCTTTGAAACTTGCCAGAGAGATATCCTTCCCGTCAACGCTTTTAAGGGTCAGTTGTGGGAGTGGTGTAGGCGCCGGACGGGGCGGAGCCTCCATCTTCTTCTCCACACAAGCCTGTAAAAAAAGTGTCATCGTAGCCATAATTAGAATGTTACGGACCACAATCCCCGGTTCAAACTGCATTTCAACCCCCATTCCCATATATTTCAGGAGGATAGTCGATAGGAAGCTCCCACCTGAAGACCCGGAGCTTCGATCCTCCAACGTTTTTGACCAACAGTTCAAACCATTTGGAGGAACCGTCCAGTACCGGTTTATCCCCCTTTTTGGCGAACCTTACGATAGCTTCGAAATGATGTTTATCGGCGGTCTGGAACCGCAGTTTCCAGGGGGGAGTGGTCGAAAACTCACCCTTTGAAGACCTGATAGTTGTTTTCTCGTCAAGCTCAATCAGCTCCACCTCCCCTTCATGGACCGAAAAGCCCATGATAAAGACGTGATGATCGACGAGATTGTAACCATCCTCCAGTTGTTTCGCCCCGATGGAGGCCAAATACTCAGGGGTGACGTAGGTCACATCGGTATAGATATCCCCCTCCCCCATATCGTTGCGCCAGACAGCGTGATGTACTCTTTTTCTGGTTTCAAATTCGTAGGCCGACTTGACTGTAGGATAGCTCTGTTCCAGATATTTTATTATTTCGTCCGCTTCCCTGCCGCTGATAGTGACGTTCTCCTTTACCCGCATCCGTTCTACCACCTGGAACCACCCTGCGGGTGACAACACTGCGGTAATCATTGCCGCTTCTCCGTGGCATTGACGATAACACCGTTTCTGATAGATGTAACGAACGTCCTCTTCTGTTATCTTTTCTATATAACCACGGTTAAAAAGATCGAGACGGAGTGCGCGGACCGCCACATTCATGTCGGCGTTAAGGTCTGAAAATGAGTCGTAGATCAGAAAGGTGAGAGCGACACCGGTTAGCGTCACTATTAGTATGCCTGACGCAAAAAATATGAATACTTGTTTAAACTTCTTCAATTTTTATATCATTCAGCGTTATAAGCGCAACGAAACCCGTAATCGTTAAAAATCCTTGAGGGGTAGTCCGCCAGACGTGTGGCCGACCTCACGCTCGCCAGCGGTGTCAGCCAGGAGCCGCCTTTGAGAGTTCGTAGCCCCCGCGCCTCGTCATACCATGTATCGACCCACTCCCAGACTCCACCAGCCATATCGTAGAGGCCAAAAGGGCTTTTCCCCTCTTCAAGCGTAGCCACGGGAGCGCCACCACCCAAAAGATTGGCCCCGGACGACTCCTGATCGTAGGAGCCGACGGTAAGCCCCGGTTTTTCACCTGCGGAGTCCATATAGATAACGTTTCGAGGATAAAAATCATTCCCCCAGGGGAATATCAGGCCTTTTGGCCCACGGGCGGCGTACTCCCACTCCACTTCGGTCGGCAGTCGTCCACCAACAGCTTTACAGAACCGGTCAGCGTCGTCCCATTGCACGTTAACCGCCGCATATTTTGTCAGGTTTTGGGGAAACGAATGATCCTTGGCAATACTTTTGTATCGCTCGTTGGTCACTTCGGTAACGTCGATCAAAAAAGCCTCCACAGCAATCTTTTTTGATGGAGTCTCATCTTTATACCAGTCAGGTTTCGCCCTCGCGTCTCCGAGCTGGGAGGAGAGAGACTCCATGTCGGTTCCGATCAGAGCGGTCCCCGCCGGAATCAAAACCCGACCTTCGGCGCCAAAGGCTATAACGGGAAAAAGGATGACAATAATCCCCGCAATCACCCTCATTTTTTCGTAAGCGATTGCAGTTTTTCCTTTCCCATGACAAGAACCGTATTCAGTAGCGCTGTCCAGACAAGTACAATCATGCCGAACAACACCATATCCTTGACAGGATATCCTCCCCGGCTGACCTGGTACCATTTTCCGGCGAACCGCTGGGCTGGTGTGAGTAACGATTCCGATCCATAACGTTTGTAAAAATAAGCGACTATATCATCTTTAGCCAATCCTGCGGTCAGTTTTTCGCCGATCTGGTTCTTCCATTGCAGGCCGCAACTCATGTGGCAGTCTTCTAACACCATGGGACATTCGCAAGGGCAGGCAAGCGAGTGGGAGACACCCATAACCGAGTCTGGCGGCGCATTGACAAGAAAGATATACTTGGCGCCCATCACCGAGGATACGACTATAAAAGAGACAAGAAGCAGTACCGACTTAGATGTCATCGACAGCGTTACCTTTCCTTCTCCGAAAAAACCAGAGCAAACCTAAGGTAGCCAGCCCCAACACCAGCATTATCTCCCCGGAATTTTCGCTGAAAAGTGATGGTGTCAGCATTGCCGAATACATTTCGTCCACTGAAGGTTTGATATCTTTCTTGCTGTAGGAGACCTTAATGAACTTCCGCTCTCCGGCCTTGATATCTTTGAAGATAAATTTGTGGTAATTGAAACCATCCTTTTTGTAGGTCTCGACAGGTGTGGGAGTGACGGTAAACCTCTCCGACCTGTACGGCTCCTGAATATGCGCCTCCAGGGTTTTTACGCTGTTGGTGGTATCCAGAGGGAAGGAGAACTCCCGTACAGAGTTTTCGCTCACAGTAAAAGGGGCGTACTGATAGTCGATAAAAAAATCTGAGTATGGAAGCTTGATGTTAAGTTTTGTATCCTCGGCGCCGTAATCGAGCTTGAAAAGCTGGCAGAAATGATGCCCTCCAGGTGAGAGAGAGCATACATCGGTAAGTTTCGTCACTTCTTTTGGCAGGGTAAACGAAACACTCTTCGGAAACGCGGTTCGGTCTGCGAATTTCCCCTCCTGGATAACCAGTACCGCAGAAGAGTCGTATTCCGGCATGATAGTAACCTTCATCCTCCCCACTTCGTAAGGTGGTTTACCATCCGCCATCGCATGACCTGAGAAGAGTAGCGTAACAACAGCGACAAGGGCCAGCGCTCTCATAATCCACCCTGCAACACAGCGGGGACAAAACCACCTACCAGCAAGCTTTTGTAGATCGTCATATTGCCGCTGAGAATAAGGAACGAGAATATCAGCAGAAAAATCCCGCAGACTACTTTCACCACCGTCCGGAACGATTCGTTTGTAATTCCCGCGCAAAACCATGCGACTACCCATGTAACGGCGCCAACAGCGGTGAAAACCCCTACCGAGTAGTAGAATAATAGAAGCCCCCCGTCGAGGAGGTAGTCGGGTGAGCGCGATATCGTATAGATTTGCGTCAGGGTCGGGGTGACACACGGTTTGTACGCGAAGGCCAAGGCTATACCAAAAGCGAAACCAGTCAGGATTCGCCCGATATAGAACGTGAGTTTATTAAGCCGGAATGTCAGGGCGCCGATGAAATGGCAACCGAGAAGTCCGATAAAAACACCGCAAAACTGGTTCATTAAACCGTTGTACTGAAACGCCATTTTACCTATCGACGTGGATGGTAATCCCATAATCACAAATATGGCGGTAAAACCGATAACAGGAACCAGCGCTATGGAAGTTATGCTGACAACACATCTCTTCTCAATGTAGCTGTTTATCATGGAGGTTCCAACAACATAGACCAGGTATCCGGGAATAACCTGCATGAGGCAGAATATCCAGATGGAGAAGAAGGATGAGAGTCCTCCGGTGTACGCTTGAAACGATGACATTTATTGTATCTGTTCAGCCGGATTAATGGTGGATGGCAATATCGCCTCCAGACCGTCGTTTAACTGTTCATATTTATCTATCCGCCCGACATGAAACGAACGAATGAGACCTTCGCCATCGACAAAAAGAGTGGTAGGGGTGATGGCCACACCCACCTCACGAGCCACCTTTTCACCCCCCTTTGGGGAAGCGGGGAAAGGCAGGGCGTGTATTTTCACGAACTCTGCCAGTTTCTCTTCGCTGTCCTGAAGACCAATTCCGAGAATTTGCAGTCCGCGCTCAGAATACTCTGCAAGCGCCCGTTTGATATGGGGCGCAGAAGCGTGCGAACAGGGACACCAGCCCGCGAAAAAGAAATAGATGGCCGGTTTTCCCGCAAAATCTTTTTCAGTAGCCTCCCCTCCCCCGGCCAGGGCCAGAGAGAAGAAGGGCATTTTATCTCCGACATGCATTATTTTGTTCGCACGGGTCTCAACGGAATGATTTAACAAACCATTTAACAGAATTACCGTAGCAATGAGGTAGATAACCGTGTTCAGCTTTTTCGCTCCATCGCCTGTAGACATGGCGTGGGAGGGGGAGGTGAACGTTTCGGTATCGCTGTAATACATCGGTTCTCTTCTTTTTCCGCTACTTTCCTACTTTGCCGCAGGGGCGCCTTGCGGATTGTTTTCCGGTTTGCCGAGATTTTTCTGGGCGCCCTCAAGTCCCGACATGTGACCTATCTTAAGGTCGTCCCGTTGAGAAAGAGCCCATTCGATTTTTCTCTCCTTGACAGGTGTTTTGTAAAGCTTTGCCAGCAGATCGTAATGCCCTATAAGGGTAAGCATATCCTGCTCCCGAAAATCTTTCTCCCAGTTGCCTATAACGGCGTTCCACACCTGCACTATGGCAACGGCCTGATGCTCCGTTATGTTATCGAAGTGGATGTTCGGCTTGGTCTGCTTGAAATTATCTATAAAAGTCTGCATATGAGGAACCACCGCTATGAACGGAGGGCCGCATCTTGGGCAGTAGAGTTTTATCCGGTCATCGGAGTGGCACTGCGTGCAGATTCTCCTCGCAAGGTCAAACGCTTCAGCGGGGGAATACTCCATGTAACCATTTGCCTTCGCTTCGCTCAAGACAAGTTTGTTTATCGGATTTGGAATCCAGAGGAGACCAAGGGTAATCATGGCGAAAGACACAACGCCAATAACGAATACTACTTTTTTACTCATTGTGCGCCTAAACAAGCGGGTTAAACAGCAATTTTCAAGCCACATCGGAATGAAAACCTGACAATTATGCGGATTATCAAAGTCATTCAATACCTGTTAGATGAATTATAATCCAGAATGATTCTAAAAAACAAGACGATCTGAATATACCCGAAATCTTCCGATTGCCTGAAAGAGCCTGAAGAGCCATAATTTGAGGTTCGTTTAACCTGGAGTGATTTATGGGACCGAAAAATATCTGTTTGACAATCTCCGCCCTCCTGTTGGGGGTGGCCGCTTTTATATACCTGCAGAACTCTTTTACCGCAACCGAAGAGTTTACGCCGGTCAAAGTCGAAGATACCGGCCAAACCTCAAGCCCGGAGAGCGCCCCCCCGGAGAAGGTAACAAAACTACCTCAAACTCCGGCGGTAATCGCAGAGATAAACGGCGACCCGATATCGAGCAAAATCTACCTGCGACGACTCTCGGAGGTGATTAAACAGTTTGAAGGCTCAGGAGGTATCGCCCCGGCGGATTTCGAGGATATCAGGAAAGGCGCTTTGGACGGCTTCCTCAACGAGGAGATTCTGATCCGGAGAGCCAAGGCGCAAAACATAAGTGTCGATCCGGCCAAAATTGAAGAGAGTCTGAAAGCGGTAAAGAAAAACGTGGCGGACGAAGGTCAGAATTATGACGCCCTTCTTATCGCCAGAAACCAGACTGAAGAGCAATACAAGGCGGAGCTTGCGGACCAGCTCATGATCGAAGCTCTGGTAAAGGCGGAAGTTCTCTCACAAATCAAGGTGACCGATGAAGATATAAAGAGCTATTACGACTCGAACCATGAGCAGTTCGAGGCGCCTGAGACGGTGAAGGTCGCCCATATACTCGTGGCGGTCAAGAATGACTCGACCGCGGAAGAGAAAGATAACGCCAAGACGAAAGTTAAACGAATAATCGACCTGATGATAGGTGGCGCCGATTTCGGGGAGCTTGCGAAAAAAGAGAGCGATGACAAGGCTTCGGCGGTCAATGGGGGGGTAATGGAGTTTTTCCCTAGAGGATTAATGGACCCGGCGTTTGAAAAAGCCGCTTTTGAGACTCAAGTCGGTAAATACTCCAACGTGGTCCTCTCACACTTCGGTTACCACATCATAAAAGTTCTGGGAAAAAAACCGGCCAGTTTGACACCGTTTGATGAGGTAAAAGAGGATATCCACCATCAGTTACTCCGGGACAAAACAAACCTTGCGATGGAGGATTACCTCAAATTCCTCAAAGAGGAGATGAAACTGAAGGTTCTTATCTGACCAGAATTATTACGGGGGCCACTCAAGAATCGTCCCCGCAATTCAGCTTTCCCCTATGTGCCATTTTTTGTTAGCATGTTTCAGAATAACAGGTTGAGGGTATAATGCCGACAGCGGTTTCTTTGTTCTCCGGTTGTGGTGGCTCCGACTTTGGAGCCCACAGGGCTGGCTTCGATATATTGATGGCCAACGACATACTTCCCTACGCAAGGGATGTGTATGTCGTAAATCTGCCCGAAACTGATTATCAGTTGGGTGATGTGTCGAACATCCGCTCCTTTCCCAAAGCGGATGTCCTTCTGGGTTGCTATCCATGCCAGGGGTTTAGTCAAGGGGGGGTGCGCGACCCGGCGAGGAAAATTAACTATCTTTACCGAGAGTTTGACAGGGCTTTGCGACAGATCAAGCCAAAGGCTTTTGTAGTCGAGAATGTTTCTGGAATGCGCCGCTCTAGGAGTCTGTCGGACTTGGGGGTTCGTTAGCGAGTAGTGCGACTACCCCGGGTGGCCCGGCCACAGCGATAACTGTTTTGAGTCAGATTTATTGCGCTTTTGAGGTGTAATCGCCGTGGTCGCGCCACTTCGCCGAAAAAGGGCGGAAAATCTGGCCAAAACCGTGCTTTTGTAGCAGAATCCCTAAGTCCGACAGGCTCTTGGCTAATGACCAAAAAAATGCCTGACGATCTGGTCCGGTCCATGGAGGCTTGTCTGGAGGCTAAGCCTGAGCTGATCGGCTTATCAGCGTAGTGATTGACCGGCTTTCTCCATTACGCATATTGTTTTTCATGGTGGTTTCCAGCATATTAATTCTGAATCAGGAGATCGGAAGTATAAAATCAGGTTATTGCATACTTCTTTATTCTGTCTACCAGTTGTTTTCTTGTCAGGCCGAGTTCGCGGGCCGTTTGCGACCTGTTCCACTGGTTTTGCGAGAGGGCTGTCTTTATCTTGTCTATCTCCATCCGCTCAATCCGGGTGACGAGATTCTCTGATTCGGCCTCCGCTTCGTCATCAGCCGTAACCGCTGGGGAGGACTCGGTCCTGTTGTTAATGAAGACTTCACCCGGAAGGCTCCCCATGGTGATGATTCCGTTTATGGAGCACAAAGTGGCGTATTCCAGTGCGTTTTCCAGTTGACGTACGTTCCCGGGCCATCTGCAATTGAGAATAGCCGACCTCGCCTCTCCATCCAGGGAGATGGCTTCTTTCTCGTAAACGGTGGAGAACCTTGCGATAAAATGCTCCGCAAGCTCCATGATATCCTCCCTCCTCTCCCTTAAAGGGGGGATATGCACGTTCAGGGTATTTATCCTGTAGTAGAGATCTTCGCGGAATCTACCCGCCTTTATCTCTGTCAGCAGGTCGCAGTTGGTTGCGGAGATCACCCTCGCCCTGAGTGGAATGGTCTCGTTCCCCCCTACCCGTTCAAACTCCTTCTCCTGCAACACCCGCAACAGCTTGACCTGCAACGGCGCTGGTATCTCCGAAATCTCGTCGAGGAAAATCGAGCCATCACCAGCAAATTCAAACCTGCCGATCCGTTTGGCGCCCGCTCCGGTGAAAGCCCCCTTCTCGTGACCGAAAAGTTCGCTTTCCAGAAGTGTCTCCGCATAAGCGCTACAGTTGACCGCCACGAACGGCTCGTTGCGTCTTCCACTTTCGGAATGAACCATCCTGGCGGAGATCTCCTTGCCTACGCCTGTCTCGCCGGTTATCAGTATCGAAGCGTCGGAAGGAGCGAAGATACGAAGTTTTTCACGAACCACAGAGAGTTTTTCCGAATTGCCAAAAAGCCCCCCCTTGCCCCCCTTCTCCTGAAGAATGCTCCTTAAAAACGTATTCTGGTGTTTAAGATCAAGGGTCTCCTTTACCCGAGTTACGGCTCTCTCGAAATCATTTTTTCCGAACGGTTTGATAATGAAATCGAAAAGCCCGGCCCGGACAGCGTCAATGGCGGTCTCAAGCTCGGCATAGGCTGTCATAATCAGAAAGAAAGTATCCGGGCTGACGGTTTTCAGTTTCCTGACAAGTTCGATTCCGTTAATGACAGGCATTCTGTAATCGCTTAAAACGATATCGAAATGGCTCGACCCAAACAGGTCGATGGCCTCCATGGGGGACGTAGTCCCGGTGAAGTCGAGGCAATCGAGTTCCAGGCAGTAATCACGCAATACTTCGAGAATCGACTCGTCGTCGTCGATCACCAGGAGCGAATATCTTCGATCCGGAATTTTACTCATAGCTTTCTCATCGTTATCCTTTCCCATGGCATGGAAGTCAGATTTTAACCTTAAAGTTGATTTTGGAAAATAAAGAACAGACAACCCGGCGCGCGGAGTTCCAAGTCAGCGCATACCTGGTTGTTTTTCATAGCATTAACAATCCCCAGCCATCGGGCGCGTTTATTGCTTGTTTATGTTAAATAACCTGAGCCGGAAATATGCAACGCGATAAACGACCTGTAACACTGATTGTTAACCGATATGGCGGTAGCCTGGAGACTTTACGGTCGAGACTTGACGAATGGAACATCCCTGTGGTTCTCCATAACGGGAACGTTACCATTGGTGAAATTTTCCTCTCCATAAAGGAGATCGGCTCATGTTCCACACTGATAATAGACTCCAAATCTCTCGACCTGTTAGGTGGCGAAGATCTCGTGGAAAAACTGGGTGAAATACCGGTTCTGCGAATAAATGTAACCTATCCTGTAATCAGGTACAAAAACGAGCTTATCTTCGATCTGAACAGCCGTTATGAATCGAACCTCTTCGGCCATCTGCTCTACAACCTCGAAGCGAACTGCGGAGATATGTCTATTCCGAATAACAGTGTCGCATAATCAGAAAGTCCCTGAATCCTCTGGTTGTTTGAGGTTTTCTCCAGAAACGCGCTTCATCTGACAGTATACCGTTTCAGGCCAATTCTTTATATAGTTCATTCTGGACAGCGGTACAAGACAGTGTTATCTTCAAATATCATGGGGGCGTAGCTTGCCCTGAATAACATTATATTTATTCACAACATACAGAAAACCTTTCCAATACACAGGAAAGCGGGGAGAGTCTCAATGTTCAGTGATACTTCACTCAGGTCGAAGATGTTAAGCGGCTTCGCTTCGATAATACTCTTTGTGGCGATAGCCGGAGGTGTCGGTTATTGGGGAGCAAACGAGCTTGGAACGGCGATGACCCAGATCTCCGATGAAGAGGCGCCGATAGTAGACACGGCGATGGAGATGAAAATCACGCTCCTTGAAACCATGGCAAACATCGAAGCGTTCAGATCCGCCACCAGCGTCAACGCCACAGACGACAAATCGCAGATCGATAGACTTAAACAGGATTTCACGAAGCTTGTGGAGGACTTCGACCGGTTAAACGACCTGATTGTTAAGGGCGGAACTTTAAACGGCAAACCATTCCTCGCCACCGACAACAACGCCTTGAAAGCCAAACTTACCGAGGCGGATCGGCTCCATAACGAAAGGCTTCAGCCGACCATAACCAAAATCCACGTTTTGGGAGAGTCGCTTCTTTCCATCAAGGAAGCCCGCGACACTGCTATGGTCGGAATGGAAAAGGCTGTAGATAAAATTCTTGAAATAAGTGAAGAGCTGGAAGGCTCGATAAAGAAAGTGGTAGCGACCAAGCGTAACCAGGGTTTGTTCGAGAGTATAGTCAATTACGAAAGTCATTGGGCCGACCTTTCCATGGAGATTAAAACCACCATCGTCTCCACCCAGATCACCATGGAGGAGATGGCTCAACAGGCTGATATCAAGGAATTTGACCATATCCTTTCAGGGTATAAGGCAAAGTTGGCAGAGTTCGACACCTGGATTGGCGCGTTACTTAATGGTGGCGCCACGGACGAGGGCATGGTTCCGAAAGTTACCGTATCGGAACTACGAACATTGGTGGAAGGGCTTGATCGTGTGCATGATGGCGAATTCCAGCCTGCGGCCGAGAAGCTGATTGAGAGCCAGAAAGCCCTGATATCAGGCATGGCCGCCATGAAAGCGGAAGTCGGAAATTTTGAAGAGATCGAACACACCATGGCCGAAATGATCTCCGAAGCTGAGGAGATGGCCGCAACGGAGATGGGAAACGCAACCGAGAGAGGACGCTCGGCGTGGGATACGGTTATATGGGCGATGATAATAACCATCGCGCTGGCGGTTTTCGCCGGTATGGTTATCGGGCTTACCGTAACCGGAATGATAACAAAACCGATTAATCTGATCATAGCCGAACTCTCCGAGGGATCGAGCCAGGTGACCGACGCGTCAGGTCAGATATCAGAGTCGAGCCAGTCGCTTGCCGAAGGCGCCACCGAGCAGGCGGCGTCGATTGAGCAGACCTCCGCATCGCTGGAGGAGATGACCTCCATGACACGACAGAACGCCGATAACGCCACCCAGGCGAACACCCTCTCGATGGCCGCACGGAACAAAGCGGAGAAGGGTAGCCTCGCCATGGAGAATATGATTGACGCGATGAAAGCGATCAACAAGTCTTCCGAGGAGATCAGCAAGATAATCAAGGTGATCGAGGAGATCGCTTTCCAGACGAACCTGCTTGCGCTAAACGCCGCTGTGGAAGCGGCGCGGGCGGGAGAACATGGCAAGGGTTTCGCCGTGGTGGCAGAGGAGGTCCGCAACCTGGCCCAACGAGCGGGGGCCGCCGCTCGCGATACTTCAGAACTGATCGAAGACGCCGTAGGGAAAGCCCGTCAGGGTAACGAACTGGCGGAAAACGCAGGTAGCACACTTTCTGAAATAGTAGATGGTGTCAAGAAGGTTACTGATCTGGTGGCGCAGATATCGGGCGCATCCACCCAGCAGTCGGAGGGTATTACCCAGATCAACAGCGCAGTGACACAAATGGATTCGGTCACTCAGCAAAACGCGAGCAACGCCGAACAAGCGGCCGCGGCGTCTGAGGAACTTAGCGCCCAGGCGTTCAAACTCAATGATGTTGTCAGCGACCTGAACTGCATAATTCAAGGAAGGCAATCGAACGGCGGTTCGCCAAAATCGGTGTCTCGCCGCAAAACAGTTGCAAAAACCATGATAACAGGCGGGAACAACCGTGAATACAGGGCAAAACCTCAACCCTCAGCCGTAGCGCATAATAAAAAGCAGAGCCACAATGATGTGATTCCCATGGATGACGATTTTATGGAATTCTGATCCACATCGACAAGAAACCCCGGTGACGTGTATGTAACGTTACCGGCGAAACCTTCATGCAGTAATCAACCGCTACGACCACATGTCAGCGGACATGTCCAAACGGGTGAGGAATATTCAGGAGAAAACGGTATCGCTACCACAAATGGCCCTTCCACAGTTAATATGGACAGGGAACGGTTAATCCTCGAACTTCGTAAAAGCGAAAGAATGTCGAGGATGTTGCGTAACTGTCACCGGGCTATTATCCGTTCAAAGGATGAAAACGATCTGCTCAACAGCGTCTGTGACATCATCGTCGCAGTTGGTGGTTACACTCTTTGCTGGGTGGCCTTTGCAAATCATGACGAGAAGAAGAGTGTCGTTCCTGTAGCTCAGTCCGGGTTGGAAGAGAGTTACCTCAAGTCCCTCGACATCAGATGGTCAGACACGGACCTGGGGCGTGGCCCCACCGGAACGGCGCTGAGAAAAGGGATTCCCTCTATAGTCAACAATATCATTGGGGACTCGAAGTACAGACCGTGGTCAGCGGAAGCGACAAAAAGGGGATTTTCCTCCTCTGCGGCCATCCCTCTGATATCTGGCGGAGAAATCATCGGAGCCTTGAACGTCTATTCATCCGATCCAAATGCCTTTGACCTGAAAGAGATGGAGCTTTTACAGGACCTGTCAGACGATATGGCTCATGGGTTGATCGCCTTAAGGACGGTCGAACGGGAAAAGGCTACGACCGAAGAGCGGGATCGGCTTGCAACCGCTATCGAACAATCGACGGAAATGGTTGTTATAACAGATGGCAAAGGGGTAATCGAATATGTAAACCCCGCCTTCGAACGGGTTACCGGGTACTCCCGCGAAGAGGTTTTTGGGGAAAATCCAAGAATCCTCAAGAGCGACAGACACGACCCCTCCTTCTACAGAAGCCTGTGGGACACCATTACCGCAGGACAGGTATGGAGAGGCAGTCTCATCAACAGGAAAAAAAATGGCGCCATCTATGAGGAAGAGTGTGTCATATCTTCGATAAAGGACCAATCGGGCAGAATTGATGGTTATGTGGCGGTTAAACGGGATGTGACAAACCAAAAGCTACTCGAGAAAAAAATCAGGCATACACAGAAACTCAACGCCATAGGCACACTGGCCGGAGGAATCGCGCACGATTTCAACAACACCCTTATGCCGGTAATAGGCTATGCGGAACTGCTCCAAAACAGTGAAAACCTGACCGAAAAAGGGCAAAAAAGGGTCGAAGAGATTCACAAAGCGGCCATAAGAGCCAAAGAGCTTATCAGGCGGATCCTGACATTCAGCCGGAAGGGGGAGCAGAGCTTCCGACCGGTAGAACCGTATATCGCGATAAAAGAGGCGCTAAAGCTACTCCGCTCATCCCTTCCCTCAACCGTGAAGATAGTGGAGGCTATTGACAGTGGCTCAGGTTCGTTCATGGGAGACCTGGCCCAGACCCACCAGATCATAGTCAATCTTTGCGCCAACGCCGCTTACGCCATGAGGAAAAACGGGGGGATATTACGCGTAGAGTTAATCGCCGAAAGGCCGGACAAAGAGACCAGACAAAGATACAGGTCACTACACGATATCGATTATATAACCTTGACTGTAAGCGACACTGGTGTCGGAATCGGGAAAGATATTATTGACCGGATCTTCGAACCTTTCTTCACAACCAAGCATGAAGGGGAAAGCTCCGGCATGGGATTATCTGTGGTTCACGGGATCGTGGAAGACCACGACGGACTCGTTACCGTGGAGAGCGAACCTGGCAAAGGGAGCGTTTTTAAAGTCTACCTGCCGAAACTGACCGTAAAGAAAGGGGAAGAGAAGAGTTACGAGAAGAAAGTTTTCCCGCGTGGCAAGGAGAATGTTCTGGTGATTGACGACGACGAGACGGTGGCGACAACCATCGAAATCATGCTCGAAAACCTCGGTTACAAGGTGAAAGCTTTCACCCGGGGTAAAAAAGCGCTGGAGCTTTTTCTGGAAGACCCGTCCGCCTTTGACATAGTCGTAACCGATTCGATCATGCCGGAAATAAATGGTGAAGAGCTGGCCAGGCAGGTTAACTCCATAAGGAAAGATCTTCCAATTATATTGATAACCGGGTTAAGCCACGAATCATCCGCAGGTCGTAAAAAGCCACCCGGAGTACGGAAAATCATATACAAACCTTTTTCGCCGAGCGAGATCAGCAACGTCATAAGAAATGTCATCGACCACAGGAAATAAACGCCCCTGTGGCCGAATGGAAAAATTCACAAACTACGGTTTTACCCCTTCGATATTTGCCGACATGATGTAATCGGCGGCCTTACGGTTCGGGTCCCATTTGTTGATGTAATCACGGCTTGCCTCTTTGCCCTCAATACGGATATCGGTAAACCCCGCTTTGCTTATTATCTTTTTTAGTTCATCAACCGAGAGGGCGCCCGAAACACAAGCGGAGTATAACGAAGGATCATTCCTGATATCGACCGGCAATTCGGCTGTGGTTACGATATCGGAGATGGCAAGCCTGCCGCCCGGTCGTAAAACCCGGAACGCTTCGTTGTAGACCCGGCTCTTGTCGGTCGAGAGGTTTATTACACAGTTGGACATGATAACGTCAGCGACACCATCCGCAACCGGCAGGTTTTCGATCTCCCCCAGTCGAAACTGAACATTAGTATAATCGCCCGCCACAGCGTTCTTTCTCGCTTTCGCCAGCATTTCCGCTGTCATATCGACACCTATAACAGTTCCTGTGGCTCCTACCTGCTTGGAGGCGAGGAAGCAGTCAATACCTGCGCCGGAGCCCAGGTCGATTACAGTTTCGCCTTTTTTGAGGTTTGCTATCGCCTGCGGGTTTCCGCAACCTAATCCAAGGTCGGCGCCTGCGGGAAGGGTGACCAGTTCGTCACCTGTGTAACCTACGGCCAACGATGCGCCAGCATCCGTATCACACGTAGAAGGCCCGCAACACGAGGAACCTGCAGTGGCTATACCCGCGTAAGTTTCTCTTACTTTTGTCCTGATGGTGTTATTTTCTGTTTCGTTCATTTCTGACTCCTGAAATTTCTCAACATTTTTATTCCATACAGGTTAGACGCATGGTCTTGAGAATGGTTACATCAGAGTATCAGTGTAACCTTTTTCCCGGCTTTACGTCTTACGGTCAAACATAACTTGGAGAATAATGATGAACAAGGAGATGTGGAAAACGTGTTGTGTTGGAAGCGGTGGTTCAGAATTCAAACCCGACCCTGAAAAGATCATGGACATGATGAAACAGTTTTGCGGCACAGGTGATACAGCCAGTAAAGATGAGAAAGAGACCGATAACGAAAAAACCGGAAACGCAGTTGTTAACGACAGGAGAAAATAGTGTACGAATCTGTGGTATGCGGTGGTGGTTTAACGTGGTTTTGGCTGATTCCGTTGGCGATGATGTTTTTTTGTTTTATCATGATGTCAACAGGATACTGCCGGAAATGAACATGCCCGCAACTGACATGGACCTTAATACCGCTCTTGAGAGATACAGACCAAGGATCGCCGGGTTCATCGCCGGGATGGCGCGGAACCATAGCGATATCGACGATCTGACGCAGGAGACTCTTATCAAGATGTCCAGGGGGTGGGAGGGTTATAAAGGTGGCTCCTCCCTCTCCTCCTGGATATTTACCATAGCCACCAACGTGGTCAAGGACGATTACCGGGCCAGATCGGTAAGGCCACAAACCTCGAGTGAAGTAAAACCCGTAATCGCCCCCGATTCGGACGACGCTCTAACCGGTATCGAGAAGAGAGAAGTGGGCGATTGCGTAAAAGGCGGGCTTGTCGGTCTGCCGGAACGGTACAGTTCCATTCTGGTACGCAAATATATCGACGGAGCTTCCATCAAGGAGATCGCCAATGCCGAAGGCGCCAGTGAGAGTTCGATAAAGGTGCGGCTGTACAGGGCCAGGGAACGATTTCGCACCGAGTGCGCTGAGTCATGCGATCTTACCGAATCGGCGTGTGGCGATTTCTCCTGCGCCCCCAAACAAGATAAGCGGGCTTCAGGAAGCGAGTAGCTCCGCAAGCTCCTTTTCAAATTTCTGGCTGTTGAACCTGTTACCATCGATAAAATTCCCCTTGTACTCCAGGGTCGGTAGAACTCTTTTTCCCCTGGCGGCGATAATAATATCGACCGCGGACTCGTTCTCTTCTATATCAACGAGATTGTATTCGATCCCCTTTTCGTCCAACACTCTTTTTGCGGCATGACAGTCGGGGCACCAGGTAGCCATATATAGTGTTAATACAGACATTTACATATCTCCTCCGCTGGTTTTGCAATATTTCGTTACCCGCATTATATTTATAGTGAGATATATCGGTAAAGAAGAATCTTTTCACCATTTATTTCATCAAAAAGTCATGTTGCATGGAGGTGAAAATGAAAAGCGATAAAAAGCAAGCGCCTTCCACTGGCGCTGGCAGGGCCGGAGCCAAGGCCAAAACCGGAAACAGGTCCAAGACTGTACGGAAAAGTGACAGAGAAAAACTCCACCGGGAGACCGGTAATCACATCAATATAATGGGAGCGTCGAAATGTGTGCATTGCGGCGGTTTAATAAAAAGCGATCCGATGGGTGATACCTGTGTAATGTGCGGACGTTCCAAAGGGCATTTATGCTCATCGTGCATGACCCTTCAGGAGACGGCTCCGACAAAAGAGGCCAAGGGAAGAGGCGGGCGCAAACTGGCCTGACGCCGTCTCAGGAACCAGTGTACGAAAGGTGACTGATAAGCCCTGCGATTGTTCGGTTGACGGGTGTATCGATACCGAGTGAATCGCCGAGGGCGGTGACCTTTTCGTTGAAGATATCGACCTCCATTTTTCTCCCGGAGCGTCTGTCTTGTAGCATCGAAGGGATGACCTCACCCCCCTTTACAGTTACTTCAATATTCCGTTGCGCCATTTCAGGTTTCAGATCCACTTCCATTTCGCGGGCAACGGCAATCCATTCGAGCATAGCCGACAGAATCAGCGGTTTCACCTTATCTGACTGCGCCGCCGTTTTTGCGTCGCAATCAAGAATCGCGCAGATGGAGTTAAATCCGACGTTCCAGATCATCTTGGCGCAGATATCACGTTTGATGTTATTTGATATCTTGCACTTTATATCGGCGCGCCCAAAGGCCACAGCGATCTCCTTGACCCGCTCAGTCACCTCCCCGTCAAGCTCGCCAATAGCGATATGGCCATAGGCCGAATGGGCGATTACTCCCGGTTTTTCCACTCTCGACCCGATAAAACAGACTCCCCCAATGACTTTTTCCGCGCCAAACCTCCTGAAGAGAATATCTTCGCTGTCAAGACCGTTCTGGAAAGAGACCACGGCTGTAGTTTCGCCGACACTTGATTCAAAGAGGCCAAGAGAGCCGCTGGTATCGTAAGACTTCACGCAGACAATAACAAGGTCCGCGACACCGAAAGGTTCGCTCGTTTCACCGCATGGCGGTTGTACGGTAAAATCCCCGGATGAAGTTTTAACGGTCAACCCCCTCCTTTTTATAGCTACCAGGTTCTCTTTACGGGCGATAAAAAAAACTTCATGCCCGGCTTTGGCAAGGGTAGCGCCGTAATATCCCCCTACTCCGCCCGCTCCGACTATAACTATCTTCATGCGGGCATAATAGCATTCCATTGCTCTTGATGAAACTGTGTGGTAGCGTAAAACCATGGTTATTGGTATTTGCAAGATAGCCCTTGACCTGCATGGTAACAGCTCGCTTAAGGGAAAACGTAAAGTGGTGAAGAGTGTCAAGGACAGGGTCAAACACCGATTCAACGTCTCCATCGCCGAAGTTGAGGATCACGACTTTCACCAGAGGGCCGTTCTCGGTATGGCGGTAGTATCCGCCGATTCAGCTCACGCCGATAGTCAGATCCAGACAGTATCCTCCTTCATCGCCGAACAGGCGCTGATTTCTGATTTTCAGTTTGAACTGGTTCACCGTTAGAATTTGGAGGTGTCTAAATGAAAAGGTTTCATCGATCAGACCGGCTCTCTGAAGAGCTGATAAAAGAATTGTCGAGCATCATTCAAAAGGATATCAAGGATCCGAGAATCGGCAGTTTCGTATCGGTAGTCAAGTTGCGTCTCTCAAAGGATCTCAAGAACGCCACGGTATATATCTCGGTTTACGGCTCCGACGATGAGAAGACCGGCACTATGGCGGCGTTAGTCAGCGGCGCCGGTTTCATAAGAAACCTGATAGGTAAACGGATGCGAATCCGGGCCGTACCCACGTTCTTTTTTCAACTCGACGATTCGATCGAATACAGCTCCAAAATACAGAAGATACTGCACGATACCGCCGAAGAAGATCAGAGGAACCACGACCCGGAATAATTTAGTCCTTTGGCGCCAGCCCGTTAAAGTCTATAATCTCGCCTTTTGCTTGAAACAGGAAAATAGCGCATGAATGGCTTTCTTAATATAGATAAACCGGAGGGCATCACCTCCGCAGAAGTGGTACGGGTTATAAAACGGGTCCTTCACCCTAAAAAAATCGGCTACATCGGCACTCTTGACCCTATAGCTACCGGGGTTTTGCCTATCGGAATGGGTAAAGCGACCAAACTCTTTCCGTTTCTGGAAAAGGGGGACAAAGCCTACGAGGCTACCCTGACCCTCGGTTCCTCCACAGATACCCAGGATAGAACCGGCAAGGTGATAGACAGCGCCGACCCCTCCGGCATAAGTGAAGATGCGGTAAGGGAGGGACTGGCCGCTTTTGAAGGTGAAATCGAACAGCTTCCGCCGATGTTTTCCGCCAAGAAAATCAATGGAGAACGGCTCTACAAACTGGCCCGGGAGGGTAAGGTGGTAGAGCGCAAGGCCATAAAGGCCACCATAAAGGATATGACGTTTATCTCTAAAGAGGGGCCGGATGTGCGATTCTCCGTAGTGGTATCAACCGGCGCGTATGTGCGGACCTTGTGCCACGATCTTGGAGAAAAACTTGGCGTACACGCACATCTGAAAGACCTTATAAGGACCCGCGCTGGCAATTTTTCTATCGAAAACAGCGTTAAACTCGCAGTGTTGGAAGAGGGCGGGGATGAGGCGTTGGAAGAGCGCCTTATTTCACTGGCGGACGGACTTGATACCCTCTCAAAGGTGGTGGTAGTCGCCCATACGTCAGACAGGTTACAAAACGGTCACTCTGTCGGAGTTTCGGAAATTGTCAGCTACGAGGATGTTCCGGGAGCTGTCAACATACGGATCGTAAACAAAAGAGGGAAGCTCATCGCCATCGGTACCGCCGAAGGACTGCCGATAGCCGGGTTCCCCTTCACATCGATCCAGCCGAAGAAGGTCCTGCTTTAATCCTTATACCCATATCCTCAAGGTCGGCGAAGAGCAGGCCTGGGTCGCAAATATGACCCATCATGTGGAGGCCGGGTCCGGGACTCTTTTCGAGATACTGTTTCAGACAGGCCACAACAGGAGCGGCGGTCAGGTAATATGCGTCTTCGTGTTCGATTTTAAGGGAGGCTCTCACCGGTTTTCCCTCTTTCTCCCCTTCGGCGTTCAAGAGGAGAGTCACTGCGGTAAACTTCGGGGGAAACCGGGTGTCCCACCAAACAGCGATCCGGGCGAGAGTTTTTATACCTGCCCCCTTCCTTACGGCTCCTAACAGCAAAGCAAGAGGCAGTACGACAAAATCGACAACCCAGTTGACGCTGGCGGCGTAGATTCCGGTCGATTCCAGACCAAAAATTTCTGGAGCTTCCCTGATCTCTTCAAGGAATATCGGGTATCCCTTTTTGACTCCGAACGGGGGTCCAAAATCGAAAGTTTCTGAATCGTAGTTCTTCCCCCACTTGCCGTTCCTGAACGAAAGCGACTGATAATCTTGTAAATCCTCGATGAAAGAGGTGACCGAACCGATGTCATCCGCTTTCAGGCTCATGGCCATTCCGACCACAGCTTTTTTATAAAGGTCGAATGAGGGGGCCGATTTTTTAATCATAAGGTAAGAGAGTCCGGGATGGCAACCGGCCTGGGTTATGAAACATCGGCCTGCGGCTCTGATGTCAGACTCAAGCTCTTTCAAGGTTGTATAGACGGCCCCCTGAAAGTGGATATCCATGAAATCGGTACCGGTCGATATGGCGGCTTTTGTCATCAGGTCGATGTATCCGGTCACCGTTCCAGCCGACAGCGCCAGGTCCGCTTCGGCAAAAGCTTTTTCAAGGGATGCGATATCGGAAGCGTCCGCCACGGTTGATGTCACGCGGGTGGATTGAAGGCTCTCGGCGAACTTTTTCGCTTTACCTCCGTTCCGACCGGCAACGACAACCTGCGCGTCAGTCTGGTCGAGCAGAAGTCTGACAAGGATTTTACCGGTCGATCCGTACCCGCCGATGACAAGAATCGTTTTGGAATTCATAACAGAAAGCCAACTCCGGTTGTTTCATTGGTTGAATGTCTTAAGCGCTTAATTTAACCGCTCAATGCCGTTCACGCAACACCGGGTACCTTTGGGGTCGGGTGTGTTTGATTATTTTCCTGCTACCAGCTATTATCATCTGACAGCCCTTGATATGGAGGATTTTCATATCCAAATATTTTAAGGCGCCGGAAACACCTCATCAGCGAGGATAACCACGACCCTCCGGCTAGCTGGCTTGGCGAGCAGGCGCGGCAAGACAAGACATGGGTGAGGCTCGTAGTACCTGCTGACTACGGGCCTCTTAGTAAGCGATTCCTGTTACCCCTCCAGATATTTCTCCAGGCGGCTGATCGCTTTCTCAAGTCCCAGCAGGAAAATAAAACTGCCGATCTTTGGGCCTGACTCGCTTCCGAGAAAAACGCAGTAGAGGTTTTTGAACCACTCTTTCGGTTTCAGGTCGTTCTCTTTGCCAACGGTAAACGCAAGGGTTTGCAGATCGTCGGCTGTAGGCTCTTTATCTCCCAGCTTTGCCAGTTCATCATGAAACTTCTGGACCACAGGGTCAAGGGCCGGGTCGGGCGCAACCTCGGTCTTGTTCGGCAAATAAAATTCGTTGTAATACCGGATGACACCATCAATCAGGTCGTCGTAGTAGGCCATGTTCTCTGTAATATGTGGCTGGTATTTTACGAGGTAGCCGCGAATGATCTCCGGGTCTGGTTCGTTGAGCGCGATAAGCAGGTTGTAGATCAACGAGTATGTAATCACCCGCTCACCATCCCCCGAATCGGCGTGGCCCGATTTCGACAGCCGGGTCACAAAAGCCGCCGCATGGTCGGGTGACTGGCCATCGTACCCGGCGATGAGGGTCAGGTATTCATCGACGATCTTCGGAAAAATCGGCAGACCCATCTTCTTCGCCTGTTGCGGTTTTGTGTACATGAAATAGAGGAGCGAATCGACCGGCGCATACGATAACCACTGGTCGAGGTTAACGCCGTTCCCGATCTTTTTCGATATCTTCTTGCCGGTCTCGTCGAGGAAAAGCTCGTATTTGAAAAACTCCGGCGGTTTTCCACCCATCTTTCTGATAATTTTCGAGGTGAGCCGGGCCGATTCTGTCAGGTCTTCGCCGTGCATTTCGTAATCGACGCTGTTGGTATAGAGTCGCAACGCCCAATCGACCTTCCATCCAACCTTCAGGGTTCCGCCGAGTACGCTAATAATCCCCTTGTGACCGCACGCCCGATATTTCCCTTCAGCGGACTGGTCGCATACATAATCGATGGTATAGTTGGCGTCGTCGTATCCAGTCACCCGTGTCGAATATATCTTCTGGCAATTTTCGCATATGGGGAAGAAAGGGGACCAGTCGGCCCGCTTCCCTTTCGAGATGGTCGCAACGAACATCTCCGTGATCGCCGAACGGTTATCGACAACCCGTTTTAACGCCTCGTCAAAAACCCCGGAACTGTACTGCTCTGTGGAGGAACGAAAATCGTATGTAAACCCGAACGAGTCGAGAAACTCGCACAGCTTCCTGTTCATGTTATGGGCGTAAGAGGCTTCCTCTCCGAACGGGTCGGGTACCATGGTGAGCGGTTTGCCAAGATGCCCTTTTATCATGTCGCGGTTTGGTATGTTGCTCGGGGCCTCCCGTAGCCCGTCCATATCGTCGGAGAAGGCTATGAGATGGGTTTCGAGGTTCGGCGCCAGCGTATTGAGCGCCTGTAACACAAACGATGTGCGGGCGACCTCGCCGAATGTGCCTATATGTGGAAGACCGGAAGGACCGTACCCTGTCTGGGCTGTGACAGTAGTTTTGCCGTTTCGTTCACACCGTTTGAGGATACGACCGGCCTCCGTAAAGGGCCACTGCTTGTATTGCATTATTTTCCGTGAAAAATCGGGGATTATATCACAGGAAGTGATGAATATCGGTGAACGATCAAGTAGTCTGTGGTACTATTCTGCGGTCGGGCCTTACGCAATCGTTACCCGCGGACCCCGTCAGGCCCGGAAGGGAGCAGCGGCAGTGGAGCTTTCGGTGTGCGTAAGTAGCCCGGCGCTTTTTCTGATATATTTTCCTGAGCCATCTCCCCCGCATAATCATCACACCATTCCTCCATCGGTGTTGCGAAAGGATCAGGTGGAATCGGAGCGAGGTACGGTTATTTATTCGATAGTCTGTCGAGTATGGCGCATCCGTGTTCATCGCACAGGTAGAAGGTGTGCATGAACCGCTCTTTCTCCACGAGTTTCGCCACCATACCGGTAGCCTTCCCCTTGGCTGACAGGTATTCAAGCTGTACCTTGCCGTCACCTATCTCCCTGGCCCAGTAGCAGTTCTGACCTCCACCTATAACATCGACCTTCTCGTGGTAATGACCATCTATCTTGCCATCGGTCAAGGAGGCTGTTTCCCCATCTTCAGTGGAGTATGTCACCGCTTTATCACCACGGTAGAACGAAGCGCGACCGCCCCCGGCGCCACCGGCCCCTTTATTGGTTTTTTCCGACTTCTCCAGCGGGACAGAACCGGGAGGCGGAGCTATACTGGCCTGGGATCTGTTCGCTCTCTCAAAAGACGAATCCATCGACATCGTGTTCGATACCGGAACGTTGACCGGTTTCGCCTGTTTCTCCTGAAGGTACTCTGGTGTCGCTGGTTTTCTGCCGCCAGCCAACAGATAATCGGTCATAATCTTGAATTGGCTCGAAGAGAAAGGTTTTACGATGGTCTCGTTGGCGCCAGACTTGATCGCTGTTACGAGAATAGCCTCGTTCCCTTTCATGACGGTAAAGAGGATTTTCAGATCTTCTTGTTTGAACTTGTGACGTAAGGAGAGCAGATATCGTAACCCTGCGCCGTTATCGAGGTTGCTGTCGATGATGACAAGGTCGAGTTCGCATATTTCACTCGGTGTCGCGCCGCCAAGCAAACCGGACATGCCGGAATTCCCTTTGGTGTTTTCGGCAAAAACCTGATCCGCTTCTTTGCATGAGACAGCTTCCTTGATTATCCCGTACCCGAACTTGTGTAACATGATTGAGATAACGTTTCTGCTGGTAGCGTGAGGATCGGCGATCAGAACTCTGACCTTCGATTTATCTTTCGGCTTCATTTGCGCCATAAAAGTTACTCTCCGAATTTTGCCCGTTGTCAGCTATGAGATTTCAACAAAAGCCATCGTCGCTTTTTCTATATCGTCGGTGGTGTGCTCCGACATTACCGATAACCGGAACCTCGCCGTACCGACAGGCACCGTTGGCGGTCTGATAGCCGGAACAAATACACCCAGATCGAACAGACGTTTTCCGAGTTCGGCCAAGCCCCCATTGTCAGAATCCCTACGGGTAAAAACCCCGCAGACCTCGTGGCTCTCATCGGTATCGCTCCCGGACTTTTGCGCTCCATCAACCCGGTCAGAACCACAATCCCCTTTGTATGTCGGGTAAACCGGAACAATCTGCGACTCACAACGACCAGCATTATACCCCGATTCCTTAAGATTTGCACTTATACTCTCAATATTCAACTTTAACTTTTTCCTACGTTTGTCACCCTCCTCCCCCGACAAAATGGCAAGCGCCGAGCTTGCCGCCGCCGCGCTTGCGGGGGGTGGCGCTGTGGAATAGATGAACGAGCGGGAGAAGTTGACCAACCCGTCGATAAGAGCGCGCGATCCGGCCACCACCCCTCCCGCCGAGCCGAGAGACTTGCCTGCGGTAATAGTATGAAAATCGACCCGCTCTTCGACCCCCGCTGAATGGACCATTCCCCGGCCCGCAGGTCCAAAAACTCCGAATCCGTGAGCGTCGTCAACGAGTAGCATGGCCCCGTTCGCATCGGCAAGATCGGCAATCTCCCGTAACGGCGCCTTGTCCCCATCCATGGAGAATACGCCTTCGGTGATGATAAGCCTCTTGCCTCCGCCCCTATTTTCGTTCAGAAGTTTTTTCAGGGAATCTGGATCGTTATGGGCGAACCTGAACAACCTTGCGCCAGACGCCAAAACGCCATCGAGGAGGCTGGCGTGACATAACCGGTCGGCAAAAACCTTGTCGCCTCTTCCGAGGATGGCTGTCAGCAATCCGGTGTTGGCCGAATAACCGGAACCGTAAAAGAGAGCGGCCTCTTTATCCAGAAACTCCGCTATCTCCTCCTCAAACTTAACATGGGGAGCCATGGTCCCGCCGACAAGACGTGACGCGCCTGTCCCCCATCCGTATCGTTCTACCGACTCGATAGCGGCCCGTTTGACCTCCGGGTGGTCCGCCAGACCGAGGTAGTTATTCGACCCGAAGTTTATCGCCTGCCGATCGTCAATCGATATTAATCGCCCCTGGGGGGTGGAAACTCTCCTCAGTTTACGAAACAGCCCATCTTCTTTGGCTTTCTCAAGTTTTCTGGCGAAAGGCTCACAAGCGCGTTTCACTATTTGACTATCGTCAGTTCCAGGTCACGAATCATGGTGAGGTCGTCTTCGGCTTTCCGCCCCTTGGTGGTGAGGTAGTTACCAACCATTGTAGAGTTGGCGCCGGCGGAAAACATGAGGCATTGCAGATCGCGCAGATTCTTCTCCCGACCACCGGCTACCTTGATATCCTTATCCGGCATGACAAGGCGGAACACTGCGATAATTTTCAGAATTTCGAAAGGGGGCAGAGGTGGAGCGTTTTCGAGTCTTGTCCCTTCGATGGGGTTTAAAAAGTTGAGTGGTACGGAATCGACATCGAGTTCTTTTAGCGTGAACGCCAGTTCCGCCCGTTGAGCGGCGCTCTCTCCCATTCCGAATATTCCGCCGCAACACACCTTTAGCCCCACCTTTTTGACTGCCTTAACCGTTGCGACATCATCTTCGTAATCGTGGGTAGTGCAGATGTTCGGAAAAAATGAACGAGCGGTTTCGAGGTTGTGATGATATTCGGCCAGCCCCGCTTCTTTAAGCCTGCGAGCCACCGCTTCATCGATGATACCGAGGGAAGCGCATCGATGAATGCCTACATTCTCCCGCATTTTGGAAATGGCGTCGGTCACGGAATCGAAATCCTTTCCGGTCGGCGAGTTTGTAAATCCGTATCCGGAAGTGACTATGCCGAACTTGTGAGCGCCATCGTTAATGGCGGCCCTGGCGCCGTCAATGATCTTTTCCGTTGGAACCATATCAAATTCCGGAACAGCGCTGTTCGCGTGGGCCGACTGGGAGCAGAAAGCGCAATCTTCCGGGCAATGCCCCGATTTTGCGTTGATAATCGAACAAAGAGATACTTCGTCCCCTTTGTAATGTCTCCTTACACGGTTCGCCACAGCGATAAGGTCGAAAACGTATGACGTGTCGAGTTCAAAGAGCGAAACCGCCTCTTTCATGGTAAGCGGTTCATTGGCAAGAGCCTTCTCCTTGCATCGTTCGATCAGATCAAGGGTCTCTTCCACACTTTCAGTAACTGCTACAGTCATATTATCGCTCGGTAAATTTGTAGTTTTTGGCTCCATCGACGCCTTTTGACTTCCTTACTCGTTAGAGTCTCTTTATAATACTGGAGCGACTGCAGTAGACCAAATATAAAAATAACAAGGTAGCATCTTGACCATTTCTTCTCACGCCGCTCAAAACGTTACGAAGCTTTCAAGCTATGAAGAGGTAGTAGCTGATTACGATGGCGAACTGAAAAAAGTCGAAGAGGCTATACGGTCCAACTTCCAGTCGGACGTTGCCATGATTCCACAGATCAGCTCCTACCTGATAGGTGGAGGGGGGAAACGTATTCGCCCTCTTCTGATCCTCGTCTCATCCGGACTTTGCGGTTACACCGGCTCGGAGCGGCACATCGTCCTGGGTGTGGTGGCGGAGTATATCCATGCGGCCACTCTCCTGCACGACGATGTTGTGGACGAAGCGAACTTGAGAAGAGGCTCAGAATCGGCCAACATAAAGTTTGGCAACGAAGCCGCTGTTCTGGTGGGGGATTTTCTGTTCGCCCAGGCGTTCAGGATGATGAGCGACGATAACGACATCCGGGTAATCCGCGCCATGTCTGAGGCGACGAAAAAACTTGCCGAAGGCGAAATTCTGCAACTTGTGAACACTTGCGACACAGGTATCGACGAGAAGAGATATTTTGACACCATCTATCGCAAGACCGGGGCTTTGATGGAATCGTGTTGCCGCATAGGCGCCATCATTGGAGGGGTGGACAAGGAGAGCGAAGAGGCGGTGGCAAGTTACGGCAAAAATATCGGGATAGCGTTTCAGTTGATGGACGACCTGCTCGACTACACAGCGGACGGGCGGAAATGGGGAAAACCGATCGGAGCCGACCTGATGGAAGGCAAGATGACGCTTCCGCTCATTCTGGCTCTCGAAAAGGCGGACGACGATGAGAAAATCTTGATCGAGACCGCCATCAACAGCGAACAAGGCGATTCCCTCGACATAGAGTCCGTAGTCAATATATTGAAAAAACATGGCTCTATCGACGCTACATACAATCTGGCCCGAAAATATGTTAACAACGCCAAAGCGAACCTCAACTCTTTTCCGCAAGTGAAACAGAGGCTTGCCCTGTCAGCAATCGCCGACTATGTGACAGAACGGAAAGTCTAGCAATAATCAAGAGTACCGGTTCTGATAGAAAAATCTTGACACCCGACCACCCTACTTGCTAAATTTCCCCTTTTATAAAGACACCTTGCGAAAAGTACGGGGGGTCTGCGCGTATGCCGGAAAACGATAGTCCGGGTGGTAACAGGGCCACGGCGATAAAAAAGCTGTACCTGCTAAGCTCGGTCGGTATTCAGCTGGTTGTGTCGATACTCATAGGGCTTGCCTTCGGTAAGTGGCTTGATGGAAAGTTCGACACCACACCGGCGCTGATGCTGTTATTTATGTTTTTAGGGGTATGCGCCGGATTTCTTAACGTATATCGTATGGCTGTAAAGGAAGGAAAAGAGTAGATGGTCGCTTTGCAGGATAGAGCCGACGCCAAAGGCGTTGACCAGACTGCGGACGAGTTGCGCGATGCGACCGGTATCAGGCTTTCGAGTCTGGGTGTCTACATTCTGGCCCTTATAGCCGCTGGTATTACGGGGGGGATTGAAATAATCTACTCTGTCGCTTTCGGAGGCGCATGTGCGATGGTGAACTTGAGATCGATTGAAAGGTTCACCGGGAAGGTGTTGAGTCCTGAAAATCTCAACCCGTCAGTCGCCAAGGTGGTCGCCATATTCTCGTTCTATATAAGGTTTACTCTTTTTGCCGTGGCTCTCTACCTGTCGGTGGAGGCCGGATTGATACATTTTATGGCGCTTGCCGCCGGTTTGTCAGTGACGACCGTTGGCATATTCACCTGGTATGCGACAGGTGGCGTCAAAAGGACCAGGGAGACAAATGCAAGAGCCTATTAACTATATAGTGATTCCGGGACTGGAACACTACCCGCACGTTACATACACATGGGTGATAATGCTCATGTTTGTCGGTTTGGCAATGGTTCTTCGCAAGAACCTCACACATTCGCCGACCGGGCTACACAACGTTATCGAAGGTTTTGTGGTCGGTCTCATAGAATTTTCCGACTCCGTTATGGGGAAAGAAGGACGGCAGTTCTTCCCGCTCATCGGGTCGCTTGCCATGTTCATCCTGGTGGGTAACCTGATCGGTCTTGTCCCCGGATGCGTATCCCCCACATCAAATGTCAACACCAATGCGGGCATGGCGGTTATGGTGTTCGCTCTCTACCAGTACGCCGGTTTCAAAACCCATGGCACAGCATATGTCAAACACTTTTTGGGGCCTGTCTGGTGGATGGCGCCAATGATGTTTCCCATTGAGGTCATCTCGCATATCGCAAGGCCGGTAACCCTGACCCTGCGACTCTTCGGCAACATCAAGGGAGAGGATCTTGTCATTCTCGTTTTGGGTTTCCTCGTTCCGCTTTTCCTGCCGATGCCGATGATCGCATTTGCGGTCTTCACTTCGGTGTTGCAGACTGTGGTATTCATTCTGTTGACAATGGTATATATTGCTGGTGCGTTAGAAGAGGCTCACTAAGCCAAGCTACTGAAAAACCGCCTCATGTGGGCGAATGAATTATATTGATTATTCTATTTTTTTTGAGGAGATATTAAGGTGAACAGAACAAGAGCGATAACAGGTCTTGCGACTTTTATTGCGGTCTTCGTGGCCGCTCCGATGGCGTTTGCTTCCGAAGGCGCCGCCGCTGGTGGTGGTGGAATGTCGGCTATGCTCGGTCTCGGTTGTGTTATCGGCCTTGGCATCGCCGCTGGTGGATGCGGAATCGGCATGGGCAATACAGTATCCGGCAGTGTGAACGCCATGGCGCGTAACCCCGGATTCTACCCGAAGATCTTCATGAACATGATGATCGGACTTGCGCTGATCGAAGGGTTTGTAATCTATACCCTGGTTATCGTATTCCTTTTCATGTACGCCAATCCGTTCCTCGGTTAATGGATTTATAAAAGGTATGATCGTGCGGGAAGAGGCGCTAAAACTCTTCCCGCAAAATTTTAAACCTGCTTTGGAGTATTGAGGATGAGCGAGACCACGACTGCGACCACCGATGTAGAAGAGAAACACGACCTGACTGTTGTGCGCGATGTAGTAGCCAAATACCGTGGCGCCCGTGGTTCAATTATTCCAGTCCTGCAAACAGTCCAGACCCACTTCGGCTACCTGCCGATGGAAGCCGTGGAGTTGATCTCAAAGTCGATGCGACTACCGATGGCCCAGTTGCTGGGTGTCGCCTCGTTCTACGCGCAGTTCAGGCTGACTCCTCGCGGCAAGTATATGGTCAAGATATGTTGCGGCACCGCCTGTCATGTCAAAGGCGCCCAGAGGATGGTCGAACGCGCGCTGGAAACCCTGGATGTAGAAGCGGGCGAAACAACCGCAGACAAGGTATTTACCATTGAACGTGTCGCCTGTATCGGAGCTTGTTCTCTTGCCCCTGTCATCACAGTGAATGACGACGCCACAGGCTACCTCGACGTTGATAAGTTCGCTGGAATTATCGACGACCTGAAAAAGTCAGAAAAAACAGGCGATGGGGAGTGATTTTTGTTTTTTACCGCTCAGCCTCACCTCGCCCGGCGTTACCCCCTTATCGGGTGACAACATTTTTATCTCCAGCCAGAAGCTCTCTTTACTCCCGAATCCTGGTACTGAAATCATATGTTTGAAGGGTTAAACGACCGACTCGAAGGTGTAGTCAAAACCATAAAAGGGCTACACAAACTTACCGAAGAAAATATCTCGACAGCCACCCGTGATGTCAGGATGGCCCTGCTGGAAGCCGATGTTAACGTCGCAGTGGTCAAGGAGTTTATCGCAGGCGTCAAGGAAGAGTTGATTGGCGAAAAAACCTCAGCTGGTATCGACCCGGGCCAGCACTTCATAAAAGTTGTCCACGACAAACTGGTGGAGATTCTGGGCGGCCAAAGCGCAGAGATCGAATTCTCCCAAAAAGGACCCACCATTATCCTGATGACCGGCCTTCAGGGGTCGGGTAAAACCACTACTACCGCCAAACTGGCCAGATGGATCAGCAAAAAGGGGTACACCCCGATGGTGGTCTCGGTAGACGTATATCGACCAGCGGCCATGGACCAGCTAAAAATTCTGGCCGGTGAGTTGGATATAGCCCTCTACGACGCCGACCCGGGTATGGCTCCGGTCGATACCCTCAAAAAAGCCATCAAGGCCATGGACCACGAAAAGGCGAACGTCCTGCTGGTCGATACGGCTGGTCGTCTGCATATCGACACTGCGATGATGGATGAGCTTAAACTCATCAAGAAAGCTGTAAAACCGACGGAAACGCTCTTTGTCGCAGATTCCATGACAGGCCAGGACGCTGTTACCGTTGCCGGTTCTTTTAACGAAACCATCGGTATGACGGGTGTTGTCTTAACCAAACTCGATGGTGACACCCGTGGAGGCGCCGCCCTTTCGATCAAGAAAGTGACCGGCGCTCCGATAAAGTTCGTAGGCGTTGGGGAGAAACTCGACCAGTTGGAGGCGTTCCATCCAGACAGGGCGGCCAGCAGAATTTTGGGCATGGGCGATGTCATGACCCTGATCGAGAAGGCCCAGGACAACATCGACCAGAAACAGGCGCGTGTCCAGGCGAACAAGATGCTCTCGGCCAATTTCGACCTGAACGACTTTTTGGAACAGTTGCAGATGATAAAAAAGATGGGGCCGCTCGACCAGCTCATGAAGATGATTCCGGGAGCAAGCGCCATGATGAAATCAAAAGAGGTAGCTCCCGATCCGGACGAGCTTGTGAGGGTGGAGGCGATTATCAACTCCATGACCTTGAAAGAGCGGGCAAGACCCGGATTAGTGAACACATCGAGAAAACGACGCATCGCAAGAGGTAGTGGCACCCAGATAACCGATGTCAACAACCTTCTGCGACAGTTCCAGAAGACCCGCAAGATGATGAAGGGTATTGGAAAGATGTCAGGCAAGAATAAAAAAGGGATGGCCAATCCCCTTGCCGAGTTTGGCCTTGGTGGAATGCAATAGGCTCCCCGAATTTCCGGGCGGCGCTTTTTTTAAAATAGTAACAACGGAGGTAATTTAAGTGGCGGTAACGATAAGACTGCGACGTATAGGCGAGAAGAAAAAACCGGTTTACAGGATCGTAGTTCTCGATTCGCGTAAAAAACGGGATGGCGCCTATCTTGAGTTGATGGGACAGTACAACCCGAACGTAGCTGGTGAGCAGGTAAATTTGAATAAAGAACGGGTTTTGCACTGGCTATCTGTCGGAGCGACTGTTTCGCCGACTGTGCGCAGTATCCTTAAACGAGAAGGGGTAGCGGTAGCTCGATAATTCGGCGACCGGCTGTTTGCACAAGATGAAAGAGCTTATTGAACATATTGCAAGAGAGTTGGTGGACGAGCCTGACAAGGTCTCCGTAAAAGAGACTGTCGATGGAACGTTGACAACATACCAGCTTTACGTGGCTGATGACGACCTTGGAAAAGTCATAGGCCGACGAGGAAGAACAGCTTCTGCGATCAGGTCTCTTCTGGCCGCATCGGGAGCGAAAACCAACACAAGGGCTGTATTACAAATAGAGAGTTGACCACTCCCCCCTATTTAACCGACTCACCCTGCCCCAGAGGCTCAAGTGAACTTCCCATTGCCGTTGGCAGGGTAACAAAACCTCACGGAGTCAAGGGGGCGGCGAAAATTTTCCCCTTCTTTGAAGAGGCTCTCTTCTCGATGATCGGGCATAACGTGACCGTTGCGCCTGAAAAAATGAGAGGGGAAACAAAAACACTTATGGTCGAATCTGTCAGAGGTGGCGGCGCCAGCCTTATCATAGAGTTTAAGGGGTTTACTACACCAGAGCAGGTGCGTGGCATGTCGCCAGCCATAGTAGTGGCCCCTAAAGGAAAGTTGCCCCCTCTACCTGAAGGTCGCTACTACTACGAAGAGATAATCGGATTGCCGGTCTTTAACATCGAAGGGGTAGAGCTGGGCCTGTTAGCCGATTTTTTTACAGCTGGTGAGAAGGATGTCTGGTCGATTAAAACTCCGGATGGCGGAGAAATCCTGACACCTTGTCTGCCGGAAACAATAATAGATGTCGATCTTGAAAAAGAGAGGATCACCGTACAACTGATGGAGTGGGTGGCGGGGCCAGTGGCTCGGCCACAGCGATAAACGCTACCGCGACATATGAGAGCCTTGTTCAATGCGTTCCGGTAGCGGTGGCCACGCCACCTTCCGTCGATCCTTTTACAAGCGGTCAGGAAGTGACTGAACCGGAACCATAATTTTGCATAGAATAGAATAGAGGCCAGACTAAATGAGATTCGATATTGTCACGATATTCCCGGAGATTTTCCGGGGTATTTTCGACACGTCGATCCTTGGTAAAGCTGTGGAGAAGGGCATTGTTGAGATCAATATCCACAACCTGAGGGATTTTGCACACGACAGACATAGTACCACCGATGATTATCCGTATGGTGGCGGGGCCGGAATGGTGATGAAGGTCGAGCCTTTTGACCTGGCCGTTACGGAGTTGAAAAAACAGACCCCGGAGGCGCCGGTAGCCTTGATGACTCCCCAGGGGGAAGTTTTCAGCCACAACAAGGCAAAAGAGCTATCCGCCCTGCCCGGTTTAATCCTTTTGTGCGGCAGGTACGAAGGGGTTGATGAAAGAGTGCGACATATGCTTTGCGATATGGAGATATCTATCGGCGATTATGTGCTGACAGGAGGAGAAATTCCGGCGGCTGTAGTGATCGACTCTGTCGCCCGACTGATACCGGGTGTTGTAGGCGAGAGCGACTCTACCCTTCTCGACTCCCACGCCGACGGGCTTCTCGAACACGCACACTACACCCGGCCCGCCGAATACAAAGGGCGGAAGGTTCCAGAAATTCTGTTAACGGGTCACCATAAAAATATCGAAACCTGGAGGCGGGAACAGTCAATGGAACGCACCAAGTCGAAAAGGCCGGATCTTATTGAAAAGGCGAACGTTAAAAAAGAAGAGCGGCGTGCGGGCGATGAGTTCGGAGATAAATAAGGGCATAGGCTCGAACGTGGCGGTCGCTCTGGTCCACCATCCGGTAGTGGATAAAACCGGGGCCATTGTCACGACATCCGTTACCACCATGGACGTTCACGATTTCGCCCGTACCCTGCGAACTTACGGCGTATCGGAGTTTTATGTGGTAACGCCGTTAAAATCCCAGCGAAACCTTGTGCGGCGCTTGATGAAACATTGGTGCGAAGGTTTTGGCGCCAGCCGTAACCCTCACAGAAAAGAGGCGTTATCCACCGTAAAAATCGTTGACACAATCTCCTCCATGATGGACAATCTCTCTTCCGGGGGGTGGAACCGGATTACACAGATATCCACCAGCGCCAGCGAGGATGGGGAGGCAATCTCCTTTTCGACGGCCAGAGAGATGATTGAGACCTCTGTTGAAAAACAGGAGATCGATCATAAATATGTATTGCTGTTCGGCACCGGCTCAGGGCTGGCGCCGGAAGTTTGTGATAACGCCCGGTACCGACTGGAGCCGATAAGAGGCGCGTCCGACTTCAACCACCTTCCGGTGCGTTGCGCGGCGGCCATCATCATCGACAGGTTGATGGGACGCCATGGATAACAAGGAGCTAGTGAAAAAATGAACATGATAGATTTTGTCGAAAAAGAATATATGAAAACAGAGGTCCCCGAATTTAAAATCGGTGATACTGTCAGGGTTCATATGCGGATCGTCGAGGGTGAAAAAGAACGAATCCAGGTGGTCGAAGGTGTGGCCATCGCACGCAAGCATAGTGGGATCAGGGAAACTTTCACCATCAGGAAAATATCTTCCGGAATAGGTGTCGAACGTATCTTCCCGCTCCACTCGCCAAGGGTGGAAAAAATCGAAGTGATGAGATCCGGCATTGTTCGCAGGGCGAAACTCTACTTCCTGCGTGATCGGAGAGGTAAAGCGGCCAGGCTCAAGGAACGTTTCTAACCAGACTCCATTTTCATGCGTTTGCGTTCCGGGAAAAACGCCGGTACATCTCCATACCGGCCCGGAATTTAAAAGCTGTAGCAGACTGTATAGAGGCGCCTGTTCCGTAGATGTCGGCAGGCGCTTTCCATTACTCCTACCGGAAGGGTTATAATAACCCATGCTTATTGCATCCAGGCCAGATTGCGATGTTGCGCCTCCCCGGATACCGACACCGAACAGATGGACGAAGGCTGTTCAAAAATGAATCTCGTGAAAAACGATAATCATGAGTGACGAATCGGAATATGAAGGCCGTGTGAAAGAACGGCGCTACGAGCGTCCCAAACCAGTAGCGTCTCCGTCTGTCCCTTTCGCTGTATACATTCTTGCGGTGGTAATAGCCATACTTCTGGTCGTTCCGATTCTTATGCAGAGCCTGAACTTCCCGGCTTATGTAAGAAACATTCTGTCGGAAAAACTGGGGGGGCCGTTCACGGCTGGCCAAATCGAAATTGATCTATTCGATGGTCCAGTTCTCAGGTTGAACGATGTGTCACTCAAAACGGCTAACGACCGCCCGGTTTTCGCGGCCAAACATCTGAATATAGGGTTTGATCCGTGGTTTTTCCTGACCGATTCGATCTATATCGAAGCGGTAACGCTGGTTAAACCGACCATCGTCATCAACCTTGAAAGTGACGGAAAGCTCGACCTGCCTGGAGGTGGAAAGGGTGGCAATCTGAAAGCCGGTGTTAAAGACACTCCTGTGGTTATCCGAAAAATAACGGTTATAGGCGGTGAGGTTCACTGGGTAGACAAATTCACAGGAAAGGCTCCGATCAAGTCGTCCCTGAAAAAGATCAACCTTCAGTACAACCTGAATGATTCCGGTATCAGGCCCGCTTCCCTTCTAATGGCCGGTGTAATCGACGAAGGTAAAAACGTCGGTCGCTTCAAGATCGACGGAATCGTCAAAACCGTGGAGAATGACGGGGTCGATAGCCCCACGATTGCGGGAAATGTCACCGTTGAAGGATTGGATACGGGTAAATACTGGGACTACATGTCTAACCATCTCCCTTTCGACCGGGTAGATTGTATTTTGAATCTGAACTCCAGGTTCTCGCTTAACCTTGACGGTCAATTCGCGTCTGATGGTTTCATATCCCTCGAACATATGAATATCAGATACAGCAGGGCGTTCACCGAGTCGATCAGCCCCGGTGTGGTCAAGATCGACTACAAAATGAGCGGAAACGGGGAAAGAGTAGACATCGCGCGTTTCAACGCCGGTATTGGCCCCCTCGAAATAAAGGGTGAGGGTTCGGCCCTTCAGCTTGGGTCAGACAATCCGTCCATCTCATTAAAGTTGCGTACCAACGACATAGATTTTAACCTGATAAAAAAATACCTGCCGGACAAGGCGCTCCTGGAGCATGAAAAAGAGTTCCTGAGGAACAATGTTCTCGACGGAAAAGCACGGTTAAGCGATTTTTCCATAAACAGCGATATTGCGACCCTGACAGACCTTGAGAACCCCGAATCCCTGAAGGCGTTTTCTGGCGCCGTAAAAGTCTCAAATATGAAAATGGCCTTTGAGAACCTGAAATTCACATTTGACCAGATTAATGGAGAGATAGAGCTATCCCGGAATAATATCAGTTTCTCAAAGGTTCAGGGGAAGTATGGCTCTTCCACCCTTAACGACATTTCGGGCGTGTTATCAGACATTCACGATAAGCCCCTCTACAATATAACGATCAGGGCGGACCTTGATCTGGCGGAGGCGAGAGCGCTTTACGCAGAGAAGATCACCTCTAAAGCTTTAAAGGAGAGCGTGGAGACAATCAAGGAGATGAAAGGAGCCGTATCCATGAACATGCGTCTTGAAGGGGAGGCGTTAAAACCGGTTGAGAGCCTTCGTATCAGCGGAGGAATGGACTTCGTTGATGTTAACATCGAAAGCGATACTCTTGAGGTGCCGATCTACAATCTTCACGGCAGGATAGAGGGGAGCGACGACGACCTCGATTTTAAAAATATAATCTGGCGGGCGAAATCCTCTCCTTTCAAACTCAACGGGAACCTGAAAGACATGTTCCTCAAAAAACCGATTTTCGATATTACTATCGACGCAAATATCGACCTGGACGATATCGACCATATTCGGTTCATCCAGACCAGGAGTCCACTTAAGGAGAAGCGAGGGTACGCCGATCTCTCAATGAGACTCACCGGAACGTTCAGCGACTTCGATGTGGAAAACCGCCTCGACATAACCAACGCCGGTTTCAGGGTGGGAAAGTTCATCGACAAGCGACTTAAACAAAAGCTTGTATATACGTTCCACGGCGAGGTAAAAAACCGTGAAAGTGTTGTTATCCGTGAAATGGATATCACATTGGGTGAGTCTTCGGTCAAGGTCGGGGGCAAAGTAGGGAAATTCATCCGTGGCGAGGAGATTGACCTCACCTTCTCCTCCGATGGTGTTCTGTTCGACGACCTGGACGAGTATTTTTCTTTCCTCGACGATATAGACAGCGCCGGGTCAATTGGCGGTTCCATGTCGATAAAGACCGGGCTTGATATTTTTCCTTTACGTCTCGGAGGCTCCCTCACGGTAAAAAACGCCGATTTCAAACTGCCGATCTTCAGGGGAGTTTTCACGGAGGCGAACGGTGAGTTCGAGCTGGTTAACGACAAGATATTCCTCAAGGAAGGAGCGGGGAAGTTCGACGGTGGCGATTTTACTCTCCTGGGTGTCGGTACCCTGATCGCATTCCCGGAATTTCAATTGAATATCTCTGGGGAGAATCTTGATCTGATCGATTTTTTCAAAGAGCCGGAAGAAACAACTGACGAACCAGAAGCGCTGGTTTACGGACCGATAACAGAAAAACGAAACTACCTGGACGGGTTGTGGACAATAAACCTGCAATCAAAATCGGGTACCATCGGCTACTTGCAATACACCGACCTTGATTCCACGTTCGAGTACAAGGAGAAGGTATTTACTATCCAACCCTCCACCTTCATGGCGCATGGGGGGAGATGGAGCTGGGACGCAGTGGTCGATATCGACGATCCAGAAGGCGTCAGGATCGATTCCAACATCGACATCCAGGATATGGAGATGGAGCGGTACCTGACCGAAGCCATCAAAACCGAAAAAAGCCTCATCACAGGCCCCATAAATTTAAGTGGCAAGATTAACAGCGTTGGCGCCGGGATAGCCGGAATAAAGAAAAACCTCACAGGAGAGATTTCCGTAAACGCAGGCAGAGGGGTGATTCGAAAGTTCTCCGCCCTATCCGGAATTTTATCTTTACTTAACCTGTCGCAATACTTTAAACTTGAAGTTCCGAGGTTTGAGAAAGAGGGTATGCCGTTTAACAGCGTTACAGCGAGGTATATCCTTGCCAATGGAGTGGCCAAAACGAATGATCTGCTGGTAGACTCTGAAGCGATCCGGTTTTCCGCTGTGGGTGATTACGACATACCTGGCTATAACCTGGACATGGTGGTGGCGGCGGCGCCATTTGTTACTGTTGATCGTGTTATCAGCTCCATTCCGGTGGCCGGATATGTGCTGGCAGGTGAGACAAAAAGTTTCGTGGCAAGCTCGTTTAAGGTAAAGGGGCCGATCAACGAACCGGATATAGAGATGGTTCCTTTTGAATCACTGGCAAAAGGCGTAATCGGCATATTCAGGAGGCTGTTGGCTCTCCCGGAAAAGGCCTTTGAAAGTTTAAGCGGGGGGATTGACAAGGGTAAGAAAAGCCCTGAAAAGTCTGATTTGCCCTGATTGTTCTTTTTTTTTACATTTAGCTCTATTGTTTTTTTTCGACGGTATAATACTCTTCAATGTTTTCAAATAAAGTGCGGAACAACTGATGGATTACGAAAATATCACAAAAATATATAACGGCTATGCGCACCTGTACGATTTTCTGTTCTCTGCGTTCTTCCACCCCAGGCAGAAAGCCGCTATAGCTGATCTGGAGCTTCCACCAGGCTCCAAGGTTCTAGATGTCGGTGTTGGCACAGGTCTGACCTTGCCGCTCTACCCGAACCATTGCGAGGTCACCGGAATCGATATATCGACCGATATGTTGCGTCAGGCGAAAAAGAAGGTCGATAAACTGAAACTCACTCATGTCGAGCTGATGGAAATGGACGCATGTGATATCGAATTTAACGACAATACCTTCGATTACGTTATCGCAACCCATATCATCACTGTTGTGCCGGAGCCTTTCAAGGTTATCGATGAAATGAAACGTGTAGCCAAGCCGGACGGCAAGCTTGTGATCGTAAACCACTTCACATCTTCCAATCCGGTCATAGCCAGGATGGAAAACTTCTGCGACCCGCTCTTTAGAAAAGTGGGCTGGAGAACCGACATGTCGTATGAGGAGATGGTAGAAACATCCAACCTTGAAGTCTATAAAACCGATCAAGTTACGCGGATGGATCTTTGGAAGATAGTTCACGCCAATAACAACAACAAGGTCACCGCCACAAACGTTTAACACCCGATTTCCCGCCAATTTGAAAACGTTAACGCTCCTGCTGACTCTGGCCGTTTTTTTTCTGCCAGAAACCGGATCGTTTGCGGTAGAAGAGGAAAAACCAGCTTTACCCACCTATCCTTTCAAGTCCGGGGAGCGCCTTGTCTACGATATCTCCTGGGAAAGATTCCTTACCGCAGGAGAGGGGATTCTCAAAGTGGATGATGGGGAGGCAATTTTGGAGAAGAATCCCAGGTTCAGGTTCGAGATTTCCGGGAGAACCACAGGTTTTATTGGATCAATATACAAGGTTGCGGACAGGACTGTCGCCTGGTTTGATAAGTCAGAATCCCTTGCAGAAAAATGCGAGATAACGATCCGGGAAAATAAATACCGGAAGAAAAAGAGCATCACCTTTGATCGCGAAGAGAATATGGCAACGTATGTTATCGACGAAAGGGAGCCGGAATTTTATAAAATAACCGAATCCGCTCAGGGTCCGGTCAGCGCGCTCTACCTTTTCCGGATGATGAAAGCGCAATTGCTGGAAGGTAAGCGGGCTTTTGTTCCTCTTTTCGACGACAGAAAAATGTATGACCTGAACATTACCGTTCTTGGTAAAGAGAGACTAAACTTGCCTTTCGGCGCTGTAGACACTATAAAAACCGTAGCCGACCTCAAGACCGAAGGTGTCTTCCGCAGGAAAGGGGAGATGACCGTATGGTTCTCCGACGACGCCACCTTCGCCCCGGTACAGATGCGTTCAAAGATCATGATAGGGTCAATCTACGCGACGCTGAGGGAGTACAGAGGGGCTGATATTAACGTTATACCTGCACAGGTTATGCGATGAGCGGCGTCATGACTTTGCGAATCGCCGTAGCGCAGATAAACCCCACTGTGGGCGATCTTGTGGGGAACGCATCCCTGATGGTTGATCGGGAGAAAGCCGCCAAAAACCTGGGCGCCGACATCACGGTTTTCCCGGAACTTGCCATTTGCGGTTATCCACCCGAAGACCTTCTTTCCCGCCCGAATTTCATCAGGAAAACAGGTGAGGTGGTGAGGGGGATCGCTACAGATACTTCAGGCGCGGTGACCATAATCGGAGTTCCGGTAAGTGACAAAACCCTTGGGAACTGCGCAGTCGTAATAAGCAAAGGCGATATCGCCGGTAACGTCTACAAACATGAGTTACCTAACTACGGTGTTTTTGACGAGAGACGATATTTCACACCGGGGGCAAACGGACCACTTATAAAAATCGGCGACTCGCTTTTAGGTATTACTGTTTGCGAAGATATCTGGGGCAAAAACGATATTGTTCAAAAACAGATCGATGGCGGCGCCAACGTTCTTGTTAATATTTCAGCATCCCCTTACAGGACCGGTATTTTCGAAGAACGTCTGGCCATCGCGCGCCGACTGGCGAAACGTTACAAGGTTCCGCTCGTCTACTGCAACCTCGTTGGTGGGCAGGACGAACTGGTGTTCGACGGTCGATCTTTCATATGTGGACAGGAGGGTGAACTCCTGGGGGTTGCGACAGCTTTTGAAGAAGACCTTCTGGTCATGGACATCCTTCCCGGACGGGCAAACCGGATCTCTGACCATGTGATCATCGATACCGGCAAAGGAAATGTCAACAAACGCCCCATACAGACAAAAGAGCGTCGTCATACCGATGATATAAACGAAGAGATATACACCGCCCTCACACTGGCGGTGCGCGACTATGTGGGGAAAAACCGGTTCACCGATGTCGTAATAGCCGAGTCGGGGGGGATCGACTCAGCCCTCACTACAGCCATCGCCGTAGATGCGTTGGGGCCGTCGAAGGTGCATGTTGTAGCCATGCCATCCCCCTACTCGTCGAAAGGTTCTATTGACGACACTAAACAGCTGGCGAAAAACTTCGGGCTTGACCTGCTGACGTTACCGATTGAAGAGATCATGAATTCATTCGACACGACCCTTTCAAATCCCTTCAGCGGGCTTGAAAAAGATATCGCAGAAGAAAATATCCAGGCCAGGATACGCGGCGCCCTCGTCATGGCGCTCTCCAACAAGTTCGGATGGCTAACCCTTACCACCGGGAACAAGAGCGAAGTCGCCGTGGGGTACTGCACTCTATACGGAGATATGGCGGGGGGGTTTGCCGTTATCAAGGATCTGCTAAAAACGGTTGTCTACTCTCTTTGTGAGTGGCGAAACAAAAAGGAGGGGTGTGATATTATTCCCCGGGAAATCATCAACAAGGCTCCCTCCGCTGAGTTGAGAGAAGACCAGAAGGATAGCGACTCGCTTCCCCCATACGATATCCTCGATCCAATTCTTCTCGAATATATAGAAAACAACAGAAACGTTGATGAGATTACAAAACTTGGATACGATAGGGGGATTGTCCTGCAGATTGTCCGGCTGGTCGATCTGGCGGAGCATAAAAGACGTCAGGGGCCAATCGGTGTAAAAATCTCCGGCAAGGCTTTCGGGCGGGACAGAAGACATCCTATAACATGCGGATATTTTGACAATTAAGATAGTGGAGTTCCGAAAGTGAATCTGGTTCCAAAAAAAGTGTTCTTTACCCGTGGCGTTGGCATTCACAAGGAATCGTTAAGGTCGTTCGAGTTGGCTTTAAGAGACGCAGGGGTCCAGACGCAAAACCTCGTTACCGTCTCTTCGATACTTCCCCCCAACTGCAAGATCGTTTCGAAAAAAGAAGGACTGAAACTCCTGAAACCGGGGTCCATCACCTTCTGCGTCATGGCAAGGGCGGGAAGCAACGAACCGCACAGGCTTATCTGCTCCTCCATAGGTTGCGCCATCCCCACAAATAAAAACAGCTACGGCTACTTGAGTGAACACCACAGCTTCGGACAGACTGACGAAGCGTCGGGCGACTACGCTGAAGACCTGGCGGCCGCCATGCTCGCCTCCACATTGGGCATAGAGTTTGACGAAGACAAGGCGTGGGACGAAAAGAAAGAGGTGTTCAAGATGTCGAACAAGATCGTCAAGACAAGGCACATAACCCAGAGCGCCATTGTAAAAAAAGGACATACAACGGTAGTCGCCCTAGCGGTCTTTATCCTTTAAACAGGGGTTTTACTCTCTGTTCACCGGAAAGAAGCCTCACTACTCTTCCAACACAAGGTTAGTGATCTCATCGGTCTGTTTGAAGTCGTATTCCGGGTATTCATATATCGACATTCTCGGCTCAGTCTGCCCAAGGGAATAACCCCAGACACTTTCGTATTCAGCGACATCCTCCCCCATGATGTCCAGATGCTCCAGGTATTCGCTTATCGATTTCGACTCTATGATAACGACCTTGCCCATCTTGTTGATTATCGGGCTGTGGCGTCGGGTGGAGTCGTGTTCGAACTCCAGAATCCTCCTACCGTATCTGGTGATACCGATTACCCGGAATGTGAGGCTTTTTCCGACTCCGGGAAGATTTAGCACATTCCTGTCAGTGGCGAGAAAGGAGAGACCTGACGATGAGAGAATATCGCCAATGTTCTCCACCATATTTTCAGCTTCCAGCGGGAAACGCCGGATATCGTCCTGATATTTTTCGGGGAGCAGGCCAAACACCTTCTCCTCCATCTGTTCCTGGACGGCGCGAGCGTTGGTGGCGAAGTTGTGATGGTTCTCCATATAACCCTTTACGGAAAAGGTGTAATAACAAAGAACCCCTATTTTGTTTAAAACCTTGCGCAGTTTTGCGGTATGCCCTCTGCGGGAGGCGGAAGAGGTGAGGACATGCTGGTTTGTCACGGTCCAGCCGGCCGAGATCAGTTTACGCACCCCTTCGGCCGCCGTGGGGGTAACTTCCATGGGAGAGATGAAGTGGGTCTGAACCAGGAACTGTTTTATCCCTATTTTCGACGCTTTCGCTTTAAAATCAGCCAGAATCTTCGTAAGGTGGGCGGTGATCCTTTGCGGAATATATACCGGCAAGCGTGTGCCAAGCCTTACCCGCAGGATCTCGGCGTATTTTTCTCCTTCTTTTCTCGATTTGTTTGCTGTGACCTTGCGTAACGCCATTTCATATATCGCGTCGAGAATTTTTTCGAGAGAGCTATCGGAGCTCATCATGGCGTCTCCGCCGGTTATCAGTACGTCTCTGAGCTGTGAGTCGTTCTCGAAATAATCGGTCAGTCTTCTGAGCTTCTCGTCCCAGCTCTCATTCGGTTTGAGCTTCTCCAGATCGAAATTAAGGTGTCCGCTCTGGAAGTCGTACATGCGCTGACACGAAGAGCAAAGACCTCCGCACGCCCTGCCGACGGTATCGGGAATCAGGATTGCTACTTCCGGGTAACGCCTGTGAACGTTGTTGCTGGTGGGGAGGAGCCATCCGGCGGCGTTCGGTTTTCCCGGTTCGACCTTATCCTCTTTCTCCCAGGCGACGATATGCCCGAACTCGTTTATCAACCGTTGGCTGTAAATGACGTAATCCCTTAATGGCTGGTCGGCGCCAACGGCGAAATAAGGGACCCGCGCATGAAGCAGTGAGAGGTAATACGGATTGATAAAGAAGGGAATCCCGGCCTTCTCGGCGCTGTATAGGGTTCTCATCGTATCAGGATCGATGGAATAATCGAGCATTTCGTTGAGCAGGTCGGGTGAACGGAGGGCGAAGCTCAGATGAAACCTTGAATCGTCCCACCATTCAAGCGCCTTCTCATATTTTTGCTTGAAAGTCATATCGGGCTCGAAAGCAAACCTTGCGCTGACCACATCTTTTTTATCCATACGTTCGATGATGAGTTTCAGGATACGAGCCTTGTTCTCTTTCCTGAGTTGAACGATTCTCGGATCAAGCCCGGAAGGCCATCGTTTCATCCACCCCTCGACATCAATCCGGCTCGGAAGTTTTCTATCGTGTTCACCACTTAACTGCCGGAACAGATGGATCATATCCTCGAAGAAATATGGTTTTGCGCCGCCGATACCAAACTTGACGGCAAGCCAGATCATCTTTATCGGGTTACTCACCGCTATCTCGCCCCGCAGGTTCTGATCCTCAAACTCCCTGCCGGCGTTCCTTATGTAGTCGAGCAACCGGATAGCGGAGTAATCGCGCCATTTAAGCGACTCGAAAGATTTTCTCCCTTCGTGATCGTCCTTGTAGTAGTTCGCGGCGTCCGGGTTGCTTTCGAGAATAACGGTCACCCACTCCTCCACTCCAACGAGAGCTTCTATTTCGTTGCTTGCGTTATGAAGTATCTCTTCGAGCTTCGGGTTCTCGTTCAGAAGTTGTTTTAAAAGCTTGTGCGCTTTAGGGTTGATGGCAATTTTGTCGAGTTCAGTTATTTTCGGGAATACATCGTCACGCCGCCTGCGGGGAGCCTCCGTTCCACTATTTTTCATTCATCAAGCTCCTCTATTACAACGCACCATCCCGGCGCACAACCTGCATCACAGGTAAACATCGGGTGTGTTATTGGAAGAAATAATCAGCCACAGTCAGGTAGGATATTAACAAGAGAAGGCTGGCATTACAAGGGCAGGCCAGATCAGCCTTGAGAGTGTGCCTTTTTCGCTAACGAACCTTTAGTAGCTTTGGTCAGGATAAAGCGTTGTTCACTATCGATTTCGCCTCCTCCTGCACTTTTATCAGATGATCACGGCCTATAAAACTCTCCGCGTATATTTTATAAATCTCTTCTGTGCCGGAGGGGCGAGCGGCGAACCAGCCGTTCTCCGTCACAACTTTCAACCCGCCGATAGAGGCGCCATTACCAACAGCGTGGGTCAGCTTTGCCTTGATATCCTCCCCGGCAAGGGACGTTGCTTTCACCATGTCGGGCGACAGGTTTGCCAAAATCTTCTTCTGATCGATCGTAGCTGGCGCATCGATCCTTTCGTAGACAGGCGAACCAAACTTCTCTTCAAAACCTTTATACAATTCGCCAGGATCGCATCCCATCTTCGCCGTGATCTCACAAGCCAGCAGGTTGAGGATGATTCCGTCCTTGTCAGTGGTCCAGACGGTCCCGTCTTTGCGGAGAAACGACGCCCCGGACGACTCCTCCCCGCCGAATCCGCAGGAACCATCGAGCAGTCCATCTACGAACCATTTAAAACCGACCGGGACCTCCATAAGCTCCCTGCCAAGGTCCGCCACCACACGATCAATCATACTGCTTGAGACGAGAGTTTTCCCTACCTTCGCCGATGGCGCCCAGCCTGGCCGGTTCCTGAAAAGGTAACCAATGGCAACTGAGAGGTAGTGGTTCGGGTTCATTATGCCGACGCTTTTGGTTACGATACCGTGACGGTCGTAGTCGGGATCGTTACCGAAAGCGATATCGAACCTGTCCTTGAGGTCGATCAGTCCTGCCATGGCGTAGGGGGAAGAGCAATCCATCCTGATCTTTCCATCCCTGTCTACCCGCATGAATGAAAAGGTCGGATCGATGGTTTTGTTGACCAGTTTGATGTTCAGACCGTACATGTCGGCCATCGGCTCCCAGAAAGCGATACCGGAGCCACCCATCGGATCGACACCGATCTCAAGCCCCGCCCCGGCTATAGCGTCCATATCGACAACGTTTTCGAGGTCTTCAACATAAGGCGTTATGTAGTCGTATTCCATAGTCGTATCCGCCTTGACCGCTCTGTTATATGGGATACATTTCACATTACGGCAGTGGGCGCTAAGGATCTCGTTCGCCCTCCCCTCAATCAGGCTGGTAACATCAGAGCCTGCCGGACCGCCGTGGATTTCGTTATATTTAAAACCACCATCTCCGGGCGGGTTGTGAGACGGAGTGATGACAACACCATCGGCCAGACCCGATGTTTTACCCCTGTTATGGGTGAGGATGGCGTGGGAGATAACCGGAGTCGGGGTGTATCCCCTCCCCTGCGAAACCTTCACAGCAACACCGTTTCCAGCAAAAACCTGCAACGCCGTAATAAAGGCCGGTTCCGACAAGGCGTGGGTATCCATCCCCATAAAGAGCGGACCTGTGATCCCCTTACCGCTACGATATTCGCAAATAGCCTGACAGATGGCGAGAATGTGATCTTCGTTAAAACTTCCGGCAAGCGACGATCCCCTGTGACCAGATGTGCCGAACGCCACGCGATGGTCTCGGTTTTCAGGCTCCGGTTTGTTTGTATAATATGCGCTTACCAGTCTCGGTATATTCTCGAGCAGTTCTGCGGGTACCGGTTTTCCGGCCAGTTCATTTACAGACATTTTTTTCCTGTGTTGATAACTTTTCGTTTGCAGTCTATCAAAAAGCGGAATTCATGGACAGGGAAAGGGTGTCTTCATTTACGACATGTTCACTGCCCTGAATGAGGACAGTAAGTGAAATCAGAAATTATAGTTAAAGACATCTTACTGTTTTTACTGCCGATAAATTAGTCGCCCCTGAAAAAGCAGAAATAGCCCTATAAACGTTGGTTATTCTCAACTTGAGCAGTGTATAATATTGCCATGTAATCACCAATACCTCTCAAAACCTGGAGATTATTCATTGAAATCCAAACCTGAATCTGAC
>JAJDBK010000002.1 GCA_029261405.1 Nitrospinaceae bacterium
GCGCGACAATCCTTGTTCCAAAACCAGTTTCACAGCCTCTGCTCGAAACTCCAGCGTATAAACTTCTCTTTTCATCTTCTTTACCTCCCAAGTGAATAGTGTACCAATCGGAAGTGTCCACGGAACTCAGGATACCTCAATCGGGCGAAATCATGGTCTTGTGAACAGTGCCAGAACTGGAAAGAGATGCGTGATCCAACGATATGTAAAAGATGCTACTGGTCATCTCCTTTGGTCTACGAACATATATCTATGCGCGACATTCGTAGACTGGCAATGGTTTGGCAAGAAAAAGAAGCGCACCAATACGATAAAGTTAAAGGAATGGCTGACGATGCCAAAGAAGATATCCCAGATTTTATCAAAAAACTTCTCAGTGAACTTATTAACCCTGACAGCTCGTAATCGTTCTATTTCAAGTTTCGCATCGACAACGCAAAGCCGACCAGAAAGATCGTGAGTGTTCCGACCACCGTTGTCATAAAGGTGTGGAACGGGTTTGGTAGTCCTATGCTGGCGCCGTAGGTTGCCCAGATTATTACCAGAACACCTGATATTACGCCGATGAGCGCTTGTGATGATTCGACTCTGCGGGAGACCACGCCTAACAGGAAAAGGCCCAACATGCCGCCTGAGAATGCGCCGGAGACGCTCCACCATACGTCAAGCGCGCTTTTGATGGAGATCATCAATATCGCCATGCCGGTTCCGGCGGCGCCGAAAACCACCGTTACCACTCTCAAGAACCGGACCTTCATATCATCGGACGAACCGGGTCTTACGAATCTGCTGTAAACATCGGTCATCAGAACCGTGGCCGAAGAGTTTAACGACGAATCGACACTGCTCATGGCGGCGGAGAAGAGGGCGGCTATCAGCAGGCCGGTCACACCCGATGGAAGTTCGGTAACGATAAAGTGCGGAAAGACCTGATCCCCAGCCAGACCATCTGGCAATACCCCCGGTCTACCCGCATAGAATAAAAACAGGGACGAACCGATAAAGAGGAAAAGGGCCGATACCGGGATGTAGGTCAGCGCGCCGATCCATACAGATTTCTGCGCTTCCTTCAGCGATCGCGCCGCCTGGTACCGTTGCACATACGACTGGTCGATCCCGAAGTTTTGCAGGTTGATCACTATTCCGAAAATGAAGACCACCCAGAAGGTCGATTCGGTAAAATCGGGATTAAACGACCCGAGAGAGAATTTCCCCGTATCCCACGCGATACGGTACGCTCCGTCCGGCGCGTTCATAAAAAGAATCACGGCGCAGACGACCGCCCCGATGGTCAGGACGGCGCTCTGCATCGCATCGGTCCAGATAACAGCTTCGATACCGCCGACCACCGTGTATAAAACGATCACGATACCGGCGAGCACGATAATCGTTTCGATATCCCACCCCGTCAGCCTTTCCAACGCCAACGCCACCAGAAAGAGGATCGTCCCGGTTCTGGCAAGCTGGGTCAGCAGGTAGAAGGTCATGGCGTAGAGTCTCGCCCACAGTCCGAATCTTCGCTCCAGATAAGCGTATGCGGAAATATCAGTCGTAGCCCGATAGAGCGGCACAAACCATTTCACCGCAACCCATGCCGCCACTGGTAACGAGAGGGAGAAAGCGAACGCATTGAAATTTGAGGTATACGCTTTCCCCGGCAGGGCGAGAAACGATATCGATGAGAGGTAAGTGCCGAAGATCGACATACCAACAACCCAACCCGGCAGTCGTCGGTCGGCGGCCATAAATCCGTCTGGCGTGGAGGCGCGGTTGTAAAAGCAGAGCCCGAAAAGGGTGACTCCAAGAACGTAGACGGCCAGAACAACCGTGTCGAGAAAGGTCATTTTATTGTAAAAAGCCTCCCCGGGCCGATTGGGCGACCCGGGGAGGCGAAATAAAAAATCAACGTTTTACAAGCTGACCAGATCCTGTTTGATTTTGTTAAGCGCTGACCCCGCTTTAAACCACTCGATCTGTTCGTCGGAGAGGGTATGTTTTACGGTGAACGAGTCTGTCGATCCATCCTCGTGGGTAAGCGTGGCCGTAAGATCCACACCCGGCTCAATGTCCGAAATGCCGGTAATCGAGATCCTGTCCCCTTCAGCGACCTTGTCGTAATCGGCCGGATCGGCGAAGGTCAGACCCAGAACACCCTGCTTTTTCAGGTTAGTCTCATGGATACGGGCAAACGATTTGGTCAGGATAGCGGCGGCGCCTAAAAACCTCGGCGACATGGCGGCGTGTTCCCTCGATGAGCCTTCACCATAGTTTTCATCACCCACAACAATCCATCGGGTACCGTTCGCTTTGTAGTAACGCGCGGTCTCTGGAATCGCTTTATCCTCTTCGCCTGTGAGCGCGTTTTTCGTCTTGCCGACCGAATCGTTGTAAGCGTTCACTGCGCCAATGAGCATGTTGTCAGAGATATTATCGAGATGACCACGGAACTTGAGCCACGGACCAGCGGCGGATATATGGTCTGTAGTACACTTCCCTTTCGCTTTAACGAGGATCGGCAGGTCGATAAAATCGTTTCCATCCCACGGCTCGAAAGCCTTGAGGACCTGTAGCCGTTTGCTATCGTCGCTAACGGCTACCTCGACCGAATCGGGGTCTTTGGCTGGTGAGATATATCCCTCATCACCTTTGATAAATCCGTTAGGCGGCAGTTCCGGCGCCGGAACGGGAGCGTTTAATTTGAACGAACCTGTTTCCGTCTTGATCTCGTCGGTGAGAGGGTTGAATTTGAGTGTGCCAGCCAGAGCGTAAGCCAGGACTGTTTCGGGGCTTCCGATAAACGCTTTGGTGGCGGGGTTGCCATCGGCCCGTTTCGGGAAGTTTCTGTTGAATGATGTCAGAATCGAGTTATCAACACCATTGGGTGTATCTTCTCTCTGCCACTGCCCAATGCAAGGGCCACAAGCGTTGGCGAGAACTTTTCCGCCAATATCCTCAATCTCCTGAATAAGCCCGTCCCGTTCGATAGTTGCCCGCACCTGTTCTGATCCGGGGGAGACGAGCAGTGGAATGGAGACCTTTGCTCCGTTCGCTTTCGCCTGCTTAGCGACATCCACCGCGCGTGAAATATCCTCGTAGGAGGAGTTTGTACATGATCCGATAAGGGCGGCGGAGACTTTCTCCGGGTAACCTTCCTTATCCACATCGGCGCTCATTTGTGAAACCGGGTGTACCAGGTCGGGAGTGTGTGGCCCAACAAGATGCGGTTCCAGAGTGGATAGATCGATCTCGATCACGCGGTCGTAATATTTTTCCGGATCGGAGGCTACCTCCGGGTCCGCTGTAAGCAGTGACACGTTCTTCTCCGCAAGATCGCTGGCAAATGACCTGCCGGTTCCGTCGAGATATTTTTTCATTCGACCGTCATACGGGAAAATGGAGGTGGTCGCTCCGATCTCGGCGCCCATATTGGTTATGGTCGCTTTTCCTGTACAGGAGATGGATGCGCATCCTTCGCCGAAATATTCAACTATAGCGTTGGTGCCACCTTTGGCGGTGAGAATGCCGGCAAGCTTCAGGATGACATCTTTCGGAGCCGCCCAGCCGGAGAGGGAACCGGTCAGCTTGACACCGATCTGTTTCGGATAGAGTACCTCCCACGGCGATCCGACCAGCACATCGACAGCGTCCGCGCCACCGACACCAATGGCAATCATTCCGATACCGCCTGCGTTAACTGTATGGGAGTCGGTGCCGATAATCATCTGGCCCGGAAACGCATACTCTTCGAGAACAACCTGATGGATTATACCGGAGCCAGGTTTCCAGAATCCCATGCCGTACTTTGACGCCACTGTGCGTAGAAATTCGTAGACCTCGAAATTTTCGTCGTTGGCGACGGCAAGGTCGTTATCGGCGCCGGTATGGGCGCGGATCAGGTGGTCACAATGGACAGATGCGGGAACCTGCGCCTCGGGGATTCCTGCGCTGGTGAACTGGAGGAGCGCCATCTGCGCAGTTGCGTCCTGCATGACCACCCGGTCGGGTCTTAACGCAAGATAACTCTTGCCGGGGTTCAGTTCCTGATTTGCGGGATCATCGAGATGACCGAGCAGGATTTTTTCCGTAAGGGTCAAGGGTCGGCCAAGCCTCTCCCGCACCACCGCCAACGATTGATCAATTTTCTTGTAAACCCGCTCTATTGCTTCGGGTGATAAAGAGATTTTATCCATCAGTTCAGATTGCTCCCAGAGTTTTCTTACAGTTGCCACCAGTCGAAATGTAAGCTAGATTCTACCATGTGGAATGTGAAAATATCTTTTATTTATTGCGCGACATAGGGATAAAATTTTGGAAGCTGTAAAAAAAAACGGGTTGGCGAATCTCCTGTTCCTGACCTTCTTGATGGCGGGATGCACGGGCGCCTCTGAAGAGGGAAACATAAGTTACGGTCTCGACCTGAAAACAGTCTCCTCCGAAAGAGCGTTCAAAGGAAACATCCACAGAACCGGGCTTCACCCCGACTCTGGTAAAAAACCTGCGGGCGTTTTGCTGTGGAAATTCGAGACCGGATCATGGCTCGACTATTTTGACGGTGGAAGTGGCGTCTACTCCTCTCCGGTATCTTACGGCGCCAAGGTATTTTTTGGATCCGCGGACGGTTATTTTTACGCTCTTGATAAAAAGGACGGCTCCCTCGCATGGCGCTTTGAAACGAAAGCCAGGATGCTCAATATCGGGAAATGGGTTGTCTCCTCTCCGACAATTGCCGGGGGGCTTGTATTCTTCGGCGCTGGTGATGGAAATCTGTACGGACTCGACCTTGAGACGGGCGCTATAAAATTCCGGTTCCACACCAAAAGCGAGGTTCTCTCCTCCCCGGTGGTAAAGGATGGTGTGATCTATTTCGGAAACCTCTCCGGTGTCATGTACGCTGTTGATCTTGTTACGGTTGCAGAGCGGTGGCGTTTTCAAGCGGCGGACGGAATATTCTCATCCCCTGCAATCGGTAACGGCAAGATCTTTTTCGGTGGCAGGGACGATAAAATATACGCCCTCGATATCAGCTCCGGTGAACTTAAGTGGAGTTTCACTACCGACAAGGATGTAGACGGCGCCCCGGCTTTCGCCAACGGCGTTGTATATATCGGCAGTGGTGATGGTCGGCTTCTTGCCCTGGACGCATCAAGCGGTGAACTTAAGTGGAGTTTTCAGGCCTACCACGGTATCTACTCCTCCCCCACGGTTTATAATGGAGTGGTGTTTTTCGGTAGCTGGGACGCGCGGGTATACGCCCTGGACGCAGGAACCGGCGAGAAGAGATGGGAGCTTAACACCGGGAAACGGATAGACTCGTCACCCGCCATAGCAGATTCCGTGCTTTACATCGGGAGTGGTGACAAGAAGTTATACGCCATAGATCCGACCACAGGCGTAACGCTCTGGACTTACGAGACAAAATCTGAAGTGAGATCGTTCCCTCTGGTGGATGACGGAACGATTTTTTTCGGGAGTGAGGATAGTTTTCTCTACGCGATTAAATAAGCCAATAGACTTATCAACCTGTAATTGCCATAGAGGTTCGGAAGTTCTATAATCCCGATATGGTTTCTGGAAGGAGATAACAAACACATTTCAGCCTGATAAGGAAATAATAGATTCGCACAATGAGTCTTCACGTTCGACTGATCCTCTATATCAGCGTTATCCTGCTGATCAACTTCTTCGCGCTCGAATACTACTCATACAATAATATCCAGAAACAGTCTGAAGAAGATCTTCTTCATCGCGCTGAAAATATACACGCCATGATCATGTCGATCCGGCGGGTATATCACAAACAGTTTCTGGAGAGCGGCATAGAGCTTACCTCCAAAACGGTAGGATTTCTCCCGGCCCACGCCATGAACAGGATCTCCCGGGATTTATCGAACCGGGATACGTCCGGCTTCAGCTTCAACAACGTCTCCGACCGTCCCAGAAACCCTGCACAGCAGGCCGACGAGTTCGAGCTAAAAGCGATGAATTACTTCCGCGCCAACAGAACCGAAGAAGTCTATTTCGCCCCTTTCATAAACCTTGAGGGCAAACCGTTCTACCTTTACGCCCGACCTGTCTGGGTGGAGGAGTATTGTCTGAAATGCCACGGTAAAAGAGGTGAGGCGCCTCAGACGATCCGTGAAATGTACGACTCCTCTTACGACTATAAAACAGGGGATCTACGCGGAGTCATGAGCATAAAGATGCCGACTACCTTGATAAAAGAGAAGGAGCGGGAATACTTCATAAATTCCTTACTGGCTCATACGCTTGAATTTATTATCCTGATGACTCTTGTCTCTCTTCTTATTCAGCGTTACGTCAGGGAGCCTCTCAACAACCTGACCGACGCCATGGAGTTCGTATCGGAGGGGCATTACGATAAGCGGATCAGCGGTCTTTCCGGCGAATTCGCCCTGTTGGGAGATACCTTTAACGCTATGGCGGAGAATATAACCACTCACCGGACGAAACTTATCGAGAGTGATGAGAAAGCGAGGCTTCTCCTGGAATCGACCGGCGAGGCGATTTTCGGCATTGATCTGAATGGCAATTGCACTTTCGCCAACTCCACCTGTATCAACATGCTCGGACTAAAAGAGGAGGACCTGATAGGTAACAACTCTCACAACATATTCCATCACAGCCAAGCCGATGGCTCCGATTATCCGGAAGAAAAGTGCCGTATCTACAAGGTTCTCGAAAATGGTGAAGGTGTCAATGTGAATGACGAAGTGTTCTGGAGAAGTAACAATACCTGTTTCCCGGTTGCATACAGAGCGTACCCTGTTATGGATGGCGGTGTCATAATTGGGACTGTAGTCACATTTCTCGACATTTCCGAAAAGAAAAGGGCTGAGAAGCGATTGAAACTGGAGATAGGGGAACGCAATGAGGCGGAACAGCGACTTAAGCTAAGTCAGTATTATCTCTCCAAGGCCCAGGAGCTTACAAAGCTCGGTCACTGGCAACTCGAAATCGATTCGGGCAAAGTTGAAGAATCTTCAGAGCTCTACAAGATCTTCGAAATCGATCCGGATAATTCCACTTTCGACGCATTTGTGGAAACTGTCCACCCGGAAGACAGGGACATGGACCTGGAAGCAATCAAGCGTGGAATAGACCATGGAGAACCGTGGAATATAGAACATCGCCTTCTTTTTGCCGACGGAAGAATAAAGTGGGTGCAGGCGATAGGGGAGCCTGTCGTAGATGATATCGGCAAGACCAGAAGACTGATGGGGACTATTCAGGATATTACCGCCCGTAAAACTATTGAAGAGGAACTGGCAAGGTACCGTGAGAGCCTGGAGGAACTGGTAAAGGTACGGACAGCAAAACTCGAATCTGTAAATATGGAGCTTGAGGCGTTCAGTTATTCGGTATCCCACGATTTGCGGGCCCCTCTGCGAGGCTTAAGTGGATTTAGCCATGCGCTACAGGAGGAGTATGGGGATAAACTCGACGAGGACGGAAGGGATTATCTTAAATATATTCAGGACAGCGCGCGCCAGATGGGTTACCTCATCGACTCCCTGCTCAAGCTCTCACGCATTACCCGCAAGGAACTGAACAAGAAAGAAGTCAACTTAAGCGATATGGTTAGACAATCGTTCGAAAAGCTGACAAAATCGGGTCCTTACACTAATGTAAATATCGATATCGAACAGGGATTAATGGTCCAGGCTGACCCGATTCTGATGGATGTGGTCGTTCAGAATCTTGTGGAGAACTCTCTGAAGTTTTCCGCAAAGAGAGGTTACACGATGATCCGGTTTGGCTCTTTTGTCGAAGACGATGATACAGTCTACTTTGTTGAGGATAACGGCGCAGGTTTCAACATGAATTATGAGAATAAACTCTTTGCACCGTTTCAAAGATTACACCGCGTGTCCGAATTTGAAGGAGCCGGTATCGGTCTTGCCACCGTGAAGAGGATAATAAGTAAACATGGAGGCCGGATCTGGGCCATGGGGGAAGTCGATAAAGGGGCTACCTTCTACTTTACCCTGACAGGGAGAATTCAACCCTGAGAGGTGGGAGGTGGTTATTCCATATCGCCCGTATCGATCTTGTTGATTCCCTTGATATGATCCGCCTGGGAGTCTTCAAGCCGCAAAACACCTCCCAGGCAAAACGCGCTCAAGGCTATGATGATAGTCCAGCTAACCGTCAACATTATCCAGCCGCCTGTGGTCATACTATCTTCCCCTTATCAAAAGCGCCCCGTTTATATGCTTTTTCTATAGCCACGATCAGAAATCCAATGACACCCAGCATTCCCGCCAGAGTCGCTATGGCGTATCCGAAATTTTCATCCGATGGTTTCGGGATGAAGTTAGCCGCATCCTGCCATACCCAGACCAGCAGGATCGTTATCAGGTAGGTGGGGGTCACATACTTGATAATGAACTTGAAAAATGAAGGCACACGAATGTCGGCGCCTTCGTGCATGGCTGTAAAACCTTTTTCGATTCCAAAAACCCAGGCGAAAATAATCACCTCACAAGTGGCGAAAAGGACAATGGCAAAGGTTCCCGCCCAGAAATCCATCAGGTCCAAAACCCCCTTGTCGATGAAAAATATAGCCGGTTGGCTTCCGATAAAAGTCAGGCCGCCCAGAATCGCCACCGATTTTTTCCTGGAGTATTGCAACTCATCCTCCATAAACGCGATGCCCGGTTGCAACATCGAGATGGAGCTTGTAACACCAGCCAGAAACAGGAGAAAAAACCACATGAAAGCCAGTATCTGGCTTAATGGCATCTTGTTGAAAACCATCGGCATGGTCACAAAACCGAGGTTGAACGATCCGCCGTTGGCGATATCTGTTATGCCGACCGGGCCAAAGAAGATAAAGGCCGCTGGTATGGCGATGGAAGCGCCAATGATGACCTCCATAAACTCGTTGATGGAGACCGAGGTCAGCCCGGATAGAGCTACATCGTCATCCTTTTTCAAATAGCTGGAATATGTAATGATAAGCCCAAGCCCTACGGAGGTGGTAAAGAAGATCTGACCTGCGGCGGCGAGCCATACCTTTGCGCTCGTCAACGCCGAAAAATCGGGATTCCACATGAACCCCATGCCGCCATTGATGTTCCAGTCGGGATTGGCGGGGTCGGGAGTTCCGAGGGTCAGAACCCGTACCATAATGACAACGCCTAAAATAGCGAGAATCGGCATTGCTATCTTGCTGATAATCTCTATGCCTCTGGAGAGTCCCCTGTAAATAACGGCAAAGTTCACTACGAAAGTTATGAGAAAAAATATGTACGCGACAGATAAGCCTGTAAACCATTGGTTTTCCGCAAGTCCCTGATACGCTGAGAGGAACGCCCCCGCCTCGCCCGCTGTGGCGGATTCGTCAAGACTGCCTGTGAGGGAGAACCAGGCGAAAGCCAGGCACCACGATTCTATATAGACGTAATAGATATAGATCATGAAAGGGATGAATATGCCAAGCGCCCCCATGTATCGCGATATCTTGTGATCCCAGAACATGTTCAGGATGCCCGGTCCTGAGCCGTGACCTCTTCCACCGGCGGCTCTGCCCATGGTCCATTCAACCCAGCAGAGGGGAATTCCGAGCAGGAGCAGGGCGATAATGTAGGGAATCATGAACGCTCCGCCACCGTTCTGGGCGGCCTGCACCGGGAACCGTAAAAAATTGCCGAGACCGACCGCAGAACCCGCCACGGCCAGAATTATTCCTGTCCGGCTCGCCCATCGTTCACGCGCCATAAGTCATCTTCGCCTAATGATCCGTATCTGCAAAGGCGCTATTCTACTACAAGATCACTAAGGCGGGGGAAAATCGAAACTGAAATTCAGACGTCTTCTTTTTCGATGGTGCAGGTAAGGGGGTAACCGTTCGACCGGGCGAGCTGATGGACTCTAACGACCCTTGTTTCCGCATGTTCAAGCGGAAGGATAGCTATACGCTGGAGACCGGTTGTATGTATAAGGTACATGGTTTCAAAGGCTTGCTGATTGTCATAAGAAAACTGGCCTACGAGCGTATCCATGACAAACTCCATCGTTGTAAACGGGTCATTGTGCATTAGAACCGCGTACATTGGAGCAAGTTTTGTTTGGGTGTCATGAAGCAACGCCGGGTTGTTTTCCTGGTCGGCTAATTCGGTCTTGTTCATCTTTTTCGTTCCGGTAGTTTTCTATAAAGCCGAATAAAATAACACATTGCGTATCGGTTGTCCCTTTTTCCTAATATAATCACTTTTATGGATGAAAAGTTGGAAAAAGTGAATTTTCTTGGTCAATATCTGGCGGCCTCACGCTCGGAAGACCAGATCTACGAGATGGCGATGATTATTTCCCGTGATGTACTCGGGTACGACCATTGCGTATTTCGCAAAGTCGAGGGGCATGAACTGATCTCAAAATCGTGGTACGGGTTTCCGAGAGAAGCCGCTTCGATGCCAATCAAGATTGGAGAAGGCGTCATAGGCCAGTCCGCCCTGACAGGTAATTCGACTGTGGTTATGGATACAACGCTCGACCCCCGTTTTCTTGCGGGCATGGATAACTGCCGTTCGGAGCTTTGCGTTCCGATCAAATATAACGGCAAGGTTATCGCCGCCATCAATGTGGAGAGCGATGTTCCCGCTTTCTTCAGCGAAACTGATATCAGCATTCTGGAGACGCTCGCTTCCCTGATGGCCTCCGCTCTGGAGACAAACAGGTTGCGGGGGGAGCTTTCGAGCGCCGAAAAATTCTCTTTCCTCGGCAAGATGGCCTCATCGATTCTTCACGATATCAGGAACGATATCAATCAGTTAAATATCTGTTCCGATTTCCTGCGTAAACCGAACCTCACCTCCGAGCGGACCCTGATGGTAGCCGACCTTGTCAAACAAGCCAGTGACGGTATTTTCACCCTGATTGAGGATATGTTTGAATACGTCAATACGGGTGAATCAAAACTTAACCTTCAGCCCGAAAACATCTCTGAACTCATAGGCTCGATCGCCGAAAAGACCAGAACCTATAATGATGGTTCTGTTGAAATTAAAGAAGACCTAGACAACAATATTACTGTCGATATCGACAAGAGGAGGTTTCGGCGGGTTCTACTGAATCTCTTTAATAACGCATTGGAGGCGATGCCGGATGGAGGCATTCTTGCCGTCTCCTCCCGATTAACCCCGGCAGGTTCCCTGGAAATAAAAGTATCGGATACAGGTGTCGGTATTGAAGAGGATAAAATTACACAGATCTGGGAGCCGTTCTACACTCACGGGAAAAAACATGGCACCGGGCTTGGCATGGCTATTATCAGGAAAATCATGGATGAACACGGTTTTTCCATCGATGTAGAGTCTGTCAAAAATCGGGGCGCAACCTTTACCATAAGAATTCCGAAAGAATCGGTTCATGACAAAACTGCTTGAAGTACGCGATTTAATAGTAGAGTTTTCGACACCGGGCGGACTTGCCAGAGCCGTGGACCGTGTCTCTTTCAGCCTCAATAAAGGTGAAACCCTCGGCATCGTGGGTGAGTCGGGATGTGGTAAAACTGTCACGGCATTTTCGATTTTACGCCTTATTCAGCCTCCCGGAAGAATAAGTGGTGGTGAGGTTCTGTTTGAAGGGAAGGATCTTCTGAAACTTTCCGAAAACGAGATGCGAAAAGTTCGCGGCTCCGATATCTCCATGATTTTTCAGGAGCCGATGAGCGCGCTAAACCCGGTATTTACCATCGGCAACCAGATCGTTGAGGCGATCCGTGTCCATACCGATATCGGTAAAAAAGATGCGTGGGAAAAAGCCGCCGGTCTCCTTGCAAAAGTCGGTATCCCGTCGCCGGAAAAACGTATCACCGATTATCCGCATCAACTCTCTGGCGGGATGCGGCAGAGGGCGATGATCGCCATGGCGTTGTCGTGCAACCCGAAACTGCTCATCGCCGACGAACCGACCACCGCTCTTGACGTGACGATTCAGGCGCAGATCCTCGATCTGATGGTCGAGATGAAAGATGGTCTCGACGCGTCGGTGTTGCTTATTACCCACGATCTTGGGGTGGTGGCCCAGACCTGCGATCATGTGGTGGTCATCTACGCCGGAAGGGTTGTAGAGTCGGCCACCGTCGAGGCGCTCTTCGCCAAACCGGCCCATCCATATACTCAAGGTCTGCTAGGCTCCATCCCGGCCCGTCACGAGACGAAAGAACGTCTGACCGAGATTGAGGGCATGGTACCCGGCTTGCTCGATCTTCCCACCGGATGTTCGTTCCACCCCCGATGCCCGGAGGCGATGGATCGTTGCAGGACAGAATCGCCGGAACTTGCGCCGGTCGATTCAAAGACCAGCACAGCCTGCTGGTTGTACAAAAAAGAATCTGTAGAAAAATCGGTTTAATAGGGCCGAGTTAAAGGTAAAACAAAAGGTGTCTGATCCAATCTGGGTTAGCCGGTCACTGTAGCAAGAAATATCAAAACAGAAGGCTTAGTCACTTTTCTTTTTTCTTCATGTATAGTCCAATCTCAAGTCGTTAATGGACGATGACAGATCAGAGCAGGGAAGTTATGATTCGCGCTGTGTCCCGGGATCACACTGGACAAAGAAATGGTTTACATCCATAATTACATCACTCCCGGCTGGATAATATAACTTGGTTCCGGGGTATAATGGTGAGGCAAGGAACAAAGAATGAGTATCAAACCGGACAAGAATTCAGCAACTTCTCGTGTGGAAAAAGCGATAAAAGCTGATGTCCCCAAAATCTATTTTAATGGCTTCGCCATTGTACCCGGGACTAGCGATTTTGCAATTTCTCTGGAGCTGAATGGACAACCTGCTGCTCTTCTTAACTGCTCCTACACTATTTCAAAGAGTCTCGCTGAAACCATCGGTACTTCTATTTCATCCTTGGAGACGTTAACCGGCAACGAGATAATGACTAACTCTGATATCGTCACCGCTATCGAAAAACAGGCTGATGAAAAAAAATCAGAGATTAAAAATATATAGGTAGGACAATGCCCTCTTCTCTTGCTTCATGCTCAGTCGATGATGTCAGCTTTGGTACCTCTGATCAAGCCAAGGACAAGATCATTGATTTCAGGGATAACCTGAAAAAAGGTTGGGATTATGGAGAAGGAGAATCCTTCTCTGACGAAACGGCTGAACTTGCACTAAGAATTAATCGTAGAGGCAAAATGTTTTCACTACAATCCGACGCATTTCCTGGGATAGGTGGCAACATTATCGTGCGATTCTACAAAAACGAAGAGGTTTTGGAAATATCTGTCAACCATGACGGGACGTTCGATATACTTCACGAAATTGATGACGAAGATGTTTGGGAAACAGAAGGAGGTAGCATTTTTAAAGCTCTGCTCTCCATAACGCATTTCAAAGAGGGAAAATGGCCTACGTCAGATTCATCAACAGCCGACGATATGACAAGCAAAAAGGAAGATTCCTCAGCGAGGCGTTCAAGCCACTCAATGGTGGAATATCCGTCGTGGACGGTGATTGCATCGGGAAGCGTAGTGGATCCGTTTGCATCCACGCTGGAAAATACTATCAGTCTAAACCTGAAAGAGGGCCAGCCGGTAATCCCATTATTTTCTGGATTATCCAACGAGGAGATTTACCCGATGACATCAGAATCGTCTCCACTCCCAGCGACTCTGGAGATGTCTGCCACAGAGACATTAAGAACCTGAGCGAAAAATCCTCAAGGAAAATTTTCAAGAAATTCCAAACAGAAAAAAAACTCACGTTCCTCAATATCTGCGATCCGTGTGGCGAATATCGAACACTCACGGATAAAGATATTATTGGCTTCTTATAGCCCTCCACAGTTCCATTGTTCGCCTCAATTCGGTGACACTATAAGCCGTCTCACATGCGGAGCTTATTAGGGGTAAGGGATCAGTTCTTGTATCTTGGCTATCGAAAAAAGGCCTAAAAAGGGGTCAGGTCTTGTGTTTTGACATATCAAAGTAAGCGTCGAGTCAACCTCACCCTTCAAACAGGGGTATAATCGAGCTTCTTTTGGTTGATAGATGGTGGTAGGAGAGCCTTGTAATCTTCCTCAGATTTTGCGTGAGGCAGGTGTTCAAAAAGGTAGCGCAGGTATCT
>JAJDBK010000003.1 GCA_029261405.1 Nitrospinaceae bacterium
GCGGTTATAATTTGAGAAAGATCCTCCGGGATCTTTTATCGTCTCTCGTTACGAGGTGGCGATTTTCAACTCAGAGCTACATGGTTACGATAACTCATATTAAGGCCGCATGGAAAACAGGGGTTCTTCAGGGACGACTAATTATCACCGACATTGAGATGCCGGTAATGGACGGGTTTGAACTTATAAAAAAAGTCAGGTCAGATTACAGGCTCAAAACGATTCCGCTGACCGTGTTGAGCAATCAAAGGGAGATCGAAACCTGCGAAAAGATCATATCGCTGGGGGCGGATGATTTCACTTTAAAATCGTACAAGCCAGAGGATCTCATCCCAAGAGTGAAGAAATATATAATCTGACAACCGGGGTGGTTATTTCTTTTTCCAGTTGGGTTTATTCTCTTTTTTTGCCAGTCCGAGGTGCGTTTTATAACTCTCAAAAAGCCTCGCTTCGATTCTTCCATCCTCGACTGCGGCGAGAATGGAGCAACCCGGTTCCGTCATGTGCAGACAGTCCCGATAGTGGCACCCGGCTTCGAGAAACTCCATAAACCCGGGGAAACATTCAGCCACATCGGATGGAGTAAGACCGGTTGGAGTGAACTGCCGTATCCCGGGTGAATCGAGAATTCTTGCGCCGGTTGCGGTTGTTACCATCAATGATGATGTGGTGGTGTGTTTTCCGAGACCCGATTTTTCGCTTAGAACACCAACTTTTCGCTGAATACCCTTGAACATATGGTTAAGCAGAGAGGTCTTTCCGACACCCGACTGTCCTACAAGGGCCGAAACGTTATCGGCAAGGGCATCGTAAAAATCATCCATCCCCTCACCGGTAATGGCGCAGACACAAAAGAGGGGTAGACCGAGGTTCCGGTAATCGAGGGCGGCTGACCGGTACTTATCGTCGTGGTCCAGGTCAATCTTGTTGAGTACAATCACGGGCCGGATTCCGGCGTGATGGGCGGCGATAACAAAACTGTCGAGAACCACCGGATTGAAACCGGGCTGGCAGGCTGTAACGATAAGCAGAAGATCGAGGTTGACGGCCAGCACCTGTCGTTTACCTGTGGCGCCTACTCTGGCAAGCTCGTTTCTTCTTTGAAGGTTTTCTTTTGGTATTCCGTTTTCAACACGAACCATATCGCCCACCACCCATTTTTGTTTGTCGGGTGGTTTTACACGGGTTGTCATTCCTTCAAATTCGACAGTGACGCTGGCCCCATGATGGGCAATCACGGTTCCCGTCACTTTTACCACATCAGGCTTTGTCAAGCTTCTCCTTTAACAGTTCGTTGACTACACCCGGATTGGCTTTTCCTCTCGTCGCCTTCATCACCTGGCCTACGAACCAACCTATTAACTGCTCTTTTCCACCTTTGTATGCGGCTACCTGACCTGGGTTGCAGTCGATTATCTTATCGACTTCCGTTTCGATGGCCGAGGAGTCTGTTATCTGTACCAAACCTTTCTCCTCCACAATGGCTTTCGGATTCTTTCCGCTCTTCTCCATCTCTTCCATTACAGTTTTTGCGATCTTGCCGGAGATGGTCTTGTTCTCTATCAGGGAGACCAGTTCGCCCAACATTACCGGAGTTATCGGACACTGAGCCGGTGTCAGGGAACGCTCATTGATAATCCGCAGAATATCCCCCATAATCCAGTTTGATATCGTTTTGGGCGCTCCTCCCGTCTTGAGCGCTTCTTCAAAATAATCGGCCACATCTCTTGATTTGGTTAATACGTCAGCGTCGTAGAGCGGCAGGGAATACCGCTCCATAAACCTTGTACGTTTCGCGTCTGGAAGTTCGGGGAGAGAATTTCGCACATCCTCCACCCATTCGTCCGACACTTCCAGTGTCACAAGATCCGGGTCGGGAAAGTAGCGATAGTCGTGAGCTTCTTCCTTGCTTCGCATGGAGATGGTCACGTTCCTGTCGGGATTGTAGAGTCTGCTCTCCTGGACGACCACACCTCCCTCCTCAATGAGGGCGATCTGCCTCTCTATTTCGTAATCGATAGCTTTCTGAAGGTATCTGAACGAGTTCATGTTTTTCACCTCCGCACGGGTACCGAATGTGTCTGAGCCTTTCGGCATGACCGATACGTTGGCGTCGCATCGCAACGAACCCTCCTCCATATTGCAGTCGGAAACTCCGAGATATTCGAGGATGGTCTTGAGCTTCTCCAGGTAGAGTTTAGCCTCTTCCGAAGAGCGCAGTTCCGGCTCTGACACTATTTCAAGGAGCGGTACACCTGTACGGTTTAAATCGACGTAACTCGAATCGGGATGACCCAGGTTCTGACCATGGATCAGTTTTCCGGCGTCCTCCTCCATGTGAATTCGGGTCAAGGCGATTCTTTTTCGGGAACCATCACTCAAGGTTATCTCCAGACCTCCCCCTTCGCATATCGGTAACTCATACTGCGATATCTGGTAACCTTTCGGAAGATCGGGGTAGAAATAGTTTTTCCGGGCGAATATCGACGTGCGCGCGATACTGCTCCCTACAGCCAGACCCAGCTTTATGCCACGGCTAACCACTTCCTTATTCAACACAGGAAGCATTCCTGGCATCCCAAGACAGACGGGACAGGTGTTAGCGTTAACCTCTGCGCCAAAACCTGCGCTACAAGAACAGAATATTTTAGATTCGGTACTCAGTTGCGTGTGAACCTCAAGCCCGATAACAGCAGTGTAATCCATCTTCTCTCCAGTTGGTATATGGCCGCTTTGTTGGTGGCGACAAAGAGGAAATTATAGCCGATTTGGCTCCGGTCTGGATAATTGATGAGGGGTCAACCCGTATATTCATGAGTGATCTACTCTGTACCACTGGCTGTGGGCGTACCACTAATCTTCAAAGGTCAGATCAACCACCTTGACAAATTGCAGACCTTTAAACTCGGGAATAACCTTGAGTTTTTCCATCAGGTATTCTTCAAGCTTGTCCTGGGCGAAAATTGTCTCTTCGTAAAATTTTCCGGCGAAGAAATCATCGATATTGTTTTCGACAGAGACAGCCACGAAAAAGCTTCTGGCTCTAAGGGCTGTTGCCACCTCCTCGGAATCGAAAATCAGTTCCGATTCCACGCTCATTATCCGGGTGGCTTCATTATCGAATTCCACAGGAAGATAGACCGCAACCTTAACAACAGGACCCGTTACCTCCTCGGTGTCTTCGGCTACAAGGGCGTCGTCAACGATGGGTTCTTCATCCGCCAGTTCACCTTCCGCAGTGGTGTCTTCAGAAGCGGGGTCTTCTACAGGAGTTTGAACCGCTACGCCATCTCCGGCGCCGTAGAAGAACCAGTAACCTCCACCGGCAGAAGCCAGAACCAATACCGCCGCCACGCCGATAATCACACGTCGGATTGATTTGGACAAAGCGGGCAATTTGATTTTCTGCAGGATTCCTTCTACAGGTTTTTTTATGGCGGCGATTATACGCGCGACTAACGATTCCGGTTTATCTTCAACCGGTCCGATTTCGTCATACTGTCCCAGTGTGTCATCCGGGTGGCTTTCAAACTGGTCGGGATCATGCTCGAACTCCATGGAGGTGTCGTCGTGATCGTAAGCGTCATTCTCCTTTTCAGCGCTTTCGAATAGCTGGTCCAGATCATCTTCATCCGACTCACCATCCATGGTGGCAAGAGCTTCCATGTCGTCGCCGCTGAGCAGTTCCTCGTTCTCCCGCTCTTCGGCCTCCACGATCAAAGCGTCGATATCGTCCTGGGAGATAAGATCGCTCTCGGGATCATCTTCGTCTTCTTCATCTTCGTCGTCATCCCCGAAAAGAGCGTCGATATCATCCTGTGAGATGACATCGTCTCCACTCTCAATATCGGAAGGGCTTACATCGCTTTCCTGGTCCGCTGTCTCACCAGATTCCTCTTCTGAAAACCCGGCAAGCAGGTCGTCGAGATCGTTCTGGCTTACGAGGCCGGAATCGTCGGAAGATTCGCCTGGTTTCTCCTCCTCCTCCATTCCACCTGCAAGCAGAGCGTCCAGATCGCCTTGAGATATGGCTCCAGAGTCATCCTCCTCCTTTTCTTCAGACTGGTCAGGCGCAGATTCCGTGTCAGTCTCCTCCCCAGCGTTTGCCAATAGAGCGTCGATATCGTCCTGGGCGACAAGTTCGCTGATAGAGTTATCATCGCCTCCAGAGCCTGCCAACAAGGCGTCGATATCGCCTTGACTAACCAGACCATCGGACGCTTCCGCAGATTCAGGTTGCGCGCTCGCCAGTATCGCGTCGATATCGTCCTGACCCGATGGTTCCGCTGGCGCCGGTTGCGCGCTCGCCAGTATCGCGTCGATATCGTCTTGACCCGATGGTTCCGCTGGCGCCGGTTGCGCGCTCGCCAATATCGCGTCGATATCGTCCTGACCCGATGGTTCCGCTGTGGCCGGTTGCGCGCTCGCCAATATCGCGTCGATATCATCCTGAACGTTTGGCTCAGAGAGAAGAGGGGCTGTTTGCTCCTCTTTTACATGAGATTGCTCGCCACCGGGCTCTTCATCCACAATCGTAGCAGGTGAAAATCCCGCCAACAGATCGCTTGAGTCTCCTTTATCCTCAGGTTCCGACTCTTCAATCGCCACCGGGCTAATGGTCGCTAAAGTTTCAACAGCAGGCTTTTCGGTTTCCGCTTCTTCCGGGGCATTGTCCTTGAGCAGAGATTCTATCTGTGCGATGACGGAAGGTATATCTGGTGGAGTTTGCTTTATCGAGGAACCATCCCGTTTGGTGTCGGGTTTTATCTCCTGAGTTGTGGTGGTCTCTTCGTCGGCCTTTTCCAGTATGGTGTCGATCCCGGTCTCCGCCTCGTATACTTCGGATACCTGACCTGAGTCATCCACCTTTTCTGGTACAGTGGAATCTGAATCCGCCGACTGATCGCCGGGGCCATCTGTTACGACCACAGGTTTGGATTGTTCCGCCCGTTTCTTTTTAAGACGCTCTTTTCGGTTACGCAGGCGTTCTATCTCGCGCTCGGATCGTTTGCGTATGAAAAAGACGTTCTCGCAATTGGAGCAACGCATATAAGAACCTTTTTCCGGAATCGCTTCCTCGCTGGCTCTATATGTAGTTGCGCACTGCGGACATTTAACCTTCACTCGTTTACCATCTCACGGTTGTGATTTTGACGTAGCGCCAATTATTTGACGGATCGGTCATTTTCCAGAAAAAATATCTACCATCTAACTTATTGATATCAGGTCATTTATCAAAAATCGGAGAAAATAAGGATTGACGACCACCACAGTTGCCACTATATTGTCCTCCTTACTGTAGCACAAGCTACCTTTTGGTCTTTGGGAATTCACTTCGAACACCTGTATAAACAATAATCGTTCCAAAATTGTTTTGACGTATCATATGACTACCAGAATATCTTTTATTGCGCTGGCTTTCCTGCTCTACGGCTTGACCAGAGTCGCCGATATGTGGCTCGATATCGCCCAGTTTCAAAACAGCAGGGATTTATCTGTCGCTGTCGTCGAGGCTGAGCGTATGGAGAGAAATAACCGCCCGACGAAACTACGAAACCAGGTTCGGTTGGCCTTGAACCTGAGAGCCAAAGGATTACTCGCCTGGGAACGAATCAGCCTTGCCAACGCAATCGTCCGGTACAGTTCCCTGCACGGGCACGATCCATTGCTGTTGTTGGCTGTGATCGAAACCGAAAGCAGTTACCGGAAAAAGGTGGTCTCGAACGTGGGAGCGGTGGGTCTGATGCAGGTCCGGCCTTTCGTAGCCAAAGGGCTTGCCCACGAAATGAATGCCAACCCGAAAGTAGCCCAGAGCCTCTACGACCCGGAAACCAACGTCCGGGTAGGCGCTTATTACCTGGCGAAACTTCTACGACGGTTCGATGGCGACCTGACAGCGGCCCTTGAAGCGTATAATCAGGGTCCAACCAGCGTAGCCAGATCGATCCGAAACGGACGAAAACTAAGAGCGCACTACTCCAGACGTGTATTGAAAGCGCGAGACAACATAAGAAGAGTTTTCCTGCCGGAAATATAGGCTCCCAAGTTGGTGTTTTGTGCGACTTCACCGCACCATACGCCATTGCAACCGGAGCCATGCGGATGGAATAGCGTATATCTTAATTATCCGTAATGGACCCGGAGGCGGGGAGCGTTATGGCCTGGAGTTTATGCCCCAGAGGGTACCACGCACTTTTTTATTGGAGCCGAAGCCCGGGCCATAGGCCCCGGCGAACGAACGTAATCAGATCATCGTTTCCCAGCGACAGCGATATTGGCAGTGGCCCAGCCACCTCAGAGGCCGAATTTGTTTGATCTGTCGCTACAAAATATGCCGGAGGGTTTTTGGGCTGGGATTTCTTTTATCAGCTCGAAAGTTTTTGTGTCGTAGACTAAAACCTTGTTGTCGCCGTTTGATGAGATGTAGACGTACCTTCCTTTGGGGGTGAACTGCATGTGGAAGATTTTTTTGCCTGGTTTGAGTATCTTGATGACCTTTTTTGTCTTGATATCGACTACTTCCACCGTGTCGTGGTTTTTGCCGAGGACGTAGTTGGCCCAGATCTGGCGCATATCGGGTCGCGCCATGGCGAATACCGGAAAAGCGGAGAGTGGAATGAACTCTTTTGATTTCCAGGTTTTTGTATCGACCACCGCGAGACCTTCACCACCGATAACGGGGGCGAAAAGGTCTCCATCGGCCATAATCCATCCTTCGAGGTGAGGAATTTTTAAAACCGGTTCCAGATCCGGTTTGTCGGGTGGTTTCGGCAGGGGGACTTTTGTTATATTCTCCGGGTTCCACAGATCGAGCATGGCGACCCAGGGGGAGTGGAAGAGTCCTGCGATATACCATCTTCCGTCGGGAGTCAGGAGTCCGTCATACGGCTTGACTCCGATATCCGTATATTTTCTGATAACAGGAAAATCGGGTTTCGAGGCGTCGATAACCCATATCTCGTTGGCGTCCATCAACGAAACAATAAGCAGGTCGTTTGGAGCGTCTACCAGCCCGACGGTTTTGGAGTTGTCCGCTTCGATGGTTTTTACGATCTCGAATGTTTCGTCGGAGACGATTACGATGTTTCCCGGTTTGTAGTTGCTGATGGCTATATATTTACCATCCTGCGTGACGGCAAGCCCGATGGCGCTATCGCCGACTTTCAGTTTATTGGCGACTTTCAACTCTACCAGGTCGATTTTGCTCAAAAATCCGTCCCTGCTGACGACGTAAGCGTATCGACTGCCACGGGAGAAGGAGATGGATGCGTGATGCAGAACTCCGAGTCCCTCGACTTTCCCCAGAACCTTATGATCCTGCGCGGAGTCTATAACCAGAACGGACCCAGCCTCCCGCTCTATCACGACCATCAGGGCGGACGTGCCCCATTTGTCGTCGGCCATGGCGGTAGCGGTTAAAATTAGGCCAAGAATAGCCTGAGCTACGATCAATCTAAGCGGTTTGGGCGATTTCAATTCCTATCTCCTTATCGGTCAGGTAGCAGGCCGGGTCACTCGCCCAGAAGTCACCGGCGATTCGTAGCGCCCGTTCGCGGTTGTTGCCACCGCATACATTGAGGAACCTGCATTCGCCGCATCTGCCCTTGATTGTTCTGGGTCGTTTACGAAGTTCATTCAAAAATTCGTTTTTGGTACTGTTCCAGATGTCGCCGAAAGGCGCGTCTTTTACATTGCCAAGGTCAACGTACTGGATCAGCGGGTCGGGATGCACCACACCTTGGGAATCGATATTCGCCACACCGATGCCGGCGCTGTTACCACCCGTTATTTTCATCCGCTCATGCAACCAATCAGCTTTTGCCGGATCTTTCTCCTGCAACCATAAAAGCAGGAACGCCCGGTCGGTATCGTTGTTTCCGGTTACGATCTCCATGTCGGCGCTGTTTGTAACATACTCTTGCGCTTTGGTGAAGACATTCTCCATCAGCCGACGTGTCTGTTCGTGCGTAACATCCTTGCCACGGTTTTCGTCTCCACGGCCCGAATATACCAGATGGGAAAGGTAGAGTTTGTCCACCTTCAGCTCTTCGGCAAGAGAGATGACATCAGGAACGGTGTCGAAGTTAAAATCGGTGACGGTAAAACGGATACCGGTCTTTACTCCAGAGTCCCTTAGCAGTTTTATGGCCCGGACAGATTTATCGAAAGCCCCCGTCGCGCCACGAAAAAGATCGTGGATTTTGCGCGAGCCGTCGATACTGATTCCGATGTAATCAAAACCGGCCTCGACGATGGTTTTTGCGGATGACTCGTTTATCAGGACTCCGTTTGTTGAGAGAGTCACAGACATACCCGATTGCGCGGCGTGCCTTGCGATGTCGGGGAGATCGGGTCTCAATAACGGCTCCCCTCCCGACAGGATCAGATGTTTGACGTTTGCCGCCTTCAGGTCGTCCACAACCCGGATGGCGTCGTCGTGACTCAACTCCCCCTCAAACTTGCCTGCGTAAGAGGATGAATAACAGTGCAGACACGAAAGATTGCACGCTTTTGTAAGATTCCATATGACCACAGGCGCCGCAAGTTGTTTCATCGGCGTGTTTGAGGTTCTACCTGCGGTTCTTTTATCGACCTGCCGTAATAGCCGGCTGAGTCTGAACATATTAATCGACCTCCCTGAAACTTATGATGTAGGAGACAATGGCGTCTAGCTGTGGCTTCGAAAGTTTTATGTGCGACATGGAGTTTTGCTCGTAACCGAGACTTTCAGAGCTTTTGCCGGGAGATTTTATGTGGTTGCGGATCTCCGTTTCCGTGCGAACTTGCGCAATGTCGGTAAACGATGGGCCAAAAGCCTCGTAAGTCTGATGGTGACAACCCATGCAATAATCGTTGAATACTGTTTCGCCATCCGATTTTGACGTATGGTAAGCTGGGCGTTCCAGCGATCTGCCCGGATAGGTTTTGTTGCGACCGTTATATTTGCCGACAGGTCGCTGGTAGGGCATGGTTTTTATCTTTTTAATGGTCGATGTATCGTAGACAACAACTGCTCCATCAACCCCTGGAATGGTCACAAGAGCGTATAGCCCGTTTTTTGTGAACTCCACATGCATCGCTTTTCTCCCCGCCATGGGAGTTATGTATCGAACTTTGGAAAAATCACTCTTATCAACAAGAACCACCTGCTCGCTCTCGGTGTCTATCCATAAATATGGAGTAGCGTAATGGGTTCGGACAAAGAATCCGGCTCCCGGCAAGGGTATTTTCGCCACTTCTTTCAACTCATCAAGCGAGAGGATGGTGGCGTAAGGTTTCTTTATATGGTTGATGGTGGCGTAAAGTCTACCCCCATCCTTGTAGAAAGCCGCCGAGGCCAGATGCGGCAGTCCGCTTGTCGGCAGTTTTGCGACGATTTTTTCCATCTTGTAATCGTATATATATAGATTGTCGGTCCCTCTTTTCGTACCGAGCAGATACGGTTTTTCGGGGCTGATCGAAAAATCCTCGAACGGCTCTGGAAGCGTTGCCTTTTTTATCTTATATCCATTTTCGGGGAAGATAATCCATAACTCGGAAAGCTCCCTGAAAGAAACGACAAAGGCCTTTAACTCCGGCAGGGAGTAGAAACCTCCCACCTTCCCTGGCAGGGATATGGTTTTGATCGGCGCAAGGTCGGCGCTGTCGAAGAAGACTATATTTGCTGGGAGGTAGTTCGCCACCGCCACGATAGAGTCGTCGTGGGATACCGCTACAGACCTTGAGTTAATTCCGGCTTTTAACTTGCCGACAGTCGCCAGGGAGGGGATGTTGAACCATGTCACCAGCCCATCTCTCGACACGGAATAGACATTTTCGAGGGAGTAGGAGAACTTCGGGCCACCGTGCACGTCGCCTACCTCAAACTTTGTAATCTTGTCGAGTTGCGGGCCGTTGAGGAGCGCGAGGCTTTTTGTGCCCCGTTCCATAACCAGGGTGACGGCTTCAAGGTCTGTGATTGCTTCTGCGTCTTTATGACGGGGCTTCATTTTTTTGACTGATCGGCTTTGTAAAATATCCTTATCGGCCCATAAAAGCTGGCCTGGTTCTATCGGGGACTTTATATATTCGGTAATTTGCGAAATCTGATCTTTAGAAAGTTTGTTTTTATATGCGGGCATCCTGGAAGCGGGAAGCCCATCGCTTATAACTTTGGCGATCTTTCCCTTGACGGACCTTGAAAACATCTGAGGGATGAGAGGCGGAGCGGTCTGGCCCAACCGGTTGGGATGATGGCATTCGGAGCAATGTTTGATATAAAGATTGCGTCCCTGATTCTGGTCCTGATCCGCTTCTGCTGGAACCGCGTGGAGTGAGGAGATTATCGCCAACAACACGATTACAGACGCTTTATAAATCATGCGTCCTTCGCCTTTCTATAAAAAAAAAGTCCGGGCGCCTGTTAAGACGCCCGGACAGAATAACATACGCGATCAGTAAATATCGCCCATCGTGTTGGTCACGTTGAACTTGCCAGTCGGAGTATGCAGACCTGTAATACGGGTCTTGATCTTCCTGGTTTTGTCATCGATGATAACGATCTCACCCTTGATACTCCATATGGAAACCCATACTTCGGTACCTTGAGCGTTGTACTCCTGGTGGACTACACGAGCCTTCGGATCGGTGGTCAACTGAATGTAATCGATTTTACCCGGTTTGTTGATATCCATAACGCCAATGCTCTGGTGAGCCTTGAGGTCGGTGTTCAGGGTAAAATCCATCCAGAGGTTCTTGGAGTTCGGATGGGTTTTCAGGAAAAGGCTACCGGCGCCGCCAGCGGGTCCGACATCGCTAAGATCGATGGAGCGAACAACTTTCCAGGCGCTTTTCGGGTGGCCTTCAGGATCGGTTCCCCATACGGAGATGAGTCCTTCACCAATATGAACTGTACCGTGAACCGGGCCGAACTCAGGATCGGTCCAGTTGGCGCCACGACCCGGGTGAGGTTTCGTTCCGACATCAATGATGGCGACTCTTTTCCTCTCCTTGGTGTCGATGACAACCATCTGGTCAACCATGTTGGCCGCAGGCATGAAATAACGGTGGGTGATATCCCAGCCGCCATCGTGAAGGAAGCGAGCCGCTTCAATCATGGTGATTTTAAGGCTGTCTACGTTGGAGTAGTCAACCAGCCAGACGAAACCGGCTTCCTTGATATTCAGAACCCATTCCGGGCTGTAGTGGGAGGCGACGATAGCGGCCACGCGAGGCTCCGGATGGAATGTTCCGTCCAGGGTATAACCACGTGTGCTGACGACTTTCAGCGGCTCGAGTGTGGCGCCGTCAAGAACGACGAAGTGCGGAGGCCAGTAACAACCTACTACAGCCAGTTTGTCCTCGTAACCGTGGAACTTACTGGTATCAACAGAGCGGGCTTCCGAACATGTTCTGAGGGAGGCAACGATGGTCGGTTTTTTTGTCCAAAGGTCAATCATCTTGACTCTGCCGTCACGTCCGATGGAGAAGTAGTATCTTCCCGAAGCGGAGGAGCGGAGAATATGAGTGGCGAACCCGGAATCGACACGACCGAACATTTTGTGGGTATCACCGTCATAGATGGCGATCTTGCCGGCGTCACGCTCGACAATACCCATGAAGTTTTTCCAGTTCAGGCTATGCTGAGGTTTGGTTGGTCGGTCAGCGACAGGAACCTGAACTTTCCAGCTCATTTTCATGTTACGCAGGGAAATCTCAGGCGGCGCAACAGGTTCTTGTTGGATGAACTTGGCCATCAGCATCATTTCATCCTTGGAAAGCTTATCGCTCCAGCCAGGCATTCCGCCAGGTGTACCTTCGTTGATGATCTCAAACAGGGTCTCTGTACCCATGTCGATGGTTTTCTTAGGCATGAGGTTAGGGCCTGTGGCGCCTTTCCTCAATGTCCCGTGACAACCGGTGCAATAGTTAAAGTAGGTTGCCGTGGATGCTTTCATCTCAGCGTCAGACATTTTCGGCGCTTTTGCAAGAGCCGATGATGTCATCAGGAAGACTGAGAAAAAGGCCAGGACAAGTATAGAACTTCTCTTCATAATAGCTGTACCCCCCAAATCCTTTAAAAAATTTGTGAACATTATGGTCAAAACCGCAAAAACGCCCTTCAAACGTTTTCTCAAGACCACTTTTAACGATACAATCTATACCAACCTTAATTCCCGGCGCAACAGTTTTTTTTGTTGCATTTCATTAATATATCGAGGTAACAAAATCGCAAAATGAACGGAACGTTATGTATAATTTGAGGGAAACGTCAATATTTACTTGCATGGCGCTCTTTCCTCCTTTCTATATAGGGCTTTTTACGCTGAATCGCTTAAACCAGGCGGTGTCACTTCAGAGAAATTGCCGAATAACCAGCTTGTGATAAGCTGTGGAACCTTTTAACAAATGGTTTGGAGTTGACTTAAGTGAGATTTGTTAAACGCGCGACTCTCCCGGTCATAATGATTTGCCTGATTTTGGTGGCGGGCGATATAGCGCAGGCCGGAGAGGTCGAACTGCGGGAAAAATGGTCCCAGCTTGTAGCGGGCATCAGAATTGGCGAATGCGCGGATGAAGATAAGAGACTGGTGCTTAAAAAGCTCAACTATGCGGCTGTTCTTATCATGCACAACGAAATTGATGAGGCGTTGACAGTCATGGAGAGGGCAAAAGACGCCTCGAAATCGGCCAGTTGCGCCATAGCGATCAAAAACGGGATGAGCCCGTCCGAATGACGGATTGTCGGCAACGGTTCCAATCCAAAATATATAACCAGACTGGAGATTGTCTTGAGAACAGGGATATTTTTTCTTTTTATAATTCTTTTTGCGGCGCCTGTGTTCGCAGGGACCGATCTTACCAATGCGGATATTGATGGTTTCCGACTGGGGCAGACCCTGGAGGAGGTGAAAACTCTTCATCCGAAAATGAGGATCAAAGAGATCAAACCCGATGGCGATATGATAATGGGGTACCTCTCAAGCGTTAATGGGGTGGCCTTGAGCTTTGCGTCAGATAAGTTCGGGAAAGTCCTGTTCAGCATTCAGAAAGTTGTGATGTACAGGGAGAAACCGAACGTTGAGGTAGTGTACGGTCCGATTCTGAAAAAATATGGCACTCCCGATTACGGTGGCAGGCAGATGCTTCATGTGGCGTCGTGCTGGGGGAAGTGTTTTGGAAATCACACCAGCCTGGAGTTCAAACTGAAGGTCATGAGTATGGGGAAAGGCGGCTACCCGATGTCCCTCACGCTTGTGGACAAGGAGCTTCAGACCAAAAACCGGCGGATGTTTCTGGACAATCGCACAAAGTAAATTAACCTTTCCACCTGCTGGCGCTTCTCGTCTGCGGGCGCCCTGTGTCCTGCGCCGCTCTCTGCCTGACCGACCTGATTCCTATTCCGGAAGGAACTGGTCGGTCAGTTTTTTTACGAATTGTTAACGCCTATACTCCAAAACCGCTCTTTTTCCGTAATAGATCCCTTAAACTCAATTATTTGTTAACGGAATGACGCACGCTGGAGAGCAAGTGGAGAGTTTTTGATCATTATGTGGAGAGTTTTTGATCAGTTTTGTGAAATATGTTGGATAAGGTGTTGACAGTCAATATCACGTCATTTATCCTAATCCGCAATGAGCAGACCTTTGTCCACTCTTTTCGGGTGGGTGGGAAGGAATGCTCTTGGTGGCAAGAAAATTGCTTTAACTTCGGGCGGCCATGTTCGGTCCGTCTGAAAAGGTTTCAACATTACTGGTAACTTAAAACACCCGGGGGGGACGCGTATGAGCGACAACGACAAAGAAAAGAGCGGCAAAAAAGTATCGTATTGGGAAGTATTCATGGATGACATCTTCCTGTTATTTTTCCTGAGCATAGCTATTCTGTATATCTCCTATACGGTTTGGGGACTCATGGAGCTTGGCACAGCCAAACCTTCACCTCTTCTTTCGCCGTCTGTAGCGTCCGCTGAAGCGCCAGCGGCGGCTGTAGCGAAAAACTACTGGGCCGACTGGGCCAAAGGTAAAGCTCAGGGTCCGATGCCTGACTGTAATGTAAACGTTCTTGCCCTCGGCGGTGACGACATTCTGCAGGCTACCGTCGATATCTACTGTGGAGTTAAACCGGGTAGTTACACTTCCAAGATCAACCCGGCGGTCATGGATATTTACAATGCCAAAGGCGACACATATCCAGATGGAAAAACCGGAGTTCTCATATTCGAAGATATCGGAGTTGTCTTTTCCACAGATCATAAAGGCGGACAGCCGATATATGACGTTCTGACCATCAAGGAAGAAAAATCGATCGCTTCAAGCGAGGCTGGGCACCCGTTAAATCCGAAGACTTGCGAAAAATGCCACGCAACATTTGACGGCGTATGTGTGGGTTACGTTTGCGGAAACAGATTCTGATAACTATATCGACTGCTCAAGTATAAAGGAGGATTAATCGAAATGAGCGTAACTGCGCCGCAACCAGGTTTCTTTGATCAACCTCTTCATAAAGAAGAGAAGATCTGGATAGCCCTGGCGTTCGTATGGTGTATTTTTATCACGGTTGCAATGCCCTGGTGGCATATTGCAGGAAATCAGAACTCATCCAGCGAGTTCTACAAAATTTCCGGTGAGCATTTTTCCACCATAGTAGATGATTTTATCGCCAAGAATAAAACCGGTGAAGAGGCTGGCATTCCAGTAGTGTCCCCTCCCCCTGGTAGCGACATTTTCCTGAGGGGCCAACAGTGGGCCTGGGATCCTATTCTTGACCTGAAGGTTAACGAAACTTACCGATTGCACCTGTCTTCAATCGACGTTTTGCACGGCATGTCGATCCATCCGATCAACATGAACTTTGAGGCGGTTCCCGGCTGGGATTACGTCCTGACTATCACACCGACCACTAGTGGTGATTTCCGAATTATCTGCAACGAGTTTTGCGGAGTGGATCACCACAACATGATCGGTAAAATAATCGTTAAGTAGGAGAGGGGGGAAAATGGCCGCGAAATCTGAAAAATTCAGAACGTGTCCGACAACCGGGTTCAAAATACATGGCCCGGCGGAGACTCTGATTCAAATAAACGCTGTCACCGCGATAGTGTTTCTGCTGGTCGGGGGCATCATTGGCCTCGCCTTGGCTTTGACAAGGTGGCAGGCGATACATCTGCTGAATGATACACTTTTTTACCGCCTTCTCTCCTTGCACGGCATTGCAATGCTGGTTGCGTGGATCATCTTCTTTGAGATGGCGATTCTCTATTTTGCCAGCGCGGTAGTGCTTAGCGCGCGGCTGGCTGTGCCGTGGCTCGGATGGTTGCAATACCTGCTGATGCTCGTTGGTGGCGCCATCGTCGCTGTACAGATCCTTCTGGGCAACGCCGATGTCATGTTTACATCGTATGTTCCGCTACAGGCGCATCATCTCTATTATCTTGGCATTATCCTCTTCGCTGTCGGCGCTATCTTGGGTTGCGTAGTCTTCTTCGCCACCGTGGTAGCCGCTAAAACCGAAGGCGCGCATACCGGCTATCTGCCGCTTGTCACCTTCGGCGCCGCCGCCGCCGCGATCATTGCCATTGGTACACTCTCTCACGGCGCTATCGTTTTCATCCCGACATGGCTCTGGGCCGCCGGGCTGGTTCCGATGATGGACGTAGAGGTTTACAGGCTCATCTTCTGGGGCTTCGGACACTCTTCGCAACAGATCAACGTCTGCGCGATGGTTGCCGTATGGTACCTGCTTGGAACATTGACAGTCGGCTCAGTTCCCTTGAACGAGAAGGTCTGTAGGTCCGCGTTTGTTCTGTACATCCTCTTCATCAACATAGCTTCCGAGCATCATCTCCTGGTTGACCCGGGCCTTTCGGCCGCTCACAAAACCTGGAACACTGGTTACTTCATGCACCTTGCCGTGCTCGCCAGTATGATTCACGCTTTCTCGATCCCGGCCGCTGTTGAGGTTGCCTTAAGGAAGAAAGGCTATACTAAAGGCGCATTTGAATGGCTCAAGAAGGCTCCCTGGGGTAACCCGGGATGGTCCGCTCTGGTTCTCTCTCTCATCGGATTTGGTTTCCTTGGCGGAATTACCGGTGTTGTTTACGGAACTGAGCAGATCAACATCATCGCCCATAACAACCTGAGAATTCCTGGTCACTTTCACGCTACCGTGGTCTGCGGAACTACTCTTGCCTTTATGGGTATCACCTACTATGTACTGCCTCTCATCTTCAGAAGAGAAGTGGCCTTCCCACAGCTTGCGAAAATTCAGCCTTATCTGTTCGGTATCGGCATGATGGTCTTCTCGACCGCCATGATGTTCGCCGGTGGATTTGGTGTATCTCGCAGAAGCTGGGACATGAACGGTGTTGAGTCGGCTTTCGCTGTAGATTTCGGCCCTGTCGTTGATATCGCTCTTGCCATTATGGGCATTGGCGCTCTTGTCGGCGCAATTGGTGGCGCATTGTACTGCGTAATTGCCGTGGCTACACTGCTCATCGGCAAGAAAATTAACGCATAACCTGACGACAAGGAAAGGATTATTATGTCTGAGAACCCTGATCTGGCTCCAAAGGGTAGTTTCATCCTCATAATGGTGTTTTTTGCATCATTTGTGCTGTTCTACCTGCTTAACTGGAAGCAACTTGCTGCCATCTGGCATGTAGGTTAGTTCCGGTCAATTGACCTTGAAACCCCGGTGGGTATATATTGCCCGCCGGGGTTTTTTTATGTAATTAACCGGGAACTTGTGTATGTGAAAAAGTTCAGCTTTCCGGTTGTTGATTATGACTTTAATCATGTCGAACTTTTTCCGGTTCATGTAGATTAAAAATGGAACCGGATACTCACACACAATAGATCCTTCATAAATTCCCGGATCTGTAGAAATCGCCTCTTTTTGAGGATGTTTTTCCGGTTTATTGGAAAAACGATTATCAGCAAACCGGGTTTTGAATCTTTTGACTATTGTGTGACATCTATAGTCGGGCGGACATAATTCTCGCCTGAAAATTCGGATATTCGAGGCTGGATATATAGCTTATGTTTAGGTGGCCGCAACAGATTATATCTCTCTTTATTCTTGCGATTGTTTTTGCTGGACCGGCTGGCGCAATCTCGGCTATTGAAGAATCGGAAAAAGCTGTCGGAAAAAAAATGGGCAACTACAGGCTGATAGATCAGGATGGTGTGTTTACCCCCTTTTACACATTCATAGGTCATCCTGTCTTGCTTAACTTCATGTATACAAACTGCGTCGGTCCATGTCAGATAGCAAGCGCGGGTATCAGCAAAGTACGCAAATCCCTCAACCCGGAACTGGCGGCTCAATTGATAACGGTATCTATAACCCTGGATATCGACCGGGACAAACCACACATATTAAAAGAATTCGGTTACGGGTTTACCGACAGTTTCGAGAGCTGGAAGTTCGCCCGCGCCGACGAGATTACCCTGGAAAAAATGATCGCCGACCTGGGGTTCAAATATGAAAAGACGGAAATGGGGATGGATCATATGAACCGTCTGACCCTGATCGGCCCGGATGGAATAGTAAAGAAACATTTTTATGGCATGAATTACGACCCTGCCATAGTAGGCCCTGCCATAAAGGCGGTGGTCGAGGGGCGGGGTTTAAGCGAGGCTATCTCCGATTCATTGGGGCGTGTTCTTTTATACTGCTCCAATTACGACCCGATTACTAAGACTTACAGGGTCGATTTTATGTTTGTTGCGATAGTTATATTTCAATATCTTCTGGTGATGGGATGCATCATTTTTTATTTTCGGGCGGGGATCGCGCGCATTTTCATGAAACTTATTAAGAGAGGCGATTATAAAGATGGAGTCTGAGAATAGTGGCGTAAAAAAAGAGGCAAAAGCCGCTCCACGCGGTTACAAAAAATCGAACAAACAGGTTCCGGCTATTCTTGCGCCGGGGAATTATCTGCTTGTGCGAATACAGGAGGCGTTTAACCTGATATTCACCCCCGCCATGAATCCTCTCTATTATCTTGGCGCAATAACGTTCCTCTTTTTCTGGGTGATTCTCGGTTCCGGCGCCTATTTATATCTCTTTTACAACATGAGCCCGGATGGCGCATACGAATCGATCAGATACATAAGCGAGGATCAGAAATATTACGGCGGTATCATTCGTTCAATGCACAGATACGCATCCGACGGGATCGTGATCGTCATACTTATTCATGTATTCCAGGTATTTTTCTCCGACAGGTTCAGGCAATACAGGTGGGTCGCATGGGTGTCTGGCGCAGCCATTCTTCCTGTTATATGGTTTGAGGGAGCGTCTGGTTATTTTCTGGTGTGGGACAAGCCGGCTCAGGCTTTGGCTATGGCCCTTTCCGATATGATGGATGTCCTGCCGCTGAATGCGGACCCGGTTCAGCGCAACTTCCTCACTCCAGACCACATCAACGCACTCCTCTTTTTCGTCATGAGTTACCTGCACCTTGCGATCCCGTTACTCTTGCTTATACTGGCGTGGGTTCATTGTATGCGCATCTCCATGCCTCTGATTCATCCGCCAAAATCTGTAACCATTGTCATCCTCTCCTCCCTGGTGGCCCTCGCCCTCATAAAACCCGCCGCAAGTGGTGAGCCGGCCAACCTGATGGAACTTGTGGGCTCTACACAGGTCGACTGGTTTTTTGTTGGCATGTTTCCGCTAATGCATCTTCTCGATATTACCCCGTTAACAGCATGGATCGCAGGAAGTCTGTTTGCCACTGTTTTTGTAGCTCTTCCATGGATTGTACCCGGTCCCAATAAATCTGAGGTAGAGAGACCTGCTTTTGAGCAGGCGCCGATTGAGGTCGATAACGACAAGTGTAAAGCGTGTGTATTGTGCCAACAGGCGTGCCCCTTTGAGGCGATGGTGGTAGAGAAATTTCCGGAAGGGTCACCGACTGCGGGAAGGGCGGTCGTATCGCCAGAAAAATGCTCCGAATGCGGATTCTGCGTCAACGCATGTGAGTTTGGCCTTGTATCGATGGGCGGTGTGAACAAAATAACGATGCAAACATATATCGAGAGCCTTTTCCAGCCTCAGAAGGGGAGAGTGACTCCGACATCCTTGGCGTTTGTATGTGAAAGAAGTTTCAACCAGGAGGGGTTTTACTCTGGAGATAGAAAACGGCTCGCATCAAACGAAGAGGTGGCGAGTGTAGTGATCCCTTGTGTAGGAATCTTGAGCCAGACGATTATTGACGCCAGCTTCAAGGCCGGGGCGAAGGGAGTCTTTGTGGTCGATTGCAGACCGCTCGATTGCCACTACAGGGAGGCTCGCAGAAGGCTGAAACTGAGTGACGATCCGGAAAGACAGAAATTCCATATCGAAAACATGGAGGGGGATAACCTTAAGGTTCTTTCAGTCTCTCCGTTTGAGACGGAAGCGTTGGTAAAAAAGATCAACGAGTTTAACGAGGCGGTCAAGGGCGCAAAGAAGGTTGATGAATCCAATATGAAAGATGGTGAGGTCTGATATGAGTAGCTCAAAACTTAATCTTGGCGGAATTGTGACATTGATGGCGCCTATCGTCCTGATCTTCTTCTTGTCGACTTCGCCAGGCTACACTTATCATCAGCCTGATGAATCGATGATAATCGTCTCTTTCAAGAAAACGACTGAGAGAAGGACCTTATGTGACGATAGCCAGATGGAGGATTTCAGAAGTACCGAGGATACCCAGAGATCACATATGAGGAAAAAAGGTCGTAATTGCGGCAGTCGTGATCGTGTCTCGCTTGAGATGATAATAAACATGGATGGCGATGAGAGGTTTAACGGTCTGATTCAACCCAGCGGACTTAACTCTGATGGCGTTGTGTTCATATATGAAAGGTTCTCTATAAAAGCTGGAGACCATACGATAGAGGTGAAGGTTCGGGACAATAAAGATCCGAATGCGGAGTTCAAAACTTTCAAGGAAAGTATTTCGTTGAAAGGTCACGAGATCGCCGTTATCGATTATGACAAGGGGAAAGACTCCTTTTTTCTAATTACGGGCGATTCAACCTTCCGTACTATGGCTAAGTAATATCGAGGACCATCGCGGTTACCAGAATCGGTAGCTGGGCGAGGGAGAAGAAAAATATACGCATGGCCAGATGGCTGTCGGATATGAGAAACAAGAGCGACATGGTTATGTGTACGCCTCCCACCAGCAGAGCTATCACCAGATAGTAGACCCCTGTCATACCGAATGTGTATGGCAGGATCGTAACCACGGTCATGAGTCCGGCCCAAAGGGCGATTCTCCGTTTTGTCGCTGATACTCCCATTGCCACAGGATGGTTTTGTACACCAGCGGCCCTGTATTCATCGATATATTTCAACGCCAATGCCCAGAAATGAGGGTGTTGCCAGGCGAAGATCAGAAGAAACAGGATGAATGCGTAGATATCGAGTTCAGGTTTAATAGCCGCATAACCGATCACAGGCGGCAGAGCGCCACCCACACCACCTATGTATGTGGCCATTGGTGTCTGTCTCTTGGTGAATGCTGTATAAAGAATCACATATATAAAGATAGCGGAAAAGTTGAGAAACGCCACCATGCCGTTTACAAAGATGCCCGATATGGCCACCGAAACAAACGACAGGGAGAGTCCCATAGCAAGGACCGTACCCGGTTGAGCTTTCCCGGAAGGTATCGGACGTTTTCTGGTCCGTATCATTATCCGGTCGATATCCTTGTCGATGAAATTGTTGAGTGACGCCGCTCCACCAGTGGCAAGCCCGACCGCCAGAAGGTTCCAGAAGATAAGATTGCCCGCTGGAACAGCGCCATGCGCCATATACATTCCACTTAAGGTGGAGATCAGCACCATGAGGATGATGAAAGGTTTAGTTACAATCAGATAACCTTTAAGGCGAGCCGAGAGGGGGAAGTCGGTTTTCTGGATGGTTGTCATCGTAAAACCGCCTGGTGAGACAACATATTTTATTTAATTTAGCTCACTATTTAAGGTTGATGACTCCCTCTATTGTAGAATTAACGGTTTGAGTATGCAATAACCTGTTTGAATGGAATAAAACGTGCGACGAAATATCATTGATCTTACGGTTGTCCTGGCTCTGTTCGCTCTTGGGGTGGCGAGAATAAATGAGGTCGATCTCACCTTTTTCGGAATGGACAAGGATCAGGTACGCGAATATTTCTTTCACATCATGGCGGGTACATTTTTCGGATGGTCGTTATTCGCCGGGTCGAGCGAAATAATGGAGTCGTTCAGGACGGAAAAAAACCGGGCGGTCGCTGTCTGCGCGGTTGTGGCGCCTCTACTCTTCCTGATTCTCGCCCACCAGACCCGCGACACCATCAACGATGGTCCCGCCACCATAGGAATATCATTAGGTTATCTGACCGGGTATTTGCGGGGAAAGCCCTGATCCGTCTGTAAGGTTATGCCATCAACGATGGTCCCGCCACCATAGGGCTTTTGTCGCGCCTTATCTCTCCAGCGTAAAAGCAGACATGCAAGTTTCCCGAAATTGATCTGCAAAAAAAAGGTTCATGGTCTAAAATAGGCGAATTAACGGAAATAGGTTGGGTCTGATCGAATGAGCAAAAGAACAATAGAAACGGATGCCGCCCCTACAGCTATTGGCGCATACTCCCAGGCGATTATCGCAAACGGGTTCATTTTTACCGCCGGTCAGATCGGTCTCGATCCGGCTACAGGTGTTATTGTCGAGGGGGGAGTCGCGCTCCAGGCGGAAAGGGTAATGGCGAACCTCAACGCTGTACTGACAGCGGGGAACTCAAGTTTCAATGCTGTGGTAAAAACAACCATCTACCTTGCCAATATAAATGATTTCGCCAAAGTGAACGAAATCTACGCTAAAGCTATGGGTGGCGCCATGCCGGCAAGATCCACCATAGAGGCGGGCGCTCTTCCCCTCGGAGCCTTGGTTGAGATAGATATGATCGCAATGGTACGGGAATAGTCGGCATGACAATGTCGATGACCGGCTATGGCCGGGCCGAACGGAGCGAAGATGGTAAAACCGCCTGTGTAGAGGTAAAATCGGTCAACCACCGGTTTCTGGAGGTGAACGTAAAATCGACCGGCAAGCTCTTCGCCGTGGAGGATTGTGTTCGCAAGACCGTAAAGAAAAGATTCGAGCGGGGATATTTCGACATTAACGTGGTTCTGACGGTAGACGAGAAGGATGAACCCGAGGTTGTCATACAGGAGCCTCTGCTTAAGGGGTATATGAAGGCGGCCAGGGAGATGTCTGAAAATTACGGATTGAGCTATCCGCCCGCCTTTGGAGAACTGATCCAGATCAAGGATCTTTTCTGCGTAAAGAATGGAGAGGTTATTCCCGGCGACTGGAACGGGCTGGTTGGCTCAGCGCTCTGTGATTCCCTCGAACAGGTCGAAACTACAAGGAAGAATGAAGGCGCCTTAACGGAGAGCGAAACCCTGGAGAGACTCGACGGCATAGAAAAAACCATAGGTATTATTTCGAACGAACACGATTCCGTGGCTGATGTTCGATGTGAAAAACTGATAGAACGGATAAAAAAACTGGCGGGTGATATCGAACTTGATGACGCGCGTATAGCCCAGGAGGCGGCGATCCTCGTGGACAAAGCCGATATAAGTGAAGAGCTTATGCGGATGCGATCCCACCTCGTACAGGTGAAAAATCTTTTCGGGTCTGGGGCTCCGGTCGGCAGGAAACTCGAATTTTTTATCCAGGAGATCAATCGTGAAACGAACACTATCGGCTCAAAGACAATATCTCCAGAGGCGACCAACATGGTGGTACAGATAAAAAGCGAACTGGAAAAATTGCGGGAACAGGCGCAGAATCTGGAATGAGCGGTAGCGTTGAGAGGAGAAGGGGAGGGCTGTTCGTTCTGTGCGGACCGTCCGGGGTGGGAAAAACCAGCGTAGCCGAGCTTGCCATTGCTAAGATAGACTCCCTTACCAGGTCGGTATCCCATACAACCCGACCCATCCGCGAGGGGGAAAACAACGGTGTCGATTACCATTTTGTAACCGATCAGCAATTTCAGTCGATGGTTGATGATGACGACTTTATAGAATGGGCGAAGGTCCACTGCAACTGCTACGGCACCTCGATTGGCGCTGTAAAGAAAGTTGTGGAGGTGGAGAAGGCGGACCTTGTCCTGGTGATAGACGTTCAGGGCGCCGAAACCTTGAGGGAAAAGGGGATCAATTTTACAGGTGTGTTTCTCTTGCCCCCTTCCATGGAGGAACTTGCGCATCGCCTTGCGGGGAGAGGTGACACCAGCGACGACGATATCGATCTTAGAATGAAAAACGCCACAGAAGAAATGGCGAGCCGTGACAAATTCGATTTTCAGATAATTAACAATAACCTGTATGAAGCGGTGGAGGAGTTTTGCGCCATTATAACCGCCGAAAAACTGCGGACATCAAACAGGATTATCAAGCTGTAAACAGGATGATTTAAATGACAATAAGAACTTTTGTAGCGATTGTACTAATGACAGCGGCCGCCTTCGGTGTACGGGCCATTCTGCTGGCAAACTTCGGGCCGCCCGAAATGGAACCGGCTAAACCGATTCCATACAAGGATTTTGACCGGTCCAAGTATATGACAGGCGCCCCCCTCGACGGGAAATATCTCTTTACCGATCAGGGCGGGAAACCGTTTGATCTCGCAACATGGTACGACAAACCGCTGGTGGTCTCTTACATGTTCACCAAATGTGGCGATGTATGCCCTGCTATCACGGCAAGCCTGATGAAAGTTGTAGAAGAAGTCGGGTCAGGTTTCGGGAAAGATTTTCGTATCGTTTCCATAGGTTTTGACACCGCCAACGACACTGTTCCTGAGATGAAGAAGTTCGGGGAGCGGTTTACGAAAGATTTTACGAACTGGAAATTTCTCTCAGGTGATGATGAGACCACCAAGAAACTCTCTGAAAAACTGGGGATTGCCTATATGCCAGGGCCGGACAAAGTGTCTTGGGCTCACTCAATTGGGGTCACAGTTGTTTACGATGGAAAGGTCTACAGACAGGTCAAAGGCTCAAATTTCCCCGCCGATGACGTTTTATCCAAGGTAAAGTCCGCGCTGGCCGGAACGCCCTGATGTTATTCTACATAATAGAGGGAGCGGTACCGGTCCTGACCTGGTTTCTGGTGGTGGCGCTGATACGCGCTTTTGCAAAGGATTACGAACGGCACCAGAAAACGGCCAAAATCCACGCCCTGCTCACTCTATCATCGTGTGCGCTCGTATTTATACTGGTCCGGCTGGGGCATTCTCTCGATAAAGGCTCCGCGCCAGAATGGATTCTCACCGTCCATCTAATCATCATCTATTTAATGATTCCCTCCCTGGTAGCCTTAATGGTGACAGGCTCAAAGCGAATCCGCGCCGTTCACGTCCCACTGGCTTATTTCTACACCGTAAACTGGGTACTGGCCCTAGTGACAGGTTGCATGATCTTTCTCTTCAGCAAAGGCTATATTTAGCCCAGCCCAGATTAAAAGCTTGATGAATCACACATGGAATAAACCTTTTTCAGAGGTTTCAGAATGGATGAAAATAAGAAAGCATTACATATGCTGAAGCAATCTGAATTAAAACAACTACTGGAAGAGCAAGAATCAGACTATTTGGACTTTAAACAACAATTTCCTGAAGACAACATTGATCTAATTCATGACATTCTCTGTATGGCAAATGTCATTTCAGAAAAGGATCGATACCTCATATATGGCGTAACGGATGATGGCGTTATTGTTGGCATAGAAAACGATCCAAATAAAAAAACACAAGCAAATATATTGGATTATGTAAGCCAATCAAATTTCAATAGGATTCCAAGAATAAGGTTACAAGATTTTCAGTTAGATGGTCATGTAATTGCTACTCTGATTATAAGCAATAGAAGGGAAAAGCCTTACTTCCTGACAAAGGATAAAACCCATAATAAGAAAACTATTCGAGCAGGGGTGGTGTATTCAAGACTGGGAGACACCAATGTGCCGTTAAAAAAAAGCTCCACAGAATCAAAGATTGAACATATGTGGCGAGAGAGGTTTCGCCTCGATTTATCGCCTGCTGAAAGATTGAGCTATTATTTAGATGATCCCGAGAACTGGAAAAAGATTGATGGTGTCAATAACTATCATTATGTGCCGTTTCCAGAGTTTCAGCTTATTGCTTCAAGGGAAGAACAAAGGCCTTTTAAAGTAGAATGGACAGAAAAATTTCCAGATAAAGAAGCGTTTCGTCTTGAAATGGATGCTATATATCATTCGACAATACTGGAAAGACATACAATTATCGAATGTGATGGTGGGCGGTATTATCTGCCCTTGCCCCAGTTGGACGTTGTTAACGATGTGCAGAAATGGCGCATTGATAAAAATTCGCCCATATACAGGATATCAAGATTATTTCGGCAATGCCAAGACTTGGATGAAACAATGAATAGCATAGGGATTGTCATTATAGACTAGCGCTGAGCATTTTCTGCAACCAGAAGCCTCATAAAATCAACTATTTCTGATTAGTTTTCCTTGATTTCTATCTAGCCTTAGCGCCGTTCAGTCAGCCTGACCAAGGCAGTTTTGGCCTGTTTCCGGCCTGCGGACGAGCCTTGCGCGGCTCAGGGCTACGTTGTTATGCAACCAACCTTTTGAAGTTGCACGTCAAGCCGCATAGGGGGATTCCCAGAGGGTTCGGCGCCCAATCCGATTCATGGAACACCAGATCTTCACGTCCACTGTCTTTACTCGACCCGGCTCGCCCTTTCGGGGGGAGGCAACTCTTTTAGCGCAATGGCGTAAAACCGGAAATGGAAAACTGGAGCCGGTGGTCCGAAGGGGCGAACACAGGCCGTAAATCTGTATTTTAAGGCGATGAGAAAAATAAATATTTTCCGGGATAACCCGCAATTTCCTCCAAAATCGTAAAAATCTGGAAACATTCTTTTCGGTGTCTGGAAAGAAAGTTTCCGATTTTGAAAGTCTGCGAACTTATTGAAAAAAAAGGAGAAAAATCCCGATTTAAGGCTTGATCGGAGTTTGCGAAAGTGCTTAAATTCAGACTCACATATTCAGAGACGACCCCCACAGGTGGAGGAGGTTGTCTAATTAAATTGTTTATTCAACGGAGAAAACTCTCCGTTTTAAAGCGTTTTAAAGTTTTCGTGACGGCGGTCGCATTCGTGGTCGGGAATCATGGGACTAATTTTTTTGGCAATAAAAATCTACGTTTTTGGGAGGGAGTCTATGGCAAGTGAAGAGGCGCATGTCCACCATTGGGAATGGAGTTATTATCCTCTGATTCTTGTGGCCGGCATATTTTTCGCCGTTCCATTGGGTTTTGCAGCGTTTTTTGTTTACGGAAGCGGGCTGATGTCCGCATTGTTTATCGGTCTTGGTGTTCCCCTGATAATCTGGGGTTGCGCTGGATGGGCCGGAGAGGGAATTGCAAACGCGGAAAATGAGACAGGCTGGGCTTTGACCGGACTGCCGATATTTATCGTTTCCGAAGTTCTGATCTTTCTCTCTTTGTTTGTATCTTACTGGATGTTAAGGCTGACCGCTCCTGAGTGGCCACCCCCCGGCAGTCCTGAGATAGGTCTTGGCATTCCGATATTCATGACTATCCTACTGGTAAGCTCGTCGTTTACCTATCATATTGGCGAGGAGAGGCTCGAAGAGGGTGACAAAGCCGGTTTTATAAAATGGCTCTACATCACTATTGGTCTTGGAGCGCTATTTCTCCTGATGACAGGTGTCGAATACACCCACCTGCTTGGTGAAGGGTTCGGTTTTTCCGCCAACGCCAAATCGACCGCATTCTATTCGATTACCGGTTTCCACGCATCCCATGTTCTTGTGGGTCTTGGCATTTTCCTGTTTGTGCTGTTTCCAGCGTTGTCGGGGAAAATCAGCCATGTCTTTGTGACAGGGGCCGGAATCTACTGGCACTTCGTTGATATCGTCTGGTTTTTTGTTATTTCCCAGATCTATATTTGGTGAATTAAGGAATGATACGCTGGCTGTTAATAATTGCGCTACTCCTGCTCTCGGGGGTTGATGAAGCGAATTGCACTTCTCTTCCTTCCGATTCCCAGATTGATCCCGAACTGCTCAGAGTCGATGACAAGGAGTATCTTGGGGTCAAGGTCACGGAAGGATCGGTCTTTATCGACAGTCAAGGAAAAGAGTTCACCTGGAAGGATCTTGGTGACAAACCGGTAATTCTCGTTCTCTCCTACTATACATGTGACGGTTTTTGTCCGGCGTTTAACACGGAACTCCGTTCTGTGTTGGAGCGAGTGCAGAATCTGTCACGCGTAAAGATCGGGGACGATTTTGCCGTTCTCACCCTTTCGTTCGACGGTAACGACGACCCGGAGTCCGCCGGAATGTTCCGCGAAAAACTGGCTTTGCCTGACGAACTTGAAAAAGATTGGAAGGTGGCTGTTTTCAAGGAGCGTGACCGGATCAAATCGTTCACTAACAAGATCGGTTACAAATTTTTCTGGTCACCACCGGACAGGATGTTCTTTCATCCGAACGCTTTTTATTTTATTACACCCGAGAGAAGGGTGTCGAGAATCCTGCATAACTCATTAACGGACGCAAGCGATATGGAGCTTGCCATTCTTGATGCGAAGTTTTCCAGGATGAAACCGACCGAGATCGTTAATTTTGCGGTAAGTCTTTGTTATAGCTACAACTATAAAGAAGGTAAATATGGCCTTAACTACCCGCTTTTTATCGCTTTCGGATCGTTGTTTGGCGGAATAACTGCGTTTGCCGTCGCGGCGAACGTTTCACGAAAAAAGGCTGAAAAGCTGAAAATATCAAGAGGTAAAGGGGAAAAACTATGACAATTTGGTTCCGCGTAGTGGCGATGGTTTCCGCCGTCGCACTATGGGCCGTTCCGGCAATGGCGGAAGGAAAGCCGTTGCAGGATCACACCGAACACTGGAACACCTTGTGGCACCATGTGATATTGGACATGACGGCCATAGCGGTAGTGTTTGCCGCTATTACCATATGGTTCCTGGTGAAATACAAGAGGACTAGCGAAGATCAGGAAGGGGACTCGCCCTCCCTCTCCTTCGGCGCTTCGATGGCTTGGGCCATCATCCCGATTTTTCTGTTTCTGGCGGACGATTTCTATCTGGCCGCCAACGGCTGGAAGCTGTGGAACGACCAGCGGCAGGTTCCGGAGAACGCCATGGAGGTGAAAGTCACAGCGTCGATGTGGAGTTGGGAGTACGAATACGAAAACGGAAAGACTTCCGAGGATCTAGTTGTTCCGGTTGGGGCTCCTGTCGTGGTTCGTGGTTCGAGTGATGACGTTGTTCACGGTATGTCTTTGGCCGACTTCAGGATCAAGGAAGACATCATGCCGGGAAGGATAACTTATCTCTGGTTCTACCCCAAGGAAGTAGGTGAGCATGTCTGGACATGTACCGAATATTGTGGTTTGAACCACTCGGATATGTACAACAAGGTTGTCGTGAAATCGAAGGCTGATTTCGACTCATGGCTCGGTACTAAAGGCTAATCCTGATTTCCGCTCCTCCTCTCTGTTTAAAAGGGGAGACGGATTTTTGAAAGGAACCTTCCGGGGGAAGGTGATTTAAAGGGAAAAAATATGAAAGAATGGATTTTTACGACCGACCATAAGAGGATAGGAATCCTCTATCTTGTCGGTTCCATAGCCGCCTTTGCTGTGGCTGGAATCATGGCCCTGCTCATAAGGGTAGAGCTGTCCAGCCTCGGACCAACGCTGGTGGAGGATGCGTCACAATATAATGTGTGGCTCTATTTTCATGGCGCCGCCATGATCCTCGCCTTCCTCATTCCGGGGTTGACAGGCTTTGTGGCCAACTACTGCATTCCGCTAATGATCGGCGCCCACGATGTGGCGTTTCCGAGGATCAACGCATTTTCCGTGTGGCTCTTCTGGTTCGCTATTGTCCTGGCTCTGCTGACATTTGTTATTCCGGATCCGCCAGATGTGCTCTGGACCGGTTATCCGCCATACTCCGTGCAGACGGACGGTAACACGGCTTTTTATGTATTTACGGTTCACCTGCTCGGATTCTCTTCGATCCTGGGCGCCGTAAACTTTCTTTGCACTGTAATCTACATGAGAGCTCCCGGCATGGGCTGGAACCAGCTTAATGTCTTCGTCTGGACAACCCTGGGCGCTTTTGTTATTCAGCTTGTCATGATTCCGGTGCTGGCATCGGCTGTCACGCTACTGCTATTTGACAAGTATTTAGGGACGACGTTCTTTAATCCGGAGAATGGAGGTGACGTACTGCTATACCAGAACCTCTTCTGGTTCTACTCGCATCCGGCGGTTTACGTTATCTTGCTACCGGCGGTCGGCATTATTCTCGAGGTTCTTGCGACATTTGCTAGGAACCCTGTCTTTAACTACAAGGTCACCGTCTATGGCGGTATCTGGGGCACCGTTCTGCTTGGGTCCGACGTATGGGCGCATCACCTCTACACTTCCGGTATGGTCGATTGGCTCAGAATCGGAATGATGGTGACGACCTTGCTCATATCGCTACCTGTGGGACTGCTTACCATATCTCTTGTCGGCACGCTCTACAAGGGGTCAATCTCATTCAAGACCCCAATGGTCTACGCCACTTCCACACTATTCCTCATTCTGCTAGGCGGACTGACCGGTATCCCGCTGGCCATGACCTCCCTTACAGTGCACCTCGCGGAGACCTACTTCGTTATGGCGCACTTCCATTACATAATGGGAATTACCGCTACCTTCGCCGTTTTCGCCGGAGTGTATTACTGGTTCCCGCTTATGACTGGAAAAATGTATAATGAGACTTATAGTCAAATCGGTTTTTGGTTGAATTTCATTGGTGTGAACCTGACTTTCTGGCCGCTGTTTGGTATCGGTATCGACGGGATGCCCCGCAGGTATTTCGATTACCAGATGTATCCGGAGTTTGAATCGACTCAAATGCTCTCTACTGTTGGCGCGTTTATTGTCGCCGCTGGTATGGCGATTACGATTCTGACCTGGATTCATGGAGCGATCCTGGGCGAGAAAGCCAAGCCTAATCCGTGGGGTTCCAAATCGATGGAGTGGACTCACTGCGAGTATCCTCCGGGGCCGGGTAACTTCCCGACTCCTCCGGAGGTTACCGCCGAATGGTCTCCTTATAACTACGGCAAACATACTGCCCAAAGTTTGTAAGGGATAGTTTATTCGGGTGGGTCCGGCGCCAAATCGGCGTTCCGGGCCCACCTTTTTTTTTAAGATGGTATGAAATGATAAAAGCAGTAATTGGCGCTTCAGTTGTAGTCGTTTATATTCTGATGGTTATGGGGAACGTGGTGACAACCACAGGGTCTGGCCTTGCGTGTCCCGATTGGCCGTTATGCCATGGAACCGTAGCGCCTCCTCTGGAGATAAGCATATGGTTCGAGTGGGGGCACCGATTATTGGGAGGTACCGCCGGACTCCTGGTGCTATCGTCGGCGATTGTCGTCTGGCTTAATTTTACCGGAAGACTGCGCTGGCTTACATCTTCAGCTCTGGGACTGCTGGTTGTAGGGGTGATTTTCGGCGGCATAATTGTTCTTATAGAGGCGCCTATGCTAAAGGAGACCCTTCATCTCCTTATAATTTCGTTTCATATCCTTTTGGCTACGATCATTTTTGCTCTGATGATTCTGGCTTACCGTTCATTACCCGGTCCGGCCCTTGAAGAGGATGGCAAGTTCTACCTCTATATGTTCGGGCTTGTATTTCTACAGGTGATGATCGGAATATTCGTCAGGTATGGCAAGGCGGGGCTGGCGTGTGGACCCGATTTTCCCCTCTGTATGGGGTATCTCATTCCTCCGTTCAACACGTTTGAGGTTACGATCCATTACGTTCACCGGCTGGTAGCCACCGCAATCTTCTTCTACGCCCTCTGGCACATGATTGATGTTATCAAAAAGGGTTACGACTCAAAAAAGGCGATAATAACCTTCGCCCTGATCCTGACCCAGGCGTCGTTCGGAATTGCGCTGGTACTAACCGGCATGTTCCTTCCGTTCATAATCCTGCACGGCGCCAACGGCTTTTTGCTCCTCGGTTGGCTCGTATACAGGTCGGCTCCATATCTGGTCAGCGCAGAGCCTGCGACGATAACCGACGAACTGGAGATTGCGTAACATGAATAGCGGTGACACCCTCTCAGCAGAGCGTGAGGAGCGAAACCTGACTTTCGCAACTCTCCTGACCTATGTCGCCCTGGTTAAGCCGTGGATTGTGGTCATGGTTCTGGTCTCGACTCTGGGCGGTATATTTATGGCGCATAAAGGTTTGCCAGATACCAGCCTGATTGTATGGACCTTGTTTGGTGTCGGACTGGCTACAGCGTCAGCGGCGGCTCTCAACAATTTTATCGATACCGACATCGACGCCAGGATGAAACGAACCAGCCGCCGACCGACAGCCTCCGGGGCTATCTCACCTGAAAACGCCTTGGCGACAGGGCTGGTTTTAGCTGTGTCAAGTGTTGTGGTCATGTCTTACGGCTCCACTCCTGTCGCATCTTCGCTTTGCATCGCATCGATTTTTATCTATGTGGTCCCGTATACATATTGTTTGAAACGAACCACCCCTCTGGCTACCTTCGTCGGTGGCATAGCGGGGGCCTTTCCTCCGGTTATCGGTTATGTGGCTGTAAAACAGCAAATCGATCTCTCAGTGTTATGTCTCTTTCTGGTTCTCTACGTCTGGCAACACCCGCACTTCTGGGCGCTGGCGTTAAAATACAGAAAAGATTACACCCGCGCCGGTGTAATGAACCTTCCGGCCAGTCGTGGTGTTGATGAGACCAAAAAGCAGATAGCCCTCTGGTCAGTTCTGTTGCTTATCGTATCTACCCTCCCGTATATGGTCGGCATGACCGGAACGCTCTATCTTAGCGTGGCGGTCTTCACCGGCGCTCTGTTTGTCGCTTTGAGTTTCTGGTTTCTGATGTCACGTCAGGAGATAGCCATGAACCTTTTTTTCTACTCCATAGTTCATCTGCCAATGCTCTACTGTGCGATGGTGGTGGATATTATTCAGGATTAATATGTCGAAAAAACCTTTCATATCCCAAAGAACACTCATTATCCTTATGGTCCTGATGATGGTGACCATTGCCACAACCTTTGTTTACAGGATAGCGACCCACGGATATCAGTAAACCGCTGATTTCTGTTTTTCTCTTTCCGGGTTTATAATTGAGTACCATTCAAACCGGGAGTTGATATGCAAAAAGCCGTCACCTTTTTAGCCGTATCCCTTTTCTTTGGCGTTTTGTCGGCGGAAAGTCGTGACGCCTCTGAGATACTCAACGAGATAGACGACATGTGGCGTGGGAAATCCTCCTACGCCCTGTTCACCATGAAGGTGAAAACCGCTAACTACACCCGGAGCATGACGATGCGGGCCTGGTCGAGCGGCAAGGAGAAGACTCTGGTCCGGATTCTCGCGCCGGTGAAAGAGAAAGGTTCGGCTACCTTGAAATCGGGGAACAATATCTATACATACCTCCCGAAGACCGACCGGACCATCAAACTTACATCAGGCATGATGATGGGCGCCTGGATGGGGAGCCACTTCACCAACGACGATCTGGTGAAAGAGTCGAGGTTGCAGGACGACTATAACGTGGTCATCGGTTTTGAAGGGGAGCGGGATGGAGAGAGTGTCATCGAATTCTCCCTGACCCCGAAACCGGATGCGCCGGTGGTGTGGGGAAAAATCGTCATCGAGGCTTTTCTGCTAAAGGATGGTGGATATTACCTTCCGCTGAAGGAGCGTTTCTACGACGAAGATATGGAAGTGGTCCGCACCATGACCTTTTCCGGTTTGAAAGAGCTGGGTGGCAGAAAACTTCAAACGATCATGCGGGTAATTCCGGCGGACGAACCGGATGAATTCACCGAAGTTATCTATGAAACCCTCGAATTTAACGAAGAGATTCCAGATTCGTTCTTCTCCCTTTCAGGATTACGGAGAATGAAGTGAAGATTTTTTCGTTTGCCTTACGGAACGTCGGCAGAAACAAGAGTCGCACATTTGTTACAGTGGCGGCCATGGCGCTTGCTGGTGGGGTGATGGTCTTCTATTCAGCCTTGCTTGCCGGTTTCTTCGATACTATGGAGCGGAACATCGTTTCCATCAGTCTGGGTGAAATCCAGATTCACGCGGATGGGTACCGGGACGATCCAGACCTTTACAAACGGATAGAGAACCCTGAACGGCTGATTTCAGAACTGAACAGATCGGGCATGAACGCCTCGATCAGGTTGTACGGGTTCGGACTGGCGGCTGTCGAGGCCAACTCAGCGGGTGTCACGATTCGGGGGGTTGATCTTGAACGGGAGCCAACCGTGACACAGATCGCAAGCCACATGATGAAAGGGGAGTGGCTTGCAAAGGATGACCAGAAAGGTGTCGTTTTGGGAAGGTCGCTTGCCAGAACCTTAAATGCTGATATCGGTAGTGAAGTAGTGCTTTTAAGTCAGGCGACCGACGGCTCCATGGCTAACGAGCTCTACCGGGTCCGGGGAGTTTTAAAGTCAGTGGGAGGAAAAATAGACGGTTCCGGTTTGCTGATGAACGAAAGATCGTTCCGGGACTTGATGGTGATGGAAGAGGGGGCGCACGAAATTACCGTGGCGCGGAAAGATAGGGCGACGCCGTTAAAAGAGGCGGTCGAAAAAATAAAATCGGTGGCGCAAGGGTACGAAGTTATGGACTGGCGTGAATTATCACCAGTCGTTGCCAGGATTATGGATACTACCGACGCTTCCCTTTTTTTTATGCTATTCATAGCTTACGCCGCTATCGGAATGGTGACGCTCAACGCCATGTTGATGTCGGTGTTTGAGCGGATCTACGAGTTTGGCGTACTTAAAGCGTTGGGCACGCCGGGAAGACAGATTCTCGCATTAGTCTTTACCGAAGGCATGATCCTTGGCCTGATTTCGTGTGTCATCGCCATTGTGGGGGGCGCTACAGCGTCACTCTATTATCAGAGTCACGGCATCGACCTGACATCGGTGGTCGGCCATTCCATCGGCACCGTCGGCGGTGTTGCCATCGACGCTGTGTGGTACTGCAAGGTCACGCCGGAGTCGATCTTCATACCGCCCGCAGTTCTTCTTGTTATAGTTATACTTGCAGTGATCTATCCGGGGGTAAAGGCCGCCATGATAACTCCGGTAGACGCTCTTAAGCACATATAAATTATGAGCTTACTTCTCAGAATGGCGCTTCGCACGATGTTGCGACGAAAGCGCAGAACCCTTATCACCGGATCAACGGTAGCGTTCGGCGTTTTTCTGTCGGTTACATTTACAGCTTCCGGCGACTACTCCTACACAAACATGATCGATACCAGCGCAAAGATGGGGTTCGGTCATGTAACGGTTCAGGCGTTGGGACAGAACGAACGACCTTCCGTAACAAAAAGACTTTCCGGTGTATCGGAAATCGGGAAATCGCTCGATAACGTCGATGGTGTCAGCCGGTCTACTGTCAGGATTTTTGGACAGGCGATGTTCGCAAGCGCGTCCAAAAGCGTTGGCGGAGTCTTTATAGGTATTGACCCGGCAAGCGAAGATCCCGCCGATAACATATTCGTTAACTCGATCAAGGAGGGAAAAATATTCGACTCCACCACGGGCAAGAAGATAATAATCGGCTCCAAAATGGCCGAAAAACTGAACCTCAGGATCGGCAAACGGATGGTCTGGACCTCCACCAACGCTGAAGGTGAGATTGTAAGCCAGATCGCAAAAGTATCCGCAATATTTTCCACAGGTGTGAACGATGTCGATTCGGCTTTTGCCCTTCTGCCGATAGACCGGGTACGCAAGACAATCGACTACGGCCCGGATGAAGCCACTATGGTTTCGGTCATGCTCGATGACCAGCGCTACTCCGATGTTATGGCAAGGCGGATTGAAACGGTGGTGGGTGAGAAGGACCGGGAGGTTCTGACATGGCGTACAACCCAGGCGGATATGTCGGGAATGATAACTGTTGATCGGGCAAGCAACTATCTTTTCCAGTTCCTTGTCGGGCTGGTCATAGCCGCAGGTATCCTCAACACCATTATGATGAGTGTGTTGGAACGGAAACACGAGTTCGGTGTCCTGCTGGCTGTCGGAATGTCGCCTCTACGGCTCTTCGGAATGGTCCTGATGGAGTCTGTCGCTCTGGGGGTTGTTGGTTTGATTCTTGGCATTATCGTTACGGCGCCCTGGTATCACTACATGTATTACACCGGCCTTGATTTAACCTCCATGATGGAAGAAGGCTCCGATATCGGAGGAGTTCTGGTCGATCCGGTTATGAAATTTCGTCTCTATAAAGAGAGCGCGCTTGCTATTCTCGCCGGAGTATTTTCGCTCACCGTGGCCGCTGGTCTCTACCCGGCTATAAAAGCGGGACGTATTCCGCCGGTAGATAGTCTCAAGGCGGGTTAAATGCTCGATTTCATACTAAACTTTTTTGCAGGAACAATTATTTCGCTGGTCATATTCCTGATTGCCACCTGTGCCGAAGGGATCAGGAGTTTTTCCGCCCCCTTCTTTCTCATCTTTGTCGGGCTGTTTTGCGGAATCCTCTCCATCTGGTTTGGTTATTTGGGGAGTGTGGGTGTCCTTGTTTTGTATATGATCGCCAGTGTGGTGGAAGTTGTGGAGATGAGAAAATTTTAGAGATGATTACCGCTTTAACCTGGAGTGGCGTGTGACCTGGTTTTATCTCCTGATGGCCATACTCTTCGAGGTGTGTGGCACGACTGCCATGAAGTTATCTGACGGCTTTGAGAGAATGTGGTCCTCAGTGGCGGTCTTTGTTTTTTATGGCCTTAGCCTTACAGCGCTCACCTTCGCAATAAAAAAAATCGATATCTCAATCGCCTATGCCATCTGGTCGGGACTCGGTACCGCCCTGATCGCAGTTATAGGGATTTACTGGTTCAGGGAACCTGTGACCGCCATAAAGATAGGCTCGATAGCCTTGATAATCGCAGGAGTTGTGGGCCTTAACCTGATCGAAGCGAGGAACTGAAACTAGCTCCCGTTGCGCGCCATTCATCAATTAATCTACTGATGAGTGGCGCGCAACGGGCAGACTTACCTTATGAAGACATAATAAAGAATCGGCGCCGCGAATAGCGCTATAGCAAAAGCTGTTCCGACCATTTCTACCCACTCGTCATGTAGAAGACACAATTCCCCATTACATATCGTCGCCTGGTTTTTCATCACTTTCTCCTTACTTTCTTTGAACCCACCCTGATCGTTTGCCTGGTCAGGACGGGTTTTGTGTTCATGCTTAGACTTAATCTAAGTCCATGGTTGGCATTTGTCAAGGCGCCTGAAGTGGCAAAAAAGAATTAAATGAGAAAAAAATGGCGCCATTATATAAAAAACGGAACCTAACTAACCCGACCACCACATAATACCGCTCTCTGGCTGGCGGATTTTAAAAAAGCCAGTCGAAAAACCGTTACAGCTCAATCTCGGCTGTAACGATATTCCTTCCCCGTTCTGTTATATAGTTGTGTGAGCTTGTCAGTTATGGAGAGAAATTCTATGTAAGTTTCCACACCCAGGAAACCTTTACGGAGAAGATATGAGGTGTTCAGGATGAGCGTATAGACAACCCGGTTCCAGCGCCCCTCGGCCAAATTATTCCTTTGCAAACCCGTGTGATCTGAATTTTAGTGTGTCGCAGTTTTCCGATACTACCCGTTGTGTATCGTCGGGAATGCCATCTGGAACGGTGGCGTGTATTTCCAGAGCTATTTTGACGTTGGCCCCTCTCAGGCTACTGAGGTGTTGCAGGACCTCTTCAGCGATTTGCCCCGCGTTTCGTCCCAATCGATCTGGATCGAGTTCAACCGAACCAAAAAAGGAGGTGGTTAGCCTCGATTCTCCGTCACCTGATTCAGGCTCGCCAGTTCCACCCGAATCTCCTCCAGTGTCCGGACTCGGTGTCTCACCACATGTTTCCACTGGTATCTCTCTCTCAACTTGTTCCTGGGCGACATCTGGTTTCACCACCACACTCACTGAGTCGATTACTGCAGAACCTCCTCCAGTCAGAATCAAACCCTCATATCTTCCAGACTCTTCGTTATACCGACCGGCATATGCGAAATGATCGCAGATAGTTTGATGTATCCCTGCCTGAATAGTATTGAGTAAAACGTCACTATTCACAAGTCTCGGCATATACAGATATGATGCGCAATATTCCCACAGCTTTTTCGTATTCAGATGGTTCTCATTTTTCCATAGGTACCGATCCAGTGACATTTTCAATCGTGCGGGGCCAAGTATTGTCATCAAGGATTCATCGTTCTTCAGTTTCTTTGAAACGCGGACAGCAAGCGCGTCCTGACCTGATACCTTGGTTTCGTTCCACTCTATAGCTCCCTGCGGGTCTGGCTGATCCGGGGCAAGACACCAGCGCCATGTCTCCTGTATACGGGCTGTGATTGCGTCTTCGGCCTGGGTCTTTTTTGCTTTTGCCTGTTTCGTAAGGGACTCTGTAAGATCAAGCGTCTCTCTGTCGTTCAATATCGAATCCCACGCCATAAACTGCCGAACAGCAGTTTCGAGAACTCCGAGATTCTTCGCATCCGGCGCGAGGAACACAAGCATGTTCCTGAAAATCCGGGGTGATGACCCTCGATTGGCGAGGATATCTTCCACACGTTTTCGCGCGGAGCTTTCGGCGGTCCCGCGTACATGAACATGCTCAGGCCCCAGAACTACCAACCGCGCTTCCATTTCATCAGGAACATCCGCAGCGCCGTCCGGCGCGACATGGACTCCGGCGAAATCTCCACGACTCCGGTCTTTTTTGAGTTGTTCGGTGAGTTTTGCATATACATCAGCCCGGTCGATTTGTGTCGCCCTGTCTGCGGCCACCTGCGTCACGTTGGCTTTAATTGAATACCAGTACCGCCCTGAATCTGCGTAGAGAAATGTGGCGCGATCAGAAAGCCTTCTTAACGCGTCACCGAATATGCCAATCGGCTCACCTGGCTGAATACAACCGAGCCGTACGCTTCGGTCATCCAGTCCGGCGTTACTCTCTTCTGATGTGGGCGCCGACCCCATATAGATGGTTCGGGCCACACGACGGGTCGCGGAGAGTCTTCCAAGGTTTGGCGTTTCCCTGTCAATGGCTATGGGGATTGCGCCATCGCCATCGACATCGCTATTGATGATGGAGTCCCACTGCGGCGACATGTAGCGCGTCAACTCCGGCTGGACAGCCGTTGCCCCCACCGGGACGCTGGCGGGCATAATCAGCAACGAAGTATCGCCCGACTCCCACAGGGAGTGGATCACCGCCGCCATGAGACGCAGAACGCCTCTGGTTCGCTGGAACTTGTCGAGGCTCCCCCACTCGTTATAGAGACGATTGAACAATTCCGGATGGATCGGGAATGCGCTTTCCATCTGAACGCGATATTCTCTTTCGCCACATCCATGGGGGAACTCGGCGCTATTTGACTGATACATTTTGCTGAATGCGACCAGAACAGCGTCCCGTTCGGCGAAGTGTTGCGCCTCGGTAATCGGCTCGAACAACCGTCGCCGCACTATTTCGAATCCTTCCTGTGCCGATGCCGGACGCCAGGACGATTCCACGCGGCTGAATGTGTTCTTTAACCGGTCGAGCGCGTGCCTTCCCCCTTCTCCCCCTATCTCGATATCGGAGGCGGGCAGACTTGCGACAACCAGAGCGTTTCTGGTCGCTTTGGCGGCCTCAGTCAGGCTCTGGGCGAATGTCATGTTTGCGTCGAACGAACCGCCCGGCAAACCATCCGTTAAGTACATCTGGCGCACATACGCCACCCACTCATCTATCAGTACCAGACAAGGGCTGTAGCGTGTAAGGAGATTCGTCAGAATATCCGATCCAGGACTGGTACCGCTTTTATCAGAATCGGCCACCATCGAATATCCTTCTTTGCCGCCCAACTGCCATGCCAACTCTCCCCAGAGGGTATGGATGACGACACCATCATTTTTGGCCCGGGTCTGACCTGCGGCGATGGCGGTTCCGACCAGAACTGCGCGGTTGACTTTTGGCAGGTCGCCAAGCTTGAGTTGTGCGATCATCTCATCGACTCCGGTCAGGTCTTGCGCTGATCCTTCGCCGAAAAGATGATAGAGGGCCAGCATGGAGTGCGTTTTACCACCGCCGAAGTTTGTCTGCAACTCGACCACCGGGTCTCCACCTTTACCGGTGATGCGGAGCATGGCTCTTTCCAGCAGGTGCGACAACCCTTCTGTAAGGTATGTTCGCCGGAAAAACTCGATAGGGTCACTGTACTCCGATTCCCCTTCACCCCGATGAACCTGCGCGAGATCGGCGGCGAACTCCGCTTGCTGATACTGGCCGGAGGCTACGTCTCTGTGTGGAGTTACGACATCGCGCCACGCCTTGAGACCGGCAGAAGGGGCACCCTCTACCGGCGTGGTTTTACGGGTGATCGTCCGCGCCTGTTCGGAATAGATGGTGCGATGCAACTCCCGGTAGATTTTATCCACCGCATCGGCCTGTTCAGTTGCCGAGACCGATATCAGCAGGCGTTTGGTTGTGTCGAGGGCTCGTAATGTATCATCTGACGAGAACGCATGATCGTGCGCCCAAGCGTTTCGTGTATCGGCAAGTTCTCCAACAAGCGACCTGTCAGTGCGGCCCAGAACATCCTTGAATACCGACATCCAGTTATCTGACATCACTTTCAGCAGGGCGGCGGTAACGCCACCTCGATCAGCTTCTTCTTGTATTCAGTCATCCAGCTATCATCTTTTGACCAGTCCTGTAAATAGTGGACACTTTCGTTTCATGCTACCGCCTGTGTTTCATCGTATTTTTTAGCAAATACGGCAGGAGGCAAATAGCCAAGACGAGAGTGGCGTCTTTGGCGATTATAGAATATTTCGATATACTCCCGGACTGAGGCACAAGCCTCGGAGCGGGTAGCGTAACGCCTGTGATGTACAAGCTCGTTCTTCAGACTTCCCCAGAAACTTTCTAT
>JAJDBK010000004.1 GCA_029261405.1 Nitrospinaceae bacterium
TGCGGTTATAATTTGAGAAAGATCCTCCGGGATCTTTTATCGTCTCTCATTACGAGGTGGCGATTTTCAACTCAGAGCTACATGGTTACGATAACTCATATTAAGGCCGCATGGAAAACAGGGGTTCTTCAGGGACGACTAAATAATAGAACCCATTGGGCAAAAACATATTTAAAGAAGGCCGGTTTGCTCTCTCAACCGGGAAGGGGAGTTTTCCAGATTACCGACAGGGGAGTGCAAATCCTCGAAAATCCGCCCACACTATTAAACTCTGCGTTTCTGAAAAAGTATGAAGAGTTTCGGGACTTCCATCAGGCCAAACCGGAACGGTCTGCGACCAGCGCAAAACAGGAGGATGGGAACGAAGTTGAAATCGTTGAAAGAACTCCTGAAGAACTGCTTTATATGGGATATGAGGAGTTAAGGAAAAACCTTCTTTCCGATGTATTGAGCGAAGTGATGCAGATGTCGCCTGGTTTTTTTGAGCGGCTCGTTGTAGATCTGCTAGTAAAGATGGGGTACGGGCAATCGGGGGCTGACTCCGGGACCGTGCTTGGACGAAGCGGGGATGAAGGTATCGATGGCATTATCAGTGAAGATAAGCTGGGACTCGATGTTATCTATCTACAGGCCAAACGATGGGAAGAACCTGTCGGAAGACCGGAAATACAGAAGTTCGTCGGAGCGTTACAAGGGAAAAGAGCGAAAAAAGGCGTTTTTATCACCACCTCAAATTTTACTACGAAAGCGAAAAATTACGCTGAATTCGTCGATACGAGAGTGATACTTATAGACGGAACTCGACTTGCGAGTTTGATGATAGATAACAACGTGGGGGTGGCTTTGAAAGAAGCGTACGAAATCAAGAGAATTGATAGCGACTATTTTCTGGAAGAGTGACCCACCTGACATTCCTTGTCAAAGATGTAACTCAAAACCAGACGCCGCCTGTTTTCTCTACACAGCTTGCTGTGTCGGTCAGTGGTTTGTTGAGGCAGATTTTCGAGGCCATGTCTACGAGTTCGTTTTCTGACGGTTCATCTTCCATGAAGCTTTTCAGGTCGAAGGATCGTTTCAGACCACTGCATAGCGATATCACACCGTTATACGATACCCAGAACCGGTTGCATTGTCCGCATGTTTTCCTGTCGAACATGGCGACCTGAACTTCGACATCGCTTCCTTCCACCAGATATTCGTCTTCCTTCTCTCCACTAGATTCAATCAGGCTTCGATTCCTCCCCAGTGTATGAAGAAGACCCTCCGTGGAGATGAATGCGTCCGGCGCCTGGGAGGTTACCTGATAGAAAGAGACCGGCGCTCCAACAGAAATTGCGAAATCGAGGATGTCCTCCACACCCGATTCGTTGACACCCGCCATAATCGGTACCCGTATCGATAGCGGCGGTCCGTGGTCAAGCGTCGCGTCGATTCCGTTCATCACTTCCGAAAGCTGGTCGCTTCCTGTCACACGGGTATAAATATCATGGTCAAGGGAAGGCAGGGTCAACACCAGCGTTGAGAGACCTGCTTCGGCGAGGTTTCCGGCTTTTCCGGCGAGCAGAAGACCGTTGGTGGTCATCGACAACCGTTTGAGCTGTGGCAGATTCGCAAGCTCCTCCACAAGGTCGAGAATATCGGGGCGTAATAACGGTTCACCCCCGCGAAGACGCACCCGTTCCAGTCCGAGCCGTGTCATCACAGAGATGAACTGGATAATATGCTCCGTCTCCAGAGGCTCCGATGGCCTAACATCTTTTCCGTGGGGGCAAAAACCACACTCAAACTGGCAGGATTCGTTCACTTCCAGTTCGACAAGATTTATCGCCCTGTTGAACTTGTCTAAAAGCATACGGATATTGTAGCTACCGTTTGGTGAAAGTGGCAACCAGTTCTATATGGGGGGTCTGCGGAAACATGTCTATCGGCTCCACACTGTCGAGGTCAAAACCGGCTGAACATATTATTTGAGCGTCTCGCGCAAATGTGGCCGGATCGCACGATACATAAACGATTCTCCGTTTTGCCAACGGAGCGATTTTGCCAGCGAATTTCTCAAGACCTTTCCGTGGAGGGTTTACTACCAGACAATCGAACGTCCGCCCGGCGTCTTCCAGGCCGAATGCGGCGTCCACAAAGTCATCCTGAATGAAGTTTACATTTGTATGACCCGCCATATTCCGTTTGGCGTCTTCGATGTTCCTGAACGAAGAATCGACACCTGTCACAACAACTCCTGTGCGCGATAACGCAAACGTGTAGTTGCCGATCCCGCAAAAAAGATCGAGACAGGTATCCCCCTCCGAAAGTTCGGCGCGGGAGACAACCATTCCGGTCAGGACCTTGTTGAGAGAAAGATTAGCCTGCGTAAAAGTTTCGGGGCCGGAGGTGATTTTTACACCCTCCGCCGTCTCCATGGTAATGTTCGTCTGACCGACAGACTTGATACGATCCTCAATAATGGAGACTACACCCACAGCCGAATCCATCTTTTCCATACATAGAGCAAGGGTTTCCTTGGGCCACGATTTTTTCAGCCGGAAAACTATCCTGCCATCGTTGTCGTCGGAGCCTGTCTCGATAATGATCTCCCCAACCGCTTTTGCTCTATCCGGGGCGTTGGAAAAAAACTCCCGCAGTTCCGCCATGATCCGGTTCACACGAACACTCGCCACACGACACGACTCTATCGGAACGATAGTGGACGATCTTTTACCAACATAACCGATGGCCGACCCGTCCGGCTCAACCTTCAGTCGTACCCGCGACCTGTAACCTTCGGTCTGCTCAGACGGAACCACAGTGGAAACTTTGGCGTCGATCTTCCCGATGCGGGATAACGTATCGGATACCAGACGCTGTTTCCATTCGAGTTGCGCATTGTAATCGATAAAGATCCATGGGCATCCCGCGCACTCGGAAGCGTGAGGACACAACGGCTCCCTTCGGATATCGGATCGATTTATAAGCGTTGATACTTCCGCTTTGATAAATCGTTTTTTTTCAAGCCTGGTCCTGGCCAGGACAGTATCGCCCGGAAACGCCCCAGCAACGAATACCGCTTTCCCGTTGACCCTTCCGATCCCATCACCACCTACCGCCAGAGAATCTATCCTGATTTCAAAAGTTTTGTCTTTATTCAATATCTTTCACCATGCCTGTTTCGTCACAATCGGGAAACTTGTGACAACGTACACAGTCACTCCATATTTTTTGAGGAAAATCGTTCTTCGACACTTCACGAAAACCGTGCCGTAAAAAAAAAGCCGGGACATAAGTAAGGGTGAAAACCCTCGGCAGACCCAGCCTTACCGCTTCATCTATCGCTGTTTTTACCAGAGCGGCGCCGATGCCTCTCCCTTCGTGATCCGGGTTGACGGCAAGCGCGCGCACTTCCCCCAAATCCTCCCACGCTATGTGCAAACCGCAGACACCGATGATTTTTCCATCCTCTTCGTAGACCACATACTGCCTGATAGTCTCGAAAAGTTCGTTGAGGGAACGCGGGAGCATCAGACCTCGTTCCGCATGGATTTTGACGAGGCTTTGTATTGCGCGAGCGTCGGCGATCACCGCGTTACGGAACAGGCCGGGAAGATTGGTCGAATCTGAAATATCGTTCATGGGGCCAAGTCTATCACCCCTGTTTCCGGCTCAACCATGTTTTTATTGTTCGGACCAGAGGTTTGTTATCCCGCTTTACTCTTTGCCTGAGGTTTGCCACAGATTTTGGCAACGGCTTTCCGAGGAACTTCTGCAAATTCTTTATTTTCCCCGATATGAAGCTTGTCTTCTCTCTCCTGTTTTTCGGCTTTACTGGATCCTTTTTCGAGGCGCCCGATTGTTTCAGGAGAATCACCAGTACCACGAGGAGGGCCAGCATAATCACCCCTATGCCGATCAGAGCCAAAGTTTTTTCTGACATCACGCTCTCGGGTGGGCCTTGTTATAGATCTCTTTTAACCTGGTTTTCGCCACATGGGTATATATCTGGGTCGTTGATATATCGGCGTGTCCGAGCATCCGCTGGACCGACCGAAGGTCGGCGCCATGCTCCAGCAGGTGGGTGGCGAAAGAGTGCCGAAGGGAGTGGGGGGAAACCTTGCCAACAATACCGGCCTTGAGCGCATGTTTTGTTACGATTTTCCAAAATCCCTGACGTGTCATGGCGCCACCCCTTGCAGTAACAAACAGGGCGGAGCATACCCTGCCGCGCAGGATTGCGGATCGTCCATTTACCATATACTCCCTTATCCGCTCACACGCCACCTCGCCCAAGGGAACCACCCGTTCTTTGCTCCCCTTACCCATTGTGGAGACGTAACCCGCCATCAGGTTGACTTCCTGTATTTTCAGGTTCACAAGCTCTGACACACGAAGCCCGGTTGCGTACATTGTCTCAAGCATGGCCCGATTCCTTACATCGACCGGATCGGCGCTCCAGGGCCAGTTAAGGAGGATGTCGATTTTTTCGGTCGATAATACTCCTGGCGTTTTTTTCCACAGTTTAGGCGATTCGATGATCTCTGCGGGCGAATCCTCTATCATCTTCATCATCACCATATATCGGAGCAGGACCCGCACGGCGGCAAGGTTTCTGGCCACACTGACAGCCGAAAGACCTGCCTGACCAAGTTTTTTCATGTAGGCTACAATACCTGTCGGTTGTAGTGACGCTATGTCAGCGGGGCTTTTATATCCGATAATATCGAGAAACCGGACAGTATCCCTCCGATATGCGTCGAGGGTATTGTGCGAACGGTTTTTTTCTATGGTGAGATAGGTCATGAAACCATCTACAAGAGTGTCTTTATCCATGTCGATATTTATCTAAAGGGGAAGTTTTACGGGGACACCACCTTTTTTCGCCGAGCGGTACATGGCCGTGATGATCTCAAGGGCCTTATAGCCGTCCTCGCCTGAACTGCTCGATTTTTTTCCGGTCTCCATCTCCCGGATCAGATCGGCCACACCACCCACGAACGGATTGATGGCAATCCCGGTTTCCGGAAACGGGACCTGGCCAAGCTCGTGAAAGCCTGTATATCTCTCACTCTGACCGGTAGTGAAGAGCTGTTCCCCATGATTGCCTATGATGACCCTCGACTTGTCGGTCTGAGCGTCGAGTTCGAAGTGGAAATAATCGCGTCTGCCTCCACCGGTAATCTGGCCCGTGGCGCCGTTGGCGAAATTCAGAGTCGCGGTAACGCTGCTTTCCACCGAATTCTCTCCGTGCATACGCTCCTCCTGAGCGGTCACACTCGTAACCTCACCGCCAAAGTACCTGAAAAGATCGACCATATGGGTGCCATCGTGAAACATCGGGCCGCCACCATATTTTCTTCGGCTGATTTTCGGCCATTCGGAGCTTAGAACGTATCCGGTTATTGATCGCAATTCCCCCAGTTCACCATCTGATAACATCTGACGGATAACCTGGTAACGCCTGTCCCATCTCCGCTCGTGTCCCACCACCATTGCCACTCTGTTTTCCTCGCAAGCCTTAAGCATACGTTTGGCCTGGGGCAGATTTACAGCGATCGGTTTTTCGCAATAGATACCTTTGACTTTGCCTGATCGGGCCGCCGAGATAACCGCATCGGAATGAAGATGTGTCCATAGCGCAACGCTGACGATATCGAGTCGTTCTTTCTCAAACATTTCGTTATAGTCGGTATAGAGTTTTTTAACCCCCCAACGCAGGCCGAAGGTTTTCAGTCGATCCGGGTCGATATCGCACCCGGCGACAATTCTGGTCCTGCTGTGAGCCGATAACGCCCCGGCGTGACTTGCCGGTTTACCACGAAGGGGGTCGTCCTCAAGCAGGCTTGCGATTCGTCCGCACCCGATTATTGCGGCGCGGTATATCTTTTTTGCCATTACGGCGCCGCTTTAATGGAGGCTGTGTGTATCATCCTTTTCCGGCGGGTCGAAGGGGTGTTTGCCGAGCGGGTTTTTCATGTACGATTTCTTGCAGGCAGAGCAGATTATATGCTCTCGCTCCTCAAAAACCTGCCGGGCCAGCTCGAAAGGATCGACGTTTGATAACCCCTTGAGCAGGCTGTCGATCTCCTCGGTAGATATCAGGGAGGCTATCTCTCCACCGTCGTCAGCCGAAACGCTGATCCTGATGGAGTATCTGATCTCACCATCTTGTATTATCTTGTTGCAACGGTCACAAACTTCCATCATCACTCTTCCCCCATAAGTTTCATGGAGTTTTTTTTCCGGAATCAGACATGCAGACCGGGAAGCCCTGTCACAGGATCGAGACGAACCGCCGCTTCTCCTTTGAGGAGGCTGAGCAGTTCATCGCCTATGTAACCCCGTCGCCATCCTGCAAGGAGTCTGGCGCCTCGTTCGCTGGCTTTTTCACCGTTTAACACCAGGTCGTCCACTTCGCGACGTGAGGCGACCAGCGCATGGTCTATTTCACAAGCCATGCTCTTCCCCTTGAGGTAGGACAAGGCGAAATCGCTTCTGGCACCTGAACTCTCATCCATCCCTTTTTTTGCGGGTGAACATGCCGACTTGTCGGGCGGACTGGCCATCCCCTTTTTTATTGCTGTGATTATGGCCTCGCCGTACCGCTCCACATCTCTTTTATTGATATTCCTGCATTTTATCAGCGTATCGTAATCCTGAGCCAACAGGTTTGACGCATCCACCATCGTTTCGTCGTTGATGACATGGCCCCTCGGGATGTCTTTGGTCCTGGCCGTAATCTCGCGCCATTGCGCCAACTCCCGCAACGCGCCGATTTTGACACCGTTAAGTTTGCCCGCTCCCTTGACACGCAGATATTGTTCAGCCGGGTCATTGTCCTCATACAACCTGGCGTCTTCAAAAAGGGCCATCTCCTCGTGTAGCCAGGCTGTCCTGCCCAACTCTTCGGCTTTTTCGAGAATCATCTCCCTTAACTCCGGCAGATACCGAACATCGTCCTTGGCGTATTTTAGCTGTTCGGTCGATAGAGGGCGTTTCATCCAGTCAGTCCGCCTCTGCTCTTTCGGCAGATTGACCTTGAGAAGGGTGTGGGCCAATGCGCTAAGGGAGATAACACTCCTCATCCCGACAAACCCCGCGGAGAGGGCCGTATCGAATACGTTCGATGGGTAGGCTCCTGTGACCCTCCGTATAATGGTCAGATCCTGACGCGCGTCGTGCAATATTTTTACAATGGACGGATCGGCGATGACTTCTCCCAGAAGGGACAAATCGTCTATGCCCGGAACGTCTATGGCGTAGGTCTCGTCACCTGAAAAGCCGACCTGGATCAGTCCCAGCCTCGGATAGTAGGTTCGTTCCCAGACGAATTCGGTGTCGAGGGCTATGAACCCGTATCGTATCGCCTTATCAACAAGTGGCTTTAAATCTTCTGTTTTCTGAATCATGGCTAAATATCGTACAACATGATCGTCTTTAATGCGCCCCTTTATTTCTCTTTGTGACCGTCAATTATTTGATGATTTCCGGTTGGCGCCATCTTTGCTCCCCTAGCTGGCAGGAACATAATTTTGACGAAAGGATTCCCATGTACAAGGGAATGTACGTTGCGGTCACAGGAGCGCTTTCAGCCCAGAAGAAACTCGATACCATCGCCAACAACCTGGCGAATATCAACACTGCCGGGTTCAAGGGTGATCGGCTGATCTTCGAGAGTTACCTCTCAAAAAGTGACAAGGGAGTTGGCGCGTCAACCGCAGGTCCGGGTGAGCTTGCCGTAGGGAATATGCGTCACGCGGAGTACGTTGTCACCGACCAGGGATATTCTGATTTCTCTCAAGGGGCTATCAGGGTAACCGGTAATCCCATGGATGCGGCCATAAATGGAAAAGGTTTCTTCTCCGTGATGACTTACTCCGGGGAACGGTATTCAAGGTCCGGGGAGTTTTCCATCGGTCCCACTGGTGAACTTACCCTGGGTGAAGGGAACCTCGTATTAAGTGATCAGGACCAGCCGATCCATGTAAGTGACGGAATGGTCCATATCGACGAAGAGGGAAACGTATGGGTAAAAGGGGGCGCAACTCTGCCTGTAGGGGGTGATGGCTCGAGCATGAACTCGGTACACGGGTTGCACGTTGGTCGGTTGAAGATGGTCGATTTAAAGGAGCCATACTCCCTGTCGAAAGAGGGGAATGGTATGTACAGGGCCGATAACCCGGAGGATGTCTTCATGGCGCAGAACGTATCTATAAAGCAGGGGGCCCTTGAAAGCTCCAACGTGAACATGATAGGCGAGATGACTCAGATGATAAAAGGGCAGAGGCTCTTTGACACATTTCAAAAAGCGATACAGGCAAATGATCAAATGACCACCCAGCTGATCCTGCAAGTGGGCAAACCGTAACGGGGAGATGAACAGATGATAAGAGCTTTATATACCGGCGGCACCGGAATGGTGGCCCAGCAACTCAATATCGACGTAATATCGAATAACCTGGCCAACGTGAACACCCAGGGGTTCAAGAAGAGCAGAGCCGACTTTCAGGATCTGCTCTACCAGACCTTGCGGGCGCCAGGAACCGTCACCACATCCGGGACGCAGGTGCCGACCGGTGTGCAGGTGGGACTCGGCGTAAAAGCCGCTGGCGTGACAAAACTTTTTATGCAGGGCGATTTTCGTAACACACAGGCGGAGATGGACGTAGCCATAGAAGGAAAGGGTTTTTTCCAGATCGAAAAACCGGATGGAACCATAGGTTATTCCCGCGCAGGCAACCTCCAGCTCGACAGCTCCGGGCAGGTGGTCAATATCGACGGATACCCGATCTACCCATCAATCAGCATCCCCCAGGACGCCACACTGATAACCATCGACTCCCAGGGTGTGGTGAGCGTCATGCAACCCGGATCGACCACAGCAAGCCAGTTGGGGCAGTTTGAAATTGCAAACTTCGTTAACCCGGCGGGACTATTCAGTGAGGGAAAATCGCTCTTCAGCGAAACTGACGCATCCGGCCCTCCCATAACAGGATTGCCCGGAGAGAACGAGATGGGGACGCTGTTGCAAGGATTCGTCGAAATATCGAACGTCTCCGTGGTGGAGGAGCTCACACAGATGATTCTGGCTCAGCGGGGGTATGAAGTGAATTCAAAAGTGGTCCAGGCTTCAGACGAAATGCTCCAGACGGCGACTAACCTGAAACGGTAATCTCCATTAATCAGGGACGACAGACATGAGACGGTTTATAACGCTTTCACTGCTTTTTATCACCATTGCCTTTACCGGGACCGGTGCGGCAAATCGGGCGCCGACCGTGGAAGATTTTGCCGGTTGGCTGAAATCTTCCATCGAAAACAACCTTTTCGACCAATACACCAGCGAATCGCAAGTTGTGGAGTCGGTCGTTGTCACGTTGCCGAAGAACCTTATGGCGGTAAAAGAGTATGACAGCGTCACAATTTCGGTTCCGCGCCAGCATTTCAGTGGCGACAGGATGTTTGTGTCGGTCATGGTGAAAAACGAAAGCAAGGTCGTCTCACGAATGAATGTGATAGCGTCTATCCGTTTGATTTCACAAGTGGTGGTAGCGACCAGGGATGTCAAACGCGGGGAGATTCTCTCTCTGAACAATGTGGTGGTGGAGACGAAATCGATACCCCCTTCCGGGAACAAGGTTATAGATAATCTCGACGAGGTGATCGGCAGGGAGGCGAGCAGAAACATCCCCAGAGGCGCCACGATCAGGCGGGACAGGATTATTACTCCAAACATGGTCTCCACAGGGGACATGGTTACAGTTGTAGCGCAAAGGGGTGGTCTTCACATTACCTCAGTAGCTAAAGCAAAGCAGGACGGGGATGTAGGTGACTGGATCAGGGTGATGAACACCGAATCGAAACGAACATTCAATGCCAAAATAACCGGCCCCGGGTCGGTTATGGTTGAATTCTAGAGGATCGTACTCATGATATTTAAAGCTTGCAGGTTTAGTCGTTATTTCATCCCCCTGCTTGTGTTGGGACTACTGGTCTCTTCATGTTCGTCCGATCCACCGGAACGGCCCGCTGTTGATGTCGAGGAGGAACCCGAGTCGTATAACAAAGGCTCTCTCTGGCCAGGTACAAGCAAGAAAAACATGTTCTTCGCCGACAACAAGGCCAGAAGAGTCGGTGACATCGTAACCGTCCATGTAATTGAGAAGACCACCGCCCTCAACAAGGCGGCCACCCAGGATCAATATACAAACGAAAGTAATCTGAGCATTGATACAGGCGGTTCTTCCGCCACAAACATGACACTCGGTGGCGGTACGGCTTTTAACGGCAGAGGTTCGACCGGCAGGAGCGACCAGTTTTCAGCGACGGTAAGTTGTCTTGTTATAGAGGTTCTTGCCAACGGAAATATGAGGATAGAAGGTCAGCGGCGTATGCAGTTAAACGAAGAAGAGCAATATATCCTCGTCAAGGGGCTCATCAGGCCGGACGACATAACATATAACAACACCATTCTCTCATCCCAGATGGCTGACGTGGATGTGGCCTACACCGGCGAGGGTGGCATGGATGGCGGACGGGAACCGAACTGGCTCTCAAGAAGTCTGAGAAGCGTATGGCCCTTCTAGGTGCGTGGCGCACAGCCAGTGGCTGGGCCACAGCCAGTGGCTGGGCCACAGCCAGTTCGCTGGCGCGATATATGACAGCCCCATTATGATAGCGTCGGCAGCGGTGGCTGAGCCACCTTCCGACGGGTTGATTACGAAAGATAAGAACAGGACAGATTCTCATGCCAAGCAAGAGGTTTTTACATGACTTATAAGAGCCGGTTAGCCCGGACTGTAACTATCCTGACTTTTGTTGCGGGAATTGTGTTTCACGGTTCGGCAAGTTCAGAACGGCTGAAGGATATCTCCTCCCTTAACGGAGTCAGGAGCAACCAGCTTATCGGCTACGGCCTTGTGGTTGGCCTGCAAAACTCCGGCGATAAATCGTACAAAAGCCCGTTTACCATCCAGACCCTTCTTTCGATGTTGGAACGGCTCGGCACGACGGTAGATGTCAGAAAATTGGTCGATTCCCGGCTGGGAGTCTCGGATGTGCGGCAGTTGCGCGATGTGAGGGTTGAGAACGTGGCCGCCGTCATGGTCACCGCAAGCCTTCCCCCCTTCGCCAGTCAGGGGAACAGGATAGATGTAACCGTCTCCTCCCTGGGGGACGCAAGGAGTCTTAAGGGGGGCACACTTCTGCTGACGCCCCTTAAGGCGGCTAACGGTGAAGTCTACGCAGTGGGCCAGGGGCCGGTCTCCGTAGGTGGAGGGTACAACGAAAAACTTCGTCGGGCGTCGAATCAAAAATCCCATCCGACGGTAGCCAAGATATCGGGTGGCGCAACTGTAGAAAAAGAGGTCGGTTTCGATTTTTCCAAGGTGGAAAAACTTACCTTCTCTGTTCATAATCCCGACTTCACCACAGCATTGAGAATTGTTACCGCCATCAATGCGGTTCTGGGTGAAGGCATGGCGAAAGCTGTCGATTCAGCAACCATTGATGTCGCCATTCCGGCGGAGTTCGCGGAGAGAAAAGTGGAGCTTGTCGCGTCGATAGAAGCCCTGGAAGTGGAGACCGATGGAACGGCTAGAGTTGTCATGGATGAGAGAACCGGAGCTATCGTCATCGGTGAGAAGGTGATGATATCAAAAGTGGCCATATCCCACGGTTCCATTACCATAAGCATCGGCGGCAAGAGCAAACAACCTGACACTCTGCCATCGTCCGAATCGGTGGTGACGCCATCCACTCTCCTGCCGGTAACGGAGATAGGGGGCAAATCTGACCGGGTAGTGTTAATGGATTCTGGAGTCAGTATCGGCGAGATCGTGAAAGGACTAAATACTATGGGAGTTTCGCCACGAGATTTGATCGCAATATTTCAAATACTTAAGAGCGCAGGCGCGTTACAGGCGCGTCTTGAGATCATCTAGCCGTAAAACTGTTTTGTTTTTGGCTTCCTAATTGCACTACATTAATAACAAGGGAGTTCCGGTATGGACCCTATAGAAATGGCCGGGCTGATGTCGTCGAAAAAATCTCCCGCCGCAGGATTTGGCGGCAAGGAGGTTTACGGCGTTTCCGGCGACAAGAATATGAGCGGGAAAGAGAAACTGACCGTTCTTGCAAAAGAGTTCGAGTCGGTCTTTCTTAATAGAATGCTTTCGGCGATGAGAGCGACCGTGCAGAAGAGCGGACTCATTGATGGCGGTCAGGCTGAAGAGCTTTTTACCGGAATGCTGGACGAAGAGATGGCGCGGCAGATGGCTTTCAGTTATGGAAGCGGTCTCTCCGCATCGTTAGTGGAACAGCTTTCGGCTAACGCAGGCATGACCGGATCGAAAGCGAGCAACGAATATAGCCGAATGGAGAAACCCTCGGCAGAAGAATAGAAATGTTATGAAGCCTCAAATGCAACTCGGCAAGATCGAACGAGTCATAGAGAGAAACGTAGCTCTCTACGAGGAGATGCTCTCCACACTCAAGCTTGAGACAGAAGCGTTAAAAGCTCATTCCATCAAGGAGTTGCAGGCATTGGTGGAGAGCAAAAACAGCGTAACCGCCAGGATCACAAACCTCGAATCGGATCGAATAGATATCCTCAAGCAGGCGTCACAAGCGTTGGGAATCGAGATAAGCGATATTACCATCACGAAAATAAGCGAATACGCCCCGCCTGAACAGTCTGGAAGGCTTCTTGCCTTAGGGGAGAGGCTTAAAAACCTGACCCTGGAGGTAAGCCGGATGAACGAGTTTAACAGGGGTATCATCGAAAAACTGTTACGGCTAAACCACGAATCGGCCATCAACCTGCAGGAGTTTTTAAACCCTACAGCCGGTTACGCGAAAAAAGGAATGTCCACGCCACCCCTGAAATCGGGTAGCGTTGTCAGGAAAACCTTCTAGAAGGGTCTTGCATCATGGCGACCAGCATATACTCCGCGTTGAACATGGCCAAAATGGGTCTGATGACCCACCAGATAGCCATTGAGGTTACCGGACAGAACATCTCCAACGTCAACAACAAGAATTTTACCCGGCAAGAGCTTATGCTGGAGGCTTCGGCCCCGGTCCGGTACGGCGCTTCTCCAGGTTATATCGGCACAGGTGTCCGGCCCATCACAGTGACAAGACAGCAGGATCGTTTTCTCGAAAGCCAGCGCCAGGTTAACAACTCCGAAGCCCACTACTGGGATTCGCGTCAGAATTTTCTGTCCCGGCTTGAGGTGGTATTTAACGAGACATCGGGTAACGGGTTAAATTCCCTGTTCGACAATTTTTTCCAGAGCTGGCAACAGATGGCCTCAAACCCTAGAGGTTTGACGGAGCGGACCGAGGTTACCTCCCAGGGTTCCAACATCACCTCCATGATGAATAAACTTAATGGTGACATGAAAAACCTCCGGACTGATCTGGACGGGAAAATCACCTCCAGTGTCGCCGAAATCAACCGGCTTACCGCCGAAATCGTCGGGTATAACAAGGCGATTCACGAATCTGAAGGACACAACGTTCACGCCAACGACTTCCGGGATCAACGGGAAGCGGCCATCCGGGAGCTTGCCGGGTATGTCGATATAACCACGGTGGAGGACTCGAACAAACAGGTGATGGTGAACCTTTCCACCGGGCGACCGCTGATCATCGGCCAGACCGCCTTCGAGCTTTCCAGCAGGGTGCGCTCCGACGACGCTAACGCTTCAGACATCTACTGGAAAGATACCGACGGCAACTTCTTCGATATAACCTCCGACATGACTGGCGGCGACATGGGGTCCTGGATAACCATGCGCGACACAGACCTGCCTGCCAGGACAGACGAACTCGATCTGCTGGCGGCCACCTTCATCCGGGATATAAACAGCATCCATCAGGCCGGATACGGATTGAACGGCGCCACCGGGCAGGACTTCTTCACCGGGACGAACGTAGCCACCACACAGCACAGGAACAACACAGGAACGGGAACAATAAGCGCCACCGTCATCGCGCCGGACAATCTGAATCTGCATAAGTTCCAGATCGATTATGTAAACGCGGGAAGCGTTAACGTCCAGGATCTTACCATGGGAACGACCACAAACTACGGCTCACTTGCGGCCGCCACAGGGTCGTTTACCGCACGGGGAATGACAGTGACCATCGGTGGCGCCCCGGCCAACGGCGACACGTTCACCGTAAATCCATCAGCTGACGCATCGCGTAATATCGCTGTACACGCCAACATTATAAGCGACAAACGGCTGATCGCCGCCGGACTTACCACAGATCAGGGTAACGGAGAGAACGCCCTCAGGATGGCCCAGGCCCAGGACGCTTATTCGATGAACAAGGCCACTCCGGGGTCAGTCGGCACGGCTACCTTCGCGGAATACTACAACTCGATTGTCGGTCAGGTCGGTGTCGATACCAACATTTCCATATCGTCATACAACCAGCAGGAGGCGATAGTGCACGAGTTGGAAAACCGGCACGAGCAGATTTCAGGTGTCTCTCTCGATGAGGAGATGATAAACCTGATAAAATTTCAGCACGCCTATCAGGCGGCTTCACGGCTGGTAAACGTGATTGACGAACTATTACAGACGGTTATCGCCCTTAAATAAAAGGCTACAGGCTTTTTCTCTTTTGGCCGATAAATAGTCAGACCGGAAAAACAGCAAATGATCGGGTTAAAACGATGTTCAGAATAACCAACAGGATGATGTACAACAACACCCTGGTAAACGCTTTCAGAAACAACCAGGGCCTGCTCGCCGCCCAGGAGCAGATATCATCCGGCAAGAGAATCAACCGACCGTCAGACGATCCGACCGGCATGATGGAGGTTCTCCAGCTAAGAACCCGTATCGGCAAATCGGAGCAGTATCTCAAGATAATGGATACCGCCGAAGCCTCCCTGAACACCGCCGACACCACCATCGGAACCATCGGCGACGAATTAAAATCGGCCAAGGAGCTTGCCATCCAGCAGGCCAACGGCACAGCGGACGGGACCACCAGGGCCAACATAGCCCAGCGGATCGACAATATGGTCGAGTCGATGGTCCAGTACGGCAACACTACGGTAGGTGGGAAATATATCTTCTCAGGCCTTAAGTCGGAGTCTCCCGCCATAGACGCTAACGGAAATTACGCTGGCTCCGGCAAGGAGTACAAGGCGGAGATCAGCAAGGGCATAGAGGTGCCGATTTCTGTAAAGGCTTCCGATTTCCTCACCGCAGACCTGAACCCATCGGCTTCAACCACAAGCACAGTCGCAAGCCTGAACGGCGGGACAGGTGTTCCCGCCGGAACGTTCACAATCACCGACCGCTCAGGGACCGCCACAGTAATAACAGTCAACCCGGGTGATACGCTTGGGAACGTGATGACGGCTATGACCGCCATACCAGCGATAACCGCCTCAATCTCGACGGACGGCGCTTCGCTTGTTCTGACAGACTCCACTGCGGCCCCGATCAACGCTCTTTCCATAACAGATACTGGTGGAACGGGTACAGCGGCGGCGCTGGGCATCCTAGGGACAAGGACAACGAGTTCCTTTACGGGCAGTGATCTCGATCCTGCTGTCACGGCGACAACGGCGTTGTCTGACTTGAACGGTGGAGCGGGACTTGCCCTCGACGACTTCAGGCTGGTTAACGGCTCCGCTTCGGCCACGGTAACATTCGGCGCTGAGGCTACAGTCGGAGCGTTGATGACCACTATCAACACAGCCGCCGCCACGATTAACGCCACAGTCACCATCGACGCGGACCAGAGAAAACTGGCCATAAACTCCAATACCGCCACTTCGGTGGCGTTCGCTCTCGATTCGGATGTCGGCCAGACCGCCGAACTTCTGGGGCTTGGGGGTGGAAGAAATATAATCCCGGTCCTCAAGACTTTCTCGGCCGCCTTGAAAGCCGATGACTTAACGGCTATACTTGGTTCAATAGACCGGCTGAACAGTGTTATGGAAAACACCAGTTCGGTCCGGGGCGCAGTTGGAGCAAGAGCGAACCAGGTAGCGATTACGAGATCGTCTGAAGACGCATCGAAGTTTGACAATACAAAAATCAAATCGTTTGTCGAGGACGCGGACTACCTTGCCGCCGCCAGCGAGCTTGCGATGTTACAGACGGCTTATCAGGCTACATTGAAGTCTTCGGCCGCCATCGTACAGCCTACGCTGATGGATTTTATAGGCTAGTCGTGAATCGGAAAATGGCAGGTTTGCAAATCTCCACATCTTTACGCCAGGGAGGGTATCTGGATGCTGGTTCTAACGAGAAAAATCGGAGAGTCGGTCACTATCGGGGATGGAATCAAGGTCTCGGTAATCGACATAAAAGGACGACAGGTGCGAATCGGCATCGAAGCGCCGTCCGACATGCGGGTTCACAGGGAAGAGGTCTATTCGAGAATACAAGAGGAGAACAGGCGAGCCGCCTTTACAAGAGCGGTAGACATGACAAAACTCGCGGGTGTATTCCAGAAAAAACCGGAAGATGGACCGTCGGAGTCCGGGGGTTAATATGATGAAGATCAATTCCGCACGCTTGGGGGAGATCGAAGTCGATCCGTCAGACATCTACACGTTCGTGGACGGTATTTTCGGGTTCCCGGACCAGAAAAACTTCGTTGAGGTCGAGTTCCTGGAAGGATCGCCCTTAAAACTGCTCCAGTCGATCGAAGAGCCTTCTCTTGCATTCATAATCATCGATCCTTACCTGTTCAATCCAGATTATTCGTTTCAGGTCTCACGGGACGATATGTTGGCCCTTAACGCGCGGGAACCGGATGATGTGAGAATATCTGTCCTTGTGACAATTCCGGAAGATCCGTACAACATGACAGCCAATCTCCAGGGGCCGTTGATCCTGAGCAAAAAGAATAAGCTGGCCCGTCAGGTGGTCAACAACGATTCCCGCTACAATACAAAACACAAGGTTCTCGCCAATCCGCCATCCGCCACCGCCGCCGCGATCTGATTTTCGCCTGAAGTTAGGATTAGTGATTCTCCTAAATAACTGATATAATGACCATTGGTGTGTCTTATCTCAAATAAGGAGCGCAATGGCGCTATCCGATAGTGTAATCAGCAAGTTGCCGGTCAAACAGAGGCTTGCAATAGAGTATAAACCGTCTCTCATACGGCTATCCAGGCGATATCCCATAACAGCCTTTTCTATCGCAAACTCCGAACTTGCCAACAATATCTCCGACCTGTTGGGCAAGGTTGGCGTCAAGAATTACAAGGCCAGCGTATATGAGGAGTCGAAGCTTACCGACTCAATCCTTACCTGGCAGTCCCGAGGCCACCTGATCCTGCTCAACTACAAACCGTCCCTCGGCAACGTCACAATAGTCAACCTGTTCCGGGCGCTTAAACGTCAGGCGCCTCTTCACTCCAACGATGCGATAATCCCTATTTTCATCGCATCGCCAGACTCTAAAAAACAACATGAGATGTTCAAGGTTCTTGGGCATTTTGGCATAAAATACGCCTGTTTCCTCACGCCCAACGCTTCGCCGGAAGAACATCTTGCGGAGCTTTTGAGGGACCTCTCCCGCTTTGAAGAGCTTATCAACTCCAAACAGGAAATCGCCGAACCACCTCCTGATGACTTTGGCAAGGATGTGCAACAGCAGACTGAACAGGTCGCAAAATACAAAAAACTCCTGGCGGACGGTGATGAGCTTATCGGGAAAGGGGAATTCGAGGAGGCGATAAAAATCTTCACCAACGCAATCTCCCTCGAACCGGCCTTCGATGTCCTGATGAAACGGGGTGACACATACTACAAGGTCAAACGGTACGCATCCGCTCTTATCGATTATCGTGAGGCGAACACTCTGACCGCGGCTGCGCCCGACCCCTACGCAAAAATCGGTAAATGCTGTTTCAGCCTTACAAAACACGCTTCATCTACCGAAGGTAACGACGAAAAAGCTGCAAAGTGGTTTGAGAAGGGGATTCAATCCCTGGCGAAGGCCACCACCATGATCGAAAAGATGGAGAAAGAGAACAAAGGCTTTCCAGAAAAGCGATCCGCCAACCCTTACGGGTCAATAGTATCCGCTCTGGCCGAAGCCGATTTCAGGGACCTCAAGAACGACGATTTTGCAAACCGGGTGGAAAAACTCTCCTTGAACGTTCTGAGTAAAACGGAAGATGTCGATTATCTCGATCATGACCTTGATATCGATATCAGAATAGAAAAGGCTATCCTGCTTACCCGGAACGGCAGGTATGATCAGGCTGAACGTATATACCGCGAAATTATAGTAACAAGCCCCTCCGACGTGGGGCCTGTGTTCAACAACTTCGCCATTGAATTGCGAAAAAACCTGATGTATGGGAAAGCGTTCGAGATATATCTGGAGATTCTGCGATTCGACGTTCCGGATCGATCCATAATCGTCAGAAACATGATTACAGCCGGAAGACGGCATTCGGCGCAACTGCGGGATGAAATGAAATACGACGAGTCGGTGGCTGTCTACAAAAATATCCTCCACTACACAAAAAAATCGGAAGGTACGGAACGTGTGCTGTGCGATCTGGCCCTGACATACCTCGAGATGCAGGAGCAGGCGAAAGCCTCCGCGTGTCTGATTGAGGCGATCTATATAAATCCCGCAATGGCGGAGATCGACAAGTACCCGGAATATAAAGATCTGGCAAACCTGAAACAGGAAATATTCAAAAAACTAACCAAAGGGGCCGTTTAGCTGTAATAAAGCGTAAGAGTTGCGAGAGTCAGTCTCCGATGTTTACTTTACCGAGGTCGACTAATTAATCGCCCCTGAAAAAGCAGAAATAGCCCTATAAACGTTGGTTATTCTCAACTTGAGCAGTGTATAATATTGCCATGTAATCACCAATACCTCTCAAAACCTGGAGATTATTCATTGAAATCCAAACCTGAATCTGACCAGATTGATATTTTTTCCATTCCTATCGAACAGATAATCGATCTGTCCCATTCTCTTTGCAAACTGGCCAATGAGATCGACTGGCAACGGCTTGACGTTCAATTCGGCAAGTTTTATTGCCCTGACAATGGTCG
>JAJDBK010000005.1 GCA_029261405.1 Nitrospinaceae bacterium
GTGCGGTTATAATTTGAGAAAGATCCTCCGGGATCTTTTATCGTCTCTCATTACGAGGTGGCGATTTTCAACTCAGAGCTACATGGTTACGATAACTCATATTAAGGCCGCATGGAAAACAGGGGTTCTTCAGGGACGACCAAGTAGTCACCGAGATCGTTATCGAGAAACGCAGAGGTGATCTTCTCAAGATCGTCAGAAGTCGCTGGATCGGTCGCCATGAAACATCCCCATTTCAGCGGGTGGTCAGTCCAAGGAATTATACCATAATCATCCTGAGTGCGGCGGACCGCTCCCCGGAGGTCGAGAATTTATGAACAGGCTCACAATCCGGGTTACAGGTTTTTCGCAGACAATACACACAGCGCTATTATTCCCCGAATTTAATCCCTTGCGCCGAATATGAGATGCTGTTTTTTGTCTCCCCGACTATCGGTGTGAATCTGAGTTCCGGGTAACGTTCATAGAGCTTCGCCAGCGGTTGGTGAGCTATCACTTCGCCCGCCTCGCCCGCGTTTGCCATCCTGTACGCCCACACTACAGAGTCGCCTATCGCCACAAGGTGGTTATTGACGTTATGAAAATCGACCTGCCCGATATCACACCCGATAGCCAGACCGAGCGGTTTGTCTGGAGAATAATCTGAAACAACACCCCACTCCTCAAACAGTTTTCCGATAGCCTCCGCCTCATCCTTGATGAACTTGATGGAGCATTCGATGAAGTCCTTTTCCAGTTGGCCGCATATCTCCTCGTTGAAATAAGCGATAAAACCGTCACCCGTAAACTTGTCGAAGAAACCTTTATGTTTCTGGATCAGGTCGCGTGACTGGTTTATGAACGAACTCATCAGGGTCAAAAACCCGTCCGTTCCTTTTGCAAAATTCATCAACTGTTGCGACCGCCTGATATCCCCTATCACAACTACCGAACGGGTTTTCCCGGCTCTTGTCACCAGTTCATCCGGGTCGCAGATCGATGACCTTATAAATTCGTCCGGCAGATAACCTTTCCATCGTAATGATCGCTCCGAATGTTCTATCTCCGTCGGACTCATGACAATAAGCGGGTTGATCGGAATTTTCAGCGCCGCGTGTAGGTAAAACTTGAGGACCGACAAAAATCCGAAGAGGAGAGAACGACTTGCGGAGAAGGTTTTAAACGGAACGGTTTCGGTACCCGTGGCCCAGGTCTCCATCTGATCGAGTATCTCCGGGCAATCCATCCGGTTGACCGTAATTCTTATGACCTGATCCTCAAGCCCCTTGTCGCTACTGGTTATCTGGCGCAAGACCTTGATGAAATCGTTTGCCGCCTGACGGCACTCGGAGTCGTACAGTTGCCCGTTGCTTTGCGAGTAGTAGGCCCACAACGTTTCAAACGTCTGGATCAGAACGAGGCAACTTGAATGATTGGTTTTATCCATGAGCAATACTATACGTCAGTTCCCATCCGTTATCTCTTCCCCGCAGTGGGGACAACTCCTTTTTTTCTGTTTCCTTCTCTGTAGCTGGTCCACCAGACCGGAGCCGAGAATACCGGCGGGGAGCGCGAACATGCCGACACCGAGTACAGCGATGATCCCCGCAATGACCTTTCCAACCACTGTGACCGGGTAAATATCGCCATACCCCACCGTTGTCAAGGTCGCCACACCCCACCACATGGTAGCCGGAATACTGGAAAACACATCAGGCTGGGCTTGCCTTTCCGCCAGATACATAAAACTTGAGGCGACAACCAGAAGGATGGAGACGATGAAAATTGTTATGACAAGTTCCTCTTTACATTGCCGAAACACATTGCCCATTGTCCTCATGGAAGAAGCGTATCTGGATAGCTTGAAAATCCTGAATATTCGAACAAGCCGGAAAGCCCGCAGTGTTATCAGGTCAAAACTTATAAAGAACTGAAGATAGAACGGGAGTATCGCAATAAGGTCGATCATCGCCATTGGTGACCGAACGAATTTTAACCGCCCCCGGAAACTACCTGAATAGATCGGCTTTTCAACGCAACTCCAAGTCCTCAACAGGTACTCGACGGAAAATATAAAGACGGATACAGCTTCAAAAATATGCAAAATAGCGCCATATTCGACATTGATGTCATGCACGGTTCCGAGTATGGTGGCGACTATATTCAAGGTGATAAGGGTTATCAGCCCGATGTTGATCGAAAAGGCGAGTCCACTTTTATATGGAGCTGTTTCCAGAATCGAATGGATACGCTTTCTGGCGTTTTTATTCACCACCACACTCACCATCACATCCGAAATCGGGTTCTTTCCCCTTTAACGCCTGATACATCAACAGCATGGCGCATCCGGCTCCGCTTAAGACCCTGATCGCGTCTGTGGGGCAGTTGACCATACAGGCGCCACACTCCATGCACCGCTCGCCATGGGCAAGGATGACCGCTCTGTCGCCGTTTATACCCGACTCGAAGACCGCATGGGGGCAGACCTCAATACACCTGCTACATCCGACACACTTTTGCGCGTTGTATTCGAGAGTATTTATACTGTATGCGTTGAACATGCTTACATATATCCACCGATGATCTTTACTGTCAGTATCAATATACCGCCGCCGAAAAGGAGGGTCAAAGGTCTGATGTACCTGAAAACCTCCCGTTTGACTCCGCTGGGTGAGGTGTAGGGTGTGGCGCCGGTAAAGTTAAGGGCCAGAAACGCTGTGACAGGCGGCATGGCCAATATATACGCTATAGCCAGAACAGCCTCCCCGTGGAGCCAGGCGTAACCCGCCACCGGGCAAGCCAGCGAATATCCGAGCCATAACCCTTTTACGGTATAGTTTGATGACGGCAGGATCGGAAGCAGAATGGGAAACAGAACGGCGCCACCAATCAGAGCTGTGAGAGACGCAACAACGGACACGCCGCCATCCAGAAGAGCGAGTAGCCCGGTAATGGCAACCACCGGCCCGAATACATGCTTTACCTCTATTGGGATCAGCGCTACCCGGTCCATAAGCGGAAAACGTACCCGTCTCATGTAGGGGGTGACTTCTCCTGTCGCAAGATATTCGGGCAGATCAACCGCCATAACCGGTCCGTACACAACTTTAAAACCGGTCTGTTTTTTTACCAGATGAGCGGCGATTCCAGGACCGCCAAGTTGAGGAACGATGATACGGCGGGTCTCGATTTTCTCTTTCAGACCGGTACCGACTATCATTCTTACCATCTCTTCCGTGCCGAAAGTCCCTTTGCCAGCGGCGCACCAGACGTTTACCCCTTTTGTGTCGAGAACCAATATCCAGCCATCAACACCGCCAAGCGCGGACCTCAATGCGTCGAAACTTAACGTATAGTTTCCGGTGGCGAAGATCGGTGATTGAAGGCCCGGTTCACCTATACGATACAGGCCCGGTTCGACCCTGCGCTCGCCTCGTCTGTAACCGATCCGCGCGAGAAAATGATCGAGCCTGTTGCTAAAAGTTATTCGACTGTCAGTGGGGAGAGAGATATTCAATTACCCCTCCGGCTCCATTTCGTCGGAACATTCGCTCAACTCTACCTGCACGGTCGAGTGTTTTATCCCCAACTCGCCAGCAAGATATTTTTTTATGGCTATCAGGGCGGATACGTTGTCGGCTCCGGGAGTTATATTGGCGTGCAGGGTCATCATGGTTTTTTCCGGTGTCAGGCTCCAGGCGTGTACATGGTGGACATCGGTTATATCCGGGATCGCCTCCTTAAGGTCTCTTCGCAACCGGTCCGTGTCGAGCCATTCGGGCGAACCTTCGAGCAATATATGGGCCGACTTTTTCACAAGGTCAAAGGCGCTTCGGAAAACAAGAGCCGCCACAAATATCGACAATAAAGGGTCAATGGGAGTCCAGCCGGTCCCTTTTATCACGAGACCACCGACGATAGTGGCGACCGAGCCGAGCATATCTCCGAGAACATGGACTGCGGCGCCACGCATATTGATATTTTTCCGGTCGCCACCATGCAGGATGACAAACGCTATCACGTTGACTATCAATCCGAGGGCGGCAACGATAAGCATCACGTTCCCCTCGACCTCTACAGGTTTGAAAAGACGCACAACAGCTTCGATAACTATCCAACCGACGAGGAAAACGAGCGTAATACCGTTTACAAATGCGGCTATCACCTGAAAACGATGGTACCCGTAAGAACGTTTCTCATCCGACGGTTTTTGTGAAATACGAAATGCAAACCAGGCTAAGGAGAGAGCCGCCAGATCGGTAAACATATGCCCCGCGTCCGCCAACAGCGCCAACGACCCAGAGATGAGACCGCCAACTATCTCAACGAACATGAACCCGCCTGTAAGAACCATGGCGAAAAGAAGACGACTATCGTCACCTTTATGGTCGTGGTGGTGGCGCCCGCTCAAATTTTTTCCCTTCTGTCCATGAGTGACGCAATGAGTGTCATCTGATATCACAAAACCTGTAACTCATGGATATTCATGCCCGATTTCGATTCCGGTTTATGATTATATCTCTCCATTAAACCATTTTTTTTCTTCAGGTGGACTTTTGTCATTTACTTAAGCTTTGGTTAGGAATAAAGTTGCCAATAAGTGGGGACAAAGAAATGAACTGTGGCGCAATTATTGACTTTGCTAATCTGTAAACACCTATGAGATCGAATAATAAGAGTTTCTCGTCGTTCAGGGATTACCTTGAATCAGACCTTCGAAAGCATATTTCCGGCATCAGGAGGATGGAAAACGGGGGAGACCTCTACTCGATGGTTATTTCACTGACCGAAAAGTCGATTCTTGAAGTTGTGCTTATGGAGACCGGTGGAAACCAGACCAAGGCTTCAAAAATCCTGGGTATGAACAGGAATACCCTGAAAAGAAAAATAACGGATCATCAGATCGAAGTATCGAGTTTCGCCAAACCATAACCAGTTCCCGCTGGTCAAGCTTCCCTGTAGCATTGTTAACGTTTATTCAACATTTCCCATCAATAAAACGTTATGTAGTTGCATAGCCTACTGTATAATTTGGTAACCTTGGAGATTATCAACGCGAGGCTGTTCCAGGGGCTATTTCCCTGGGCGCCTGTACGGGTCGTGCAAAGCGCCAATTATACTTAGAATGAATAAAGTCGGAATCCGCATTTATCGTGACATGTCGATAAAGTGGAAGATGACCTCGATAATCCTCATCGCCAGCATATCCGTTCTGGCGTTCTACCTGCTCACGATAGTTCTGTACGAAATAACCAGGTTCAAGGATGAGGTCGCCCATGAACACCTGTTTCAGGCTCAGATAATAGGCGCAAGCAGTGAGGCGGCCCTGCAGTTCAACGACACTGAACGGGCGCATGAGAACCTGTCGTTTCTGAAGAACCACAAACACATCATCTATTCGGCTATCCTGAAAAACGAGGGGGATATCTTCGCCGACTACCACAAGCCTGGATCGGAAGATTACACTCCTCACCTTGATATCCCGTTTAACGAGGTGGACAGAACAAAATTAACGAGCGAGAAAATCTCTCTATTCAGCCCGATTCTCCTTGAAAACGAGGTTATAGGGTGGGTATACATCGAATCGAATCTCGGCGAGTTTTTTGAACGCCTCAAGTGGTACACATGGGCCTTGACCGGCATGTTGCTTATCGCCGTCCCCATAGCAATGGTTCTCTCCTATACGCTCCAGAGGTTTATCTCCCTGCCGATCGAAGAGCTGGCCAAAAAGGCTTTGTATGTTTCCGACAAAAAAGACTACACCATCCGCGCAAGCAAGGTCAGCGATGATGAAATCGGTGTCCTTACCGATAACTTCAACGAAATGCTGGCCCAGATCGAGGAGAAGGATACCAAGCTTAAAAACTTCGCTCAACGTCAGGAGGAGTTGGTAGCCAAGCGAACCGCAGAGCTTTTAGAGAGTGAGGAGAGGTTTCGCCATCTTTCCGAAGCCGCGTTTGAAGGGGTGATTTTGCACCGTTCCGGAAAAATAATAGACGCGAACAAGGCCGCTCTCGATCTTTTTGGTTACGATTTCCCGGAAATATTAGGAAGAAACCTGCTGGAATTTATCGATAGCGATTATCACCCGCTACTGGTGGAAAAGATGAATACGGATGAGGATAACCATTTTGAAGTAGAAGGAATAAGAAAAAGCGGAAGACGAATCATCATCGAAGGAAGAGGGACTTCCGGGAAATACAAGGAAGAAAACGTCAGGATCGGAACGTTCAGGGACATAACGGAACAGAAAAAAGCGGAACAGGAACGAAAGAATCTGGAAGCTCAGGTGCAACACGCGCAGAAACTAAAGAGCCTTGGAATCCTAGCCGGCGGTATAGCCCACGACTTCAATAACATTCTCATGGCAATTCTCGGCAACGCGGAGCTTGCCATGCTCGATCTGGAACTCGATTCACCCGCAATGGAGAGCATAAAGGGGATTGAAACGGCGGCGAAACGGGCGGCGGAACTGAGCCAGCAGATGCTCGCCTATTCCGGCAAGGGAAAATTCATTATTGAGACAATTGACATTAACACTGTCATAGAGGAGATAGGCCAACTCCTCGATTCGTCCATATCAAAAAAGATCGAGGTAAATTACGAGCTTTCCCCAAATCTCCCCAGGATAGAGGTGGATGTCACCCAGGTCCGACAGGTAATCATGAACCTTATCACCAACGCTTCTGAAGCCATAGGTGACCAATACGGATCGATAAATATCGCATCTGTTCTGAGAAAGCTCGATATCGACTTCTTCCGTCAGTCCCATATGCGCGAAGAGCTTCCCGAGGGTGTGTATGTCCTCCTTGAAGTGACAGACACAGGATCCGGGATGAGCGAGGAGACGCTGGAAAAGCTGTTCGATCCGTTTTATACGACAAAATTCACCGGACGCGGTCTCGGCATGTCAGCGGTACTCGGTATCGTCCGGGGCCATAAAGGCGCCATCAAGGTCGAAAGCGCCAAAGGAGAAGGCTCGTCGTTCAAGGTCGCATTCCCCTTGGCGGAGAGACCCGTAAAAAAAGAGACCGCCATTCAGGCAAGAGCCACAACCGCCTGGCAAGGCCAGGGAACCGTTCTCCTGGTGGACGACGAGGAGGTTGTCCGGTCCACCGGCGCGAAGATGCTCGACCGCCTCGGTTTCTCGGTAATAACGGCGGTTGATGGCGTGGAGGCGCTTTCCGTTTATGGGGAGGCGCCTGAACGGTTCGACTGCGTTCTGCTCGACCTTACCATGCCTCGAATGGACGGTGTGGAGTGTTTCCACCAACTGCGTAAATTGGACGACAAGGTAAGAATTGTCGTGATAAGCGGATATAGCGAAACGGAAGTCACCCGCAAGTTCAAGGGGGAGCGAGTTCCCAATTTTATTCTAAAACCGTTCCAGATGTCCGATCTTAAGGAACGGATGCAAGACGCCATGCGAAAAAGCCTGTAAAAACTATGAATCAACAGGGAAAGCTCTTTGCTACGGGCCTGATGACGGCGTTGCTTTGTCTCTCCTCAGTTCTGTTACCTAACGACCTGTTCGCAAAAAATTACGCAAAGTCTGAATACGCTATCAAGGCGGCGTTTATATACAACTTCACGAAGTTCATCAAGTGGCCCAAATCGGTCTTCCATGGCAAATCGACACCCTTTGCGGTCTGCGTTGTCGGAGAGGATCCTTTCGGCGATTCGATAAACTCTCTTCTGAAGGTGAAATCACAAGGACGCTCATTCGAGATCAGGCGGCGGGAGAAAACAGAGGATTTAACCGGTTGCCACATCCTGTTTATCAGCTCTTCTGAAACCAAAAGCGTGCGAAACATTCTTGAAGCGATAAGGGGGAGTGGCGCTCTGACCATCGGTGACACCCCGATGTTCGCCCGCAGTGGAGTGATGATAAATTTTTATATGAGTGAGGGGAAGATCAGGCTGGAGATCAATCTGGAGGCGATTACAAAAGAAAAGATCGACATCAGCTCCAAGATGTTGGGTCTTGCAAGGATAGTGGAGTAAAGATCGTTACTTTCTCAGGCCACCATATCCGTCGGCGCGCCACACTATAAATCTTCGAACCTCTTTGCCACCCCGGAATATCGGTATCTCTTTGATAGCCTCTGTTTCGGTAAATGTGTAAAGCGTGTCAGGCGGTTCCTTAAATCTTGTGTCGGAGACAAAAATGGCTGTCTTTCCCATTAGCGATTGTTCATCGTCCCAGAAATCGAACTGATCCGCCCTTCCGTTGATACAGGAGACAGGTACGGTGTCTTTTGTTGCGAACATTATCTGGGAACACATTACCCAGTGCTGGGCCAGGGCGAACGATTCGACTCCATTCTTTTCAAGTTTTTCATATTCCGCTTTTACCACATTTCCGACTTCATCCCAACCCTTAAGTTCGTTGACGATATCGTACTTCGGCTTGATCGGGAGGATTGGATAGAAGACATGGATATAGAAAAGCAGAAAGGTAAAACCTGCGAGGAGAGTGGCGGCGACAGCTGTCTTTTGGAAGCGGGCAAAGCGCTTTGGTTCAAACCGGTAATAGCCCTCCACTAAAAGCGATACTGTGGTGACGATGGCGGTAAGGTAACCGAAGGCTGGCCAGTGCGGTTCCGACTCGTTGGTCCAGGCGCAGGCTATGTAGAAAAAAAGAAGGGTTGGCAAGGAAAAAGCTGTGAGGAGCGCGTATCTCCTCTCCCCTTCCACAGCGCGTCCTGCGCCTCTGTAGACTCCCCATAACAACAGACCGAGGTAGATCGGTGATACATAGAGCAGTTGCCCCCCCACAAGCTGGCCGAAGTTTTTCCAGCCGAACGCAGTCCCCTGATGACGATCCATCAGGTGAAACCTGAAACTTGGCCAGTCGTTTTCTATATTCCATATAAAGACCGGAGAGAAGATCAGAAGGGCTACGACACCCATCAGGTACGGCTCAGGACGTTTGAACCATTTCTGGTATTCGGGAACCAGCGCCACCAGCAATACGGCTGACGGTACCAGCAGGATGGCGAAATATTTGCCGAGAGCTCCGATTCCGAGGAGAACTCCCAGAATAAGCCACAACCATCCGGGACCATCGTTTACGAGCAGGCGGTTGATGACAAGAACGAAACCGAGGTAACAGATAGCCGATGGAATGTCTGGAGTCATCTGCAACGCTCCGATCCCGAAAATCGGTATCAGATTAAAGGTCAGTAACGAATAGAAGGCTATTCTGGCGTCGTCGAAAAGGTCGATAGAAAGGCGGTAGATCAGCCATCCCATGAGCATAAACAGGATGAGTGAGGGTAACCTGAGAAAAAATGTGGTATCCCCGCCGAGGTCTGTGGATAGTTTGATAAGCCACGCAACCATCGGGGGGTGATCGTAGTACGCCAGGTCGAGACGCTGTGACCAGGCCCAGTAATAACTCTCCGAGTCACCCGGGCCGGTAAGCCCCATTACCACCATCCTGAAGAGACCAAATCCGAGGATCAGCCATGCGCAACCCGTTACATATCTATCGTCGGTTCTCATCAAGAGATACCCACACTTACAAAGGCGATATCTGAACTGTCACAGGCGGCGCTCACTTTATCCATTCCAACAACCAGAGTTGAGTGCGCCTCTATGGCCAGAAGCGAACAATTTGACTTTTTCATGACTTCAATAGTGGAAGTCCCCACAGCCGGGACATCGAACCTTGGGTCCTGATTCGGTTTACACACCTTGCAGACTATTGCGCCTTTTCCGCCGATGGCGCCACCCCTTTCAACGGTTTCATCCGTGCCTTCGATAGCCTCCACCGCCATAACCGCGCTATCTTTCACAACCACGGTCTGACCGATATCGAGACCAGCTATTCCCTTGGCCATCTTCATGCCAAATTTTATATCCTCCCACTCCTTTGCCGAAGGCTTCCGTTTGGAAAAAACACCTTCACCCGGCAGAAGGTTTTTAAGGAGTTTCGTCTGGTCGGCGATAATAAAACCTTCCTTCTCAAGCTCGCCCACAATGGCCAACATAATCGAATCGTCGTTCCTGGCATTGAGGCGTTTTAGTATGGAGATAGCTCTCAGGTCGAACTTCGGGTTTTTCAGGAGAACTCTCTTGTCCACCTTGCCGATGAATGAAACCTCCCGAACCCCCTCTTTTTTAAGGGTATCGATAATTTTTCCAGCCTGAGCCAGACCGAGCAGAAATGTCTTGTCCGCCACTTGGCTCATGATTTCGTTGGTTGCCTGATCGAAGGTCACTGCAACAACGGTTGCGCCAATGGCTTTCGCTTCCTTGGCGAGCAGGGGAGCGATTTCGCCCGCCCCGGCGATTATTCCGAGGGGCGCAATGGAGGAGCCGGGCATCAAGATTTGGTTATGCGTGAGCCGGAACAGCCTTCGATAGCCTCAGCTTCTCGAGAACCTGCAGGGCCACCTTGAGCGATTTGAGTTCGCTCTCTACTGATGTATGACGTTTGGCGCCGTTGGAAGCGCAGTCGATTAGATGCCGCAGTTCAAGTTTTAACGGATTTTCCCTATGAACGAAGATACGCTCGATAAGCGCCTCCTGCCGATACCGTAATTCCTTGCGGGTCAGTTCGGCCTGGGAGGATACCCTGCGATGCACCAGAATGTCCTGTTGTGTGTAATCGAGAAAGACATACTCTTCCTCCTGGGTAACAGCCATGGTCCTGATCTTTTCCTGAGTTGCTCTTGACGCCAGAATATTGGCTATACACCCGTTTTTGAACTTGAGCTGAACGTTTACCACATCGTCCTTGTCTGTAAAGACCGAAGCGCCCATGACGTTCATCTCCGCGACGGGAGAATCGACGAGGTTTAAAATTATGTCGATATCGTGGATCATCATATCGAGGACCACACCATCACCCTGAATCCTCGAATCGTATGGACCCATTCTGCGCGACTCGATACAGATCGGGTTGTTGACTACATTTTTCAGCTCCTGGACGGCGCCGTTGAATCTCTCCACATGTCCCACATGCAGAGCCAGATCGTTTTTCTCAGCGATAGCAAAAAGCTCTTCCGCCTTTGCCAGGTTGTTATAGATCGGTTTTTCAACAAGGCAGTTGATTCCTGCTTCCAAGCAGTCGCGAGCAACCTCGTAATGTTGCGCCGTGGGCACCGCCACCGATACGATATCAGCTTTTCCGATAAGGTCGTTGTGGTGAGGGTAGAAGTCGGTTCTGTATTTAGCGGCGATGGCCATGCCTCGCTCACGGTCGGTATCCACTACTCCGACGATATTGACATCTGTCATCTCAGAGTAGGCGCCTACATGGTATTGGCCCATACGTCCAACACCCACAACAGCGGCGTTTATTGTCTTATGCATATTATTTACACGCCCCTTCCGATAAGCGCAAGGAGTTGTCTGTTTTAGAATTTAAAACGTCGCCGGTACCTGCGGCGTAACGTAACATGACTATATACCCATTCAGAAAAAAGAGAAAGAGCAAACGGAAGACACCTTCATATTCAAATAGTTACAGCGTCAAACCACGTTTTGAGCAGGCGATAAAATCGAGCAGGGTTTTTGCGTGGCCCGTCGCGCCGAGCTGGGTCTCAATCTCCTTTACAGCGTCAGGCAAGGTAGGTTTCGGCTCTTTTTTTGTCAATATCCGGTAGGCCTTTCGCAGGAGAAGCCGTTCGGCAGGCGCCACTCCCCTCTTTTTAAGCGCAAATGCGTTAAGCCCATGCGCCTTGGCGGGGGAACCGACCACCATAAAATATGGCGGTACATCCTGCACTAACCGTGTCATTCCGCCTACCATAGCCATTGTCCCGACCCTTACATGCTGATGAATACCGGCGGCCCCTCCTATCACAGCGAAATCGTCCGCCGTAACATGGCCTGACAAACCGGCCAAAGTCGTTACCGTAACCTCATTACCCAGCTTGCAGTCGTGTCCCACATGGACCTGCGCCATGATATAACACCGCTCACCTGTCGTGGTGGCGCCGCCTTCGCGCATCGACCTGTGTACAACGCTCAGTTCATTTACAACGGTTCCTGCGCCAAGTTCAACGAATGAATCGACCGGCCTCCAGTCGTATATCTGCGGATCACCCCCAATGAGGGAGTTATCACCGATTACACACCCTTCTCCCATCTTCGTATAACGAACACCGGCTCTTGCGCCAATGTAGCAGTTATCCCCGATGGTGACGCCTGGCCCAACGGTGGAGTAGGCGCCTATCGACACGTCTTCACCTATGGTGGCGCTCTGGTCGATAATGGCTGTTTTATGGATAAGGGAAGGCATTGAAAAATCCGCTCAGGAAGCCACCATGGCTGTCAGATCGGCGGTACAATTTACCACCCCGCCCACATCTGAAGTGGCTTTAACCTTCCACATCCTTCTCTTGGCGCTTACGACGTCAATTTTCATCGTAATAACATCTCCCGGAATGACCGGTTTTTTGAATCTGGCGTTATCTATGGCGGCAAAGTAGATAACCTTCCCCTGATCTTTCTCGCTGGAATAAGTCGCCAGAATAGCCGCAAGCTGGGCCATCGCCTCTATAATCAGGACTCCCGGCATTATCGGCTGTTCAGGGAAATGTCCAGCGAAAAAACTCTCCGAACCGGTAATGCACTTCGTGCCGCGAATATGTTTAAACGCTTCAATCTCAATAACCCGGTCCACCAGAAGAAAAGGATGCCGGTGTGGAATATATTTGTACAGTTCATGATGCTCGATCACCATCAGGTTTTACTCCCTCTCCTTTTCAAGTTCTTTTATTCTTTTCGACAGACTCTCGACTTTCTTGCCAAGAAGCAAGAACCGCTTGAAATCCATATGTTTCATCACCATCGGCCCGGAGTAGTATCCCGGTTCAGTGAGGCTTTTGTGGACTCCCGTATGACCCACGATTGTCACGCCGGAGCAGAGAGTGACATTATCGACCACCCCCACCAAGCCGGCTATGGTTACATTATTCTTGAGGGTGACAGAGCCACTTAAACCACTGCACCCCGCCATGATGCAATCCTCGCCCACATCGCAGTTATGCCCGATATGGACCTGGTTGTCGAGTTTTGTTCCCCGCCTTATAATTGTCACTCCGAGGGTACCCCTGTCGATACTGGAATTGGCGCCGATCTCTACATCCTCATCAATTCGAACGGATCCGGTGTGGGGTATCTTGAATTTAGTACCATCCTCAAGCCACGCGTAACCGAACCCGTCCGATCCGATGGTGGTGTTGGCGTGTATTATCGTCCTGGCGCCGATGGTTGTTCCGTCGTATAGCGCGACGTTTTCGTACAGAACAGACTTCTCCGCAATCACACAGTTGGCGCCGATCTTCACGCCTGCGCGGATGATGGCGCCATCGCCGATTACACTGCCTTCGTCGATGAAGACATGCGGACCCACATGGACCCCTTTGCCCACCGAAACGCTTTCATCTATTACGGCTGTCTCATGAATTTTTTCGGTCAGTTTTCGACCGGGGATCAGGTAGCCAAGGGCTTTGGCGAAGACATAGCGGGGATTATCTGTGACGATGGAGGGACGATCCACAACCGTACCATTCGGGACGATCAGGGCGCCCGCCTTCGATTCCCCGATTCCCCCGACCGCTTTTCTGTCCGCCACAAAAGCGATCTGGTCACCTGTCGCCTCGTGAAGAGGGGCAACACCTGTCAGTTGAACGTCTCCGCCCTCAACTTTCTCTCCGATGGCGACAGCCAGAGCGGATAACGAACAGGTTCTATTTGCCACCCGTATTCTTTTTATCCTCTTCGTTGTACAGCTTGATTACCTCTTCGGTTATATCAAGAGCCGGGTCCACATAAAAAACCACCGGACCGGTCAGGCTTGTTTTGGCGCCTTTGTCGATAATCAGGGAGAAACCGTTGTCTTTGCCATACTGCCTGGTTATTCTGGAGAGATCATTATAGATGTTGCGCATCGCCTTGCCCTGGGTGTCCTGTAGCTCTTTGGTGATGTCTTCACTGTAGAGTTTTAGCGCCCGTTTCAGACCGCGAACTTTTTTCTCTTTCGCTTCGAGGGTGTCTGGAAGCATCATCATCCCCTTCTGGGTAACTTCCTTTTCGAGCGCCAGAATCTCTTCTTGTCTGGTCGAAAGCAGATCCCGCTCTTTCTGGGTCCGCGCCTTCATCTCCTCCAGGGTTCGTTTCACGGCGGTAGATTTGTCCAGAACACTCTGGATGTTGACACTACCTATTTTAATTTCCGCCGCCGAGGCCACGTCCCCCCCGCCAGGCGCATATGACACACCGAGGACGAAAGTCATGGTCATAACCGTAATAAAAACTATTTTCTTCATACCTGTCAAAACGCTCCTCCAATAGTAAAATGAAACTCGTTGGGCGATTCTCCGTATCGCTGGTCGAGTTTGAAACCGTATGCCATCGTAATGGGGCCCATAGGGGAAAAGAAATGGACTCCAAATCCCCAACTGTGCCTCATGTTTTCCAGATCGTAAAATTTGTCTGTGGTATTGTTCTGCATATCGTTTTCGCTGTAGACGTTACCGCGGTCATAGAAGAGGAATCCCCTGAAAAAACGGGAGAATCTGTATTGAAGTTCGAAGTTTAACTGGGCCACGGCTTCACCGCCGATAGCCTCTCCATTCTCGTCTAGCGGGCCAACGTCGCGGTATGTAAAACCACGCAACGATCTTGGCCCCCCAAGAAAATAACGTTTCGAGATCGGAAGGGTTTTTTCTTCGTATCCACCTCCATAACCGAGTTTTCCGTGAATCATGGCGACAAACTCTACCGGCAACGACTGATAGACAGTATATTCTCCAGTGACCTTGTAATAACGCTCTTCTCCACCGAACCCCGAGACTTCCGCCTTGCCATATATTTTCTGACCGGATGTCGGATTAAACGCATCGTTTCTGGAGTCGTATGTTATTGATGGGTAGAGGGAGCCAGATGTAGTTTCCCCCTCCTGCTCCCTAAGGAATATGCTGGCCACATCAGAATCGAAGATGGTTACATCGTTCTTTTCGTATCTGTAACCTATTCTGGCCCAGGTAAATTCGGAGAGGCCTCTGCCGGTACGAACCGAAGCGCCTGTACTTCTCGATTTGTAAGCGTCGTATTCGAAACTGTTGTTATATACCTCCCCATGACCGGAGAGTTCTCTGTCGAAGATTGCAGGTTCCGTAAAACCGATGGAAAAATCGGCGCGTCTGCTGGATGTGTCGAGAGTAACCGCCAGCTCCTGCCCCCGACCGAAAAGATTGGTCCATTTCACCTGTCCTTGCAACAGAAGGTTTTCCACCGAGCTGTACCCGACCGAAAAAGAGAGCTGGCCTGTGTTTCGCTCCATCAGGTTGAGGTTCAGGTCGATCAGGTCCTCTTCACGCCGCGACCTTTGCTCAACCTCGACGTTGTCAAAAAATCCGAGTTTGTTAACCCTGGTTCTGGTTCTTCTCAATTTCTCGGAGTTAAATAACTCTCCTTCCTGCAGGAGAAACTGCCTCCGGATAACCCGGTCTCTCGTCTCTTCGTTCCCCACAAAGCTGATTTTGCCGATATAGACTTTCCTGCCGTGGGAAACCTTGATCTTCATATTAACAACATTGCCATCGTCGTTGGCGCTGACCGATGGGATAACATTGGCAAAAGCGTATCCTTTACGCGAATAGAGATCGGTAATATCGAATATGTCCTGGCGAAACCGGCTACGGTTAAAAACATCCCCCTCTTCAAGATGGAGTTTTTCCCGCAATGTTTCGGCGCTGTAAACTTCATCCCCTTCGACCTCTACTTCACCGACCCTATACCGCTCCCCCTCCTCTATGGGGAAAACCACATAGACCCGATTCTTTTCCCGGTCCACCTCCACCTCAGGTTCGCCGACCCTGATTTTTATGTAACCATTGTCGTGGTAGAACGACTCGATCCGCAGGCGGTCAGCCTTTAGCACATCTTTTTTATAAGCGCCGTCATCAGTAATAAACGAAGCTTTCCCGGCCGTATCAGTTTCGATAACTCCCCTTAAAACAGCGGGAGAAAAAGCCGCGATTCCCCGGAACCTGATCTGACTTATGGAGATTTTCTCTCCTTCGTCGATTATATATTCCACGTCTACCTGGTTACCCGGTATTTTGTGGACCACAATAGATACTTCTGAAAAGTAGAACCCCTTACTTCTGTAAAGCCCTTTTATTCTGCTCTTGTCCCAAGGTGTCCTGTCCTGCCGGAAAAACGCCCCCTTCATGGTTTTCACCTTGGCCTTGACCTTGATCTCTTCCATCTCGTCGCTACCGGTGATGATGATGTCGCGAACAAACGGTTTTTCCCGGAATATATAGGTCAATACCAGCTTTTCGCCCATCTCTTCCACATCAATAACGATGTCATCGAAAAAACCGAGTTTGAAAATCCGGCGGATATCCTCCTGTACGGTGGCGGATTCAAATTTCTCGCCGACCTTGCTATGGATATAGAAGCGGATAGTGTTCGAGTCGGCGCGTGAGAGTCCCTCCAACGCAATTTTCCCGACCGGTTTCCCGGTGTCAAAACCGAGAGCGATCACAGGGGTCAGGATCGTAAAGGCGAGGGCGAACAAGCTGATAGCTTTTGTCAACACGCTCATCAAGTAGTTTTTACAACCGTCATCAGGCGCTGTTAACCAACGGGTTTCCTTCCAGGAAGATCAGTTCACCATTATCGAAACGAACCTGTATTACAGATCCTCGTTTGAATCTGCCCTTTAGCATCTCTTCGGAGAGAGGGTTTTCCAACATACGCTGGATGGCGCGTTTTAGTGGTCGTGCGCCGTATTGCGGATCGAATCCCTCCTCGACAATATAACCCTTGGCGTCCTCATCCACCTCTATGTCGATTCCCTCTTCCTTGAGCCGTTTGCCAAGCTCTTCAAGCTGTAGATCCACGATTTTCGTAATATTATCCTTATCTAGCCTGTGGAAAGTTACAATCTCATCGATCCTGTTGAGAAACTCCGGGTTGAAGGTTCTTTTCAGTTCGTTCTTGATCTCGCTCTCCATTTTCTTATGGGCAAGCTCAGGCTGGTCCGGCTGGAAACCTATGGTGGAGCCTTTTTCGACTATTCTGGCCGAGAGATTCGATGTCATAATAAGGATGACGTTTTTAAAACTGACATGCCGACCGTAGCTGTCGGTAAGCCTTCCGTCGTCCATTATCTGTAACAGCATATGGAAAATATCGCCGTGTGATTTTTCGATTTCATCGAGAAGAACGACCGAATAAGGGCGTCTGCGCACTCTTTCGGTCAGTTGTCCCCCCTCTTCGTATCCGACATAACCGGGAGGGGCGCCAACGAGCTTGGACGCATTAAACTTCTCCATATACTCCGACATGTCCAGCCGTATGAGGGCGCTTCTGTCCCCAAAAAGGTATTCCGCCAGAATGTTCGCAAGCTCGGTCTTACCGACACCTGTAGGCCCGAGAAAAAGGAAAGTCCCCATCGGTTTATCAACTTCCCCCAATCCCATGCGGGAACGCCTGATCGCCTTGCATATCGCTTCGACGGCGCTGTCCTGTCCGAAAAGTTTTTTCCTTAATTCGTCACCCATAACCTGGAGCCTTTTCGACTCCTCTTTTTCGATCCTGTTGAGCGGAATACCGGTGATCGACGAGACAACGTATGCAATATCCTCTTCGGAGACAATGGGCCTGCTCGTATCCTGCTCCTTCTCCCACTCTTCCCGTTTTTTGTCGAGGTCGAGGCGAAGCTCCTCTTCCTTGTCCCGCAATTCGACGGCGCCTTCAAACTCCTGCTTTTCGATCTTCTCTTTTTTGTCGGCGACGATCTCGTCGATCTTGTGCTGGAGCTGGCGCAGGTCAGGTGGAAAGGTAACCTTACGCAGATGCACACGGCTACCCGCTTCGTCGATAACGTCGATTGCCTTGTCCGGCAGGAACCGGTCGGCGATGTAGCGGTCAGACATCCTTACGGCGGCAATGATCGCTTCGTCGGTGATGATGGACTTATGGTGCGCTTCGTACTCGGATTTCAAACCACGGATGATGTCGATGGTCTCCTCAAGGCCGGGCGGTTGCACAACAACAGGCTGGAACCTTCGTTCCAGAGCGCCGTTCTTTTCGATATATTTGCGGTATTCGTCGAGTGTGGTGGCGCCGATGCACTGGATCTCCCCTCGGGAGAGGGCGGGTTTAAGCATGTTTGACGCGTCCATGCTCCCTTCGGCGGCGCCCGCTCCGACGAGGGTGTGGATTTCGTCGATGAACAGGATCACGTTGGTCGATTGGGTGATCTCTTTCATAATCGCCTTGATTCGCTGTTCGAACTGGCCCCTGTATTTCGTTCCGGCTATTACCGCGCCAAGGTCGAGGCTGACGACCTTTTTGTCGTAGAGCAGGTGGGGCACTTCGCGGGAGATTATCCGCTGGGAGAGCCCCTCCACAATGGCGGTCTTTCCCACTCCCGGCTCGCCGATGAGAACCGGGTTGTTTTTTGTCCTGCGGGCCAGGATCTGTATCACCCGCTCGATCTCCTTTTCGCGACCAATGACAGGGTCGAGTTTCCCCTTGATCGCCATTTCAGTAAGATCCCTGCCGAACTCGTCGAGGGCTGGTGTTTTAGACTGTTGTTTCTCCGTGGCTGGGTTGGATGGCTCGCGCAGAAGGTTGATGGTCTGCTCACGGACGTCGGCGTAGGTAATTCCAAGGGCGTTTAACACCCGAGCGCCTACGCCATCCTTTTCCCGCATCAAACCAAGCAGGAGGTGTTCCGTTCCGATGTAGCTGTGACCCATGGAGCGGGCCTCCTCCACAGAATACTCCAGAACCTTCTTGGCGCGGCTGGTAAAGGGGATATCGCCGATAATAAGAGTGTTGGAGCTTGCGGGCATATTCCGTTCCACTTCCAGACGCACCTTTTTCAGATCGACGCTCAACCGTTGCAATACGGCGATGGCAACACCACCTGCGTCTTTTAGTACACCAAGAAGAAGATGCTCCGTTCCGAGATATTCGTGCTGGTTCTTCTCCGCCTCTTCGCGGGCCAGAATAATTACCTTGCGGGCTCGTTCCGTAAATCGTTTAAACATGTATAAGTCTCACAATATCAGCCATAGCGGTCTGCGAGGCGAAAATACCCGCCCGCTCCCAAACTTCATCTGGCGCTAAAGCCCGGATTGTTAAATGCGTCATAAACATCGTCATTCTAGCATATCATCGGAAAAGTCTACAATCTTGCCGTCTTTAATGCGAACGACTTTCTCCATTCTTTTCATCAGCGCCGGATTATGGGTGACCACAACAAAGGCCGTCCCTGTTTCCCGGTTCAGATCCATCAGAAGATCAAAGACCTCATCACCTGTTTTCGTGTCGAGGTTGCCTGTCGGTTCGTCAGCTAACATCAGGTCCGGTTCGTTTACGAGCGCTCTTGCGATGGCGACTCTCTGTTGTTCGCCCCCAGAGAGCTTTCCGGGCCTGTGTGTTACACGGTGTGACAACCCTACCTTTGCAAGCAGACTACCGGCAAGCTCCAGCGCCTCCTTCTTGCTCTTTCCTGCGATCATGGCGGGAAGGGCCACGTTTTCGATGGCGTTGAACTCCGGCAGGAGCATGTGCGCCTGAAAAACGTAACCGATCCGCCAGGAGCGGAATCGGGCGAGTCGGGTCTCATCCATACCGATGATATCCACACCGTCATAGAGAACCTTCCCGCTGGTAGGCCGGTCAAGCCCTCCCATGGAGTGAAGAAGTGTTGTTTTACCCGCCCCGGAGGCTCCCACCAGACCGACAACCTCTCCACGGTTCACGGTAAGGCAGACCGAATCGAGAACGGTAATCAAACCTTCATCCACAACGAAAGTGCGGGTGACATCCAAAACTTCAAGAAACGGATGTTCCATCCCCTACCCTCCCAAACCGGCGATGGCAGCGCCGGAGAATAGCGGAATCGAAAAATTGTCGTCCAGCCTCCCTGAAAACGCTTCGGCAAGGGTGGCTGTAAAGGCGCCTGTGAGCATTGCCGACAGGCTGAAATCGGCGAGAGTCAAGCCCACAAGAACGCAGACAGCGAACATCGTTGCGCTTCCTTCAAGACTTCTGCCATTGGCAAACCGTATTTTCCCGAACCGTTTCCCGATAACAGCGGCTGAAGGATCGCCGAAAGCCAGAAAAAAGAGGACCACCGAAGCTGTCACCGGTTGAAAAAAGAGGAGTGTCAGAAACGATCCGACCAGAAGAAACGACGTGCCGGTATAACCCTCAGACTCTCTGGTCTTCATGAGAAAAGAGAGGTTACGAACAAAAAATTCGTTTACAGCTTTCGACCGTAACCGCAAAGTGTCGAAGGTTATCCATATCAGCGCCGCCACACCTGTAACCAGTAGCGTGACATCATCTCTTACCAGGTCGAAATAGTGTACCGTCGGAATAATCGACGCTCCGGTGACATGGAATATCTTTCGCGGCCAGTGGGAGTCGATCAACAGCTCGTTCATGATCTATTCGTATCGCAGAGTCTCAGCCGGGTCGAGCCGGGATGCGGACCATGCGGGATATATCGTGGCGAGAACCGTCACAAGCAAAGCCAGCGCCGATACTATCGCCACATCGGAAAACTGCATCAGAACAGGCAGGGTGGTGAGATTGTATACATCTTCGGGCAACTTTATAAACTGGTACCTCTTGAGCAACTGGCCCAGCGCAACACCACCAGCAACCCCCAAAGCCGTCCCGGAACAACCTATTATCATGCCTTCGAGAAAAAAGATTCGCATGATGCTTTTCGGGCTGGCGCCCATGGCTTTTAATATGGCGATATCTTTCGTTTTCTCCATGACAACCATGATGAGGGTGGAGACGATATTAAAAGCCGCCACACAGACAATCAGGGCGAGAATTACACCGAGAGCCACCTTTTCGAGTTTCAACGCAAAAAAGAGGTTTCTGTTCAGCTCACGCCAATCCCGGACAATGAAAGGGTAAGAGAGCTGTTCCCGGATAACGTCAGACACCTCACCTGAACGGTAGACATCTTCGATTTTCACCTCAACTCCGGTCACCTTATCCCCCATTTTGAAGAGCGACTGGGCCTGGGTTAGTGAAATGAGGGCCAATGAGGCGTCGTATTCATACATGCCGGAGCTGAAGATACCGGAGATGTAATACTCCCGTGAAACGGGAACCATTCCCCCCGGAGTGGTGTTCCCCACAGGGCTTACCACAGTCAGCGGGTCTCCCATGCCGACCCGGAGCTGACCGGCCAGCTCTTTACCCACAACGATACCGGCTCTGCGTTGTTCCACCGGCACACCCAGATCATCCGGGGCGACCAGAACCCTGGCGTACTTTTCCTGAAGATGCTCCAGCATTCCTTCTATCATGTATGAGGCGAGATCGGTCGATTTTGCCACAGGATCGACCTCGATTCCCCGCAGGACAACCCCGGTTACATTACTTGCGGAACTTAACATCACCTGTTTGTAGATGAAAGGAGAGGCGGCGATAACGCCATTCCGCTTTTTTGCGATGTTTACGACGTTATCCGGCTCGGTAAAACCGCCACCACCCATCCTCGTAATCAGTATGTGGGAGTTTGCCCCCAGAATCTTTCCTTTCAGGTCCTCCTGGGCGCCTGTCATTACCGCAAGCACCACTATCAGGGCGCAGACTCCTATGGCGACCCCGCCTATCGATATCCAGGTTATAAGCGAGATAAAGGTCTGTTTTCTCTTGGCCTTGAGATAGCGTAAGCTGATGAACCATTCGTAAGACATTTTTTATCGGGCGATCCTGCGGTTTTTCAATAGCAATTTCATTGTTACGGACAATATGGATAGTTATTTAATACCGGTGGTTTCATCGTTGAGTCTTCTGAAAAACCGTTCCATAAACCGGTGGCGTTCAAGGGCTATCTGCCGTCCTGATCGGGTAAGTATCCGCTCATGCAGATGTTTCAGTTTCACCAGATATTCCCGGTAGGCGGTGTCGTCGTAACCGTAAGCCTCTGTCTCTTCAGGGTCAACATCGGGGTCGTGAAGTCGCGCTCCGATCTCCCCTGCGAACTGAAACGCTCTCCCGATACCAACAGCGCCGATGGAGTCGAGTTTGTCCGCATCATAAAGAACCATCGCCTCCCTTGTCTCAGGACTTACCCCGTCACGAAACCTGTGGGAAGCCACGCAGTGGGTGATAGCCTCTATCGAGTCTGAATCAAAACCCTCCCGTTCCAGAATGGACCTTGTAATGACGCCACCCACTTTTGCGTGGCAACGGGCGCCATTCTCCTCGTCACACTCTTTTCTACCGATATCGTGCAACAGAGCGCCGGAAAGCAGGATTGTCATGTCGCACTTCTCCAATGGGCCAATTTTCTGGCAGAGCCTGTAAACGCGGACAACATGGTCCCAGCCGTGCGATCCTCTCGAATCCACAAAATAGCTCCTGGCTATCGACTCTATGCGGGCAAGCGACCCGTCTTTAATACAATTGATGTCCACTGGCGTTGATGTCATCAGATATCCTCGGTCTTTTTCTATTCAGCCGGTTATAATAACATCTTTATTTTGAAAGGATGTTGCGGATGCGTCTACCCCTCTTTCTCCTGCTCGCCTTTGCCCTGACCACGTTTCAAGTTTTAGCGGAAGAAGATAAAGGAACGATGGAGAAGGCTGGCGCCTACATAGACAAAACCGTCGAAGGCGCCAAGGAATTCCTGAGCGACACCACCCTCACGGCCCGGGTGAAAAAGAGGCTCTACGATGATGAAAAAACCGATAGCGGCCAGTTGAAGATCACCACCGACCATGGAACAGTTCTGGTGGAGGGAGAGGTCAGGTCGGAGGATATGGCCCGGAGAGTCATAGCCATCGTCAAAGCCACCGAAGGAGTAATGAAAACGGAAAACCGTCTCGTTATCCTGACCGGAACACCTTCACAGATAAAATAAAGCGGGCTGGTTTCAGCAACCTGAGTTCAGTCTGCCGACAATATCGTTTATCGCATCGTCCGCGTCATCTCTGAAAACCCGGCACGATCCTGCGCCAACATGTCCCCCGCCACCATATTCGGCCATGAGGTTTCCGACATCTACTCCGCATGTGCGATTGATAACACTATGCCCCACGGCGATAGTCACATGTTTACGGTCGGGGGTGTAGAAAACCCTGGCGGAGACGTTCGCGGATGGATACAAGGCGTACACGAGGAACCTGCTTCCGACGGGCGCTTCAGGGAGGGAACGAAAATCGGTCAGCACCACCTTCCCCTCCATTCTGGAATTCTCCTTGACCATCTCCTGGAACTTGCCATATTGCCGGACATATTCGTCGATACGCCGATGAACATCCTCGATCTCCAGAATATCCTGAATGGGATAGGCTTTTATCCACTCGATAAGTTGCATGAAATATCCACGGGAAGGGATAAAACCGGTCCTAGGATCGACCGTATTGGCCAATCTCACCCAACCTTCAGGGCGAAGGATGTCGTTCAGGGAGAGCATTGCGGAGTCGATTTTATCGACAGCCACCATCAGGTCGCGGTATTTGTCGCTCCATTCGGGTAGCGCGTAATATTCGAAAACCAGCCGGGCGCACGATGGCGCCAGGCCATATTTACCCTTGAAAGAATCTGGTCGGGACCCGCGATCCTGCTCCGAGACATGATGGTCGAACCATATTCCGCAGTCGCTATGGTAAGGGAGGTTGACGACTATGTCTTCAGAACTTACTTCCACCTCCCGGTCCTGCACGGCTTTCGGATGCGCGAAACGAACCTCCGAAATCGACTCCGCCTCCGTAATCAGAACGGCGCAGACAAGCCCGTCAAAATCCCCTCTCGTCAAAATCCTCATCGATTTCACTCCTCATTGTTAACCCCCAAGAGTCTGTCAGCCTCATAGACCTTTGCGGTCATCTCCCGCCGATAATCCTTCAAGGCTTTTGAGACCTTTTCATTACCCAGCGCGATGATCGAGCAGGCCAGAAGCGCCGCGTTCTTCCCCCCGGCTTTCCCCAGCGACACTGTGGCAACCGGAATTCCTCCGGGCATATTCACTGTGGAAAGGAGAGAATCGATGCCGTGGAGCGGCCCCGCGTCCATGGGGATACCGATAACCGGCAGAATGGTTTTTGAAGCCACTACACCGGCCAGATGCGCCGACATTCCGGCGCCAGCGATGATCGCCTTGGCTCCCTGATCTTCGGCCTTCTTTATAAGTTCATATACGCGATCAGGCGTTCTGTGGGCCGAAGCGATCCTCATCTCAAATTTCACGCCGAGTTTGTCGAATATCTTGCGAACCTCCTCCCCCACGGGCAGGTCCGATTCGCTCCCGAAAATTACCATTATATCCATAACGCATTATACCTCATGACAGTTAGCCACCTTGCCCGGATTAAGAATGTTGTTCGGATCGAAGGCCGCCTTGATCCTCCTGTTAAGCGCAACACCCACAGGTCCAATTTCCGATTCCAGATACGGAGCTTTCTTAAGCCCGATTCCGTGTTCACCCGAAATCGTTCCTTCAAGTTCCAGGCAGATGGCAAAGAGTTCGTCTCTGGCCCCTTTGGCTCGTGTGTATTCTTCTTCGTCTCTCTTGTCGGTCATGATGTTCACATGAATGTTGCCATCCCCTGCGTGACCGAAGTTGACTATCGGCACACCGCTCCTTTCGGAAAGCTCCGATAGCCTTTTCATAAGTTCAGGTATTTTCGATCTGGGGACCGTAACATCCTCGTTGATCTTGTTCGGACGTATCCTGAGTAAAGATGGGGAGACCGATCTTCGCACTGTCCAGAGCTTTTCACGCTCCTCTTCATTCTCCGCCACCCGCGTTTCGATAACTTTATGATCAGCGCAGACATCCCTGATTCTGGCAAGCTCCTTTTCCGCTATATCCTCTGATCCGTCGGTTTCGATCAGAAGGATAGCCTCAGCGTTGGTCGGCAATCCGGCGTCCATATAATCTGTTACGGCGTTGATTGCGCTCCTGTCGAGAAACTCCAGCGTCCTCGGAATAATCCCGGAACGGATAATAGCGGATACGGTTCTGGCGGAGTCATCAACCGTGTTAAACAACGCAAGCGTCGTTCTCACAGTTTCAGGTTTCGGCAATAGTTTAAGCCGGAGCCGTGTGAAAACTCCGAGAGTTCCTTCCGAGCCGATCATCAACCGTGTAAGGTCGAAACCTACAACGCTCTTGACCGTCTTCGCTCCGATATTAACGATCTCGCCTGTAGGCAGAACAACCTCCATTCCAAGAACGTAGTCGCGGGTCACACCATACTTGACCGCTCTCGGACCGCCAGCCCCCATGGCGACATTGCCACCGATAGTCGATATTTTTAGGGACGCCGGATCTGGTGGATAGAAAAAACCCCGCTCCTCGACAGCCTTTTGCAGGTCCGCCGTAACAACCCCCGGCTCTACGTCGGCTGTCAGGTTTTCCGGGTCGATAGATAATATCGAGTTCATCCTGGTCATCGAAATGACCACTCCGTGATTGACCGGAACCGAAGCGCCAACAAATCCCGATCCCGCGCCTCGCGCCGTTACAGGAAAGCCCTGTTCATTGGCGAGTCGCAAAACCTCACTGATCTGTTCAGCATTCGTCGGGAACAAAACCATCTCCGGTTTCGATTCAATACCCGTCGCATCAAAACCGTAGCAGAGCAGGTCCTCTGGGGAGTCAGTAGCCGAGTCTTCGGGGAAGAGGGAAAAAAGTCTCTTTTTGATTTCCGGGGAGATCATAAATATTCAGTTGAAGAAAGGGACTCCGATAATATGCTCCGAGAACTCGCAACCTACCCGGATCACCTCACCCTCCTCAACCATCCATATGATTCTTGCGGTGACATCCTTATGGTCGAGGGAAGTGCCTGCGATAACCTTGAAGAGGATGATTTTCCCGATTTCCAGATTGTGCGAATCTGAAAAATCGAGACAGCATCCAACCTCGGAATGGTCCACAAGGATACCGCCCGGAAGAGGGGCGTAGAACGAATCCTTCTCGATCATCGCCTCCACATGAGCGCCGGAGCCATCCTTGCTCCTGGGAGCGGTTCGTCTGTCAGGAGTTGTTCGTCTTTCAGCAGTTTCGGTCATAATCCGCCTTTTATTTTCTTTCGATACATTATTGTAATCGATTAACGATTATTCGCTTGCGCTTAAAACTCCTCCGCACGAACGGAAAAGCTCTGCGAAATTCGGAAATGTTACGTCTACTGACTCTGCGGTTTCAATGATAGTTCTTCCATCGGCTTTCGAGGCGAGGACCGAAAGCGCCATTACCACCCGATGATCACCATGACCATCCACCCTGGCGCCGGTAATCCGGGCGCCACCATGAATAACAAGACCGTCCGTCCTCTCTTCGCAAAGAGCGCCCATAGCGCCAAGCTCTTTGGCCATCACAGCTATCCGGTCGGTCTCTTTGATCCGCGCCTGCGGAACGTTGGTGAGGTGAGTCGTTCCATCAGCAAGACACGCAAGCGCCGCCATGGCGGGAAGCGCGTCAGGCGTTGCGTTAAGGTCGAGGGTCACACCAGCAAGCGAATCGCCCTTGACGGTTATTCCGTCATCACCGATATTAACCGACGCGCCCATCTTTTCGAGGTAGCCGAGAATCGCTTTATCCCCCTGCGGATCGTTCATGTCAAGACCCCGAAGGAAAACCTCGTTGCCCGGTATGGCGCCGAGACACGCAAAGAAGGTGGCTGAGGAGAAGTCGCCAGGTATCATGCGCTCGAATGAACGGTACTTCTGGCCTCCCCTTATGGTGAATCGACTATAACCCTCCCTCCCGTAATCGACACCAAGAAAATCGAGCCATGAGAGGGTCATATCGACATACGGTTTTTCGTTGAGGTTTTCAACTATCAGGACAGAATCGGATTGCGCCAGCGGAAGACTCACAAGCAGACTCGAAAGATATTGCGAGGTCTTGCCGTCCACTTCCGTCTCACCGCCGAGGATCGGGCCACTCACCGTCGCAGGCAATTTTCCCTTCCGGCTTTTTGTCTTTGCCCCCAGATTTTCAAGGGCTGTCAGAAGCGGACCCATCGGCCTTGAACTTGTCGATTCGTCACCCGTTATCGTGACCTCTCTCGCCCCCAACGCCACAGATCCCAGTACAAATCGGGTGGAGGTGCCTGAATTGCCCATATAGATTGTCGGTTCCGGGTTCGATATAAAACCGTCAAGCCCGTCGATAATCCATCTGTCCGGTTCAACCTCAACCCCGGCGCCGAGCGCCTTGACCGCCGCCAAAGCCGATCTGCCATCAGCTGAGTCGAGAGGGTTGAAGATAGTAGACCTCCCTTTCGCCATGGCGGCCAGAAACAGCGCTCGTATGGTATGAGACTTGGATGAAGGGATAAGCGCGTCACCCGACATTCGGGAAGGTTCGATCAAAAACTCCATTTCTCAGCTTCCTCGTCTACTTTATCGCAGTCTCAAGTTGTGTCATGAACTCGTAGTTTGTAAGATCGAAATGGATCGGCGTTACGGTAATATAACCTTTATCAAGCCATGCGATGTCGCTCTTTTCATCCCTTTTATCCACCTCCATAGCGCCCCCCTGCCAATAATAATCGACACCGCGAGGATCAACCCGTTTCTCGAAAACCTCCTTGAACCGGCTACATCCCATGGGGCAGATTTTTATCCCTTTCAACTCCTCTTCCGGCAGAGCGGGAATATTCACGTTGACCAGGCTCCCCTCTGGTAGTCTGATATTGGCGATTTTCCCGATTATCTCTATCGCCTTTTTCGCCGCTACGGAAAAATCGACCTCGGCGAAGGTTCCCAAAGAGACCGCCACGGAGGGAATACCAAGGATCATGCCTTCGGTAGCGGCTGAAACTGTGCCGGAGTAGATAATATTGGTCGCCACGTTCTGGCCATGGTTTATGCCGGAAACAACCATATCGGGTGGATCGGGGAGAATCGCCCTGATGGCGATCTTTACACAATCAGCAGGGGTGCCGTTGACCGCGTAACCGAAAAGGGCGCCATCTGACATGATTTTCCTAACCCGCAGGGGATCGGTCAACGTTATGGCGTGACCCACCGCTGACATCTCCGTTTCCGGCGCCACTACTGTCACATCCGCTATTTCAAACAGCGCCTTTCGCAACGCAAAGATGCCGGGAGCGTTTATGCCGTCGTCGTTCGTTAGAAGGATTTTCATTATTTTACCGCGATAGAGCCTACCCACAATTTTGGAGCGTCACTTATAACCATCCCGGGTTTCAGGTAGAACCTGATCTGATCCACGACCTCAGGCGCCCTAAACTGTGGCGCCTTTCTGTATTTTCTGGTTGCTGAATTGTACTCCCAAAGATTAAAAGCGGAAAACGGAATATCGATGGAATGCCATTTCCCTGCGGTAATGACGTAATTTCCTATGTTCCAATGCAGAAAGTCGCTCCCTTCCTTTCTTACAAGCCCGATTCCGATCCTTGTTACGCCTTCACCACGGATTGTCACTCGCAATACCGTTTTCCCATTTAAAAGGGCCGGGTCGGGCAGAGTGATGACCATGGAAGCGTATTTGTCGGCAACGGTATCTGGACCAAAATCTGTTACGGCAAGAAGGCCGCTCATGCCTGAGTCTGGCCCTGAGGTTTTATCGTCAAGGCTAAAAGAAGAGTCACCGCCACGGGTCCCTTTTAACTCAACGTTCGCCGCCTGCTCCATCGAATAGAAGGAGAAGATCGTGTCAAAATCTTTCTTCGTCGAAAGGGGAGACTGATCGAGTCTCTGTCCCTTTTTCAGTTTGACAGGTCTGGCGTTTAGCTCTTCGAAGAAACGTTTAACCTTGTCGATCTTCTCTACAGCCTCTGTAATCGATTTTACAGGAGCGGTCGATCCAAAATCGAAGGATACGACTTCGCTTACCACATACCCGAACAAACCGGCCAAGCCCAGCAGGAATCCGGGGGCAAGCTTCACATAAAGAGGTGAGTCAGCCATATCAGCGTGCCTTTTAGGGAGTCAGGGGAGCTTCATCTTTCCCGGTTTCGGGGCCACCATCATCTTTAATCTCCTCATCAGCGTCGGCGGACTCCTCTTCTGTGGAGTCGCTCTTTTCCCTCCGTTTCACCTTCTCAGCCCCCTCAGGGAGTGTAAAATGCACATCAATCCCCTTCGTTTCGAGACTGTTTTTGACCATCAACATTATCTCGGCCCCTTCGACAACCTCCACGTCGAGCAGATTCTCCGTTATGGCGTCGAGAATATCCACATGTTCTGTGAGCAACCTCTTGGCGGTAGCGTACGCTTCGGAGATCATCGCATGCACCTCCTTGTCGATTACCCTGGCGGTATCCTCCGAAAAATCACGATGCTGGCTTATCTCCCTGCCCAGAAATATCTGTTCATCCTTCTGGCCGAAAGCGGCGGGTCCAATCGTTTCGCTCATTCCCCACTCACAGACCATCTTTCTGCTAAGGTTGGTGGCCTGTTCAATATCGTTACTCGCGCCGGTAGTGAACTGTTTTAATACAAGATCCTCCGCCGCCCTGCCGCCCATAAGGATGGCAAGACGGGTGATTAGATACTGCTTGGCGTGGGTGTGCCGCTCATCGACAGGAAGCTGTTGGGTGACACCGAGGGCTCGTCCTCGCGGGATTATGCTAACCTTGTGGATAGGGTCAGCGCCGGGAAGTAGAAGCGCCACAAGAGCGTGCCCCGCCTCATGAATGGCGGTACTTCTCTTCTCTTCGTCCGATATTATCATGGAGCGGCGTTCCGCGCCCATCATAACCTTGTCCTTCGCCACCTCGAAATGACGCATACTCACCCGCTCCGCGTCCTCCCTGGCCGCCAACAGCGCCGCTTCGTTGCAAAGGTTGGCCAGGTCAGCGCCTGTAAATCCGGGTGTTCCACGGGCCAGAACCTTCAGGATGACATCATCCTCCATAGGGATATTGCCCGCATGTACAGCCAGAATCGCCTCCCGGCCTACGATATCGGGTTTCGGCACAACGATCTGGCGATCGAACCTGCCGGGACGTAGCAGAGCCGGGTCGAGAACATCGGGCCGGTTTGTGGCCGCTATGACGATGGCAGCCATGTTCGCCTCGAAACCGTCCATCTCCACGAGAAGCTGGTTGAGTGTCTGCTCTCGCTCGTCGTGTCCACCCCCGACACCCGCTCCCCGGTGACGACCTACGGCGTCGATCTCGTCCACAAAAATAATGCACGGAGCGTGTTTTTTAGCCTGTTCAAAAAGGTCGCGGACCCGGCTGGCGCCCACACCCACAAACATCTCAACGAAGTCGGAACCGGAAATCGAAAAGAAGGGGACTCCCGCCTCTCCGGCTATAGCCTTTGCCAACAAGGTCTTGCCTGTTCCCGGTGAACCCATCAGCAATACACCTTTCGGTATCTTGCCACCAAGCTTCTGGAATTTGGCGGGTTCTTTTAAAAACTCGATAATCTCCTGAAGGTCCTCTTTCGCCTCCTCGACACCGGCCACATCCTTGAATGTAGCTTTTGTCTCCCCCTCGGCGTCAAGTTTCGCTTTGCTCTTGCCAAAAGACATGGCGCGCGATCCACCGTTTTGCATCTGCCGCATGAAAAATATCCATATGGCGATAAGAAGGATCATCGGAAACCAGGAGATCAGAATCGACATGTACCAAGGCGTTTGATCCGACGCGCGTACCGAAACACCGACACCCGCCTTTTTCAGATCCTTGTACAGGTCGGGATAATCCATTATATAAACCTGAAACGGTTTGCCATCAGCAAATTTGCCCCTGGCAAGGCTCCCCTGCAGGATAACATCGGAAACTTCCCCTTTTTCAACACCATCCATGAATTCGGAGAAGGATATCTCAATACTGGTTACACGGGGCTGGTCGAACATATTAAAAAGGGCGATCATAACAAGCCCCACAACCATCCACAGCGCCAGATTCTTATAAAACTGATTCAACTATCACCTCCACGGGCAAAGCCCGAACGTTTACTTACCTCACCATCATAGAATCAGAATCTCTACAAAACAAGTCGCACAACTTTTCTATGCGATTTTGCGCATTTTTATTCATACGGTAGAATAAGGCTGTTCGCGAAATTTCAGTTTTTTATTCTGATAGATAAGGGGAAAGATGTATTCAACGATAAAAACCTTCGATAACCTTCCTGAAGCTATAAAGAAGTATTATGGCAAAGTACTGCAATCCAACAAGGATTTGCAAACCGGCGCCTGTTGCGATTCAAACGGGATATCGTCCCGCCATAAGGTGATACTTAAACTCATTCACCCGGAAGTTGTTAAAAAGTTCTACGGGTGCGGGTCGCCTATTCCGTATGAACTGAAGGGTTTGACCGTTCTTGATCTCGGTTGTGGTTCCGGACGTGACTGTTACCTCCTTTCAAAACTTGTCGGCCCTGATGGCAACGTGATCGGTGTCGATATGACAGACGAACAGCTTGAAGTGGCAAGGAAATATCTCGATCACCACACCGGCGGGTTCGGCTACAACAGACCTAACGTAAGGTTTTTGAACGGGTATATCGAAGATCTTGGCTCGATTGGAATCGAGGATAATTCTGTTGACCTTGTGGTTTCAAACTGCGTGATAAACCTCTCGCCAGACAAGGAGAGGGTTTTTACAGAAATACTGAGAGTTTTGAAACCTGGCGGAGAGCTCTATTTTTCTGATGTTTTTGCTGATCGCCGTATTCCCGCTGAACTGGCGAACAACCCGCTCCTTGTGGCTGAATGCCTCGGTGGCGCTCTTTATAGCGAAGATTTCAGGAGGCTTTTGGCGAAAATCGGTTGCGCTGATTTCAGATTGACATCGAGTCGCAGAATTTCGCTTGATAACCCTGAAATAGAAGCAAAAGCCGGGATGACAGGTTTTTATTCCAACACCGTGCGGCTCTTTAAACTTCCGGGACTTGAAGACAGATGCGAAGATTTCGGGCAGGTCGCCTTTTATAAAGGAACGGTTCCAGAGGCTCCCCACGCTTTCCACCTCGACGACCACCATACGTTTCGTACCGGAATGCCTGTGCCGATTTGCAGTAACACCGCGTCGATGATTACCGATACGAGGTACGCCCGACATTTTGAGGTTATCGGCAATATGAACACACATTACGGTCTCTTCGATTGCAGCGACAATAGTAACGGCGGAAACGGGGCGGAAAACAGCTCTTCTATGGGAGTATGCTGTTAACTAAAATCAACCAAAAAGAAGCTGTTTTGGTCCTTTTTTCGGCAAAACAGCCATAAAAGGAGCCAAAACAACGCTTTTTTACCAATAACCGGCCAAAGCGAAACTACCCTTTAAAAGGTAGTACGGGTCAGTTTGCGTCGTTCTTTTTAAGGAACGCGATCAGATCGGCGATCTCCGTGTCGTTCAGTTTCCTGATTTTCATCTTGGTTTTTTTTGAGCCTTCCCGACCATCGGTCCATTTTCTCAAGGCTTGTGTCTCTTCGTCATTCTCCTCCCATGTCCCTTGCGGGTCCTTGAGCCATTTTGTCAGCCATGCGTCGGTATGACGTGTTGTGTCCCCTTTGAGACCGGGTCCGACTTTTCTTTTGGATGAGAGTTTATGGCACCTGTCACACCCCACCTCTTTAAAGACTTTTTCACCGTTGGTAGCGTCCCCCTCGGCGAAAGAGATACCTGTGACCATAAAAAAAGTTGCGAGGGTGAGAATGGAGAGCTGTTGCAGTCGAATCATCATTGGCCTTCCCCTGTTGAAGATAAATAGATAGAGGCTCTATTGATGTTTCAAGGATACATGACGGCAGTCGGCGGGTCAACGAAATTACACTTAGTCTAAGCCATGCCAAAACATGGGAACCGGGCGGAACCGCTCGGCTCTTAAACTCATGATGGGGCGCAAGGAATGTATGATACCTTGCAACCCACATCACAAACCTTAAGGCATAATCGGGGCTAGAATACGTACTGGGCCTGCACGAACATCTCATTCAGGTTGTTACCGTTATTACCATCCTTGTTTTCGTTGGTGCGGTAGGTGGCCTGAAATTTTATGTCGTGTTTATGGATAAACCAGTTCAGGCCCAACGCGGTTCTGGTCCATGGGTCGGCGTAACCATCCGCGTCCTGACTGGAGAACGCCGCTACAATTTCAAACGTGTTGTTGAACATGTATCCCCCTTCAACAGCGTAGTTGGTCAACTGGGTTTCACCGTTCTTGTAGATTCCTTGGCTGACGTTACCGTCTACTGTGGAAGCCGAGAAGCTGTTAAATTGGGCGTCTACCGAGATTCCGGAGCTACGAAACGCGCCGCTTAACTCAAGACCTGTCACACTATCGATGTCCGGTTTGCTCCCATCACTGGTATCAACACCGCCATCGGTACGGGTGTTGTTGTCGCCGTCATTACTGAAGGAGAAGGCGGCGGCGCTTATGGTTGCCTTTGTTTCTCCGCTAAAGTCGCCCTGACTCATCTTGAGGTGTCCAAAAGGATGAAAGTTTACCCTTGCCCCTATCATGGCTCCTTCGTTCCAGTCAGAAGCGTCGTTTACAGCCGTGTCGAAGTCGAGTTTTTTTGCGTCTGGATCGATACGTCCGTCCGCTATACCGACCGCCCATTCGAAGTTTTTATCATCAGAATGTCCCTCAAGCGAAACACCAAGCTGGCGATCAGGTGTTCCGTAGTTGTGGTCACCCACGAAAGTGCGTTCGACGAGCTGTTGGTACTTCGACGATGTCATCATTTCACGGGAGAAGGGGATGATGAAGGCGTTTCCTATGGTGACCTTCATGTTTTCAAAACCGCTATACTGCATATAGGCGTCCTTGATAGAGACTTCGTTATCATCGTTTGATTTACCGAGATCAAACTGGAACTTTCCTTTCCAGTCCTCGTGAACGCTCCCCTCGATAAAAGGACGCAGGCGACGGAAGAAGAGGTCATCGCTCGAATCGCCGCTGTCGGGATCCTTCTGGTGGTATTGCATCTGGATTCGCCCACCAAGTTTCACATATTTCTCGCCATCCTTGTAGGTGACCCCGCCTGCGAATGACGGGACAGAGGTAATACAAAGAATAGTGATAGCCACAATCAACTTGTGATACATTTTAGTATGCTCCAAAGGTTTAATTTGTAATCCATGTGGAGAGAGTATAACTGCGTACCTGTTAAGGGGGCGTTAAGTTTCCGTTAAATTAGTATCAGGATTCCGGATCAACCTGGTTCTGCTCCCGCACAGGCTTGCGGAGTTTTTCCCGCAGGGTGACACGCGATATACCGAGCCGTCTGGCGGCTTCTGATTTGTTGCCGTCACAATTACTCAAAGCCTCCTCGATATACATCCGCTCCACACTCTCAAGGGGTACCCAGTTGTTGTAGACAGAGAATAACGCTCTCCTCTCCTGCTCAAAACCTTGCGCGGTAACAGATTGGTTGAGGGAGATCTCCTTTTCGGTGATGACCTTCGACTGGGCGATGATGCAAGCTCTTTCGATTACGTTGCGAAGTTCCCGTATGTTGCCCGGCCATGCGTATTTTTTCATTTGAGTAATTGCGCTCTCTTCGATACCTTCGATATTTGTCTTCAACGCCCGGTTGAGACCTTTGATGAAGTGGGCGGCCAGGGCAGGAATGTCTTTGGTTCGATCCCGCAGAGGGGGCATGTTTATGGTGAATACGTTGAGGCGGTAGAGCAGGTCGGTCCGAAACCGGCCCTCTTCTGCGAGTTGATGGATGTTCTGGTTGGTGGCGGAAATAAGCCGAACGTCTACCGGCATATCCCTGGTGCCTCCGGCCCGTCTCAGGGATTTGGCTTCCAGTACCCTCAAAAGTTTCGGTTGCAACTCATAGTTAAGATCACCTATCTCGTCGAGGAATATGCCTCCTGAGTTCGCCATCTCAAAGATACCTTTTTTTGGATAGTTAGTCTCCTTGAAGGATACTTTTTCATTGCCGAACAGCGCCTGTTCCAGGAGGGACTCCGGGATGGAGGAGCAGTTAAGTTTAAGAAAAGGATTATGGCTTCTGGCTGAGAGGTGGTGTATCGCATTTGCGACAAGCTCTTTGCCAACACCGCTCTCGCCAAGGATGAGTACTGGCGTACTGGCCACGGAGGCCACTTGCGATATCTGCTCGCGCACACTTTCGATAGCGTCGCTCTTTCCCAGGATGTCACCCATGGCCCGCGATTCGTGATCCTTTTCATATCGAAGCCTCTGAACCTCGAATTTCAGGTTCAGGTGGGAGAAGGCCTTGTCCACAATTATCCGCAGTTCGTCAAGCTCGAACGGTTTGTTTATATAATCAAACGCCCCCTCACGCATGGCGGTAACGGCGGTCTTCACCTCCGGGTATGCGGTCATGAAAATGGCGAGAAAATCCTCTTCCATCGACGCGGCTTTTTTCCAGAATTCCAGGCCCGACATATCGGGTAGTTTCATGTCGATCAGCATCACGTCGATCGACTCCACCTCAAGTATGGCCAGAGCGTCGGCTCCGTTTTCGGCCTGATAAACCGCAAAATCCCTCTTCCTGAATACAGATGTGAGGGTCTGCCTCATGGTGAAATCGTCTTCGAGTATGAGCAGTCGCTTAGACATGACTTAAGGCCTGTACCGATTGTTTGGGGAAATATATCTTGAACGTGGTCCCTTCATCAATCTCACTATAGACCCGGATTTTGCCGTTATGTTTTTCGATAATGCGATGCACTATCGATAAACCTAGCCCGGTTCCATCCGATTTGGTGGAGTAGTACGGGTCGAAAATCTTGATAAGATCCTTGTCTGGAATTCCTTTGCCGTTGTCACATACGCTCATTTCTATAAAAGACTCCGCCTTGATCCGCTTCCCCTCCTCCATGCAGAAACAGTTTTTTCTCATCGGTCGTTTGCATGAGGAGAAGACATTTTTCAGCGAAACCTTGACTCTTCCTCTCCGCTCGCAGGCGTGTATGGCGTTTAACATCAGGTTGATAAGTATCTGTTTCACCTGTTGCGGGTCAATCATGATCTCCTCTAGCTCCGGATCGTAATACTCTTCCAACGTCACACCGCTTTCATGCGCCTGGACTTTGAGCAGGAGGCAGACTTCCGAGATTATAGTGGTCAGGTCGCACAGGACCGGTTCCGCCTCTTTTATCACGGCGAACTTGTTGAAGTTTTTAAGGAAAGCGTTCAGGCGGTCAACTTCGGAGACGATTCTTTGTAGATACTCGCTCTGGTTGGCGCTATTTCCGCATTCAAGATGATCCTGGACCTCCTCATCCATCACCTGGGCCACGGTTTTAATGCTGGCAAGCGGATTCCCGATTTCGTGGGCCAGCTTCATGGAAAGCTCACCCAACGACGCGAGTTTATCAGCCCTGTGCAACTGTTTTTCCAGGTCGCGAATCTCGACGACTCTCGACTCTAGTTGCCTGTTCAGATCGAGGTTCCAATCCGAAAGCCGGGCCTGTTTCTCCTTAACCTGCACCCTCATGCTGTCGAACTTCTCTGCAAGCTCACCGATTTCATCGCCGGTGTTCAAAAGGAGCGGGTTGTCGAGATATCCGTTCGCTATAAGGTCGGCTTCCATATGAAGTTTTTTTATTGGACCGATCAGCCTCCTGGCCAGGTAAAGGCCGATAAATATCCCGATAAACGCAACAAACGTAAGAAAGTAGAGCAGATTCAGGATCATGCCGGCCATGTAGGGGGTCATACTGGTCTTTGGATAGAGAGTAATCAGATACCACGAAGGTGTTTTCATCTTCCCCTCTCCCCGAATAGGGCTGAACGCCACGATATCCATACCGAAAGTCTCAATGCCGGCTGGTTTTGTCTGAATCCTTTCTGAAGTGAACGAGGGGAAAATGTCAGATATATGGACGCCGACCTCACCGACCCGACCGTCCGGTTTTCCATTCTTTGCGATGTACATAACTTCCCCTTTTTCATTTACAAAAAGGGTGCTGAATGGCGTGTTGGGCGCCCTTACCCAATCGAATATGGCGTCCACGGAGAGGTTGACAATGATGAGTCCCTCTATAACGCCATTGAGATAGACAGGCGTAGATATTCTTGCGACGAGTTGAAGAGGCTCTTCGATGATGGAATGTTCGATATTCAGATCGATATGGGAGAAATAGACCTCCCCCTTATTCGATTTTATCCCTTCTTTGAAATAATATCTGCCACCCTTATATTGAAGGCTACTTAAAGGAGTAAGGTAGAAAGCGCCCTCCTTGTGGTTTGAACGGATCAGTTCGGCGCCATTGCTTCCGAGGAACCTGATTTGATAATATTCCGGATGCAAACGGTTGAACTGAAGCAGATGTTTCTCCATTTCGTCACGACCACCCGGTTCACCGAGCAAAAATCGTTTGATGGATGGAGCTGACGAGAGGAAAATCACATCCTGGGTTACCCGGTCTATTTTATCCTCCACCTGGCGCACCTGCATTTTTGCGTTACTCTTCAGGTTCTGGGTAATGTTCTCCTGTAGCGAACTGACTGAAATGGACATTCCGAAAATACCGGCGACAACGAGAGGAATCAGCCCCATGACCAGACAGACCAGTATCAGCCTGGATGTTATGTTAAGCCGAAAAAGAGAAGGATCAAACATGCCGTGCAAACCATTGTCGGATATGTGATGTATAAATATAACAGACTATGAACGAAATAAAAGAGTTACTGGCTTCGCCCGGTTTCATGTCGCAAGGATCGACCATGGGATCTGACATCAGCTATTTTTTCGCCGTGACATTCATCCTGATGTTTATCTACGCAGGATCCCTCGCCACGAAAGGTATGGGGTTAAGACATCACAGGATGATTCTGCTTTCGCTGGTCGTGATGACGGCTTATTTTATCTTCTATTACCTTGTCAGGCGGCTGGGTCTCGAAAGTCTGGCCGACCGGGTAAACTTTCAGGGCTACGAATGGGTATACAGGGATATTTTCAAGCCGGTTCTCTACACCCACATGGTTTTCGTGACGATAACATTTTTCCTCTCTATTTACATGATAATCAACGGCTTTGCAACAGCCGTTACCATTGCCGGTGAGATGAAACTTAAAAGCGAACCGGCGCCACGCTCAAAAGTATTATGGCTTACGGGTCTGCTCTGGCTGGGCTTTCTGATCTGGTGGATATTCTCCTCCTCCCGGTTCGGGGTCAGCCATCAGGTGATGTTCCTGGCGCTCGGTTATCTCCTTCCCGCCATGTTGGCTTTTGCCATCGGATACTGGCTCTCCGATTCCGCCAGAAGACACCGGATCATGGGGAGGCTCTGCATTCTGGCTTTTATTATTCTTTTTATAACAAGCGCGCTGGTATATTACCTGCTCTATATTTTCAATAGCTGATCAGGACAAATGATAGATTCGATCAATATACGGGGCGCGAGGGAGCACAACTTAAAAAACCTCAACCTGACCATTCCGAGGGACAAACTCGTTGTGATCACCGGCCTGTCCGGGTCGGGTAAATCATCGCTCGCTTTCGACACGATCTACGCCGAAGGTCAGCGAAGGTATGTGGAGTCGCTCTCGGCTTATGCGAGGCAGTTTCTTGAACAGATGGACAAACCGGATGTGGACCATATCGACGGTCTTTCGCCCGCCATATCGATAGAGCAGAAGAGTGTCAGTAAAAATCCCCGTTCCACCGTCGGCACGGTAACAGAGATATACGACTATCTGCGGCTCCTCTTCGCCCGGGCCGGAACGGTGCATTGCCACCAGTGCGGCATGGAAATATCGAGCCAGACCGTATCGCAGATCGTCGATGCGGTGATGGACCTGCCGGAGCGGACGAAGATTCAGGTTTTGGCGCCGGTGGTCAAGGATCGGAAAGGGGCTTACAAAAAGGAGCTTGTTGAGTTCCGGGCGAAAGGTTTTGTGCGAGTCCGGGTGGATGGTGAGATGAGAGAGCTTGCCGACGAGATCGAGCTTGATAAAAAGAAGAAACATACCATTGAGATCGTGGTGGACAGGCTTGTCATAAAGGAGGGGCTGGAAAAGAGGCTGGCCGACTCGGTGGAGCTTGCCCTTAAAATGGCCGATGGCCTGACCCTTGTGGACATGGTGGATTCTGACGAGGAACTGGTCTTCTCCGCCCGGTTTGCCTGTGTAAACTGCAATTTGAGCTATCCTGAAATCACGCCAAGGATGTTCTCTTTTAATAATCCGCACGGCGCGTGTCAATCCTGCTCCGGGCTGGGACGCAACCGCCTTATCGCAGAAGATTTAATCGTTCCCGACCCGAATAAAACCCTGGAGGAGGGCGCCATCAAGCCGTGGAGCAGGAAGACGGCTATCTTCTACAAGGAGATGATCCACGCGGTATCGAGCCACTACGGTTTCTCCACGAAAAAACCTTTCGACAAACTCCCGAAAAAGTATCAGAAGATTGTTCTCTACGGCTCTGGCGATGAAGAGATAAAATTTCATTTCAAAAAAGAGAACCGGACTAGCCACTACACCGGGGTTTACGAAGGGGTGATCCCGAATCTCTCCCGCCGTTACAGGGAGACCGACTCGGAGACGATCCGCGATGAGATCGAGGAGTATATGCGTCTTCAGCCGTGCGAGGAGTGCGGTGGCAAACGTCTTCGCAAAGAGGCGCTCGGTGTCCTGATTGATGGAAGGACCATCATCGACCTGACAACTATGTCGGTGAGGGAGGCGTACGATTTCATCCGTTCTGTCAGTTTTGACAAACGAAGAACCGTCATCGCAAGGAGAGTGGTAAAGGAGATCGCAGAGAGACTCAGCTTTTTGAATGATGTCGGGTTATCATACCTGACGCTCGACCGCCCATCAGGCTCCTTATCAGGTGGTGAGGGGCAACGGATCAGGCTGGCCACCCAGATCGGCAGTTCCCTGATGGGAGTGTTATACATCCTCGACGAACCCTCTATCGGCCTTCACCACCGGGACAACCGTCGCCTCATAGATACCTTGCTAAAATTGCGCGACCTCGGCAACACCGTCATAGTTGTGGAGCATGACAAGGACACTATTCTATGCTCCGACTACGTTATTGACCTCGGACCCGGCGCCGGTGTACATGGCGGAGAGATCGTAGCCGCCGGGTCGCCCGACGAAGTGAAAAAAGTGGCGGAATCGTTGACCGGGGCGTATTTGTCTGGCGCAAGAATCATCGACATCCCCGAAGAGAGGCGACCGATAGATGGCGAAAGCCTGAAAATAATCGGCGCCAGCGAACACAATCTTACAAATATCGATGTAACCATTCCGTTAAGCGCTTTCACATGTGTCACCGGGGTTTCAGGCTCCGGTAAAAGCACCCTGATGATTGATATTCTTTATAAGGCGCTCTCCCGCTATTTTTTCAACAGTAGCGATCATCCGGGCAAACATAAAAGCATCAAGGGACTCGAAAAAATCGACAAGGTGATCGATATCGACCAGAACCCGATAGGCAGAACTCCCCGCTCCAACCCTGCGACCTACACCGGAGTTTTCACCCATATCCGCGACCTCTATTCTCAGCTTCCCGAATCACGAAAACGGGGCTACAAACCGGGCCGGTTTTCGTTCAACGTCAAAGGGGGCCGGTGCGAAGCGTGTCAGGGGGAAGGCTCCATCAAGATTGAGATGCACTTTCTGCCAGACGTATACGTCACATGCGATGTTTGCAACGGCAAGCGGTTCAACCGAGAAACCCTCGATATCGAATATAAAGGCGCATCGATAGCCGACGCCCTCAACATGACCATAGAGGAGGCGGCCCTCTTTTTTCAGAATCACCCACCGATAGAAAAAATATTGCGCACGTTAGTCGATGTGGGACTCGATTACATCAAGCTCGGTCAACCGGCGACAACCTTGTCGGGCGGAGAGGCTCAACGGGTAAAGCTCTCAAAGGAGCTATCAAAGAGGGCGACTGACAAGACCTTGTACCTGCTTGACGAACCGACCACCGGTCTTCATTTCGAAGATATCAAAAAGCTGATAGAGGTACTAAACCGTCTGACCGACTCCGGCGCCACCCTTATGGTTATCGAACACAACATCGATATCATCAAAAACGCCGACTATATCATCGACCTCGGACCGGAAGGGGGAGATGGTGGCGGGCGGATCATGGCGGAAGGAAGGCCCGAAGATGTGGCGAAAGTTAAAGAATCACACACAGGCGTATGTCTGAAAGCGGAGCTTGCCGACCTTGCCAAACACAAGAAGAAAGGTGGCTGAGCAAAGAAGGGTCAGGATCGACCTTCAGTATCTGGGAACCCGATACGCAGGATGGCAGGTCCAGAATAACGACGTTACGATACAAGAGGTTGTGGAAGAGGCGTTATCAAAAATCGTAAAGAAGAAGGTAAGGATACACGCCTCAGGCAGAACCGACGCTGGTGTACACGCAATACTGCAACCGACCCATGCGGACGTAACCACCAACGCTCCTGATGAGGGTCTGCTCGCCGGGCTAAACGCCATCTTGCCAAAAGACATTGCGGTCATATCCGTGATGACAGTGGCCCCTGACTGGAACGCCCGGTTTTCCGCGATTTCAAAGACGTATGAATATACGGTTCTGCACAGCCGCATCCGGTCGGTATTCGATGAAGGGCGCGTCTGGCGTATACACGCTCCGATTGATATGGAGGCCATGAGAGAGGGGGCTATATTCCTTACCGGGGAGCGTGATTTCACATCCTTCGAATCGTCTGGAGCGAATCCTGGAGGCAAAATTCGTACAATAACCGATTTAGTTATCGAGAGGCGGTGTGAAAAAATTGTGTTCCGTGTGACCGGGAACGGTTTTTTAAAACAGATGGTACGCAACATCGTCGGTACCCTCATCCAGGTTGGACTACATAAACGCGAACCTTCATGGATAAAGGATGCGCTTGACGCAAAAGACCGGAAAGAAGCCGGGCCATGCGCCCCACCCGGTGGTCTTTGCCTGATGGAAGTTGTTTACAGTCAGAATAGTGGCATTGTACGATAGACACCTTAACTTTAACGAATAGACCATGTATTCACTGACAGAAGAAGATTTCATAAAACACGCTGGCGAAGGTAACCTTGTGCCGGTCTACCGGGAGATTCTCGCCGATCTCATGACTCCCGTATCCGCCTTCATGCAGTTGGGCGGAAATGGCAAATCGTTTCTGCTCGAATCGGTGGAGGGGGGCGACAAGTGGGGCCGTTATACTTTTCTCGGAACCGATCCTTCCATAATCTACCGCTATCAGCATGGGGAGGTCACCATAACCGAGGATGGAGCCGAAAGACGTTTTACCGCCGCCGGCGATCCGCTGGCAGAACTCAAAAAGATCATGGAAAGGTATAAACCGGTGATCCTTCCCGGACTGCCCCGGTTTTTCGGAGGCGCCGTAGGGTTCCTCACTTACGATACGATCCGTTTTTTCGAGAAGATGCCCGAATCGACAAAAGACGAACTTGACACTCCGGACGCGCTCTTTTTCATCACCGATACGATTCTTATCTTCGACAACGTGGCGAACACTGTGAAGGTTGTCTGTAACGCCCATGTCGGAAATGAAGGTCCGGGAAAAGCCTACAGTAGCGCCATAAAACGGATCGACTCGATCATCGAAAAGCTGAAAAAACCGGCGCCGATGCGCGAAGTTGTAAAGGGTGACCCCGACGCTGTGTCGTTCACCGGCAATATTGACCAGACGACCTACGAGAAAAATGTCGAACTGTGCAAGGAGTATATCTTTGCAGGGGATATTTTTCAGGTGGTGCTGGCTCAAAGGCTGACGGCAAAACTTAACGTGCCGCCGTTCCAGGTCTACCGGGCGTTGCGCACAGTGAACCCCTCCCCCTACATGTATTACATCGATTTTAACGATTTTCAGATCGTAGGCGCGTCGCCGGAGTCCCTGGTCCGGGTGGAGGAAGGGATAGTCGAAACGCGCCCCATCGCCGGAACAAGACCGAGGGGAAAAACAGACGAAGAGGATGAAGAGCTTAAAAAAGAACTACTGGCCGACGAGAAGGAGCTTGCCGAACATATCATGCTCGTTGATCTCGGCAGAAACGATATCGGCAGGGTTTCGGACGGCGGCACGGTTCACGTCAATGAACTCAAGAGCGTCGAAAAATATTCCCACGTTATGCACATAGTCTCTAACGTAAAAGGGAGACTGCGGGACGACTACGACGCATACGACGCCTTGCGGGCCTGCTTCCCGGCTGGAACACTCTCCGGAGCTCCGAAGATAAGGGCCATGGAGATCATCGAAGAGATGGAGAAGGTGAAACGTGGTGTCTATGGCGGCGCGGTCGGTTATTTCTCTTTTTCAGGAAACATGGACGTGGCCATCGCCATCCGCACTCTTCAGATCAAGGGAAATACAGCCTATCTTGGTGTCGGCGCCGGGATAGTGGCCGATTCGGTTCCCGCCACCGAATACCAGGAGACGATCAATAAGGGGAAAGCCCTCATGAAAGCCGTGGCGATAGCGGAGAACGGATTGGAGCCGGTCTGATCTTATGGCCGTATACGCCATCGGCGACGTCCAGGGCATGTACGATGAACTGATGGCTCTTCTCGCCAAAATCGGTTTCGATCCGGCGATCGATACACTCTGGTTCACAGGCGACCTTGTCAACCGCGGACCGGATTCGGTCGGTGCGTTGCGATATATCAAGGGTCTCGGAAGCTCGGCGATCACGGTTCTCGGCAACCACGACCTTCATCTGCTTGCGGTAGCCGAAGGAGCGGCAAAACCGGGTGAAGGTCATACTCTGGATCAGGTACTCGACGCTCCAGATAAGGGCGAACTGCTCGAATGGCTCCGTCACAGGCCGCTTCTCCATGTAGAGGGGGAGCATGTTCTTGTTCACGCAGGCCTGCTGGCGCCGTGGAGCATAACAAACGCGTTGGAACTTGCTGGCGAGGTGGAGTCTATCTTGAGGGGCGAAGGGTACAGGGAGCTTTTAATGAAAATGTATGGTGACACCCCGGATAGCTGGAGCGACGAACTGTCCGGTCATGAAAGGCGCCGAGTTGTGATAAACGCCATGACAAGAATTAGAGTGGTCTCACCTGACGGGAAAATGCTGATCAGCTTTACAGGTCGCCCGGAGGAGATACCTGAAGGTTATATGCATTGGGCCGATGCGCCTATGCGTAAAAGCGCCGATCATACTATTGTGTATGGTCATTGGGCGGCTCAAGGTCTGAACCTTGATCGCCCCGATGCGTTGGCTCTCGATTCCGGGTGTCTATGGGGGGGGAGTCTGAGCGCGTTGCGTCTTGATGACAGAGCCATCTTTCAGGTTCCTTGCGGGAGGCGCATATAGATGCCCGAAACTTCGGAGTATATCCGGTTCCTTAATCTTGTGGAAAAAAGCGCCGGGACCGCTATAGATGAAACCCTTTTCTGGAAACTTCAATCCGCCGCCAGGGACGCCATCATGAGTGTGGAAGTGACCCCCAGGATTCCATACGTAAAAGCCCTGGCTCAGATGGTGAAGATTGCACAGCTACTGCTTGGTGGAGAGTCCGCATCAATAATCCTGAATAACGAGAACTACTGGTCAATCATGGCGGCCACCGGAAAGGACGCCGAAAATATCGTCGGTTCGAAAATCGATATAGAGAAAGAGTCGGTCTCCGCCACAGTGATAAAGAGCGGGGAGCCATACTATTTTTCTGAAATCGACACTGTATCGGGGGTAAAGAAAAATATATCGACCGGTCGGCACGCCACGGGTCGGTTCTGCTCCTTTCCGATATTCGATATGGAAAAAGATGTAGCTGGCGCCCTGAACGTTTCAGGAATGCCGAAAGCGCATCCCCTTTTCGTGTCGGAGCGGTTCTGCATCGACGGAGTCCTTATCGCCATCGGAACAAAAATAACAAAACTTAAAAAGATCGCGGAAGTGCAAAAGCTGAAGTCTGGCGCCGAGAAATCGGAGAAGCGAATAGGTGTCATGCGTCAGCGGATCGAGAAATTCGAGGAGACAGAAACCTTTCGGGAACGAATGCTCTACATGACGATCCACGACTTCAAGAATCCGCTTTCCCTTGTTATCTCCAACCTTTCGTTTCTTGAACATCCCGATCTCAATGTGGAGACGAAAGAGACGCTTGAACTCTCCCGCTTCGGGCTGGACAGGCTTCTTGATTCGATCAACTCGACTCTTGACACATACCATATACAAAGCGACAAGATGGTTCTTCGTCAGGCCGAATTCGATCTGGTCACCCTTGTAAAAAGGATGATCGTGGAATTCACCATCGCCGCCGACCTTGATGATGTGACCATGAAATTCCACGGACCCGACAGCCTCCTGATAACCTGCGACGAAGAGATGATACGAAGAGTCGTGGTGAACCTGCTCGATAACGCCTTGAGATTCAGCCCCATGGGGGGTGTCATCAACGTTTCGGTGAAACCGGATGAATGGGGAGTATTCCTTTCCGTAGAGGACAGCGGGGAGGGCATATCCTATGAGGATCAGGAGGCGATTTTCGACCCGTTCACCCAGGCGCAAATGTCGAAAGAGAGAGGAACAAACGGACACGGCATAGGTCTTTCCTTCTGCCGGATGGCTGTGAACGCCCACGGGGGAGATATCAGAGTAGAAAGCGAACCTGGCAAAGGCGCCAGGTTTACGGTTGCCCTGCCAAAAAACGGATGGTAACTACGCTTCTGTGTCAGGCTCCACGAACTGCCACCGAATTTCGGGAAACCGCTTACGCACTTTTCTCTCGCTTCTGTTTATAGCGTCAATGAGGGTTTTGACTTCGGTTATCTCCCCGGCGCTTATCTTGTAACTGACCATCACCTCCGATGAGCCGGTCTGCAAAGCGATAAAGGCAAGCACCTTCCCACCCGGAATGTTTTCCTCGATTATATTTTCCACATCAGGGAGAAAATCGGTAGCCGGGGCTTCGCCTACAATCAGCGATTTTATCTCGTTTCCAAGAAAAGCGGCCACAAACACCAGAAGGACTCCAACGAGTATCGACCCCATTGCGTCCCACATCGGATTACCGGTGATCCATGCCAGTGAGACGCAGACAGCGGCGAAAGCAAGGCCGAGCAGAGCGGCCAGATCCTCGGTAAAAATTACCAGAAGGTCGGCGTTGGTAGTTTTTCTGAACCACGCCCAATAGCTCCCGAACCGGTTAATACGATCAACCTCCTGAATACACGCTCTGAACGAAAAACCCTCAAGAACAATACCAAATACCAGAATGATAAGCGCCACTGCCGGTGACTCCAGCGATTCGTCGCCTGAGAGTTTGTGGATTCCTTCGTATACGGAATAGACTCCCCCCATGGTAAATAACATGACAGCGACTATGAACGACCAGAAAAACGCCTCACGCCCGTAGCCTAATTGATGGGTCTTTGAAGGAGGTTTTTGAGAGGCCTTGTTTCCCCATAACAGGAGAACCTGGTTTGCGCAATCGACAAAGCTGTGGATAGCCTCCGCCGCCAGTGAGGAACTGCCGGTAATGACCGTACCAACCGTCTTGGCGATGGCTATTCCAAGGTTCGCAAACAGCGCGAACAGTATTACCCTGACTGAACCTCCAGCGCTCATCTCATATCACCCCTTCTGTTTACCCTCTTCAAATAATCGTCTCTTCCGTTGTTGTGGTATCACCTGTCGTGTCGGTGGTGGTATCGCCTGTCGTGTCGGTGGTGGTATCGCCGTCCTGCTCGAGACACCCTTTTTCGAGATCCCAATATTTACCCTGAGCTTCACACTGGAATTTATTTAAAGCCACAGCCGTGGCAAGAGTTTCGAGACCGCAACCTGTGAGCGTCAGGGAAACTGATATCAACAGGAGAATAAACCGCATCATTGATCGGCCTTAATAAGTTGGGAAGGAGTATTAAATGAGTCTTCAGCCATTGCCGGAATCGAGTATTATAATATTTCAGTTAAGCCAACGCATGATATCACGGCGTTTGCAAGTTTCAAAATGTAGTATGCTTCTACAATGAATGAATCGATCAGAGTCGGCGATCTATCCGTCGGTAACTTACTGCCGTTTACCTTTATCGGCGGCCCTTGTGTCATAGAGAGCGAGGATCACGCCCTCACCACCGCAGAAGCTATCAAAGCCGTTACCGACAGGCTCGGTATCGGATTTATATATAAAAGCTCTTTTGACAAGGCGAACAGAAGCTCTATCGACTCGTTCCGTGGAGTCGGAATACATGAAGGGCTTGCCATACTCAATAAGGTCAGGAGTGAAACAGGGGTTCCGCTCCTCTCTGATGTGCACTCACCCGAAGAGGCTAAAGCGGCGGGGGAGGTTCTCGACGTGTTGCAGATACCCGCCTTTTTGTGTCGGCAGACCGACCTGCTGGTGTCAGCGGGAAAAACCGGCAAGGTGGTAAACGTCAAGAAGGGTCAGTTCATGGCGCCGCTTGACATGAAAAACGCCGTGGTGAAGGTCAAGAGTAGCGGTTCTGACAAAGTAATGCTTACCGAAAGGGGCACCACTTTCGGATACAACAACCTGATAGTCGATATGAGATCGTTCGCCGCAATGGCCTCCCTCGGAGCGCCGGTGGTCTTCGACGCAGGGCATTCGGTCCAGAGCCCCGGCTCTTTGGGTATTTCTACAGGTGGTGACAGGAATTCGATACCGCTTCTCGCCCGTTCCGCCATCGCCGCCGGCGTTGCGGCCATTTTTCTCGAAACCCACCCCGACCCGGACAACGCTCCATGCGATGGCCCGAACATGTGGCCGCTGAACCGCCTGGAAGAACTTCTCGTGTCATTAATGAAGATCGACCGGACCGTAAAAACCTGATTGTTGTATTTGTTCCGATTGCGTTGTTTACAGCCTCCCAGTCTATTTAATATAATATCTGATTGCAAAAATAGAAAACTTGTCTGGAGAAGCTTTGGATAACAGCAATAAAATCGCCGTGGCATGCGACCATGGAGCGCTTGAGCTCAAAAGCAAGCTGGTACAACTTCTTGAAAAACTGGGATATGAGCCACTAGACTTGGGCGTACACAACTACGATTCGGTCGATTACCCCGATTACGCCGAGAAAGTGGCCCAACTTGTAAGTAGCGGTGAAGCGCCTCGCGGACTGCTCCTTTGCGGAACCGGAGTGGGAATGTCGATTGTGGCTAACAAGTTTAAAGGTGTCCGGGCCACGTTGGCGCACGATCACTACACCGCCGTCATGTCCCGACAACACAATAACAGCAATATTCTTTGTATCGGCGCAAGGGTCACAGGGGAAGAGGTGGCCTTCGACATCCTCCAGACCTGGCTTACCACTCCCTACGAAGGGGGCAGGCACGACAAGCGCCTCGATAAAATATCCGCCCTCGAAAAAAAACCTGAATAGATCCACCAATCCGGAGATATCGAGCAGAAAATGTCAAACAACGAATCGGCCCTGAAAAAAAGCGACCCTGAAATATGGGAGGCCATCCACGGTGAAGAAGAGCGGGAAGAGACCACACTGGAGCTTATAGCCTCGGAGAACTTCACTTCACCGGCGGTACTCGAGGCGCAAGGCTCTGTGATGACCAACAAATACGCCGAAGGTTATCCGGGCAGACGTTATTACGGCGGTTGCGCCAATGTGGATGTGGCGGAAAATCTTGCCATCGAAAGGGCGAAGGAACTTTTCGGCGCCGAACACGCCAACGTGCAACCCCATTCCGGCTCCCAGGCGAACCAGTCGGTCTTTTTCACCGTTCTTGATCCGGGCGACACCATCATGGGTCTCGATCTTGCGCATGGCGGGCATCTGACTCATGGACACCCGCTCAACTTCTCCGGCAAATGGTTTAACGTTGTGGCGTACCAGGTCGATAAAACCACCGAGACCATCGATTTTGATTCACTGCGAAAAAAAGCTATCGAATCGAAACCTAAACTGATCATCGCCGGAGCCTCAGCTTATCCGCGTACCCTGCCGTGGGAGCCGTTTCGTGAGATAGCCGATGAGGTTGGCGCATACCTTATGGTCGATATGGCCCACATTGCAGGGCTTGTAGCCGCAGGTCTGCATCCGTCGCCTGTTCCTCTCGCCGATTTCGTGACCACAACCACCCACAAGACCTTGCGTGGACCCCGTTCCGGGCTTGTGATGTGCAAGGAAAAATATGCGAAAGATATAAACCGCTCAGTATTTCCGGGTCTGCAAGGCGGTCCCCTTATGCACGTCATAGCCGGAAAGGCTGTCGCATTTAAAGAAGCGATGACCGATGAGTTTAAGGAGTACCAGTCTCAGGTTGTGGCGAACGCAAAAACCCTGGCGGAAAGACTCGTCGAGCGTGGACTTCGACTGGTAGCCGGAGGCACCGATACCCACCTGATGTTAGTCGATCTGCAAAGCAAAGGTATAACCGGCAAGGTGGCGGAAAAAAGGCTCGACATAGCCGGTATCACCGTTAACAAAAATACGATCCCCTTCGATCCCGCCAAACCGATGGTGACATCCGGGATCCGCATAGGCGCCCCGGCGGTTACGACCCGTGGAATGGGGGCGGAGGAGATGCGAACCATCGCCGACTGGATTGTGGATATCCTCGAAGATGTGGAGAACGAAGAAAAAGCTGTTGAGATGCGAAACAAGGTAGCCTCACTCTGCTCCCGGTTCCCGCTCTACCACGGCGTTCCCGCAGAAAAATAGGGTAACAACGTGATGAAATGCCCGTCGTGTGACAACCTGGAGAACAAGGTGATCGACTCGCGTCTCTCCAAAGAGGGGGACATGATAAGACGTCGACGGGAGTGCATGAGTTGCAAACGCCGATTCACAACCTACGAGCGGATAGAAGAGAGTCTTCCGATGATCGTGAAAAAGGATGGCTCTCGCCAGTCTTTCGATCGGGAAAAGATCAGGGAAGGGGTGGAGAAAGCGTGTCACAAACGCCCCGTCCCGGCCGAGGAACGGGACGCCCTTGTGGAAATAGCCACTCGCTCGGCCATGTCCGCTGGTGAAAAAGAGGTCCCCAGCGCCGTCGTGGGGGAAGCTGTCATGCAAGGCCTCAAGAAACTCGACGACGTGGCATATGTGCGCTATGCGTCAGTATACCGGGAATTTCGTGACATAACCGAGTTTATCAGCGAACTTAACTCAATGGTCACCAACAAGAAATGAACCGATACTACCCGCTATTTCTCGACATCCAGGATAAAACCTGTGTCATCGTAGGGGGAGGCGCGGTCGCTTTACGCAAAGCAAAAACCTTGAAAGAGTATGGCGCAAAAGTTGTGGTGGTGTCACCTGAGGTATCAGAAGCTATCAACGATATGGTCAATGCGGGTGATGTGAAATGGATTAAAAAGAATTTCACACCCCCACATCTTGACGGGGCGGAGCTTGTCTTCGCCTGCACAAGTCACGAAACTGTCAACGAAGAGGTTTATACGGCGGCTACAGAGAGAAACATACAAGTCAACGTCGTGGACAACCTTGAGCTTTGCTCCTTTATGGTTCCGTCTGTGGTGAACCGTGGTGACCTTTCCATCGCCATCTCCACTTCAGGCAAAAGCCCGGCTGTGGCGAAACATGTCAGGAAACTTTTGCATAAAACGTTCGGGGATGAATGGGCCGCCTATCTCGATATCATGGGCCGCGCTCGCAAGGCGGTTCTGGAAAACATACCAGCGCAGAAAAAACGCTCGGAAATTTTCACCCGTCTCGCCGGGTCGGACCTGCTGAAACTGATAGCGGACGGTGACATGACAAACGCCCTTGATATGGCGGAGAAAATCGCCGGGGTGAAGATAAATATGGAAAACCAAACGGGAGGCGCAACGACGTGAACTCCTCGCTTGCAGTCGCCACGTTTCTCTATTTCCTCGGAATGGTAAAGTACCTTCTCTATCTCGGTCTGCGCAAGAAGATACTCTTTATCATGGCCACGGTCATGATTTTTGCCGGGTTTGTTATGGAGACTGTGGGGCTTGTCCAGCGGTCGATGCTGACCGGCCACGGCCCTTATACCAACGTATTCGAATATTGCCTCTTCATGGCGTGGGCGGTCTTCGGAGTCTTTCTGGTCGCTGAAGGTTATTCCAGGATAAAACCACTGGGCGCTTTCACGGCGCCTGTCGGATTCTTTTTTATGCTGGTAGCGGTAACGTTATCTTCTGAAAACGGTGGTTCCCCCAGCGCCGACGCATACTGGCTGACGTTGCACAGGACGTTGTCTTTTGTCTCTTTCGGCGCGTTCACCATCATCTTCGCCGCCGGAGTGATGTATCTGATTCAGGAGCGGGAGTTAAAATCGAAACACTTCGGAGGCTGGTACCACAGGCTACCGTCACTCGAAATTCTAGACGACGCCAACCGGGTTGGCATAATCGTCGGTTTCCCGATCATCACCATAGGCATGGTGGCCGCCATAATCTGGTCGATACAGCAATACGGCTCTCTTATGATCCTCGATTTTTCCACCTCCGCCCTTATAATCGCATGGGTGGTTTACGCCGTATTGACGGTTGGTCGCTTTATTCTGCGCTGGCGCGGACGACGGGCCGCCACCCTTGGTGTAACAGGATTCGTTATAGTGACCATTTCTCTGGCGCTGCATATAATAAGGTAATCGATGAACGTAATAGTTTTCGGAATCAACCACAAGACGGCGCCGGTCAACGTCCGCGAAAAGCTATCCATTCCAGACAAGGCCATACCGGAGCATATCAGGCTCCTGAAAGGAAAAGCGCCCCAGGTGATCGAAGAGGTTATCCTCTCCACCTGCAACAGGGTAGAGATCTACGCGCGGGTCCAGGACGTGAAACAAGGGGTGGAGGAGATCAAGAAGTTCCTCTGCGACTACCACGAGATATCGCGGGACGAACTGGAGGTATCAACCTACGTCTACGCCCTGGAAGAGGCGGTGGAGCATCTTTTTAAGGTAGCCTCATCCCTCGACTCTATGGTGGTTGGCGAACCGCAGATATTGGGACAGGTAAAAACAGCCTACAAAGCCGCCCGCGAACTCAACGCCACAGGATCGGTGTTAAACAACCTGTTCGAGCGAAGTTTTTCTGTCGCTAAACGGGTGAGGACCGAAACCGCCATTGCGGAGAACGCCGTATCGGTCTCTTACGCCGCTGTCGAACTTGCAAAAAAAATCTTCGGTGAACTCGACGGCAAAACCGTAATGCTTATAGGCGCAGGCGAGATGATAGAACTTGCGGCCAGAAGCCTTGTCTCATGTGGTGTTAAAACTGTTCTTGTATCGAACCGGACCTACGAGAGGGCGGTGAGCCTTGCCACAGAGCTTAACGGAGAAGCGATAAAGTTTGACGATCTTTATGACGAGCTGAAAAGATGTGACATCATAATCAGCTCCACTGGCGCCCCCCATTTCGTCGTTAAAAAAGAACTGGCTGAAAAAGTTATCGGAGAGAGGAACAACCGCCCCATGTTCTTCATCGATATAGCCGTGCCGCGCGATATCGAACCTACAGTAAACGAAATTGACAACTGCTACGTCTACGACATAGACGACCTTAAAGAAGTTGTCGAAGCCAACATGGCCGAACGGGAGAAAGAGGCGAAAAAAGCCGAGGCGATTGTGCATCTTGAAGTATCGCAGTTCCTCGTCTGGCTCAACCATCTTGAGGTCGCCCCCGCCATCGCTACGTTAAGAAAGAAAGCGGAAGAGATTCGCTTGAGCGAAGTGGCGAAAACATTACGCAAACTCGATTCCATTTCAGACGAAGAGAAGGAATCGATAGAAAAAATGACCTCGGCCATCGTGAACAAATTACTTCACTCGCCTATAGTGAGCCTGAAGAAAGAAGCTGAAAAAGAACACGGGCCAGAATACCTGAACACCATGCGGAAACTTTTTGATCTTTAATCCGCGTATCATATAAGGAACATTCCAATCATGAAAAAAATCACCATAGCCACCCGTGGTAGCGGACTGGCGCTTTGGCAATCAAACTGGGTCAAGAGCCAGATCGAACTTCATAACGAAGGGGTCGAGGTGGAGCTTATGATTATGAAAACCCAGGGCGATATAATTCTTGATGTGCCCCTTGCCAAGGTTGGCGGAAAGGGTTTGTTCGTAAAAGAACTTGAGACAGCCATGCTGGAAGGACGTGCGGACATCGCCGTGCACTCCATGAAAGACGTTCCGACAGAACTGCCGGATGGCCTTTTTCTCGCTTCTATTTGTGAACGGGAAGACCCTCGCGACGCGTTTGTATCAACCACGGTCGATTCGTTTGCCGCTTTGCCGCAAGGCGCAAGGATCGGCACCTCTTCTTTAAGACGGCAGGCGCAACTGCTCAATCGTCGGCCCGACCTTGAGATTCTGCCTCTGCGAGGTAATGTCGGTACCCGTCTCCGAAAACTGACCGATGAGAAACTTGACGCCATCATCCTCGCCACAGCCGGGCTTAAACGACTGGATCGAGCGGACGCTATTACAGAATATATGTCGGTAGAGGATTCCCTGCCCGCCGTTGCTCAAGGCGCGGTCGGTATTGAAGCGCGTGTGGACGATATAGAAACATTGTCGATTATAGACTTCCTCGACCATGACGAAACCCGCGTGGCCGTGGAAGCCGAACGGGCGTTTCTAGCGCGACTCGAAGGTGGATGCCAGGTTCCCATAGCCGCCCACGCCACACTCAACGAAGGGAAACTGACCCTCACAGGTTTAGTCGGCGCCATTGACGGCACGAAAATCTTCAAAGAGATCAGAAGCGCATCCCAATGCGACCGCACATCGCTGGGTGTAGGTCTCGCCGAAACCTTGCTGAACCAGGGCGCAGGTGAAATACTGAAAGAAGCCTACGGTTCCTAGGAGTCTGTCGGACTTGGGGTGATTCTGCTGTAGAGTCCGAAGTGGGGATGTCGATTTAAGCATGACCTCACTTTCATGGCAAGTCACTATGATAAAACAGGTAAACCTGATGCTCAGGTATTACCCAGAACACCCGCTGTCGCAACAGGTAATAGCTCAACCATATCGCCCGGTTCTGTGAAAAGCCACCACATAAACGGTTTATCTTTTCTGAGGAATTTTCCAAGTCTCCCGATCTCCTCATTCCTACCAGTAAATTTGATGATCGGACTACCGAAATAGAAATGGTTGAGTCCTTCACCCTTGGCGTCGGATGTACGTGGTTCAAGGGTAGGCTGAGGGTATTGGTTCTTTCCATTTAAAAAGATGCCTTTAAACTTTCCCTTGATAACGTCCCGAAAGATGTCGCAAACAAGGTACAAAAAACCATAGGATGAGCGCCGCGACCGCTATTAAGAAGAGAATGGCTAAGTTCTGTGACCATCCGGTGAGAACTATCAGCAAGTTGAGCAGATAAGAATACGGGTCGAAGTCTTTCACGTCGGCGAACTTTCATTGAGAAACGCAGTGGTGATCCTGTCAAATGCGTCAGGTGTCTGTGGATCGGTCGCCATGAATCATCCCCATGTCAGCAGTTGGTCAGTCTGAAGAATTATACTGTAGTCATCCTCTCCCCGCAATGGCGCAAGACGGGTCGGCTGTGGTGAAAAGGGGCTGGATGCGTTATTCTAATGCAAACTGAACTACAAACCGGGAATGATAAATGCTCGTTGAAAAACCTGTCTGGTTACGGCGTTACGACTATTTCTGCTCCGCTCTTATCGGGGCTGTCACCGCATACCTTACGGCGTTGGTAGTTTCTGTGGGGTGGCCCATGATCGCAGGCATGATTACAGGAACGTTCATCGGAATTGTCGTGATCACCATCGCCATCATGACCTTGAGCCTTGCGGGTGGAACCTTCGAACTGATGCCGCCAGCCATGCTCACAGGCAAAATAACCGGTATGACCATCGGCATGTTCGCCTCCATGGCGCCGCTGGTCCTCACCGGTGTCATCCTGCTCGGTATCTCCATAGGGCTTCTGGCGCAAGGTATTGTCCACTATTACGACAGCATCATGTATGGGGAGGTTAAATGAACGATCCTCACATAACAAAATGGGATAATAACGCCGCCACATTCGATCTTTTCAACGCAGGTATCGAACGAAGATATGGTGAAGTGAAACGACAGCATTTCGCCAAAGCTACCGGTAAAACTTTCCTGATCGCCGCCGGGACCGGTTCTGATTTCCAGTATCTACCGCCGGGGTTAAAAGTTACCGCCGCTGATTTCTCGCCAAAGATGGTTGAACTTGCCAAAGAGAAAGCCAAAGATTACGATGGGACTATCGAAGTTGTGCAAGCCGACGTTACGAGTCTGCCTTACGAATACGCTTCTTTCGACACCATCATAACCTCATGCGCCTTCTGCTCTGTCCCGAACCCCATTGCAGGATTAAAAGAACTGCACAGAATCCTGAAACCGGATGGGCGAATGTTTATGTTCGAGCATGTACGGGCCACCAATCCGCTACTCGGATTCATGATGGACATCCTCACACCGATAACCAGAAAGTTCGGCCCCGAACTAAACCGCAATACCGCCGCTAACGTCAGGAAAGCCGGGTTCACCATCGACCGGGAGTTCAACGTCTACCTCGATATGGTCAAGCTGTACACTGCGATTAAATAAGAGATACCCCCAAAATCGGTGGGGCAGGGGAGTGTATATAGAAACGCCACCCCCGATAAGTAGTAAATATCGGGGGTGGCGATAGCTTGTGGTAGTCTCTATCCGGTCCGCCTAAAATTCGTCGAAGTCGTCACCCATCGGAATCAGGTCTTCGTTGCTGGGTTTGTTCCCTGATTTTGGCTCAGGCGCAGGGCGTTGATACGATTCGGCTCTCCTGGGGGCCACCGTTATGGCGCTGGCTGATCGTTTCGGTATCCTCGCCTTGCTTTGAGCGGGTGAATAAGAGGTTTCTCTTTTTCTGCCGTCACCACTCGATGTTCCTTCAATCAACCGGGTCAGATCGCCGACCACATCGTTGAGTTTCTCCGCCTGGGCGCTCAGTTCTTCTGACGCCGCCGCCGCCTCTTCCGCATTGCTCGCGTTCTGCTGAGTGACCGAATCCATCTGCGTCACGGCGCTATTGATCTGGGTAATGCCTTCGGACTGCTGAGTTGAGGCGCCCGATATCTGCGACACCAGGTCGGTTACACTCTTGACACCATTTACTATCTCCGACAAGACTTTCCCGGCGTTATCGGCCAGTTCGTTACCCTGACGCGCTTTCCCGACAGCGTCCTCGATAAGGTCGGAGGTGTCGCGAGCCGCGGCCCCCGCTCGTTGTGCGAGGTTACGGACCTCTTCTGCGACCACGGCGAAACCTTTACCATGCTCACCAGCCCTCGCCGCTTCCACAGCCGCGTTTAGCGCCAGCAGGTTCGTCTGGAAAGCGATCTCCTCGATCACCTTGATTATCTTGCTGATCTCCTCGGAAGACTTGTTGATCGCCTTCATAGCCTCGATCATCTTTTCCATGGCGTGACTCCCCTCCTCAGCGCGGTCCCGCGCCGTAATCGAGAGTGTATTCGCCTGACCGGCGTTATCGGCGTTCTGCCGGGTCATGGAGGTCATCTCTTCTAACGAGGCGGATGTCTCCTCAATCGACGCCGCCTGCTCGGTGGCGCCTTCGGCAAGCGACTGGCTCGACCCCGATATCTGGCCCGAAGCGTCGGTTACCTGTCTTGATCCTTCATAAAGGTCGGCGATGATAAGATTGATCGGGAGAGATATGGAACGCGCCACCAGAATGGCCACCCCCAGAATGAGAACAAGACCGATGATGGCGACGATTCCGATCACCCATTCGAGATCTGTGACCGATGCGAAAGCCTCCCACTCATCCTTCTCCGCAATAAGCGCCCAGGTGGAGTCGAACACTTTTACCGGGGTGAAGGCGGAAAGAACCGGGTTGCCGTTGTAGTCTATTATTATCCGGCTACCTGAACTGCCAGAGAGCGACTCCCGGGCCGCTTCGGTATCCACTGACCCTTGTGACGGATTAGCAAATGAAGCCTTCACGGTATGATTGACAGGATCGAGGAACGAATCAGAGCGCATAAGCTTGTCTGGACCTACTAGATACGTCTCACCGGTCTGCCCCATTCCTTCACGCTCCTGCATGATGGCGTTAATAGCTTCGAGGGATAGCTGTAACGCCACTATGAGTTCGGTTTCACCATTGTGAACCACCGGCTGGGCGATAAACGCCGCAGGTTCGTCGTTGCTGGGGGCGTATGATGTGAAGTCTGCCATGCCGAACTGCCTTGTCTCCAGAACCTTCCGGGTAAGCTGTCCGAGTCCGGAGCTTGAGTATTTACCGTTTACAATGTTGGTCTGGTAATCGGCCTCTTTAGCGGCCGTATAGAATATATAGCCGTCCGGGTTGATCAGGAAGAGGTCGTAATAACCGTACATCTCCACATATTTGGCATAGTACTCCTTTCCGCTATCGTCCACAGGTGAAAAGGCCTCAGCCACGTCGATCTCGGCAATCAATCCCCAGGTCAAATCACCGATCTTTAACGGTGTGAAAGCGGAGAGTACCGGATTGTTATTGTAATCAATAATCACATCGGCGCCGGTTTTGCCGGAGAGCGCTTCGGTAGCCGCCTCAGTATCGACACCGCCCTTCGCCGGGTTTTTGAAGGAGGCTTTGACAGTGTGATTTACAGGGTCAAGAAACGAGTCGGAACGCATCAGTTTATCCGAGCCAATAAGGTATGTTTCCCCCGTTTTTCCCAAGCCGGAGCGTTCCGTCATGATCTTGTTGATGCTCCCGAGCGATATCTGCAAAGCGACCACACCGATCACGGCGCCCCCTTTCGACCTGACCGGAGCGCCGACGAAAGAGGCCGGTTCTCCAGCGCTGGGGGCGTATGGCGCAAAATCCTGTATCGATACTCCTTTTACGGCTTTGGCGAAGAGTTTACCAAGAGGAGAGTCTTTCAGAGTCCCTGTAACCAGGTTTTCGCCAAGGTCGGACTCCCTTGCCGCGGTATAGACTACATCGCCACTTTTCGATATGAGAAAAAGGTCGTAATAACCGTACTTTTCATTATATTCATTCAGCCAGTCTCCGTAGGTTCCAACCTCGGTATTCCATTGGAACCCTCCGATTTTTTCACCTTCCGTTATATATGCGTTATTCAGAGCCAGCAACGCGTCCTTGACCGTGTTGTTGGAGGAGAGGATTGATACATCCACCAACCGCTCGCCGAAATAACCTTCGACCTGATTCTTTTTAATTTCGCGGATGGCTGTGAGTTTGGCAAACGCCTCTTTCCGCAACGCCTCCACCGTCTCAACGAGGACTCCCAGGTCCCCTTTACGCTCGAAGAAGAAACGCTCAATCTGGGCTTTCTTTACCGCGCGCATTCCTTTAAGTTGAGAAAACGACTGCTCTGACAGAGCGTTGGAACTTTTATACAGGGCGGTGCCGCCTATGACGGCGAACGGTATAAGACCTACCGCAAGAAAGAAGATAATTAACCTGGTTCCAAGTTTCATATGGCTGAACATTACATACCCTCCAAAACCGAATGCATTAATGCAAGGTCATTTATTACACGCTGTGTATATATGAGATCGAGAGCCTGGTCATGCGCCACCTGACCAGGGAATTCATAGCGGAGTCAAATTGTATCGACCGCTTCCCCGCCAGATAACGATTGCCCCAACACCCTTGAGCGTTGTACCGACAAAACGTCTCATGAGCGTACATTATAGGTAATTTGAAGCTGGTATTGTTCTTTAATAATAAATTTTCTGTTAATTTGTTAAGATTAAGCCCTGATTTGTTCAGGATTCAAATTAAACGCTCTCTTTTTTTATTTCTTGCCCAATGAGCAGGTAATCTACCGCTCCTGTAAGCGTTCGGGTAACTTCGGATCGCCTGATCGTGACAATACCGGAATTTCTCTCCCACTGGGATAGATTTCCCTGTCCCGAATTTTGACCATCATTAACTATTTTGATGATTCCAGGGTCGGGGATTTCAGAGCGAAACAGTTCAATATCGTGTTTTTCCAGAAAATCGCCGTCGAGGACAATGACTTCAAACCCGGCTCCCCGTATCAGGGAGAGAGAAACGTCCTTGTACCCGCCCATGCTTAAATGCACGGTCAGGTAGTCGCCCATTTTCAGGCTTTCGCTCACCTCAAATTGAACATCCTTATCCCAACATATACCCAGCACCAGCGGTTTTGTCCGGTGAACCATGGAACCTCCCTTGTTTGATATGCAGTAATACAGTGCATACGGTATGCCATGACCGGTCAGGTTTCTAGTTGCTTGATAAACAAGGAGTAATTGACAGCCTTAAAACCGCTTGACCATGCGGACCGGTCCTTAAGGTTGAGAATGAACGGAATTGTAAAATATATACTTAACCTGAATTGCCCGGATTAAATCAACTGGCCAGTGCGAGAGGCGGCGTTAACAAATTCGGTAAAAAGAGGGTGGGGCGATCGGGGGGAGGATTTGAACTCCGGATGAAACTGACCTGCTAGGAACCATGGATGATCCTTCAGTTCGATAATCTCCACAAGCCTGCCATCGGGGGAGAGGCCGGAAAAGGTCATACCCGAATCCTCCAGTTCGATCCTGTAGTTATTGTTGAATTCGTACCTGTGCCGATGCCGCTCCATGATTTCACGATTACCATACGCTTTTATGGCAAGAGAGCCGCCCCGTATCTTGCACGGGTACGCTCCCAGACGCATGGTGCCACCTTTGTCCATATCAGCCGACTGGTCCGGCATATAGTCTATTACAGGGTATGGTGTGTCGGGACTGAATTCAGAACTGTCAGCCCCTTTGAGACCAGCGACGTTTCTTGCGAACTCTATAACGGCGCATTGCATTCCGAGACAGATACCGAAGAAGGGTATTTTGCGCTCTCTGGCAACCTTGATGGCCCTGATTTTCCCTTCTAGCCCTCTCTCTCCGAATCCGCCCGGGACAAGTATTCCCTGGAGTCCGCGAAGTTCCTTTTCAGAGTTTTCCTCTGTCAGGGTCTCCGACTCAACCCATACCAGTTGAACATCGACACTGTTGGCTATTCCGCCATGAATAATGGCTTCGGCCAGGCTTTTATACGATTCGGTCAGTTTTACATATTTTCCGATGATGCCGATTTTTACCTGTGGTTTCGGGCTGTATATCTTTTTGACAAGAGATTCCCACTCCGCAAGGTCGCTCTCTTTTTTGTCAAGATGCAAGACTTCCAGGCTCCTCTCGTCGAGTCCTTCGGCGCTGAGCTTGAGCGGCACTTCGTAGATCGACTTCACATCGACCATCGAAACCACATTGCTTGAGGGGATGTTGGAGAAGAGGGCGATCTTCTCCTTGAGCGATTTTGTCAGGGGCTCTTCAGATCGACAGACGAGGACATCGGTCTGGATTCCGGTTTTAAGGAGTTCCCGGACCGAGTGCTGGGTCGGTTTGGTTTTCATCTCGTGGGCGGTCTTTATAAACGGAACCAGAGTCACATGCACAAAACAGCAGTTATCCCGTCCGATATCTGCTCTGAACTGTCGCATGGCTTCAAGAAAAGGGAGCGATTCGATATCTCCCACAGTGCCGCCGATCTCGCATATGGCGATCTCATAACCTTTACCGACCGCTCTTATGCGCATCTTGATCTCGTCGGTAATATGGGGAATCACCTGTACAGTGGCGCCGAGGTAATCGCCTCTCCGCTCCTTGGTGATGACGCTGTTGTAGATCCAGCCGGTGGTTACGTTGTTGAGTCGGCTCATGGTGGCCGAGACGAAGCGCTCGTAATGGCCCAGATCAAGGTCGGTCTCGGCGCCGTCATCAGTGACAAAAACCTCTCCATGCTGGAAAGGGGACATGGTTCCCGGATCGACGTTTATATAAGGGTCGAGCTTCATGATCGTCACTTTATAACCGCGTGTCTCAAGGAGCGCTCCCAGAGACGCCGCCGTGATACCTTTGCCGATGGAAGAGAGAACCCCGCCTGTCACGAAAACGTATTTAGCCATTCTTGTTCCTGATTGTTAAAGCGTGCTTTTCAGCGTGGAGAAGGTCTTCTTCAGAATCGACACCGATGGAGTCGGCCCTGGTCTCAACGCATAAAATCTTGTGTCCATGCTCAAGGATCCGTAGCTGTTCGAGTTTTTCAAGTTTCTCAAGCGGTGTCGGATCGAGCCGGGAGTAATATAACAGAAAATCTGACCGGAACCCGTAGACACCGAGGTGTTTGAAAAACGGGCTCTCTTTTGAGTCGCCGTCCCGGTCGCACGGGATAGGGAGCCGGGAGAAATAGATGGCGTATCCATTGATGTCGCGCACCACACAGGTGACATTTTTTTCGTGCGCCTCCTCGGCCAATACTGGTGTGCAAAGGGTCGTAACATTCAGGGAAGGGTCGGCGGTCAGCGGTTTTATGATCGAATCGACACTGCCGGGGTCGATAAACGGCTCGTCCCCCTGGATGTTGACCACAATATCGTACTCCGGCATCTTTTCAGCCACTTCCGCAATTCGGTCAGACCCTGAAACGTGGTCTTTCGATGTCATCAAAGCCTCACCCCCGAAACTCTTTACCGCGTCTTGTATGCGATGGTCGTCAGTGGCCACAACAACCCTGCTGGCCGATTCGATGAGCAGGGCTTGACGGTATACAAGCTCAATAAGTGGTTTTCCGCCTATCGTAAGAAGCGGTTTGCCCGGAAGTCTTGTAGAGCCGTAACGGGCCGGGATGACAACAAGAGCCTTTGGTGAAGTCATCTCACACAACCTCAACCCGGCTGGATAAACTTACAGCGCAAATCGGAGCGCCAATGGGAAAAGTGAAAGTCATTATGGAACTAGAAAGTAACACGGAAGGAGAATTTGTCAATTGCAAAAAGGAAATCGGTCTCGTTTATTCCGATAATACCTCCTGGAAAAGAGTGAAGTCTGAGGTTCGGTTAAACGTTTCGAGTATGGTGATTAATTCTTCATCCCCCGGTCTTATAAACGATCCACCTTCGCACGCCAGCCCTTCGTCCGAGAGGCCGAGAAATATAGATATGTTTTTGTCCCGACCGTAATAAGCGGCGCGGGACAGGTCAGTCAATCGGGGTGGTTTGTACTCTCCCCGTATAAAAGCCCGTTCAAGTTCAGTCCCTCTTGCGACATAGGTTGGATTCAGGTGCATGTTGATTCTGACATCGTGACGAACACTTATGTCGCTTAAATAATCGATGGCCCTGTGGATATCGAGAATCGCCTCCTCATCATTAATGCCCGGAACCGGTTTTAGCATAAAATAACATTTCAGCGTAAACCTGTATTTAGCCAGCCTGATTACCATCCGCTCGAACACTTTTACACCAAGGCCCTTGTTAAAAGTTTCGTTGCGTATCTTTTCGTCGAACGCTTCAAAACCGATGGCGATCTCAAGGGTTGTCGGGCGGGCGCCCTCTTTAAGCGCCCGGGCCAAAAACTCAAGCTCCTCGATATCGATAAATTCGGGACGGGTTTCGAAGGTCAGAACGGACATGTGCGGCAGATGCAGGTTAAGTTTCGCCACCAGGTAGATAAGCGCCGTGGATGAAAAAGTTCGTTCGTCCAGGACAGAGCCGTTGTTGCTGACGATAACTTTTGTCAATTCCTTGCGACGCTCAAGAACTTCCGCCAGGTCAAAAATGTGATCGACCTGCGCCATGATAGCGTCGAAAGGAACATGCCGCTTGGACATCCTCGACGGAAGGTTGCACCCGATACAGCGGGACCATCTGCACGCTTCGGTATAAAAGACGATAAAAAGAACGGTTCCGTCTACAGTATCCTGAAACCAGTATTGTGCGGGCTTTCGGGGGTCGTGATCTTCGTTGAAGGAGTACGATTTTTCCGCGTCGGGGGCGGGTGAATCGTTCAGCAAAGGGTACAGCGCAACTGCGGGTTGCGGGCGGCGGTGGCTTCGTCGAGCCTTCCTCTTGGCGATGTGACAGGCGCGTTCTTAAGCGAGGCCGGGTCTTTTTCCGCGGTCTTTGCGATATCGATCATCGCCTCACAAAATTCGTCAAGGGTCTCAAGGCTCTCCGTCTCCGTTGGTTCAATCAGCATGGCGCCTTTGACAATAAGGGGGAAGTAGATAGTCGGCGGATGGAATCCCCGGTCGATAAGCCCCTTGGCGATATCGAGGGTCGTCACGTCATACTTGTTCTGTAGTTTGTCGCTCAACACCACTTCGTGCAGACAAGGCTCCCTGTAAGGCAGGTGGTACTCCTTTTCCAGGCGGGCTTTTATATAATTCGCATTGATAACCGCCGCTTCCGCCGCTTCTTTCAGACCATTGGCCCCCATCGACAATATGTAGGCCGCCGCCCGGAGCAGGACTCCGAAATTGCCGGTGAAACCGTGGATCCGACCGATGCTTTGTGGTCGGTCGGAATCGAGCGAATATTTGCCGTCATTGCAGGTGACAACCGGAGTCGGAAGAAACGGCGCAAGCTCTTTCGTAACACATACAGGGCCAGCTCCCGGGCCACCCCCGCCGTGCGGTGTTGAGAAACTTTTGTGCAGGTTCAGGTGGCAAACGTCCACCCCCATGTCGCCGAACTTCGCTTTCCCCATCAAGGCGTTCAGGTTGGCGCCATCGCAATAAACAAAACCACCCTTCTCATGCACGATCCGGGATATCTCTTCTATCTGTGACTCAAAAATTCCGAGTGTGTTCGGGTTGGTCAGCATAAGGGCGGCTACGGTCTCGTCCATCGCCCCTCCAAGCTCTTCAAGGTCGATCTTGCCATCCGGCCCGCTTTTAATCGTTTGTGTGGTGTATCCGCACAAGGTAGCGGATGCGGGGTTAGTGCCGTGCGAAGAGTCGGGCAGGAGAACCTTACCGCGCGCGTTCCCGCGTTGTTTCAGAGCGGCGCGTATCATCAGAAGCCCGGTAAACTCTCCGTGCGCCCCGGCGGCTGGTTGTAGAGTGGCGAAATCGAGGCCGGTGATTTCACATAACCATTTAGCCAGGTCACTCATCACCCTTAACGAACCTTGAGCTGACGAGTCGGGCGCAAACGGAGAGAGGTTGGCAAACCCGGGAAAGCGGGCGACAGCCTCGTTTACTCTCGGATTATGTTTCATGGTGCATGAACCGAGCGGATAGAGGTTCGTATCGACACCGTAATTCCACTGGGAGAGACGGGTGTAGTGACGTATCACCTCAGGCTCGGTCAACTCCGGGAACCCTTCAAGCGCTCCACGAACAGAGTCCTGGCCCAGAATTGAGAGCGGATCAACGGAAGGAATTCCACCTGTGGGGATATCGATCCCTGACCTTCCGGGCGACCCTTGCGAAAAGATATCCTTTTCTATAAATGAATGGCCTTGCTGTAGTTGACTTTTCATTCTTACCGTTCAAACTCCGACAGGATAGAGACCATGTTATCAATCGACTCTTTTGTGTGAACTTCTGTTCCGCAGAAAAGCGCTGTCTCCCGCATGTCAGGATAATAAGTGGAGAGATCAAGGCCACCCTGAATTCCATCTTGCGCCAGCCGTCTGTTCATAACGACCGGCGCCACAGGAGAGGTGATGGCGGTTTCGTTAAAGAAAGGGGTGTCGTATGCAAGTTCAAACCCGTCAAGGGAGGTGATGGAGGAGGCAAGGTAACTGGCGCTTGAGAAGTTGGATATGGCAAGTTCCCGCAGACCCTGTTTACCGAGCAGACTCAGATGTATCGCCGCCGCTGTGGCGCATAGAGCCTGATTGGAGCAGATGTTCGACGTTGCCCGCTCCCGTCTGATATGTTGCTCTCTCGTGGCAAGGGTCAGGACGTAACCATGCTCGCCGTTGACATCTTTCGTTTTTCCCACCAGTCTGCCCGGCATTTTTCTCGCCCACTTGTCTCTGGTTGCGAACATGCCAAGGCCGGGGCCGCCATAGTTGAGCGCTCCTCCGAACGACCTGCCTTCTCCCACGACAATATCGGCGCCGAATTCACCCGGAGGTTTTAAAACGCCCAGAGCCACAGGCTCCGGTACAGCCACGATCATTAAAGCTCCCGTCTCATCGCAGATATCCCTGACCGCCTGAAGGTCCTCCACGGCTCCGAAAAAATTCGGGTAAGAGGCAACTACAGCCGCCGTATCTTTAGTAACCCCCTCTTCAAGAGATTTACTCGTGATCTTACCGTCGGGCCAGTTCCTGATTGTTCTGATATCGATGTCGAGATGGCTCGTATATGTGCCAAGAACTTCCCGCCAGTGCGGATGGGTCAGGTCGGAAACTGTTACCCCTTTTCGTCCCTTTATCCTTTGCGCCATAATGACAGCTTCGGCCAGCGCCGACGCGCCATCGTACATCGAAGCGTTGGCCATATCCATGCCGAGCAGTGCGGATGTATAAGTCTGGAACTCGTATATGGCAAGGAGCGTCCCCTGGCTGATCTCCGGCTGGTACGGTGTGTAGGCGGTGAAAAGTTCGGAGCGAAGTAACAGTTGGTCCACCGCCGAAGGGGTGTAGTGAGGGTAAGCCCCGGCCCCGGTGTAGTTACTCTTCAGATCGACACTGCTGTTTTGCGAAGCTATGGAAGTTAGGTGGTCAAGCAGGCTGTATTCATCAAGAGGAGCTTCTAACCGTAGAGGCTCTTTTAAAAGGAATTTATCTGGCACACTCGCAAATAGTTCGTCTACGCTCTTCGCGCCGATAACTCCGAGAGCTTTCCGCTTCTCTTCTGTAGTCAGTGGGATGAATCGCAACGGGGCCTTAACCCTTGCCGATCAATTTTTTGTATTCACCGGCGGACATAAGGTTGCCGAGTTCCGATTGATCAGACATCTCCACCTGGATCATCCAACCATCGTCGTAAGGGCTTTTGTTAACCAGTTCCGGTGAGTCCATAAGTTCGTCGTTTATTCCCGTTACTTCTCCCGATACGGGAGAATAAAGGTCTGATACGGTCTTTACTGATTCAGCCACGCCGAAGGTCTCGTCCGCTGTCAGGGTGGCGCCTACTTCAGGAAGCTCCACAAAAACTATGTCGCCAAGTTCACTCTGGGCGAAATCGGTTACACCTATCTCGCACACATCCCCATCCACGCGCACCCACTCGTGCTCTTTTGTGTATTTCAGGTCTTCAGGAAGCTCCATACCTTATTCTCCGCGAACAATTTGTTTTTCAACTTCGTTATTGATGATTTTCTTCTTTATTCTGGAAGAGACGAACGGCCCTTTCACAACTTTCACATCAGCCTCCGTGTCGCGTATCCTGACTTGAAGGCGTGTTCCCGGCTTCGTCAGGTCCGAATTCAGATAAGCCAGGGCGATTCCTGTGTTCATGGTCGGGCTGAGGGTGCCGGAAGTTATCGTTCCGACCTCTTCACCTTCATTAAGTATGGAGAACCCTGCGCGTGGTACACCCCGCGACTCCATCTTCAAGGCCACCAGTCGGCGGGTTACACCCTTTTCTTTTTGTTTTACCAGCGCCTCTTTTCCGATGAAATCGACATTTTTATCGAGCTTTAACATCCATCCGAGCCCAGCCTCAAGAGGGGTGGTGGTCTCGTCGATATCGGAGCCGTGGAGCGGATAACACATCTCCAGTCTCAGAGTGTCCCGGGCCGCAAGCCCCACCGGACGCAATCCGAACGATTTTCCGCGGGTAACGATCTTGTCCCATATCTCGACGGTATTTCTGCTGTTGCAGAAGATCTCGAACCCATCCTCCCCCGTGTAACCGGTGCGGGAGAGAAGAACGTAATTATCGTTGATATAGACAGGAATAAAAGTGTAATACTCAAGCCGGGAAAGGGGCGCCGCAACCAGGCTTTTCAGTGCGTTTTCGCTGTTCGGGCCTTGCAGGGCGATCATTCCGTATTCGATCGACAGGTCGGAGATTACCACATCGGGAAAATCTCCCGAGTTCTCAGTAATCCACTTCAGGTCTTTAGTCGTATTGGCGGCGTTTACGCAGAGAAGAAACCTCGTACCACTGATAGCATAGATTAGCATATCGTCGATTATTCCACCATCATGATTGAGAAGGGTGGAGTAGCGCACATCCCCTTCGGTCAGGGTTTCCACATCTCCGGGTGTCAGTCTGTCGAGAAACGCGCGGGCGTTATCCCCCTTGATAGATATTTCCCCCATGTGGGAGACATCGAAGACTCCACAACTTTTCCGGACGGTTTTGTGTTCATCGATTATCGAGCCGTACCTGATCGGCATTTTCCACCCGGCGAAATCGACCATCTTGGCCCCCAACGTCTGGTGGGTTTTGAAAAGGGGTGTTTTTATGGAGCTTACGGGCATGTCACATCCGATCCTCTGGTTTTAACGCCCATAACCTTTACGACAACACGCTTTCGTCTCATGCCGTCAAACTCCGCGTAATAGACCTGTTGCCAAGGCCCGGTATCGAGGGCGTGATTGGTAATGGGAATTATCACCTGATGATGGACCAGCAGGTTCTTCAAGTGTGCGTCGCCGTTATCCTCACCTGTACGGTGATGATTGTAATCGGGGCCGGTGGGGGCAAGCTGTTCGAGCCATTCGTCGATATCTTTTAGTAGCCCGCTCTCGGCGTCGTTCACCCAGACTCCGGCTGTGATGTGCATGGCGGAGACCAGTACCATACCGTCCTGGATATTCGATTCAGACACTATCGACTCCACTCTCCCCGTTATATTGATATATTCGCGCTTTTTCGTGGTCTGGAACCATAAATAATCGGTGTAAGTCGTCATCATCGCTTGTATGGTACCTTAATGAGTGTACGTTAGAAGGCTAGAACATATACAAAATCAAAACCAAAAGCAAGTTTAGTGACTAAGCAAAGCAAGGGGCTTTCCCCCATAGGCGGCGCCCTTGGATTGGCGCTCAATTCCATCGGTCAGGCCAATCTTGTGAACCTTGGTTCCATAGAAGCGAAGTGGCCTTCGATTGTTGGCCCACAACTTGCCGGTGTTTCACGTCCGGCGCAACTCAAGTATAGAGAGCTGACAGTCTGGGTGAAAGATCCTGTCTGGGTCGATTCGATGATGTACCACAAAGCGGAAATAATAAAAAAAGTCAACGGATCGCTCGGAAAAGAGGTGATCGATACTGTCAGGATAGTACACCGAATGTGGGCCGCGAGTGTTGCGCCAGAAAAGGTGGATGCTCCTGGGGCCGCGCTATCGGAGGATGAGTTGAAACGAGTGGATGATGCGGTGGCGGGAGTGGAAGATTCTGAATTGCGCTCAACCTTTAAACGGGTTATGCTGAAGAGCGCTAGAACAGAGAAAAACCGGACAGCTCGTTAACATCCCGGGTCCGACAGGCTACTGTGACGTTTGAAAGATCGTTGTAGTTTTATCGGTAATTGAGAAGTAATGAGTTTGTACCGTAATATTTACACGCTGTTGGAGATGGTTTTGCCACACTTTGCCGACCCGGGATTCCGCCGGGTGGATATATTCAAGTTTATCACACTTCTTCTAACACTATCTGTGTTGACCTCCTGCGCCACTACCGTCAAGGGACCCGACCGGTCCATGGCGCCTCCAAAGGCCGTAGCCCTGCAAAGTACCATCGAAGAGCTGGAGGCGGACAGTTCCCAAGGATATTACAACTATTTGAAGGCGTTGATCTTCGAGCGGAAGGGAGAGTACCTGGAGGCTGTGGATCAGTACCGGCTTGCAACCGTGAGGGATGAAAACCTGGTTCAGGCGTATGAGCGGACCGCAGGTCTCCTGCTTCGTATGGGGAAAGTCACCCAGGCAAAGGAGATGGCGTTAAAAGGTGTGGCGGTATCGCCGGATAACGTCTCTTTGCTTATGACCCTTGGCGGAATCCATTCCAGCCTTGAACAGCGGGATGAGGCGATCAGGAATTTTTCCAGAGTCACAGAGCTTAAGCCGGAGCGGCGAGAAGCGTGGATATACCTCGCTGTGGCCTATTTTCAGGCGGAACTATACGATGACGCTCTTTCGGTTCTCGACAGTTATACAACGAAGTTCCCCGATGATCCACTCGGTTATTATTACGCTGGCAAAGCGATGGGGAAACTGAAGAAGTATGACGACGCCGAAAAGATTTTCATCCGCCTGATAGGCAGGTTCCCGATGTTCTCCAAGGGGCATGAAGGGCTGGCCGCTGTCTACCGGCTTGATAACAAGCTCGACAAGGCGGTGGAGACTTACAACAAATATCTCGAACTCAACCCGTCCGATCAGGCGATGCGCAAACGGCTTGCGGACACTTATATCCAGCTCGAATCTTACGAAAAGGCCATTGACGAATTCGAGGACCTTGTCGAACAACGGCGGGATGATGTTGAGCTCAACTTCAAACTTGGCCTGACCCACCTTCGTCAAGCGCAGGTTACGGGGCGCAAGGAGGAGTACGAGAAAGCGCTGACCCAGCTTCAGCTTGTACGGGCGAGCCAGCCTGAGAATAATCAGGTTGTCTATTACATAGCTTCGATCTTCGAGGCGATGAACATGCCTGGCGAAGCGATAAAGGTATGGGAATCGTTGCTTGCAGGGGAACATCCCGTTGACGAGAAGGAGATCTATCTGAAGATTTCTGACCTTTATGAGAGTAGCGGTTCGACCGAGAAGAGTCTGCACTACGTTTATAAGGCTCTTGAGGTCAACCCGTCCGATTCTGAAATCAGATATTTTGCGGGCAGACTGCTCACAAACATGCGCAGGTACGACGAGGCCGCCACGGAATTCTCCCGCTCGATCGAACTTACCCCGAGTAACGGAAAATACTATTTCCACCTCGGCGTTGTGTATGAAAAGCTGAAAAAATATGAGGAGTGTATCGCCGCAATGAAGAGGGTGATTGAACTCGATCCGAACCACGCCGACGCGCTGAACTATCTCGGTTACCTTTACGCGGAGCGGAACATCAAACTTGACGGCGCCGAAGAGTACCTGATGAAAGCGATCAGCCTGGAGCCGGACAACGGATACTTTAAGGACTCGCTCGGCTGGATATACTATCGTCAGGGCCGACTCGATGAAGCTCTTCAGCAGACTCAGGAAGCTATCAGGGCTATTCCTCCCGATCCGACCGTACTTGAACATCTGGGGGATATTTTTCTTGCCAGAGGTGAACGTGACATGGCGATAGACGCTTACCAACGCTCTCTCGACGCCGATCCATCGGACGGCTCCACCCTGCCGAGGGAGACCGTTATTAAAAAGCTGTCCGATACGAAAAAACAGCTCGACCGGGAGTAGGCCCCATAGCTGAACGGAAGTTTTTTCAACTCCTTTTTCTGGTTGTTTGTTTTATCTTTGCGTCGTGTCTTTCGATGCGGTACGACACCCGCAAAGCGCTCATGGAGATTGAGTCTCTCAAATCGGGCGAATCCACTTCATTCTCCGCTGTGGGTGACTTGAGATTCGAGGGTCGTGATGGTTCTGTCACTGCTACTCTGCTACTGGCTGTTTCTGGGGAGAGCTACAGGTTACAGATCGTGAAAGATGGCGGCGGCTCACAGCTTGCAGTGGCTGGTGGAGCGGGCTATGTTGTTTATGTCGATCCGGCTACTGGCGTTCGTGAGGAGTTTTTCGGGGCGGAATCGGATACCGTTTCGATCTACGGTTTCACGATACATCGGGCGTTGCTGGCGACTCTGGTGACAGGTGTTCCTCCGCAGTTGCTCGGTATCGTTTCGGCGCGGATATTGAAGAGTGGAGAGCGAACGATCACTTCCAGCTCCCCACCAGTTGAGCTTGTCTATTCAGACCGGCTGACAGAGATATCGTATAAGGGGGATTCCGGGCGCACGGATATTGTTTTCGACCCGATAGTGGCGGGTGGCGGAAACGTATCGTCGGTAACAGCGTCAGGCACAGGTGGCAGTGCAAAAATAACGTGGCTAACTGTTAATGAAAATAACAGCTTCCCGAAAGGTTTTTTCCGGTTCGAAGAATCGGAGTTCTGACACTGACTAAATCCAGCTATAGTGTTACTATTATACCCTATGGTATTTAATGGTTATTATTGACACTACTTGTTTTCGTGAGGGGACGATGGGATCAAAAGAAACTTTCTTTGCCAAATTTTGGGGGACCATTGAAAAAAGCGGGATTGGTCTGCTCGAACCTATGCAAACAAAACGTGTCATGCTTGCTGAATCTAAAGCCAAGAGGGTAGATACCTTATTAATGGCCAAAACAGAGGATGATATTAATGCCGTTAAAGAGGGGAAAAAGGGTATTGATGAAAATGGACAGCTTTACAATATTGTCAGCACAAACGTAGAACCAGATGGCCATAGTGGCATTCAAGCAATAAGAAACTTCTCTTTTCTTCGTGACGCTGAACGATTTATGAATTTATTTCACATTTTTCATCGTGCGGAATCCGAAATAGACTCAGACAGTTTTAAAGGAGACGCATCTGAGGAGCCTATTGATTCAGATTGGTTCCTGCGATGGCGGAATCATGCTGAATTAATCTCATCGGATAAAATGCAATCTCTATGGGGGAGAATTCTTGCTGGTGAGGTGCATACACCTGGTAGTTTCTCATTGAGAACACTTGACCTGCTGTCGAAGCTTACTACCAATGAAGCGGAGATAATTGAGAAACTGGGGAGTATTATTATTGAAAACTATATATATGTCGATAAAGAGTTCTTAGAAAAAAAGGGATTGGATACCAGTGCTTTTCTTAAACTTGATGAATATGGAATTATACAGTATAGGGATTTATTGCAGTTCTCTGTTGGAGCAAATGAGCCAGTTTCAGGGCCAGTTCTAATTAGATGTAATGGTCATGGCTTGATTGTTTCATGCGATGCTCCAATGAGATTTGATATTCCTGCCTATTCTATTACGACCATTGGGATAGAGCTACTCTCACTAGGACAATATGATGCTGATATTGAAAACCTTCGCAATCTTGGCAATGTAATAAAAAATAAAGGTTATGATGTCAAAATTGTTTCAGGTATTTCCATTGATGGATAAAAAGTCTTATATAAAAAAGAAGTCAGTGTTCTTTAAGAAATAGTATATTCGCTCTATATTTCACTGAAATATGTGGGAAATTACTAATAGTAGTTGGCTGGCAAAACCAGTACTGCACCTTAATCCCGGACAGTGAGATGGTCGATTCGGATCGCTGATAGGGTTAAAACGAAAAGAGGTGAATTATTTTTGTCTGGCAGGGAGACGATGCTTTTGATGTCGAAATCATCGACTACCATTAGGAGAAGATTAATGATACCAACAAAAAGACCACCAACCCATCCCGGCGAGATGTTACTCAAAGAGTTTCTGGAGCCAATGAAGGTGACGCAGGTTGCTTTTGCGAAACATCTGAGCTGGCCGTATGCGCGTCTTAACGAGATCGTAAACGGGAAACGAGGTGTCAGTGCCGATTCCTCAATCGCCTTTGGTGAAGCGTTTCAGACCGGTCCCGAGTTCTGGTTAAATCTTCAGCGTGATTGGGATCTGTGGCATGCCAGACAACAACACCGCTCCGTACTTCCTCTCACGAATACAGGTTGATTTTCAAAAGAGCCGGAACAAACCCATCCGGCTCTCCTGCAAGGTCGATGGCATCCTTGCAGGAAAGCTCGAATGAAACTAAAACTTCACGTTAAGGTTCAGTTGCACCCGTGATCTGTTTCTCGGGCCCTGCATCGCTACATCGCTATTAAATACCGTGATCTCTTCGTTCTTCGTTGTCTGGTTGTAGTACCGAAGGTCCATTCCAATAGCGTCGAACAGTTTGTAGTCCATCTGCAAATGGTAGCCGGTAAAGTTCGATGAGAACGGAAAGTTATCCGGCGCCAGACTCCCCAGCGCCGAAGCTGACGCATAACCCAGATCCCAGTAATAAGCTCTCAGCCCGATCTTACCGAAAGTTCCTTTCAGATAGATCACCAGACCGTTTTTATCAGCTGAGTCTGAGCCTGCGCCGATAACGCTCTCATCAATGTTGGCGTTGGCATAGCCGATACCCAACGTCGGTTTATACTCAACGTCGGTCGCCGTGATTTCGCCCATCAGGTGCATGACACTGTACGATTTCCCCGGTATGCCCGCCTTGTCCGGGTTGTTTTCGTCAGAGTCGGTAAAGGTGATACCGCTTATCGCTCCGGTAAATTTCAGACCCTCTCCGGCCTTCATTCCGGCCTGATAGAAAAGAGCCGTATCGTCTTCACCCCAACTCGCTTCGTTCAACAGATAATGAGCAAAACCGAGCCACACATTGATGTCACCCGCCGATCCATTGTATTTAGCCGAAATACCTTCCGGCTGAATGTCGCCATCCATGACAAGCTCAGCAGGGTCATAACCAACAAACCCGGTTTTACCAGCGGTAATTGCAAGACCATCTAGTTTCACCTTGATAAAAGCGCGATCCAGACCGAAATCTCCATTGGTGTCGTAACCGTTATAAAGGTCGAGCGTCTGGTGGGGCGATTGCAAGGAATCGCTACCCGTGGACAACCGGAAACCGGCGGAGACCATCTCGTTGGCCTTATACGTCGAGCCGAACCGGGCGCGAACACGTTCCCGTGTGCGATCCTTATCCTTCTGGTCGTCGCTGTCATTCTCCGCCCTGAAACGAAGATCACCAAAAATATCGAGGCTGGATTCACCATTCTCCCAAACGGTTTTACCCGCAAACGCCGGAACAGCGTCTATGCTTATTACCAGGACGGAAATCAATAAACTTACGATGAAATTCATCAATCCCCCTTAATCCAGAAGGCCAATAGATTTACCGACATCAAGGATCGGCTGATAATCGCTGTTCTTTGCCGGTACAAAACTTTTCCTGGGAAAAGAAGCCAGCAGGTCCGCATCGTTCATGTCGAGCAGAGCCTTCTGAACTTTTTCCTTAAAACCGGCGCCCCAGGTTTTCTCCACATCACCACGAATGCTCCACTGGTAATCGGGGTACGTCGGCGTTTTCCAGATGATCGCCACTTTCGATTCGTCGATCTTGCCAGCTTTCTTCTCGTTCTCCCATACCTTGAAATTCAGAGCGCCGACATCGTAAGCGCCAGACTGGACAAGAGCCAATGTCCGGGAGTGATCGCCAGAAAAACCGACCCGTGAAAAGACCTCCTCCGGCGATTTGCCAAAACGGTTGCGGATATGAAATTCCGGCATCAACCGACCCGATGTGGAGCCTTTCGAGCCGAACGTAAAGGTTTTTCCGGCGATAGCCTCCGGAAGTTCATCCGACGCTGTAATACCTGTCTTTGCGTTGGCGATAAAATAAGTTACAAAAAACTGGTCTTCATATCCCTGGGCGATAGCCTCTGAACCGGGCGACAGACTACGCGCTCTCACACCGGAAAGACCGCCAAACCATGCAAGCTGAACCTGATTGTTCCGAAACGCTGTGACTGCGGCGGCGTACGATTTTACCGGGACAAACTTGACTTCGATATTCAGTTTTTCGGCCAGATAGTGGGCGACCTTGTCGAACCTGCTTCGCAAACGGGTTTCATCTTCGTCCGGGATGGCGGTGAAAGTAAATGTTGCGCTTTGTGCGGATAACGTTGAGAGAATCATGAGCGACACTGCCATCGCCAATTTTTTTAACATTCTGTATTCCTGTGTAAATGGTTATTAAGATTCAGGTGGCGCAGAAGCAATTGTCATGCCTGTTTTTTTTACAGACCATTCCAGAGGAAATACGATTCTGTTGACACGATTGAGGCTGTTAGTTCAATGATTTAACTTATTGAAATTATTAAGTAAACAGCTATATAGTTGATCTATTGAAGAATGGAATAATCACCCTTGCACGTTCTATGGTGCACGGAACAGCGTCGAGTTAGCCTCTTTTACCAAGACACCAGAGCGTAGCCAGATGGAGCGGGAATAGAAGCGGGACTGCAAATACAGGTATCAATACCAACGGGAACTCTGATATCAGATGGTTGGGAGCGTCGAAAGCCAACGACTGCAACGGGCCTGGCGATGTGCGAAATCCCAGACTGACTGCCCAGACGAGACCCACTTTTCGCCCCGACAAGATTGCGAAGAGCGTCGTTACGTCTGGATAACAAAACCCTAAGAATAACAGGCGCCACTATCCCAGGTACAATCAGAGGTATTAACTGGCGCACCGCATGACTGTTTGCGTTTGTTCAGGCGGCCCCGACGGGGCGGCCTTCGAGTGGCAAGGCCAGTGGCGGGGCACACACTCCCTTCGCTGTAACCTTCATGAATTATCGGGGATACACCGACTATTCGTTAGCTCTCTTTTTGTACCGCTCCTGTAGCTCCATAGCTTTGTTGTATACTTCATCGACTGTAATCGACTTCATGCATCTGTGATCGGTGGGGCAGGTTCTTTGCCAGCAAGGAGCGCAATCTGTGGCATGGGATATTACCGTGACGTTATCCCCGGAAGGAGCGGTTTCCCTTGCCGATGTCGGTCCAAATAGGGCGATGACCGGAGTGTTTACCATGGCGGCGATATGCATGGGGCCGGTATCATTGCTTATGTAAAGGGTCAGTCGTGAAAGGGCGGCTGAAAGCTCTGGTATGGTTGTTTTTCCCACTAGCGAAAGGGGGGAGGAATGACACAATTTTACAGTTTCTCTTTCGATCCGCTTATCCGATTCCGCGCCGAACAGGGCTACAACCGCATTTTCGCTGAGACGGTCGATAAGTTTCGCGAACCTTTCTGGCGCCCACGTCTTCGCCGAGCCGTAATTGGCGCCGAACCCTATACCTATTACCGGGCCTTTGATTCCCCAGAAAAAACCTTCCGCTCTTCGGTGGGCATCTTTCGGGATATCAAACACCGGAGGAGCCGTAGTAAGGCCGGGGAAGGCGGTGACCGCAAGGTTGGCGAAATAGTTGGTCTGGTTCATAGCGTTTTTGGGAGGCCGTAAAACCGGATCGGTAAGGAACAGGGATCGGAAATCTCCCGTATATCCCACAGTCCGCCTGATATCTTTTTTCCAGAGGGAGAAAGCTGTCCTGAAGGAGTTGGGTAGAATAAGGGCCGTGTCGTATTGCCGGTAGTCTATTAACTCTCCGCTGTGGGTTGCTGGAGTGCGCCATCTTCTCAAAATGTATGTGTTGGAAACTTCCGGCAGGAGAAACCCCAGATCCGCCAGAGGTCTTCTTGCCAGAATATCGATCCTCGTTTCCGGGAACTGTTTGGCGAGGCCGCTTATCATCGGCAGGGCCATAATACAGTCGCCGAGCCAGTTGGGCGTTCTTATGAGGATGCCCTTATTAAATTTCAACGTATTCATGATGTCACAAGATTCCGATGAAAATGGGTGTTTATAATTTTCATGTCACGATCATGGGCTGTGAGATCTTCACGGTTCGGTCTGGTTTTCCATCGCCTGTGTATCCAGAGCCACTGCTCCGGCGCCTCCCTGATCGCGTTTTCCAGGATTTTGTTCAACTCCATGGTCATGAATCTTGCGTCCGCTTTTCTGTCTCCGGTCAAGGGTGGTTCTACCGGGGGATAGATGCGGACTTTATAGCTGTCAGTAAGATCGTCCCTGAAAGAGAGCAGGGGTAGAACCGTGGCTCCGGTCCGTATACCCATGATGGCGGGCGTGGTGAACGTCGCCGCCAGCTTTCCAAAAAAAGGGACAAAGACATGATTGAACGCGGCGTTCTGGTCGATATTTACGGCAACTGCGCTCCCCTCGCGCAACCGCTTGATGATGTTCCTGGCGGCGTTCTCTTTTTTCATGTTTTTAACGCCTGTCGAACTGCGGAAAGAGTCGATGAGCCGGTCGAGAACCGGGCTGTCCACCGTCCGTATTACGAACCATACCGGCGTTCCAAGTATGGCGAGGGCGGCCAAGGCAAGCTCAAAATGACCAAAATGGGCTGTCGCCAGCACTACGCCTTTTTTCTTTTCCAACGCTTTATCCAGAAACTCCATGCCTTCGATTGTGACAAGCTTGTCGATCTTTTCCTTGTCAAGCAGGGGAAACCCGAAACCCTCCATGACAAACCTGCCAAAATGCCTGCATACCTTGTAGAGGGTTCGTTTTAATTCCTTGTCGTCTTCGGAGGGGGACATCAGCCTCATCGAGTCGAGGGTCTCGGCATACCTTTTTCTGTTTGCGATGGTGGCAAGGTAAAGAAGGGAACCGATAAACGTTCCGACGACCATGGAGACTCTTCTGCCGAAGAGACGGCGGAACCTGGCAAGCGAGACAAATGCCAGTTCCGCAATCTTGTTTACCACCGGTTTGAACTTCTTTTTCATTGTTATCTTTAGAGCGAGGCTACCCTGGCGAAGTTTTCAAGAACCATCAGGCCAACACGCTGGCTCTTCTCCGGGTGAAACTGTGTGGCGAATACGGAACCATGTTCTATCGAAGCGGCAAAGACCTCCCCGCCATATTCAGTGGTGGCTGTAACGATTCCTTCCTCTTCAGGAACCGGGTAGTAGGAGTGGACAAAATAAAAGTCGGTTTTATCCTCAATTCCATTGAAAAGTTTGCCGCTGTTTTTCATGCTGATCTGGTTCCAGCCCATATGTGGTATCTTCAGGCCGTTACCCGGATTGAAACCGAAACGGGCGCATTTGCCCTTGATGACACCCAGCCCGGCTCTGTTTCCGAACTCCTCGCTCTCTTCAAAGAGCATCTGGTACCCGACGCATATTCCGAGAAAAGGTCTGCCCGAACCTATGAAATCTTTCACCACTTGCGTAAGACCATACTTTTCGAGATTATCCATACATTCGGCAAAGGCTCCGACACCGGGTAGTGTTAACGCCCGCGCATTCGATATCACTTCCGGGTCTCCTGATACGATGGCGGGGACACCGACTTTCTCGAATCCTTTTTGCACAGATCGCAGGTTACCAATATCGTAATCGACAATTATCAAAAGGTTTTCTCCTACAATATTCCTTTGGTGGAGGGGACCGATCCCGCCAACCTCGGATCGAGGGAGACCGCCTGCCCCAACGCTCTTGCCAGCGCTTTGAATATCGCTTCAAGGCAGTGATGCAGGTTACCGCCTCGTTTCAGTGTGACATGGGCGGTAAGTCCGGCTGAGTTGCACAACGCCCGGATGAATTCCTCTGCGAGTTCCACGTCAAACTCTCCCACCTTGTCTCTCGGAAGGTCGGCGGTAAAGACGCAGAATGGGCGCGATGAGACATCGAGACTGACTTCCGCCAGCGCTTCGTTCATCGGTATGGATGAGAAGCCGTATCTGGTCATCCCTTTCTTGTCACCCCACGCCTTCGACAAGGCTTGTCCCAGCGCAAGCCCCACATCCTCAACGGTATGGTGCGCGTCTATCTCTGTGTCACCTTTGTATCGGATATCAAGATCAATCAGCGAGTGTTTGCCCAGTTGATCGAGCATATGATCGAAGAAGGGGACACCATTGCCCACAACGCTTTTACCTTCGCCGTCCAGATTGACTGTTACGCTGATATCTGTTTCGCCGGTTTTCCGGTCGATAGTGGCTCTTCTTGCCATGCGACTCTCCATTTGTATAAAAACATCGTTATCATACAACAAAGAGAGTTTTAACCATAATTCCCCTTACTTTGCGATAATCGTGTAAAAGTATGAGAATATATGGCGTTAAAGGTAATTATCGGACGGTAAAGGACGGATAATGGACTTTCATGTGTCGGATGGTGGTTATTCCGGGGCGCTGGATGTAGAGTTTTTCGGCGGTGTTCTGGATGGAATCAGGGATTCGATCAAGATTATTGATCGGAGTTATACCCTGGTCTACGCCAACAAAGCCGGACTCGAAGCCATCGGCAAACCGCTCGACCAGGTGGTGGGTAAAGGCCAAAAATGTTTCGAGGAATTTTATAACTCCGAACGGCAATGCTCCTTTTGTATTATTGAACAGGTACTAAAATCGGGTCTGCCGGCTTTCCATACTTTCCGTGAAACCGATGACAGACAGCGGACAAAAGTAAAAGAGATATCCGCATTTCCCCTTACCGACAATAATGGACATGTGGAATTTATCGTCGAAATAGTTCGGGATGTCACCGGGCTCAAAAATGAAATCTCCGCCGCCGAGGAGTTCTCGGAGATCATCAGCCGTGACAAAGCCATGAAACCGGTCTTCGAGCTGATGGAATCTGTGGCGCCAACCGATTCGACGGTGCTGATCTACGGCGAGACCGGGTCGGGTAAAGAGCTTGTGGCAAGAGCCATACATCGTGTCTCCCGCAGATCTACGAAAAAATTCGTGGCGGTGAATTGTGGCGCCTTGTCCGACACCCTGTTAGAGACGGAACTGTTCGGTCATGAGAAGGGGGCGTTCACCGGGGCCGACAAGAGGCGGATCGGCAGGTTCGAACTTGCCCACGGAGGAGTTCTGTTTCTCGACGAAATCGGCGATATCTCCCCGGCCATGCAGGTGAAAATCCTGCGCGCCTTGCAGGAGGGAGAGGTCACAAGGGTTGGAGGTATGGAGACGATCAAGGTGGATGTCCGCATAATATGCGCCACCAACGTCGATCTGCTCGAAGCGGTGAGGGATGGCAGGTTCCGGGAAGACCTCTACTACCGGGTAAACGTCGTACCGATCACCATTCCTTCTCTCCACGAACGCAGAGAGGATATCGAACCGCTGGCCGTCCACTACCTCGAAAAATTCGCCAGGGATATCGGAAAAAATTTCACCGGGTTTTCCGCCCAGGTCATGGAGACCATGAAACATTATCGCTGGCCGGGTAACGTCCGTGAATTAAGAAACCTGGTGGAACGCGCCGTGATCCTGAATAAAGGGCCAATAGTCATGAGGATCGATATCCACGACCTCCATTCAGAAGGATCGGCGCCGGGTCAGGTGGCCGAAGAGGGAACACTGAAAGAGGCCGCCGAACTGGCCGAAAAAAAATACCTGATCGAAGCGATCAGGGCCAACAAAGGCAACATAGGTCAGACAGCCCAACAAGCGGGCGTTAACATGCGAACCATCAACAGAAAGATGATCCAGTTCGCCATTAAAAAAGAAGACTACAAATAGTGGCAGGGCCAGTGGCGCGGCCCCGGCGATTAACGCTGCCGCTGGGATTCGTGGGTCTGATTGCCCTTGCTCCGGTAGCGGTGACTACGCCACCTGCCTCCGGTTCCATTGCTGGTGATTAAGAAGTGGCTGGGCTATAGAGACTAATGCGCCTATCTGTTTGCGCACGGTTTTTTTAGTCGCCACAATCCTTTGCATCTCTTTTGCGCTTCTTTGGCGATTTGCCGGTATCTCTTTTTTAGAGGGTGTTTCCCGTTTCTGTAGACCTCCGCTAACCCTTCGTTCAGCAAGATTTCGTTCAGTGATTTTCCGTTGGGGAGTAGTACATACGCCAGCAGTCGCCCAAATCTGTCCTTTTTTCGTTTTTCCCCGAAGACAAGGGTTACTGTTTTTTCTTCGACCAGCCGTACCGCTCTTCGGGTCGCTTCTTTGCCGAAAGGCTCCTCTCGCGTATAAGGCCCATCCTTTTCCGGTGTGTCTATACCGAGTAGTCGCACTTTTCGTTTCTTCCCCTTTATGACCGCCAGGATGGTGTCGCCATCGAATACCTTCTTTACATACGCCGTTGCGGTTCCATGACGGGCAAGGTCTGTGGGGGAACCGGCCTGAAGGGCAAAGAGTATGGTCAAAAGGGCCGAAACGTTTGAAACTGTCATTGGTTACTGTATACTTGTCGAAAATAAATATTTGGATTCTACACCTTGAGCGAAGCGGAACAACGACAAAAGTTGAGTCAACGTACATTGCGCCTGAACGAAGAGGATCTCGATATCCCGTATGACGCCCGCTCATACGACGAACATGACCTTTCCGGGCCTCACAAGAAAGAGCGGTTTTCGTATATAAAACTGTTTCTGACTATAACGTTTTCCGCCCCGGTAGCCGCTTTACTGGTACTTGTAGTCATCGATCTTTATGAACCTGTCGCCCTGATGGTAGGGTTGTCAACACCTGAGCCGGAAGAGGTTCAGCCGATAATCAAAGTGGTCTCGGCCCCCGCTCCGGCGCCCACGCCCGCCCCTGCAAAGGTTGTGACCACGGGTTCGGCCACTCTGGGCGCTCCCGGAATGGAGAAGAGGCTCGACTCTCTGGCGAATTCGATTGAAAGCTCCAACAGCAAGATTGTCACTGCCATAAACAAACAGACAGAAGCTCTTTCCAAACTGGCGTCGAGAAAACCTGATGTAGTAAAAGTGTCGCAATCGTCTGGTGAACAGAGCGCATCGAAAATTGTTGTCGTAAAAGTTCCAAGCCGGGAAAAGTTCGATCTTGATTATGAAATTCAGAAAATTATGGATCTTTCCGGGATTGACCTTGATGACCCGATAAATTCGTCGAGTTCGTTTGACAAGATAAAATCACGGGATGTTATGAAAGAGTTGATTCGATCCCTCGACGCAATCATTGGAGCCTCGGTCGATCATCCTGAAGTAGGCGAGTTTCTGAAGTCAAACGCCCTGACGGCGAAGAAATACGCGCGGGCCAGACTGGGAAAGATGTAGCTTCGCTTCTACTTCAGCTTATCGTCCAGCGCCTTTTTCACAAGATCGATATTCGGCGGCAGGCTGATCGGTAGATTTGAATGTTTGCAGTCGATGTCGGGTAGTGTGCTCTCGTGATATTTTAGTTTGAAGTTTGAAAACTTGAGTCCGTGAGCTGTGGAGATTACCACTACTTTTTCATGCGACTCGATAACACCCTGCTTTACCAGTTTAAAGAGAACCGCCAGCGCCACCCCGGTATGGGGGCATGTGTAAAGACCCGCCCTGTCGCCTAAAGCGCAAGCGTTAACGAGCTCCTGTTCGGTGGCCTGCTCGACAATGCCGTTGAATTCCCTCAGCATCGCCACCGCTTTTTCAAGGGAAACCGGGTCACCGATCTGAATGGCGGAGGCGTAAGTTGTTTTGGCTTTAACCGGTTCGTAGTTCGTAAAGCCCTGTTTATAATATCTGTAGAGGGGGTTGGCCATCTTCGTCTGGGCGCAGACGATTCTTGGTCTCTTGTTGATTATCCCGGTCTTCTCCAGCAGTAGAAAACCTTTCCCGAGAGCCGCCAGGTTACCAAGGTTGCCGCCCGGAATAACAACAACGTCAGGCGCTTCCCAGTCGAACTGTTGTGTCATTTCGATGGCGACGGTTTTCTGGCCTTCGATTCTGAGAGAGTTTTTCGAGTTAGCCAGGTAGATGGAGCTATCCTTGGCCACTTCCTGCACAATCTTCATGCACCCGTCGAAATCGGTGTCGAGCGATATAACCACAGACCCGTTTGCGATAGGTTGAATAAGCTGTTCGTTGGAGACTTTTCCTTTCGGCAGGAAAACAATCGATTTGATTCCGGCGGAGGCGCAATAAGCCGCCAGGGAGGCTGACGTATCTCCGGTAGAGGCGCAGGCCACCGCGCGTATATCCTTCCCTTGGGCGATCATCTGCTTTACCATCGAGACAAGCACCGTCATGCCCAGATCCTTGAACGACCCGGTATGGCTGTTCCCGCACAGTTTTATCCAAAGGTTCGGCGCGCCGATTTCCCGCCCTAACCGTTCGGCCCAGAAAAGGTTCGACTCCCCCTCGTACATGGAGACGATGTTGTCGTCGTCCATCAGCGGGTTGACCCACTCTTTCAAGCGCCATACACCCGACCCGAACGGCCAGCGATTCCGTTGTTTACGTTCGTCGAACTTTCGCATCCATTGACCTGCGGATGTTTTGGCCAGTTCGTCGTAATCGTGGGAGACCTGCAACAGGGAACCACAATCGTCGCAGTTGTAGACTATGTCTGAAAGGTTAAACTTCTTTTTGCAACTTGGGTTGAAACACTCTAGCCATGCGCTAAACGACATGCGTTACCCTTATAAAATATGAAAATCGATAATTCTTCGGGCTAATTATATAGCAGACTTCCTCAGTTTGTATAATGGCATTCTTTTTAAATTTTCAAACGTTGCAGGTGATGGGTTAACTGTGGTTTATACGGGAAATAATTTTGCTGGATTACCTTTCGCCAAGGTGATGGCGCCGGGGCCTGTCCAGGGTTTGTTCACATACTCGGTTCCCGAAACCATGTTTGACACGGCAATACCGGGGATGCGGGTGGTCGTTCCGTTCGGATCGAGGGTCATTATAGGGCTTGTGGCTCGCAGGGTGAGTAGCTCGGAGGTAAAGACCAAACCGATTATTGAAGTTGTGGATGATTCGATAGTCGCTTCGCCTGAATTGATAGATCTTACGTTGTGGACTGCGAATCACTACTTCGCCAGTCCGGGTGAGGTGCTCGCTACGATCCTCCCCAGAGACGACATAAAAATCGACACTCTCCTGAGATTCAGACCAGGCGCCGTCCCCCCTTCGCCTGAGAGGGAGGGTGATGCGCTACTCTACTCTGTGTTGGCGGAGAAGGGGGGCCAAAGGCGATTCGACCAGTTGACAAAAGATCTTGGTTTGAACCGAACCGCTTTGACGAAACTTTTAAGAACCTCTTCTGTAAAGGAGTTTGTTGTTCAATCCCGGTCGGCAAGGAAGGTCACTATACGTCGGAAGAAGCGGGCTGTAGCCGAAGAGGCGCCTTTGTGCGACGGGCTGGTTCCTTTAACCGCTGAACAGGAGCGGGTATTTAGCCGTGTGGCCCATGATCTTGGGAAAGGTTTGTTTGCGCCACACCTGATTCACGGGATCACAGGCTCTGGAAAAACCGAGGTTTACGCTCACCTCGCCTCACGGGCGCTCGCCGCCGGTTTGCAGGTCTTGATCCTGGCGCCGGAGACGGCTCTGGCAGATGCGTTGGTTACTCGTATGACCCGAAGATTTGGTTTCAGGCCGGTGGCTATTCATTCAGACATGACACCCAGAGAAAGGTATTTTGCATGGGAGGCTTGTTTGAACGGGGTTGCACAACTGGTGGTTGGCGCCCGTTCGGCTGTCTACGCTCCCTTGGAAAAGCTCGGACTGATAATAGTGGATGAAGAGCACGACCCATCTTATAAACAAGACTCTCAGCCGAGATACAACGGGCGGGATGTGGCAATAAAACGGGCTTTTATGGAGAAAATTCCGGTAGTTCTGGGATCGGCGACCCCGTCGATGGAGAGCTATTACAACGCCTTGTCGGGCAAGTACAGGTTGAGTGAACTTAAAGAGAGGATCGACAAACGCCCTCTGCCGAAGGTGAGTCTGATCCGCCCCGAGGTTCCTGCGAGCGTCGGAGAGGAGTTACGGGCGGAGCTTGCAAAGAGGCTCGACGAGGGTGAACAATCCCTTCTGTTTATAAATCGCCGTGGAGCCGCCCGGTTTTTGCAATGTTCCCGTTGCGGTCATGTCTTCGAGTGTCCCAACTGCTCTTTGAACCTTGTCTTCCATAAATCGGAGAAGAGGCTTCGATGTCATACCTGCGGATTCGATACGCTATCCCCGGAATATTGCCCCGATTGCAAGTCGAGCGAAATTTTTATGGGCGGCGCCGGATCCGAGAAGATTGAGCTGGAGATAGCCACTCTCTTTCCGGGGGCCAGGCTGGCCAGGATGGATCGCGATTCGACTACAAAACGGGGGTCAGGATCGACGATCCTGCGGTCGATGGCGAATCTTGACGTAGATATCCTGATCGGCACACAGATGGTGGCAAAAGGTCACGATTTCCCCAACGTGACACTGGTGGGAGCTGTGAGCGCCGACGAAGGGTTAGGCGTACCCGATTTTCGCGCTGGAGAGAGAACCTTTCAGGTGATAACTCAAGTGGCGGGTCGGGCGGGGCGAGGCGAGCGCCCCGGGACCGTTATTGTACAAGCGGTCAACTTTTTCCACCATTCCTTACAGAGCGCCGCCGGTCACGATTTCGCCCGGTTTTATGAACAGGAGATACTCTTGAGAGAGATGGCCCTCTATCCACCTTTCGTACGTCTTGCCCTGATGAGGATTTCGGCGCCTACCAGGGCGCAAGGGGAGGCCTTCGCCGAAATAGCGCAACGAGCGCTCCTGAGGGCCGTAAGAGAGACGGAAGGTCTTGTGGGGCTTGGCCCTGCGGAGGCGAGCGTTTTCAAGGTTAGAAACAGATATAGATGGAACGCGCTTTTTAAAGCGTCGAATCACAGGGTCCTTGCGGCGGGGGTAAGACGGTTTCTCGACCTCGCGGAGATTTTAAACGGACGGCGCCAGGGTGGGATAACCGTCACTGTGGACATGGACCCGGTAAACATGCTCTGAGTGGCGCCACCACCCCGGGTTAAAGGTTCCTGCGCTGAATAATCGGGGTTAGTTAACAAAAACTGTTGACACTCATCTTGCCGATGATCTAAACTCCCTTTTTGTGAAAATTGTGGTGGCTGAATACTTTTGACTATCGGTCACCTTTTATTCGAATATTGGCGTGTTTTATCGCGCAGGTTCACTGGGAGAAGGTTAGTTGCCAACTATTAATCAGCTGGTCAGAAAAGGGCGCAAGCGGATCATTAAAAAGACCAAGTGCCCCGCATTGACGAGTTGCCCGCAAAGACGTGGTGTATGCGTCAGGGTCTACACATCAACGCCGAAAAAACCGAACTCGGCCTTACGCAAGGTTGCGAGGGTGCGTTTGACCAACGGATTCGAGGTGACCACCTACATTCCAGGCGAAGGACACAATCTGCAGGAGCACTCTATAGTTCTCATCCGTGGCGGCAGGGTCAAGGATCTTCCCGGTGTCCGGTACCATGTAGTTCGAGGCACACTCGACACTCTGGGCGTCGATGGCAGAAAACAGGGCCGATCAAAATATGGCGCCAAACGGCCCAAGGCCAAATAGGAGGCTGACCATAAAATGCCAAGACGACGAGTAATAGCTAAAAGAACGATCAACCCGGACCCCAAATTCAACAGTGTCCTGGTTAGCAGGTTCATAAATGTAGTGATGAAAGACGGAAAGAAAAGTCTTGCCGAAAGACTTGTTTATCAGGCTTTCGATATAATCACCAAGAAAACCGGTAACGACCCGATGGAGGTCTTCAATGCGGCCATCGATAACGTCAAACCGGCCCTGGAGGTTAAATCCCGCAGGGTTGGTGGTTCTACATATCAGATACCCATTGATGTAAAGCCCGCCAGAAAAATCGCTCTGGCAATCCGCTGGATTATCTTGAGTTCCAGAAAACGTGGAGAACGCGGTTTTCATAACCGGCTGGCCATGGAATTGATGGATGCGGCCAACAGGTCAGGTCAATCCGTCAAGAAGCGTGAAGATACGCACAAAATGGCCGAAGCCAACAAAGCGTTTTCACACTACAGGTGGTAGACACTTTCCTTTTTGGGGAAGTGTTCGGGTTTATACAGGGAATTTAATACCAAAAGTTGGGCCGAAAAGCCGTTGTGGCTTGAGGTCTTTATTTGTTTAAGCTGAAAGTATCAGGAGATAGCTCTAAATTGGCTCGTACAGTAGCTCTCGATAAAGTGCGTAATATTGGCATCATGGCCCATATCGACGCCGGTAAAACCACGACCACGGAGCGTGTCCTCTTTTATACTGGAATAACGCACAAAATCGGCGAGGTCCATGAAGGGACCGCCGTTATGGATTATATGGAGCAGGAGCAGGAGCGCGGGATAACCATTACCTCGGCGGCGACAACCTGCGAATGGAAAAGACATACCATCAATATCATCGACACCCCCGGGCACGTCGATTTTACAGTGGAGGTGGAGCGCTCCTTGAGGGTTCTCGATTCAGCTGTTGGTGTTTTCTGCGCTGTCGGAGGTGTGGAGCCACAGTCCGAAACGGTCTGGAGGCAAGCTGACAAATATAAGGTTCCCCGAATAGCGTTTGTAAATAAAATGGATCGTGTCGGGGCCGACTTTTTTGATGTCGTAGGCCAGATACGGGATCGGCTTGGTCACAACGCTCATGCCATGCATGTGCCGATAGGATCCGAGGATCTCTTTACTGGGGTCGTTGATCTGGTTTCGATGAAAGCGAACATCTACAGTGATGATGACAAGCTCGGTTCCACTTTCAGCGTCGAAGATATTCCGGAGAACCTGAAAGAGCAGGCGGCGGAGTATCGAGAAAAACTGATCGAAGCTGTGGTGGAGCTTGACGACTCTCTGATGGAAAAATACCTGGAGGGGACACCGCTTGCCGAGGACGAAATCAGGAAAGCGCTTCGTGAAGGTGTCATTTCCATGAAGATCATTCCGGTCTTCTGCGGTTCCGCATTCAAGAATAAAGGCGTTCAGGCCCTGCTTGACGCGGTACTCGATTACATGCCGTCCCCTCTCGACGTTCCGGCCATAACCGGAATTAATCCCGATACCGATGGGGAGGATAAACGCGAGGCTTCAGATGAGGAGCCGTTCTCCGCGCTGGCGTTTAAAATCATTACCGATCCTTTCGTCGGGCAGTTGGCGTTTTTCCGGGTCTACTCTGGTGTCCTGCAGTCTGGAACATACGTTATCAACTCCACAAAAAACAAAAAAGAGCGGGTCGGCAGAATCCTCCGGATGCACGCCAATAAACGTGAGGACATAAAAGAAGCCAGGGCGGGTGATATCGCCGCCGCCGTGGGTCTTAAAGACACAACGACAGGCGATACTCTTTGCATGGATAAAAATCCGATCATACTTGAGTCGATGACCTTTCCGGAACCGGTGATATCGGTCGCCATTGAACCGAAAACAAAGGCGGAGCAGGACAAACTCTCCAACGGCCTGATTAAGCTGGTAAAGGAAGATCCCACATTCAGGGTTTCCACAGATCACGAGACCGGGCAGACCATCATTTCCGGGATGGGCGAGCTTCACCTCGATATTATCGTTGACAGGTTAAAACGCGAATTCAGTGTTGTCGCAGACGTATCAAAACCGATGGTAGCCTACAGGGAGACTATTCGTGAGCAGGTCAAGGCGGAGGGCAGGTTCGTAAGGCAGAGCGGAGGTCGCGGTCAATTTGGTCACGTCTGGATAATTCTGGAGCCGAATGAAGTAGGCGCCGGGTTTACATTCGTAAACAAGATTGTCGGCGGTGTAATCCCGAAGGAGTATCACAACTCTGTAGAAAAAGGTATTGAAGAGTCGATGTCCTCCGGTGTTCTTGCCGGTTTCCCGGTAGTTGATATCAAGGTTACGATGTATGACGGTTCATACCATGAGGTCGATTCTTCCGAGATGGCATTCAAGGTGGCCGGGTCTATGGCCTTCAAGAACGGATGCAGAACCGCAAAGCCGGTATTGTTAGAGCCGGTAATGGATGTGGAAGTGGTAACGCCGGAACAGTATATGGGTGATATCATGGGCGATTTGAACTCCAGACGCGGTAAAGTGCAAGAGATGAGCGAACGCGGTAACGCGAAGGTCATCAAGGCGCATGTTCCGCTGGCCGGAATGTTCGGGTACGCTACGGATGTTCGCTCCATGTCCCAGGGCAGGGCGACATATACCATGCAGTTTGGTTTTTACGACGAGACACCGAAAAGTGTTTCTGAAGAGATAATAGCAAAATACAGCGGCAAACAAGCCGAGACAGTGGCGTAACTGTGGGTCTATCCACATGGCGCTAAACTTATACACGAAAGTGAGCTAGAAAGATGGCAAAGGAGAAATTCGACAGGTCGAAACCTCATGTGAACATAGGAACCATCGGTCACGTGGATCATGGTAAAACTACGTTGACGGCGGCGATCACGGAGGTACAGAGCAAGAAGGGAATGGCCGACTTTA
>JAJDBK010000006.1 GCA_029261405.1 Nitrospinaceae bacterium
TGAACTGGGTACAGCGGGGAACGCCAGAATGCGGGCGCATAAAGGGTACCGGATGGATGTCGGCCCCACCGCCGCGGCGGTGAGCGGTAGTGTGACATATGCGTCAGGCGGACTTGACATGAATATTGATAAAAAACTCGATCTTGATTCCGTCGAAATGACGGCAAATTCAAAGTCGTTCCTGCACACCGCCAATAAATCGTATCTGTTCAAAGCGCACGACAAGATCAAGATAAGGGCGGGAAACGCATCTATTGCCTCAACTCCGTTAATATCAACGCTGATGCGCGGCCAGAGCGTGGATTTTGATTTCGGCGAAGATATGACAGGTAGCGGGCAGGAGCCGGAAGATTATGGAATCGCCATCTCCGCCCAGAGCAAGATAGATATAGTCGCAGACAAATACAGCGCCACCACCAACGGGCAGGTCGGATTCAATATGGGAGCTTTCAGCTCTGTGACCGCCGGGTCCGGCGCCTCCATATTCTTCGGCCGGTCAAGCGGCTACACAATCGGAGCCGCCGGAAGCCTCTTTGTGGGAGGCTCCGCCGCTCTGAAGGTTAGTGGAGTATTGGATATCTTTTTAGGAGCCAAATTCGCTTTCACCCTGGCAGTCGGGTTAACCCTGAACCTGAACCACGAGTTTGATTTTAGCGCCGCAGATGAAAAAATGGACGCCATGAAAAATGAAGTGGCGATCATGCAGGCGGTAATCAGAAAACTGGAGGGTGATGTTGACAGCCTGGAGTTAAGAAACCATGTATTCAGTTCCGAGATGTAGAGCTTATAAAGTATGAAAGTAATTAAGCCCAACGGCCTGTCTATTCTTTACAAGGTTTACGAGGATGGAGGGGACTGTTATTTTGTGATAAGTTCCCTTGGCATGTTTTCCTTCAATTCCCCGGGGGTCATCCTTCCTGAAGTCGATCTGTGGAAGTTTGTCGCCGAAGAGCTTGGCTCTGAAGGCATTCTCGACATTTGTATGCCGAAAAAGAGTGGGGAGCTGATCGTCATGGGACGTTGTTTCGCTCCGGAGGGATTGCCGGTGGCTATGAGTTCCGTCAGCGTTCACCTCGGCCCCATAAACAAAACCCTGAATGTTTTCGGCGACCGGTTCTGGGAAAAAGAGTGGCTGGATGGTTCAAAGCATACTTATCCTGTGCCATTCACCGAAATGGATATTACATGGGAGAACGCATTTGGCGGTGAAGGTTTTCAGGTGAATCCTGTCGGCAAAGGCTTCCCAACTGAAAAGATGAAAAAATGGGAGGAGCCTTGGCCCCTGCCCAACATTGAAGATCATGACAACCTCATTGTCATGAAGGAGGATACGCCCGACCCAGCGGGGTTTCGGACGCTCGATATCATGAACCCGGTCCGGATGGCAAAACTTGGAACTTATGACGAGGTATGGAGAAAAGAGCGTTTCCCCGGTTACCCGGAAGATATGGACTGGACTTATTTTAACGGGACACAGCAAGATCAGTGGGTCGAACGATTTTTCCGTGGCGATGAGGAATTTTCCGTTCTGGGAATGAATGTCGAAAAGCAGACCCTTTATTCCAATCTACCTTCTGTCAAGGCGCGCTGTTTTATCACCCGCCACAACTCCCCCGGCAAACTTGAAGAGGTTCTCTCAAACCTTGACACCGTATGGCTCTTTCCCCACGCCGAAAGGGGGATCATTCTCTACCGGGGCGTTGTGAAGATCAGTACAGATGACGCCGAAGACGTGGCGGAGCTTATGGCGGGTTTTGAGAAACTAAACGAACCGAAAACAAGAGAACATTACGAAACAGTCTACACAAAAAGAATGGACAAGGAGCATGGGGGTGTCTACTCCCTTATGGACGAGGACCTCATGCCTCAGGAGGAGAAAATCGTGCGGACCGGAGATATAGATCAGCTTGATGAGCTGACTACCCCGGAGTTTATCTTTCAGCGCAAGGCGATGGTAAAAGCCCAGAAGGAACTTGATAAACATAGAGACATGCTCAAAAGTTCCGGTATCGATCCAGACAAATATCTTCCTTCAAAGTTACCAGCGCCAAAGGAACTGAGCTTCGAGGAGAAGGTAAAATTTCTGACCCGGGACTCTGGCAAGATAAAAGCCGATATCGAAAAGCAGGTTCTTGAGCAACGCAGTAAGCTCGAAGCGCAGGCCAGAGAGACTATGAAGAAAGTCGGGGTTGATTTCGATCAACTGGTAAAAAAAGTAGAAGCGGAAAACAGGGGGGCGCCAAAATTTCCCATGAACAAACAGCTCGATTCGATACAGAAGATGGCCGAATCGATACCGGCTCTCAAGCAGACCTTAGCTGACAAGGATTTTTCCGTAAAAATGGCGGAGGCTGAAGAAGATTTTCAAAAGAACTATAAACGGTTCGCCCACCTGTATCCCCCGGCCACGCCTCTTGACGACGCTCAACTTGTCTTGTTGAAAAAAGAGATTGAGGAGAAAGGAAAAGCGGGATTTAGCTTCGCTGAGTGGGATTTTACCGGAATCGACCTTTCCGGGCTTGACCTCTCCGGCGTCGATTTCAGAGACGCTTATATGGAAGGGGCAAACCTTTCCGGGGCGAACCTTTGTGGAGCCGATCTTACCAGAACGGTTCTAGCCAGAGCCAACCTTTCCGACACAGATCTTCGATCAGCCAGACTTTTAGAGACAAACTTTGGCGAAGCGAAACTGCACAACACGCGCATTGAAAAAGCTGATCTTTCCGGCGCTGTATTTGTTAAAGCGGATTGCGAAGGGGCGATTTTCACCAACAGTGATTTCGGCGGGATTGACCCTGAAAATATCAACATTGAGACCGCCTCAAACGACCGCGCCGATTTTTCCGGGGCCAAACTGAAAAACTGTAACATGAGTGGTATCAGTGTAAGCATGGCGCAATTTATCGAAACAGACCTTGAAGGAGCGAAGTTCTGCAATTCTGATCTGTCAAAAGCGCTCTTTTACAAAGCCAATCTGAAAGGGACAGATTTTTCCGGCGCCGACCTTTCGCAATGCCAATTTGTTGAGTCTATCGGCCCTGAATCGGTATTCGATGGCGCCAGAATGAATAGCTCGGTTTTTGCCAAGGGTACATCTCTCCCCGATTCTTCGTTCAAGAGAGTAAACGCCTTCAGGGCCAACTTCAGGGGAACCAATCTTGAAAACGCCGATTTTCGTGAATCCTCGCTAAACGAGTCGGACCTTAGCCAGTGCAACCTCCGGAATGCGAATATGGATATGGCAAACATGGTCAGAACCCGTTTTGAAAAATCAGACATGACGGGAGCTTCCATCGTCTTTGTCAACCTCACGGAAGGTTCTCTCCTGAAAACCCGACTCGATGGCGCTGACCTTTCCGACTCAAACATGTTCGGAGCCGAGTTTTTTAAAGTAAATATGAACAACGATACGGTTTTCCTGCGAGCCAATCTTAAACGAACAAAACTTACAGCCAATGAAGAAACTGACAAATAGTGAGGTTCTCGCCTTAAACCAATCTGGAGAGATAGTGGAGAACGCCGATCTCTCCGGCGTCAATTTTCACAATTGCGACCTGTCGGGGGGGATTTTCAGTAACGTTAAGTTCGATAACGCGAACCTTGAGGGGGTAAACCTGGTGGAGTCGAGCTTCCACAACTGCTCTTTTGTCAACGCCAACCTCTCTAAAGTCATCACTACAAGGGCGCTCTTCTTTCGTCCGGTATTTTCTGACGCCACCTTTGCCGATTCAAACCTGGCCGGAGCAACTTTTTACGAAGGGGATTTTTCTAACGCTACGTTCTACGATGCGGACATGACAACAACGAAGTTGGTCGATTCTGATTTTACCAACGCCAGGATCATCAGGTCAAACCTTGACAGGTCCACTATAACCGGCGCGAAGTTCGACGGAACGGCGTTTACGAAATCCCGCATCTCAAAAGCGCTTCTCTACAAGGCCGATTTTTCAAAAACGGATCTTACCGGGGCCACTTTTTATCTGGTGGCGCTGGTAAAGGCGAATCTTGCGGGAAAAAATCTGAGTGGAATGAAGTTTGGGCTGGTACAGTTCATGGAAGCGAACCTTGAAGGAACCGATTTTACCGGCGCGGACCTTACAAAGGCGGGTTTCACCAAAGCGAACCTTAAAAACGCCATCCTGCGGGACGCTAAGGCCGGTAACACCCTGTTTAACGAAGCTGATGTCACAGGGGTCGATTTTACCGGGGCATACCTCAACCAGGCGATTTTCATGAGCGCCAAAGCGGACGGGACGAAGTTTGGCGGATGTTATCTGCAGATGGCCCAGTTTGCAAACGCCAGTCTGGTTGAATCGCGGTTCGGGAACGCCGACGTTACATACGCCGACTTCTCCCACGCCGATCTTTCAAGCGCCGACATGTCATCAGCTACCCTGTTCAGATCTAACCTTCACAGAATAAAAGATGAGGACTCCAAATGGAGCCAGGAGCAGAAGGCTATGGCGCTTGGAGACGACCCGGATCGCGCCGAGTCGGAAAACTGGAGTCCCGGCAAAAAACAATGAGCATATTTCTAGGAGATATAAAATGATCGATTTTACCAAAGAAACAGGCGTACAAGAGTGTGGCTCAGTGGTGGCGGTGGAAGGGGGCCGGGTTGTGATTCAGAGTGGATCAGACCAGATTATTTCGAAAAAAGCGGTAAGTTGCCTTCTCGAACCTGCTGTAGGGGATGTTGCGTTATTCATGACCGCCCCATCCGGGCAGTCTTATGTTCTGGCGATTCTGGAGCGCAATGATGGGGAGAATAACAGCATCACGTTAAGCGGGGATACCGATATCATAGTCAAAGACGGATCGCTGGCGCTCTGTTCCCAAGAGAAGGTGACCCTTGGCCCTTCTGCTGAAGTCTCCATAAACTCCGCATCTTTTTGCCTCTCCACACTGGATGGAAAAATTCTTGCCGACAGGATGTCGTTTCTCGGTTCCCTCTATTCGGGCCATGTGGATGTAATCAAGCTGAGTGCGAAATATTTCGACTCGGTTTTGGAACGCCTCTCGCAAAAGATGAAAAGTTACTACCGAAAAGTGGAGGACGAAGAGGTTCTCAAAGCCGGACGGATAGACTACAAGGCGGAGAAGACACTGGTGACCCACGCAGAAAACACCATTATCACCTCGAAGGAGAACGTCAAGATCGACGGCGATCTCCTTCATCTGGGATAAGAGGTCAGGCATGTTCGCAAACTCCCAGATGGGTGGTCTTGATTTCGGATTCCCCGATGTCTGCCTGACTCCCATACCCCCTGTGGTTGTTCCGATCCCTTATCCTAATCTCGCAGTCGGTTGCATGGGGGTTCCTGCGGCGTACAAGATCATGTTCGGGGGAACGCCCACCCATAACATGAGTACCATCATCCCCATGACCAATGGTGACAACACCGGAGTAAACATGGGTGTGGCCTCCGGTATGGTGATGGGGCCTGACAGAACCATTATAGGAAGTTTTACAACTCTGGTAGGGGGAATGCCGGTCAAGAAAATGTGTTCCCTGATGGGGCATAACGGAATGAGCCTGAACATTCCGGGGATGGCCCTTATACCGAGCCAGTTCAAGGTATTGGTGCTCAAATAACGTGACCTGACATCGTGACGGATGAGATTGGATTCAGGCAATCGCTTTCTCATTTAGACCGTAAGCGTCGAGTCAACCTCACCCTTCAAACAGGGGTATAATCGAGCTTCTTTTGGTTGATAGATGGTGGTAGGAGAGCCTTGTAATCTTCCTCAGATTTTGCGTGAGGCAGGTGTTCAAAAAGGTAGCGCAGGTATCTGTACGGTTCGATCTTATTCGCTTTGGCGGTTTCTATGAGGCTGTATATCGTAGCGCTGGCTTTGGCGCCTCTCGGCGATCCACTGAACAACCAGTTCTTCCGCCCAACAACAAACGGTCTGATGGCGTTCTCCGCGAGGTTGTTGTCCGGGCGCAATCGGCCATCTTGTGTATACTTGGTCAACCTCTCCCACTGGTTTATGGTATAGCCAACAGCCTTGCCCAATAATGCTCGTGGCGGTGTCTTTAGCGACATCTCTTCGAGCCATTTGCGGAACTCATCAAGTATCACAACCGCCTGTTCACGACGAGCTATTCCCCGATCCTCAAAAGAGACTCCCTTCTCATTGAGCTCTTTCTCAATCCGGTAAAGCCTTCCGATAAATCCAAGCCCAACCTCGGCGTGGCTCTTCTTTTTTTTCTTATCGCGTCTCGGCCCCGACTTTAAAGCCTCCATGAACTTGCGCCGCGCATGAGCCCAACAGCCGATATGAACAATACCGGCCTGATCGCCCAATGCGTCATACCCCTTGTACCCGTCGGTCTGAAGGTAACCCTTGTAATCACTTAGATATTTTTGCGGTACAGCTCCTGACCTCGTCGGTTCGTATTGAAACAGCAATACAGGACGATCAACATCTCCGCCGCGCATCACCCACATGTATGACTTGCTCGTGTTCGCTCTGCCAGGCTCACCCATCACCTGCACCGTTGTCTCGTCCATGTTGATCAAGGGACCGGACCGGATATCTTTCCACATAAGTTTTATCAGCGGTTCGCATCGAACGCCGATCTGAATCGCCCAACTCGACATGGTTCCACGACCGATATCCACACCGATCCGCTCGAACATCTTTTCCTGCCGATAAAAAGGGAGCGCGTCACAGAACTTCGACACCATCGTATGGGCAAGAAGACCGGAAGTAGCGATCCCCTTGGGGATTATCGAGGGGGGAACAGGAGATATCTTAACGGTGGGACCATCGTTATCGACCCCTTCGCAACTTTTGCAGGCGTACTTGGGACGAACATACCTGATAACCGTTATACTCGCAGGAACCATATCGAGTTTCTCCGAGACCTCCTCGCCGATCCGGTTCAGCTTTACACCGCAACCGCAAACCTTCTCCGATTCGGGAAGATCATGGATAACCTCAACTCGGGGCAACTCATCCGGCAACGGTTTGCGACCGCGTTTTTTGCGGCTGTAGCTGATCTCTTCTCTCTCTTCTTCCTCCGATGAAAGCTCGGCGCTCTCTTCAGGCTCATCGAAGAGCAACAGCTGATTCTCGTCTGTCAGTTTCTCCGATTTTCTGCCGTAAAGTTTGGCGAGAAGAAGGCGGATCTGCTCCTGTAACGAAAGGACCATTTCCTTGAGAGCCTGAGGGTTTTCGGGAAGGTTTGCGGTATTTGTATTCACAACGGAATTGTATCATAACCACCTGATATATCAAGCTGTTAATGGCGTTTATTTGCTGTTTTCCCGCTCTATTTCCACAGTCAGACAACGGAGTTGTAGCTCAGCTTTTTATGAGCCTTGACACGGGAGAAATCAAGCCCGTCAAGTAACCAGCAAAGCTGACGATGGTCGATCTCAAAAGATTCTCCGTCATCTTGTCCGGGCCAGCAGAACCGCTCCTTCTCAAGACGTTTGAGCCAAAGGCAAAAACCGTTCCGGTCCCAATACAAAATCTTGATGATGTTGCGACGCCGGTTTGAAAAGACAAAAAGATGACCGGAAAATGGATCAAGGTCAAACGACAATGCAACGAGAGCCGAGAGACCGTTGATCGATTTACGCATGTCGGTTACGCCAAGGCCGAGGAATACCCTGGTGTGCCGCTGTTCACGAAAGATCACGAAGAACAATAACAAGACTTCTAAGCGAATCGGGGCAAAACCGGTCGGGTACCTCGATGGTGAACTCATCGCCGATCAGAAGTTTTATGTTCGCGCCGGATTGTTTTATCGGACTGGCGACTTCTTTCAGCCTGACTTCGACGAACTGGGGCGGGACAGCGGGCTCTTGACTCTTCGGCCTGTCAATGGGCAGAAGTTTTCTTTTCCAGTAACCGAACGCCGTGAGTATGAGATCATGGCGACGGCAATACTCGGCCTGGGTAGAACCATCCAGACTCCACGCATCAACATGCTTTCCCCAAAACACAGAACCACTTTTACTGCCAAACCCCTTAACACCGCCCATCCAGATAACCCTCCAATAAATATCGAAGGCCATCATCGCAAACAATTAAAAACCTGAGAAGATGCGGGTCATTGGACGGTTAC
>JAJDBK010000007.1 GCA_029261405.1 Nitrospinaceae bacterium
CTGCGCGACAATCCTTGTTCCAAAACCAGTTTCACAGCCTCTGCTCGAAACTCCAGCGTATAAACTTCTCTCTTCATCTTCTTTACCTCCCAAGTGAATAGTGTACCAATCGGAAGTGTCCACGGAACTCAGGATACCTCACCTTGCGCTGGAGAATACCTTCCTAAAAAAGGCAGAAGATAAAGCGACAAGGCGGAAAGACTTCCTCGAAACAGTCATCGAGTCTTTGGCGCATCCCTTCTATGTAATCGACACCGAAGACTATTCGATTAGAGCGGCCAACAGCGCTGTAAAACAAAATGTAGCCGCCGGAGCGATCACCTGTTACGCCATAACACACCACGAATCAGCTCCATGTAGCGGGATGGATCATCCTTCCCAATTGATACCATACGGAAAACCGGTCGCCCCACGATGATGGAGCATACGCATTTCGATTCCACGGGCGTCCCCCAATCAGTGGAAGTGTACGCTTTCCCTATTTTCAATAGCGAAGGACGTATGACTAATGCAATCGAATACTCCATTGATGTCAGCAAGCGAATAAAGGCAGAAGGGAAACTCGATAAAACACGGCAGATGCTGTTTCGGTCAGAAAAATTGGCGGCGCTGGGTCAATTGGTAGCCGGAGTCGCCCACGAAATCAAGAATCCGCTCAATACCACCAAAGAGGCGGGAAAAGGAACCGGTCTTGGCATGTCTGTAGCGTTAGGTATTATAGAAAATAACGATGACCATATTGAAGCGAAGAGTGAAGAAGGGAAAGGGGCGGAGATAATACTCACCCTTCCACTTGCTGGTGAATAGAGAAGGAACTTCTCTAACCATGCCCTGCCATGGCATTAAACTGACGTGATATTTTCGATAGATTTCAAGATAAATATTTCAAATCGGTAAATAATAGTCGAGAACCATCCAAGTATGAGAACAACTTAAAGCGTTATACAAACTATTTACAATTCGAGACATCAGGAAAATACGATTTGACATGACCTGCCCCACCTGTTATATAAGTAAGCAATCACTTGCAAATCGAGCCTATGAGAAAAGATCACGAAACAAGAAAGACGGAGATTATCCAAAGCGCGCTTGAACTAGCTTCCAAGGTCGGCGTAAGTGCGGTGACAACCCAATCCATTGCTGACCGGGTAGGGATAGCCCAGCCAACCGTCTTCCGCCATTTCAAGACAAAAGAAGCTATTTTCCATGCCGCTATGGAATTCGTCGCCTCTACCTTGTTCAAGGCGCTTAAACCAGTTCTTGCGACCACTGGCCCAGCTGATCAACAGCTAAAAAAACTCTTTTCGGTTCAGCTCAAATTCATCTCCAAGCGACGTGGTGTACCACGGCTCCTGTTTTCAGATCGCCTCCATGTTGAAGATCCCCGTCTACGGGAGACTGTACAAAATATTTTCTCCCGCTATATAGGAGTTATTTCTTCGATATTAAAGCGGGGGAGTGAACAGGGGGTATTTCGAAAAGACATTGATCCCGACGAGACCGCAAGGTTTATCGCTGCAACGGTTCAAGGTCTATTCCTCCAGTGGTCGATTTCGGACTTCACTTTCTCGCTTCAGGAGCAAGAGGAGAAACTTTGGGATTTTGTTTGGGCAGCGATACGACAGAGGTAAAGTGTTTTTCGCCATGAATGCAAGTAATCAGTCGCTTCCTTTGTTTGGGTGGCGCAGATGGAAGAGAGTGTTAATCGGAATTTCTCTGACACTGCTCACTTCTTCCGTGGCGACCGCTGAAGCGGGAGCGATGAATGACGTTATGCGCATACTGGAGCAATCCATGAGCATGATCGATAAAGGTATTGCGAAGCTCGACTATTCAATAGTTGTAGCAGGCGCAAAACAAATAGAGGAGCGACCAATGCCCTCTTGGATCGACCGGGCAAAAATCTTCGCCGACCTTGGGAGCGAGGCCCCTGCCTTCAAAGAAGCGGATAAAGAGATGAGACGGCTCGCCCGTAAGATCGCTGAATCGGCAGAACGGCATGATCTTGAGGCTTTACGGCAGGCTGTATCACAGCTTCGTCACAAATGTATTACATGCCACAAAAAACAGACGCAATCAACAGGAGACAACAAATGAACAAAATGGCCAGAAAAGGAAACGGCTGGCTCCGAGGAATAGCTATTGTCGCAATTGTTTTCGGCGCAATAACCATCAAGGAGGGCGGCTCAGTATTGTTCATCGATGGTGAGGCGCGACAGTCGGCTGGAGCATATGTTCCCTTCGTGCTCTGGTTCAATTTCATAGCAGGTTTCGCCTACATCGTCGGTGGCGTCGGACTATTCATGAACAAAAGATGGAGCGGCGCACTTGCCATTGTAATTGCTGTGAGTACCCTGGTCATTTTCGGATTCTTCATTTTTCATATATACGGTGGAGGAGCGTACGAAACCCGAACGGTCGCCGCAATGAGCATTCGAAGCGCAATCTGGACTATGACTGCCTTGATCGCCTGGAAACTTCTCCCCTCCTCTCGCCGCTCTTCCGGTGTGGAGCTAACCAACTAAATTAGGATCATCACAGAATGTCTACCACACGGAAAAAAATCGATCGGCTGTTCGAGAGCCTCGCCGGAATCTCCTACGATTATCGATTTATCGCCATAATCGTTGCTCTGCTCATTACCCTACCCCTCGTCAAGAACCTCCCCCATATCACCATTGATACGTCGACGGAAGGTTTTCTTCATGAAGAGGATCCGGCGCTCTTGGCTTATGAGAAATTCCGCGACCAATTTGGGCGTGATGAACTGATCGTCATTGCAATCCAACCGCCAAAGGTTTTCGATGTCGTATTCCTTAATAAACTTAAGGCTTTCCATAAGGCGATTGAAGAACGAGTCCCCTACCTCGACGAAGTGACCAGCCTTATCAATGCGCGTAATACCTATGGCGATGAGGATCGGCTCGTGGTCGAGGATCTGCTCGAAACGTTCCCGGAGACACAAGAACAGCTCGCCGCGCTCGAACAGCGTGTCATGTCGAGCCCCCTCTATCCGAACCTGATGATTTCCGAGGATGGAAAGTTGACCACTGTGGTGATAAAAACCAACAACTACTCACAACTCGGCGTTGTGGAAGATTCGCTTGAAGAGGGTTTCGACGATGAAAAGAGGTCAGCGCCCGCCGCCGACCGGGAGCTTCTAAGCGATCAGGAAAACAGCGCGGTGATTGCCAAGGTTGGTGAAGTAGTGAGCCAGTTCAATGCGCCTGATTTTATAATCAACTATGCAGGGTCCTCTGTGGTGACCCACGAGATCAAAAAGAGCATGATGAGTGACATGAAGAAATTCATGATTATCGCTGTGGTCGCTATCGGCGCCCTCCTCTTTGTCATGTTCAGGCGGATTTCTGGTGTAGCGCTTCCTCTGATGGTAACCCTGCTCTCGCTTCTTTCCACCATGGGGCTTATGGCGGCCACTGGCGCCCCTATAATGCCCCCCACCCAGACATTGCCCTCATTTCTTCTGGCGGTCTGCGTCGGGGCGGTGGTCCATGTTCTGGCCATCTTCTTTCACAAAGTGCAAAAAGGGATAGACCAGCGAACAGCCCTTCTCGCTACCTACGAGCACTCCGGTCTGGCTATCACCATGACCAGCCTTACCACCGCCGCAGGACTTGGTTCATTCGCCGGGGCCGAAGTCGCCCCCATAGCCGATCTGGGCCGGTTCGCCGCCTTCGGTATCCTGGTCGCCCTCTTTTTCACCATGGCGCTGCTCCCTGCGGTTATCTCTCTATTGACCATCAAGCCTAAAACGAGCGATCGGGCAGCTCGACGAGGTGACCGGCTTGATAGTCTGCTTGATTGGGTTGCTGCTGTTTCGGTCAACAAGCCCATTCCTATTTTGATCATTGCCGCTATCATCATGGTCGGCTCTCTTGGGCTGGTCAGTCAGTTGCAGTTTTCTCACGATCCGCTCAAGTGGCTCCCGGAGAAATCAACTGCACGCACCGCCACCACAATAGTTGATACGAAGATGCGGGGAACGACCTCAATTGAGGTAGTCATCGACACCGGACGCGTCAATGGCCTTTATGAACCGGCGATGATGGAAAAGTTGGACCAACTGCGGCATGAGTTCGGCGCATATGACAAAGGAGAAATCTTTGTCGGAAAGGTGGTCTCTCTCGGGGAAATACTCAAAGAGATTAATCGGGCGCTCAACGAGGACCGGATCGAGGAATACCGAATCCCTGACAACCGTGACCTGATAGCTCAAGAGTTTCTTCTTTTCGCCAACTCTGGCTCAGACGACCTGGAAGATTTCACCGACAACCAGTTTTCTCGCGCACGGCTCACCATGAAATTGCCGTGGCTTGACGCCATCAAATATGCGGGATTCGTCAAACATGTCGAGGTTCGGTTCAGTGAGGTTCTTGGCGACGAAGCCACCGTGTCGGTGACGGGCATCGTCGCTCTGCTAGGACGGACACTCTCGGCGGCGATGTCGAGCGCCGCCCAGAGTTACATGATCGCCGCTCTGGTGATAACGCTCATGATGATCCTTATGATCGGCTCGATAAAACTGGGGCTGGTGGCGATGATCCCCAACTTCTTCCCGCTCCTTTTTGTCGGCGGCCTTATGCAGTTGACCAACATTCCGCTTGATATGTTCACTATGCTGACGTTCTCCATCGCCCTCGGCTTGGCGGTAGATGATACCGTCCACTTTATGCATAATTTCCGTCGCTATCATGTCACCAACGACGATGTCGCCGAGGCGGTATCGCACACCCTTCATACCACAGGTCGGGCCATGCTGGTGACAACGGTTGTGTTGAGCGTCGGTTTCTACCTCTTCTTGTTCTCCTATATGGCGAACATCGTCAACTTCGGAATCGTTACCGGGACTGCCATCGTTATGGCGCTTCTCGCCGACTTCTTCATCGCCCCCGCATTGATGTCTTTGCTCCACCCGGAACCGGAAGCAGAGACAAAAGAGTCGTAAATGAACAGAACACATTATCCATATGAAAGGAAACCTGCTATGAACAAGATGATACTCATCGCGCTACTTCTTTGCGTGACACTCTTGCCAGTATCAGCCTTCGCAGACGACGCCAAAGCGCGATCCATCATGGAAAAAGTTGATGCACGGGATGACGGAGAAACCATGATCACTGACATGGAGATGATTCTCATCGACCGGAATGGCTCGGAACGACGGCGAACGCTACAAACATATAGTAAAGATGTTGGTGTCGATACGCATAAGCTGATGTTCTTTCTCCACCCCGCCGATGTGAAGGGAACCGGTTTTTTGACCTACGACTATGACGACGTGGCCAAGGATGACGACCAGTGGCTCTATCTGCCAGCGCTAAAAAAGACGAAACGGATCGCCTCGTCAGACAAGTCTGGTTCCTTCATGGGATCTGATTTCACCTATGCCGACATGACCTCCCGCGACCTTGAAGATTACGACTTCAAGCTACTCAAGGAGGCGGAGGTCCGGGGGAATAAGGTATGGATAATTGAATCCACACCTCGATCCGAACAGGTTATCGATGAAACCGGCTACACCAAATCGATCGGCTTCGTCCGGCAGGACAACTACGTTTTGGTGCGCGCCCTGCACTACCTTAAGAAGGGAGGCAAGAAAAAGTATTTCGATGTTCAGAAAAGCGAGCTAATCGATGGTGTCTGGGTGAACCTTGAAATGACCATGACCACCAAGCAGGCAAAGCAGACCACCCACAAAACAATCCTTCGCAACAGCAAGGTAGTGATCAACAAACAGCTTGATGATGGTTTGTTCACCATTCGCCACCTCGAAAAGGGATTGTAGGAGCATCGGGTATGCGAACCAAACGTGTTCTGATATGGGTAAGCTTCGTAACAATTCTGATGGTTGGCGCGACGGAGGCTTCCCCTTTTGAGGACGACCTCGCCCAGTTTGGGGAAGCAGACACCCCAAAGAAGGAGGGGGTTAACGATTTCGACGGATTTGAAGAGGAAACGGGCTCGCGCGCTGATGCGGTTATCACACAGCAAAATCCCTCACCATTCGATCTGACCACTGCTGTTACCTTTTCCTCTGCCTACAACTACGAACGGTCAGCTCCCGATGCAGGTGGACCAGACTACCGGGGACTTAACCGACTCCGCACCGAACTGGAACTTGATTTGGCCATTAAACTGCCCTATGGGTGGAACGCGCACCTGCTTGGTCGGGCATGGTATGACGGCGCATATGCCGCCAAAGGGAGGGATCGATTCGACGAAGCGACTCTCAATGATCACGAAAGTGAAATTGAACTGCGAGACGCCATCATTCAAGGGTCGGTTGGTGAGGATGTCGATCTCAGCTTCGGTAGGCAGGTGGTGGTCTGGGGTACATCAAGTAGCATACGGGTAGTCGATGTGCTGAATCCGCTCGATCTACGGGAGCCTGGACTGGTCGACATTGAGGATCTACGACTCCCCGTCGGTATGAGCCGGGCGGACTATTACACCGGCCCCTGGGCGTTCACCCTCATCGCCCTCCACGAGCAGCGTTTCTACAAAACGGCATCTGTCGGGAGTGAATTTTATCCGATGCCCTTTGCCATACCGCCGGAGCGGAAGCCAGATAGCGATGGCATGGCCGGAGGGGCGGTAGCTCTCAAGGGAGTCTTCAGCGGGTGGGATATCTCGTTTCATGCCGCCGATTATCTCGACGGCTCGTTCCATCTTGCAACCGATCCGGAAGGCGCCGTTGTTCTTCCGGGAAAACCGGCGATGGTTCGACGGTACAGCCGCTTGACCATGCTGGGAATGGCAACCGATCTGGCGTTTGGGTCATGGCTCTTTACCGGAGAGGCGGCGCTGATTGACGGATTCGAGTTTCTCGCCGCCCCCAATCAAACCTTCAAGCGGCTCGACCTCCTCGGCGGATTTGAGTACAAAGGGATAACGGATACCACCATTACCTTTGAGATAGCGTTGCGCCATTTATACGGCCATATCAAGGCGCTTGAATCGTTCCCCGATGACCGGCGCGAAGATGAATGGCAGAGCGCCCTGCGAGTGAGTCACAACCTGCTCAATGATCGGCTTGTCTTGACCGGGCTGATTAACACCTACGGTCTCTCCGGCGAATTGGGAGCCATGCATCGTTACCAGGCGGCCTATGAGTTAGCCGATGGATTGAAGGCAACCGCCGGCCTGGTTCTCTACCAACCGGGCGAAAAACTCTTCTATCGAAACTCAGATGAGAACGACCGTTTCTTTTTAGACCTCAAGTACACCTTCTGAAGCAGAAGAGGCTAAAAGGTGAACCTAGGAGTCTGTCGGACTTGGGATGATTCTGCTACAAAAGCACAGTTTCGGCCAGATTATCCGCTCTTTTTCGGCGAATAGGTCCACTATTCACCTCAAAACAGCGAACAATCTGACTCAAAACCTTATCGCTGTGGCCGAGCCACTCGCTGTGGCCGAGCCACCCGGGGTAGTCGCACTACTCGCTAATGAACCCCTGAGTCCGACAGACTCCTGGTGTCACATTCGGTAAATAGCATGATATCTACACCACCAGAGGTTTTCCTGTGCAGGTCCACTTGAAAGGCGCCGCCCGGCTTCATGGGAAGCTCCGGTTGAGTGCGGTCAAGAGCCTGTATCTGCGACTTCTCGTCAACGGACAACACCAGCGCGTTCTCCGGCGGATTCAGATACAAACCGAGGATGGCCGTCTGTTTCTCCGCGAACTCAGGGTCCGGACTTCTGCCGCGCCAATACTCGACCTTGTGGGGTTTTATCTCTCCTTCGTTGAGAATCTGATGCGTCGTACCCACGCCAATGCCGGTCGCCTCAGCCAGTTTCCTCACACTCCAACGGTTGCTACCGTCGGTCGGTTTACTGCTTGCGAGCGCGATGACATTCAGATGTTGCTGTGGCGTGATCTATCGCGGTCTGCCCCGGCCCTTCATATCCTTCAAGCCGGTTTTCGGAGAACCGCTTTCGCCACTTTGAACAGTTTTGTTTGCCAAGACCACTTTTCTCACTGAT
>JAJDBK010000008.1 GCA_029261405.1 Nitrospinaceae bacterium
GAGATGGTTATGCCCGGAGATAACATCAGCATAACGGCGGAGTTAATCACCCCCATAGCGATGGAAAAAGAACTTCGGTTCGCCATCCGTGAGGGGGGACGTACGGTTGGCGCCGGCGTTATAACCGAAATAGTGGAGTAGAGGTCAAAAATCAATGGTAACCGCCGGTCAAAAAATCAGAATCAGGTTGAAAGCTTTCGACCACAGGGTTCTGGATCAGAGTGTGAAAGATATCGTAGAGACAGTAAAACGCTCTGGAGCCAGGGTTATCGGTCCGATACCACTGCCGACTTCGAGAAACAGATGGACGGTTCTTCGATCGCCCCACGTCGATAAAAAATCGCGTGAGCAGTTTGAGATAAGAACCCATAAACGTATCATCGATATCGTCGAACCATCACCAAACACGGTTGACTCCCTGATGAAGCTCGACTTGTCGTCGGGTGTCGACATTGAGATAAAGCTGGATTAGGACAGGGGCCAAAGAATGATAGGATTGATCGGAAGAAAACTCGGTATGACACATGTCTTTACCGAAAATGGAAACCAGGCTCCTGTTACCGTTGTTGAGGTAGGTCCGTGTCCGGTTGTTCAGGTTACCGGGGAGAACGGAAAAGGGAAGGCGCAACTCGCCTTCGACCCGATAACCAAAAAAGACGAGCGGAAGGTGACCAAACCGCTCCGTGGGCACTACTTGAAAGCCAACGTCAAACCGCACCGTTTTCTGCGCGAGTTTCCTCTTGAGGAGGCTGACGCGGGGATGAAGGCCGGAGACTCTGTGAACCTCGATATATTCAAGGATGTTCATTATGTCTCGGTCTCCGGTATTTCCAAAGGTCGTGGTTTTGCCGGTGTCATGAAACGACATGGTTTCAAAGGCGCCCAGACTATGTCCCACGGAACCCACGAGAATTTTCGGCATGGTGGTTCCATCGGAATGTGCGAAGAGCCGGCGAGAGTTCATAAAGGAATGAAGATGCCTGGGCATTTCGGCTCCGAAAAGGTCACAACGTTGAATCTTGAGATAATAAAGATGTTTCCTGAAAAGAATCTCCTTCTGATAAAAGGCGCCGCTCCTGGTCCTAATGGTGGGGTTCTTATCATTGAGCGTTCCGACAGGCGGGAGAAGAAAGCGGCCAAGGTTGCTGGCACGAAGTTTGTCAATCCGCTCAAGGCTTCGAAAAGAAAGGGCGGCTAGGGAAAAATGAAGATAGATGTAGTCGATTCCGGGGCTAACAAGGTAAGTGAAACCACCCTTGACCCTTCGATTTTTTCCGCCCCGGTAAACGCCGGGCAGTTGCACGATGTAGTCGTCAACCAGCTTGCTACCAGGCGGCGAGGAACTCACAAGACCAAAGGGCGAAGCGAAGTCCGGGGCGGTGGTCGTAAGCCGTGGAAACAGAAAGGGACTGGTCGAGCCCGCGCAGGATCTGTAAGATCTCCGATCTTTCGAGGTGGCGGGATTATTTTTGGCCCTCAGCCGAGAACCTATGGCTCGCGTATACCGAAAAAAGTCAGGAGAGGCGCCCTGCTCGCCGCTCTTACAGTTAAAGCTAACGAAGCGGCGATAATTATTGTCGATAAAATAGAGCTTTCAGAAGCGAAGACCAGGGAGGCGATAAAAATTCTATCCGCTCTCGGTTGTGTCGGTCAAAAAACATTGATCGTTACAAGTGGTCGGGATGAAAAGGTCGGGATGAGTTTCAGGAACGTCCCCTCGGTCGGACTCCTCGACGTTGCAGGTGTGAACCCTTACGATCTGCTCAATAACAACAAGGTCGTAATCACTCTGGACGCTCTGACGGCGTTAAATGAGAGGTTTGACATCAACTCCACGGTCGCTGAAGCGGTCGGGACTGTCGAAACCACCGATACCGATGAGACGGAGACTGTTTAATGAGTAGTAAAAATCCGTATGATGTCATCCGCCATCCGGTTATTACGGAAAAGGCGAGTGACGCCAAGGATCTGCAGAACAAAGTTGTATTCGCCGTGGACAAAAAAGCTACAAAGCTGGATGTCAAAAAGGCGGTGGAAGATGTTTTTAAGGTAAAGATCGAGAAGGTCAATATCCTTAACGTTAAACCGAAACCGAAACGGATGGGGCTTTATAAAGGGACACGACCCGGCTACAAAAAAGCCATGGTTACCCTGGCCAAGGGCGACTCCATCGAAGTATTCGATCAAGTCTGAGCTTAAGAATAATCATGGGAATTAAAAAATATAATCCGGTAACTCCGGGACAGCGGGGAACGAGGGGGCTCGATTTCAAAGAGCTCACAACCTCAACACCTGAAAAAGCGCTTCTTAAAAAGAAAATACGATCTTCTGGCAGGAACAACCTCGGAAGAATCACAATGAGGCGTCGGGGCGGTGGACATAAACGTCATATCCGTATCGTCGATTTCAAGCGGGACAAAGATAATATTCCGGCCAAGGTTGCCACAATAGAATACGATCCGAACAGATCGGCCAATATCTGTTTGCTCAATTACGCCGATGGCGAAAAGAGATATATCGTAACCCCTGAAGGTGTCTCCGTCGGCGATACCCTTATCTCAGGAGAAGGTGTGGAGATCAGACCTGGTAACGCCATGCGTCTGAAAGACGTTCCTTTGGGTTCCGTTGTTCATTGCATAGAGCTTCTGCCGAACAAAGGCGCCAGGATGATCCGGGCGGCGGGTACCTCCGCACAGCTTATGGCTAAAGAAGGCGGCATGGCTCTTATCAGACTCAAATCTGGTGAAGTAAGGCGTGTTCCGGTTCTTTGCAGGGCGACCATCGGCTCTGTTGGTCTTGCGTTGCATGAACGCACCTCCGATGGTAAAGCCGGACGTTCCCGCTGGAAAGGGAAAAGGCCGAAAGTCAGAGGTGTAGCCATGAACCCGGTGGATCATCCGCATGGTGGCGGCGAGGGAAAAACATCCGGTGGCAGACATCCTGTTACACCGTGGGGCAAACCGACAAAAGGTTACAAGACCAGGAAGGTCAAAAAACAGTCGAGTAAACTGATTCTGACCAAAGGCAAACGGAAAAGAGGCTAAACCATGGCGCGATCACTGAAAAAAGGCCCATACATCGAACCTTCACTGCAGAAGAAGTATGAGTCGTTAAATGAGACCAATAAGAAAAAAATTATCAAAACCTGGTCGCGAAGATCAACAATCTCTCCAGATCAGGTTGGATTGACTTTCGCCGTTCACAATGGCAAGAAGTTCATTCCCGTATACGTCACTGAAAACATGGTAGGCCATAAGCTCGGTGAGTTCGCTCCCACAAGAACCTTTCGTGGGCACGTAAAAGGGGATAAACGCTCCTCCGGAAAATAGCCTGCGACGCCCCTTGAGTAATGCCGCCGGGATACTGATCCCGGACGGCGCTGTTGTATTACGCGAATATGCGTCAGTGTGTATATAATCATCTGGAATAACCGGGAGTGACACATCATAACAGACTCCCCATAGTACGTTTCGCTTTTCCTTTTCATCTCCGAATTGAATTTTATCAGCCCTCCTGCGTAATGTCGCAACTTTCTAGGCGGAGCGACACACGCAGGAACGGGAGATACGGCATGTAGGCCCTGATATAGTTTCCGGCGCCAGCTGTTGTTGTGGTTTTACCGTTTGAATGTTATATTCATACTTCGGATTTTTCTTTTCCATTGTAGGGCGTAGTTATTCATAAAACCCTTTTGAATAGCTACAGCATACAGTTCGGGGTAGCTTGATGAAATCGATCTACAACTACGATGAGCCTGTTGCGGTCACTCGTGATATATTCCGGGTCGGTTACCAAGATGAGGATTCCGATCTTATCTGCAATCCTTATATTCTAGTCGATGACCAGGAAGTGATCTTTATCGATCCCGGTTCGATTCCTCACTTTCCCATTGTGATGAGAAAGGTTATAGACGTAGTTAACCCTGAGGATATCTCCGTTATTTCGGTCAGCCATCAGGATCCCGATATTTGCGGCAACCTGCCGGTGGTGGAGGACGTAATTAATAACAGAAGCCTCAAGATCGCGGCCAGCCGGAATACAATCAGGTTGATTAACCACCTGGGCCTTACATCCAGCTACTGCGCAGTGGACGAAAACAACTACAAACTGGAGCTTGCAAGCGGCGGGGTTCTGGGGTTTATTCCCACTTCTTTCCTTCACGCCCCCGGCGCAGTGGCTCTCTAAGACCATAAGACCCGGTCGTTATTCAGTGGTGATATCTTCGGCGCCATCGACAATAGCTGGAGTCTTTTTGCTGACAGCGACTTCTTTGCGTCCATGGAGATATGGCGCAAGATTATATGCCGACCAACGCTCTTTTGCGAGATCGCATGGATTGTTTTGAAAAGTACGATATAGAACGTATTTTCCCACAGCATGGTTCGATTCTTGAGGGTGGGAATGTCAAGGAAACCATTGAAAAACTGAAAACCACTCTTTGCGCATGTGATGTTGAAGAGGTAGCAGGCTATCCCGGATAATTCATGAGTGTTTTTAGTTTTCGTATATTTACTCAAATTTTCTGTTCTATTTCGCTCCGATTCGCCAGTTTTTCTCATTGATGTCGGTAGGGATTGGTTTCAGGGTAGGTGGAGCCTGATTATGAACGCACTTCTCC
>JAJDBK010000009.1 GCA_029261405.1 Nitrospinaceae bacterium
GGAGAAGTGCGTTCATAATCAGGCTCCACCTACCCTGAAACCAATCCCTACCGACATCAATGAGAAAAACTGGCGAATCGGAGCGAAATAGAACAGAAAATTTGAGTAAATATACGAAAACTAAAAACACTCATGAATTATACGGGCTAAGTAACTTCCTCCCCACGACATCCCATGCCTCTTCGATAAACTCTTCGAGCGAATAGCGCGTAATTGCCGTGAGAACCGGGAACCGAACCAACATCGTGGTGAGCCACTCGGTCCGTGAGGAATTGAAAAACCGCTGTGCTTCGGGAAAGTAGAGCGGCAGATAGTGCGTCATGATGCTGTGTTGAATGCGGACCTTATGTTGCGAAATCTGGTAATGGGTCTGCGAGAGCTCCTGAGTATCATTGATCTGATGTATAAGCGGATCGTGATACATCTGTGTGAGCCGCCCGGTCTCCTATCTCTTCCGAAGGTACTATGGCTTGGAGTTTATGCCCCAGAGGGTACCACGCGCCTGGGCTACGAATCGCTGGTTAAGTCGGCGTTGAAAAGATCGACTATCTGTTGCAATTTGAACGACTGATCGTTTATATCCCCGGCCACCTGCTTGGTCTCCTTTGCCTGGACGGAAAATCCCTTTGAGAGATCGTTGACCTCGCGGACGCTTTCGAGCATCTTGTTTGTCAGGTCTGTCTGAAACTCAGTGGCGGAAACTATCTGGTCTACCTTGGTGTTCACCTTCGCCGCTTCCCTGATGATCTTTTCCATGGTATCGCTGGAGTGTTTCATCGAAGTGACGGCGTTCTGGGTGTGGGTCTGGATATCCTTTATCATGGAGTTGATCTCCCGCGTGGCCCTTGTGGTCCGTTCGGCGAGCTTTCGCACTTCGTCGGCGACCACGGCAAACCCCTTCCCCTGATCCCCGGCGTTAGCCGCTTCAATGGCGGCGTTGATGGCAAGCAGGTCTGTTTTCTTGGCTATGTCTTCAATTACCAGAAGAATCTTGTCGATCTGAGACGAGTAGTCGGAGAGCTTCTCGATAGCCTTTACGCTCATTCCGATTATTTTCCCTCCGGCTTCGGCGTTGCCGCTGGTCTTGACGGCTGTACCTGCAAGCTCCACCGCGTGAGTGGCGACTCGACATATGGCCATGTTCACCTCGTCAATCGATGAGAGAGTGGCGGTCACCTTCTTAGTCTGGAGGTCCGCCTGCCCTGAGTTTCGCTCCGTGGAAGCGTGCAGTTCCGTGGTAGCGGAAGCTAAGTGGTCAGCTGTCGCGCCCATCTGGCCGATGATACGCTGAAAGTTTTCGAGGGTGGAATTGAATGCCACCGCCATCTGACCGATCTCGCTTTCGCTCTCGATATCGAGCCTGCAGTTTAGGTTTCCGCTGTTAAGCTCCTCGATCATCACGACTGTCTTTTCGAGCGGGCGAACAATCTCGCTATTGGTCATTATCCATGCGAACACGATAGTTATCAGGGTTATCGACAAGAAGAGCAGGAGAATTTTCTGTAGTAGTACGACCTTCTCCCCCAATTCGTTTTCAAACATCCGAACGGCGAGGTCCATCTCCATAAGCAACATTTCGGAATTTTCGACAATGTACTTCAAATGGTCTATTTTGTCTCCTGGCAGAAATCCTGTCACCAGTCCCTTGTCGATAGCGTTCCTGAACTTGAACCAGTTCTCTTCTATGTCCAGAAGTTGATCTTTTATCCCCTCCACATTCAGTTCAGGGAGACCAAGTTTTTCGTCGCCGTGAATGAGCCCTTTCAAGGTTCGATCAAAAATATCCCTGGAGTTTATAAGCGCATTTTTCCTGGTCTCGAAAAGAGCGGCGTCCTCACGCGAGTCGTGGGCGACGAAGACCGCTTCTTTGGTCATTTTCTGGATCAGCATTCGTTGGCGAGCGGAAAGGTTTATTATCCTGCCATCGTTTACCTGCTGTTCGGCGACCCAAAGGGTGAAAAGCACGATGGCCAGCACTATGAAGGAGAGCAGAGCGAATACTGTCCGCAGTTTCGCCTTGATGGTTTTCACAGGAGGTCTCCTGCAGTCAATTCGAGATTAACCGCGTGGAACGGTTTCATCGTTTTGCTCGGTAGAGTCTTCCGGCATTCAAAGCCAATCCCCGTTAAAGGTCCTTTATAGAATCGACAGGGCAGTTATCACAGCAAACACCCGACAAGCTGTTCTGTCAGTTTCTTACCAGTAGAGTCTATAACTTTGACCCGCCTTTGAGAAACCTTTATTTCCTCGAACCGTGGACGCCCTTTTTCGCCGCCGCTCTATCACTCCAGATCAACAGTAGCGGACTGGCCACAAAGATCGACGAGTAGGTACCCACCATGACCCCCACAAGCAGAGCGAAAGAGAAGTCGTGAATAACCTCACCGCCAAGAAAAAAGATCGACAGGACAACGATTATAGTAGTGCCGGATGTGAGAATCGTTCGGCTAAGGGTCTGGTTGACAGAAATATTGAGTATGCTCTCCGTTTTCATCCCTCTTTTCATCTTTATGTTTTCCCTGATCCTGTCGAATACGACAATCGTATCGTTCAGGGAATAACCGATCACGGTCAGGATCGCGGCGATAACCGGAAGAGTCAGCTCCTTGTCGAAGATCGAAAAGGCGCCCAGGGTCACCACGGTATCGTGGGCCAGGGCGGCAATGGCCGCCAGACCGAATTTCAGTTCAAAACGGATAGTAATGTATATGAGGATTCCGGCCAAAGCGTAAAAGATAGAGAGCAACGCTTTTTCCCGCAGATCCTTGCCAACCTTGGGGCCGACCATCTCAACCCGTTCGACAGTAAAACCTTTGCCATACTTTGCCGCCAAAGCTTTTTCTACAAGCTGACCGGCGTTTAGCCCTTCAGCGTTGTTTTCGGAGCGTTCCACGTTGATTATAACCTCTTCAGGCGCGCCAAACTCCTGGACGCTGAATTCACCGATAGAAAGCTCACCGATAGCGGCTCGCACTTCGTTCAGCAAGACAGGCTTGTCAAACTTTATCTGTACCAGGGACCCACCCTTGAAGTCTATGCCGTAGTTCGGTCCGCCATGAATGAGGAGCGACCCGATGGCGACAGCGATCAGGATGGCGGAAAAAATAGCGCACTGCGCTCTTTTTCCCAGAAAGTCGTAGCGGGTTTCCCCTTGAATAAATCTCATATCAAATTAAATACTAAGCTCGGTAACACGGCGTCCGCCGAGATACCAGTTGAAGAAAGTTCTGGATACGAACAGAGCGGTAAACATACTTGCCAGAATACCGATCGACAATGTTACGGCGAAACCTTTCACAGGGCCTGTTCCGAACTGGAATAGCACAACCGCCGCTATAAGGGTTGTTATGTTAGCGTCCACTATGGTCAGAAAGGCTTTCTGAAATCCCGACTCCACGGCGGCCCGCACGGTTTTGCCGATCCTTATCTCCTCCCGGATCCTTTCGAATACCAGCACATTGGCGTCAACAGCCATACCGATGGTCAGTATGATACCCGCAATCCCCGGCAGGGTCAGAGTGGCGCCGAAGTAGGCCAGCGCTCCCACGAGAATGATTATATTAAACGCCAGGGCGAGATCGGCGATCACGCCGCCGAACCGGTAGTAGATCAGCATGAAGATGAGCACAATGACACCGCCGACGATAATCGATCTCACACCCTTCTCTATCGAGTCGTGCCCCAGGGAGGGACCAACGGTCCGTTCTTCGAGTTTAATGAGAGGAGCGGGCAAGGATCCAGCCCTGAGTACGAGAGCCAGGTCACGAGCCTCTTCATAAGTGAAACTGCCGTCAATCATGGCCGACCCTCCACCTATCCGCTCCCTGATTACCGGGGCGGAATAGACACTGCTGTCGAGCACTATAGCCATCCGTTTCTGGACATTCTCTCCGGTGACCCTGGCGAAAATCTTCGACCCTTCTTTATTAAAATCTATGGAGACGTAAGGCAGGTTGGTCTGGCTCACGCTCACCTGGGCGTTGGATACCATTTCACCGGATACCTCCACTTTCTTTTTAACCAGATACGGGGTTCTCCCCACCACTTTTCTGGTAACCGGGTCGAACTCTTTCTGGTAGAGGATTTGCGACCCGGGTGGAACGCCGTTCTGCTGTGCTTCAGATACTGTAACCTTGTCGTTTAACATCCGAAACTCCAACCGGGCTGTTTTTCCGATCAGGTTGATGGCGCGCTCCCTATCTTCTATTCCGGGAAGCTGGATAAGAATTCTGTTTTCGCCTTCACGTTGTATAACCGGCTCGGAGACTCCGAACTGGTCAATCCTGTTACGAAGGGTCTCAAGCGCCTGATCGATAGCGTTCTCGAAGACCAAAGCTCTCTGATCATCCGTGTACCTGAAGGTATACACCCCCGCCCCTTCGTCGGAAGAAACGGTGGTCAGGATGGTGTATTCATCTTCGATCAGGGAAAGCGCCTTTGGCGCGTCTGAAACGGGAGTTACCTGAAAAACAATAGTTTCTTCTACCCGCTTCGAGTAGGAAAGGGTGATCTCCTTGCTTTTTAGATACTTGGCAAGGTCCCCTGAGCTATTGTCAAGGCTCGAAAGCACAGCCTCGTCGGCGTCAACCTCATAGACAAGATGCATTCCACCCTGGAGATCAAGCCCCAGGTTCAGCTTCTCGCCAAGCGGTATTGCAGACCAGGCGCAAACGGCGATAATGGAGATCGTAAACAAGAGTCGCCACATAACATTCCTGTTCATGCTTTGTTACCCTCTTTCTTCTTTTTGCCCGATGCGGGGGAAGGATCACCCACCCTCTCCTCTATGGCGGCCTTCTGGATTTTCACTCGCACACCCTCTGCGATTTCCAGAGTAACCACCTCGTCATCGATCTTGTGGATGGTTCCGAAGATACCGCCGGTCGTCACTACCCTTGCCCCCTTTTCAAGGGAGCTTTGCAGAGTTTTAACTTCCTGATTTTTTTGGGTTTGCGGGCGTATCAGGAGAAAATAGAATACGGCGAACAATGCGATGTAGAACAGGATCATCACCGTGGCGTGCCCCTCCTGGTTCGGAGCGCCCTCCGGCGCAGGGGCCATGGAGATGGCTTGCATAATCAGATAGTGAAGGCTTGGCACTTATACTTCTCTCGGAAAAAATAAAAGGGAAATCATAGTTTAAAATATTCCCTTTTGCAACAAGATGCTTTATTACAACAACCTTAAGGAGTAAAAAATGGATGGAGTCAGAGGATTCTCACGACAAACGAATATACCGCGTCACTTATTAAATACTGGTTACGACTGCGTTACCCTCTCATCCCTTTGAAAATATGACCGAGCTTAGAAAAGACCCCGTAGCTGACCGTTGGGTGATTATAGCCCCGGACCGCGCCCATCGACCGATAACAACATCCGTTACGGAGACAGGAGACAAAAAGGGGGGCGATCCGTCCAACTGTCCTTTCTGTGAAGGTTTTGAACACCTTACTCCTTCTGAAGTTTTTTCTTGCCGGAAAGAGGGGTCTGAGGCGAATCAGCCAGGCTGGAGTCTGCGTGTTGTACCAAATAAGTATCCCGCCCTCAAAACCGAAGGCGAACCGGCGCTCCATAAAAAGGGTCTCTACGAAAAAATGGACGGGATCGGTTACCACGAGGTGATCATCGAAAGCCCACTCCATTCAGCGGAGTTTTCTACCCTTCCCGTAAACCGGGTCGCCGAAACATTCATGGCCGCAAGAGAGAGAATCAGGTTTTTTAAACGGGACGACCGAATAACCTTCACTCAGTTCTTCAAGAACCACGGCGCCAGGGCCGGCGCTTCCATGCCACACATACATTCACAGATTATCGCTCTGCCCATAGCGCCCAAATCGTTGAGCGAAGAGATCAGACACGCCGAAAAAAAAAGGGGTGACCTTAAGCGGTGCGTATATTGTAAAATCATAGAGACGGAAATCGGGATCGGTGACAGGATTGTTTTTAAAAACAGCCGGTTTGTGGCCTACGCGCCATACGCTCCAAGGTTCGCTTATGAATTGTGGATTACGCCGAAAAGGCACTGCGCCGGGTTTGAGTATATTGATGACACTGAACTATCGGCTCTTGCGGAAATAGTAAAAAACGTGATGATGAGAATAAACCGTACTCTCGATTACCCGGCCTACAACATGATGTTGATCTCCGCCCCTTTCGCATCGCCCGACGCCGGCTCTTTCCATTGGCGGCTTGAGTTGGCGCCTTCCATCTCACGAGTAGCCGGATTCGAGCTGGGCGCCGGTATGCACATCAATACAGTCCCCCCGGAAGAGGCGGCCAGAATTTTGCGTGAGGTTGAATTATGAAAAAGGAGGATAAGAGACTGACCATAGTTTTTGCCTCATCAGAAGCGGTCCCGTTTTCCAAGACAGGTGGTTTAGCCGATGTGTCAGGCGCTCTTCCATCCGCGTTGGCGGAGAACGGTCACGATGTACACCTCTTCACACCGTTGTACGGAACTATCGACAAAAAGAGATTCAGACTCGGCAAACGTGGCGTTAAAGTAAAGGTAGCTATGTCGTCGCGCATTGTCGATGGAGAGGTCGTCTCGATTCGTAACGAAGGTGTCAACGTACACTTTATCTCCAACGACAGCTATTTTAACAGGGACGGCCTATACCAGACAGATTCGGGAGGAGATTATCCCGACAACGCCGAACGGTTCTCCTTTTTCTGCAAGGCGGTTCTTTCCGGTATCAAATCCCTTGAGATAAAACCCGATGTAATACACGTCAACGACTGGCAAACCGCCCTTGTCCCGGTCTATCTGAAAACCACGCACGACCTCGATCCGGCTTTCAGAAAAACAGCATCCGTAATGTCGATACACAACATCGGATACCAGGGCCTGTTCGACAGTCGCCAATGGCACCTGACCGGACTTGACTTCTCGCTTTTCAACCCGGACCTGCTTGAGTTTCACGACCAGATCAGTTTTTTAAAAGGTGGTGTCGCATTCTCCGATATCCTTACCACTGTCTCCCGGACCTACGCGGAGGAGATACAGACAGGGGAGTACGGATGCGGCCTTGATGGGATGTTGAGCGCCCGCAGTAAAACCCTTACAGGAATTGTAAACGGCATCGATACGAAGGTATGGAACCCCACCACAGATAAACTTATCCCCGCCAACTATTCATCGCGCAACCTCGCCGGTAAAAAGATATGTCGCAAAACCCTTCTCGAAAAATCGGGTCTGAAAGATAACGATGAACCAGTGATGGGAGTAATCTCACGCCTTGTGGAACAGAAAGGTTTCGATCTTCTGGCGCCCTCTATCGATTCTCTTCTGGATCGGGGCGCAAAGCTCGTTCTCCTCGGTTCAGGCCACGAGGGGCTTGAAAAAGTTTTCAGGGAGCTTGCCCATAAACGTCCCGACAAGGTATCCGTCACTATCGGGTACAACGACCGACTCGCCCACATGATAGAGGCGGGATGCGACATGTTCCTGATGCCATCACGATACGAGCCGTGCGGCCTTAACCAGCTCTACTCTCTTGGCTACGGCACACCGCCTGTAGTCAGAGCGACCGGTGGATTAAACGATACAGTCGTCAATTACGATATCGTCTCCGGCGAAGGAAACGGATTCAAGTTTCACGCGCCCTCTCCCACAGACTTTTACTGGAAAACAGTCGAGGCCATAAGTCTCTTCTCCTCAAACAAAGACGCCTGGCACAAGATGGTGAAAAACGGGATGCGAGAGGATCATTCCTGGTCTAATTCGGCGCTTGAATATGAAGGGCGGTACAGGCAAGCCATTGCATTGAGAGGCGTATGAAGGTGAAGCATCACGGTGAGGAGTTTATTGAACAGCTTTCCGGCATATCTTTATCGAGGCTCTACCTTCAGGATATGCTCGACCGCCTTACCACCTCCGTAGCCACCGTCATGGAGTCGAACGTCTGCGCCCTGCTCCTTCTTGACGACTCCCGACAGACTCTCCTTCTGATGTCGAGCCACGGCCTGGACAAGAGGGCGGACAATACCGTTCGCATAAAGGTGGAACAGGGAGTAAGCGGTCGTGTTGTGCGGGAGAAGCGAACCATCGCCGTCAACGATGTTCGCACCGACCCCGACTATCACCTGGTCCCGGAGACCGGTGAAGAGTGGTTCCTGAGTATGCTGGCCGCTCCAATAATGGATGGGGAAGAGTGTGTCGGAGTCATATATATCCAGAACACCGACCAAACCGAATACCCTGATTCAGAAATCGAAAAACTGTCCAGCCTAGCAAAAAGCGTGGCCGGCTCCATCAGGGTGGCGTGGCGCCTCGAGCAGACCAGAAGAAAAGCGGAGGTTCTTTCGGAATTAAACGATTTCGCCCGTTTCTGCTCCTCCACCAACGATATCGATCAGATCACCTCCACTATAATCAATTACGCTTCAAAACTTATCGGCTCGAAAATAGAGGCGATATGGCTCACCAGCGACGATGACTCGCTCTCAGGGTCGCACTACCCGGAGAGCGTCGGTGATATCGAATGGATGCGACCGATCCGGGAAGGAATCGTCGCCCACTCATTCAGGAATAAAGAACCGGTCCGGATCGATGACATAAACTCCGAGACAAGGTTTGAGGGTCTTGACAGGGTGGCTAAATGTTCAGTCCTGTGCCACCCCATGGTATTTCACGAAAGTGTCATCGGTGTCATCTGCGTCGGCGACAGGAAAGCGCGGGACGGCGAATATTGTTACCCCTTCTCCGGCGAAGAGGATAACACCCTCGCCGCTATCGCCCAGATGTCCGCAGAGGCCATAGTAAGGGCCGGAATCCACAAACAGTTGGCCGAGAACTTAAACGAGCACAGAAGGAACGTAAAAGAGCTTACCATCCTGTTCCAGCTCTCCCTGGCCATGCAAAGGACCATTAGTCTTGATGATCTTCTGGCCATGATTCTCTCCTGCGTCACCGTTGGCGAAGGTTTGGGGTTTAACCGGGCTATTCTCTTTCTCCACGACGAAGGAACAGGTGTCATAAAGGGAAAACTGGGACTCGGTCCCAGTTCAGGAGTGGAGGCCGAAAACATATGGATGGCCGCCAGTGAAGGTCGAGCCAACAATCGGGCCGATCTGGCTGGCTGGCTGGTAAAGAGCAACTTTGCGGAAATCACCAAATCCCGCTTCCATCAAACCGCTATCTCATACGAGACCTCCATCCACAGCCAGGAGTCGCTTGCCAAGGTTCTCAGAAACAAAAAGCCGCTCAACATAAAAGGAAATGGAGAATCCTCTCTCTCCGACAGTGGCCTGACCCAACTATTGCAAAACGACCAGTACGCTATCGTTCCGCTCATCGTAAGAGACACGGCCCTCGGAGCCATCCTGGTCGATAATTTCGTCACCCGCAAGGAGATTACCGATTCTGATCTCGAAATTCTGACAAGGTTCGCCGCTCCAGCGGCCTGGAAAATCCAGAATGTGAAACTTCTGGAGAAACTGGCTTCTGTAAACACCGAACTATTGAATATGGAGAGGCAGATGGCCAGAGTTGAAAAATTCCTGGCTCTCGGTGAAATACACGCCGAACTCGCCCATGAGCTGAAAAACCCCCTTACCAGCATAGGAGGTTTTGCCCGGAGGCTGGAGAAAAAGCTTGACGGCGGAAGTGACGAACATTACTACTCCTCAATCATCGTAAACGAGGTGGAGCGGCTCGAATCACTTCTTACGAACACGCTTGAGGTGACAAAGGAAGGGTCCGACTCTACCCTGCAGTCTATAGACCTGAACAGCGTGGTTGAACAGACGGTAGACCTTTACTGGCGCGCAATGTCCGAAATGGGAATCAGAATCAGCATCTCCCTGGCGGCGGACCTTCCGCCAATTAACGCCGATTATTCCAGAATAAAACAGGTAATTATCAACCTGCTGATCAACGCCATGGAAGCGTTGTCGAAATCTGAAGAAGGTACCTACAGGATGGTAGAGATAAGAACCGAAAGTGTTCATGACAATCGCTCCGCAGTCCGTTTCAGCGTCAGTGACAACGGGGGAGGGATCCCTCCGAGCCACATTAAAGATATCTTCAACCCATACTTCACCACCAAACCGACCGGCACTGGTCTTGGTCTCTCCCTTTCAAAAAAGATCGTCCTGCTACTCAATGGAGTTATGGAAATTGACAACCGACCGGGTGTTGGAGTAACTTTTAGCGTCACGTTGCCTGCAAGCTGATTTTTTACGATCAGACCGGGCGCCGGAATTAAAAAAAATAGAACGCTGGCCCCGATTATTCCTGTAATATTACGGTGAACGGTTCAGCTATGCATTAGCTTAAAAGGATTACGCCTTGTCCAGGATAAAGATTTTAGTGGTAGACGACGAAGAAAACATCAGACTTCTCTATTCGGAAGAGTTGAAAGAAGCCGGGTATGATGTGATGACGGCCAAGGACGCATTCGATGCGGATCGAAAGGTCGCTGAATTTAATCCCGACCTGATAACTCTCGATATTAAAATGCCGGGTATGGATGGTATAGAATACCTTCGCAAATTCAGGGAGAACGACAAGACCACCCCTGTGGTTCTCTGTACGGCCTATTCCGATTACAAAAAAGATTTCAAGATCTGGGCGTCGGAGGCGTACGTGGTTAAATCGTTCAACCTCGACCAACTAAAAGCCACTATAAAAGAAGTTCTGGAGAAAAGGGGTATATCTGACGAAGATTAATGACCCGGTAAATCCATGAAGTTTTATGGTGAGGCGGTGGAGGAGCTTACTACCTCGTCACTTTCCGCCATCTCGTAGCGGCATGTTTCGGCTTCCACCGGCAATGGTTTGACGATCCACGCACCAGCCATTCAGCCCCGTAGCGGATTGTTGCGAAACCAACAATGGAGAATGAAGTTATAGGTCATCACCGATAACACCCTGGACAATTAGAGAAGATTCTGTTCCCGATACCAACCAACGGTCTTCCCAATCCCCTCTTCGAGAGTGACACGCGGCTGGTAATCAAGCTCATCCCGAGCCCGATCAAGACAGTAGCCGCGATCCTTGAGGAAAAACTCGATATTTCGCCGAAAAATTGGGGGTTCTATACGGAACGCCAGGCAGACCTTCTCAAAAGTGCGCGCTATAAAACGGGCAAGCCCCGCTCTCCGCCGGTTGACACCAGGAGAAACGCCTACTGCGCCTGCGATAAGATCAATCCATTGGTTAACGGTGACGTAGCGATCCCCCCCTACCAGATAGATCCTGCCGGGAGCTTTTGGCGACTGGCAGGCGGCTACAAGCCCCGCCACGGCGTCGTCGATATAGACCGGGTGGATATGGTTCTCGCCATCCCCATAAATGGTAACGGCGCCATCGGCCACCCCCTTGAAAAACTTATAACGTCGCATGTCACCCGGCCCGTAGATGATGGTTGGACGGACCACGGTTGTCTCCAGCCCTTTCTTGCCGTTGGCGGCCAATACTATTTTCTCCCCCGCCTTCTTAGTCATCTGGTAGATGTCGGTAACTTCGAGTGGGGACTCTTCGTCTCCGGGAAGGGTGGCAATATCCCCCAGCAAATCGGCGGTGGAGCAGTAGACAAACCGCTTTACCCCCGCTTCATGGGCGGCGACCAGTAGCTCTTTGGTGGCGGTGACGTTGACATCCCAATATTCGTTCTCCAGCTTGCCAGCGCCACCCACGATCCCGGCCAGATGAAAGACCGCTTCGGCGCCAACAAGGAGATCGGCTATGGCCCCTTTGTCACGCAGGCGCCCTGGATGAATCGAGGAGCAAAAATCACGGATGGGCTCCGCCTCAGACTCAGACGAGACAAGAGCCTTGACAGAGTATCCCAGATTTTTGAGAGAGCGGCAAAGCGCCTGTCCCACAAAGCCGGTGGCGCCGGTAACGCCTACCATTCTTTTGTCATCATTCATGAGAAACGACTCCCTATCACAGGTTCGGAAATGGCTGGTTGTCCAGGAGTCTGTCGGACTTATGATGATTCTGCTACAAAAACCCGGTTTCGGCCAGATTTTCCGCCCTTTTTCGGCGAAGTGGCTCGACCACGGCGATTACACCTCAAAAGCGCAATAAATCTGACTCAAAACCTTATCGCTGTGGCCGAGCCACTTCGCTGACGAAACCCTAAGTCCGACAGACTCCTAACCTGATTATATCGTAACTATCACTCCTTTTCATTCTCTTTCGATTCGATGGATGGAGGAAAAAGGAACGATAGGGCATAGAATTATCCTTGCTTGTGGAAACTAACCCGCATATTTCATCGGGAAGTGCGGAGAAGGCAGATTTTACTTTCTCAGAAAAACCTTAAGCAAGTCCTCTTTCTCGACAGCCACCGATATCGGCCTTCCGTGAGGGCATGTGTATGGTGTTCTGCAAGTTTTCAGCCCCCCTATAAGAGCGTCTATCTCCGCTGTATCGAGAACGTCGCCAGCCTTCACGGCGGCCCTGCACGCCATGACACTTATCACCTCTTCGGCGACCTCATCAATCTTTTTTGTACGACCGAAACTTCCGGCAACCTCCACGAGATCAAGGATGATCGAGATGTGGTCTTTATCCTGAATCAGCGCGGGAACAGCCCTGACAACAAAAATCCCCTCACCAAACGGCTCGATTATATAACCGAGAGAAGAGAACTGATCCAGCCAGCCTTCCATCACCGCCGCATCGTCAGACTGCAACTCGATCTCCTGAGGAAACAACAGCTTTTGCGAATCTACCTTCCCCTCCTTGTACCTTTGAGAGAACTTTTCGAATAGTATCCGTTCGTGAACCGTATGCTGGTCGAGCAACATCAGGCGGTCCCCCTCTTCGATCAGAATAAAAGAGCGGAAAACCTGGCCTATGACCGTAAAGTTAGCTGGCAGGGACGGATCACCCATCAACAGTTCTTTTTGGGCGGTAACAGGATCGGAAGAGGGAGTTTTACAAGCCGAATCAGGGAGCGGGGAAGATTTCTCGATCGGCTCCCGGTTTTCAGACGCTTTTGGTGGCGATGCAGGCGACGCCGTCGGTTTTGACTCCACCTCCACTTCCGGTACAGGTTCCACCCACGGTTTCGGTTCCGCAGGAGCCCATACATCCCTTATTTGAGCTGGCCTGACCGGTTTGCGGGAATAACCTTGCATGGAGGCGTGCGGCGCTTCATTTTTCTCTTCCCCGCGTAGTTCGGAACTGCGGTATTCGGAGCCACCCGATTCGAGGGCCAGCAAAAGACCCTCCCTGACCAGGGTGATGACTCCCTGACTGTCAACGAACCTTACCTCTGTCTTGCTCGGATGCACATTCACGTCCATCCTTGCGGGCGAAACAGTAAGACGCAGATATATGGATGGCGGACGTCCCTTCGGAGCAAGGGAGCGAAACGCCTCGCTCACGGCGAAACCGATAAGGCGATCCCGTATAAACCGGTTATTGATAAAAACATATTGTGCGCTTTTACCCGATGAAACAGACCCGGGTCGGGAAACAAAACCTTCCAGCCTCATCCCGGCGTATTCGTGCGAAACAGGCAGAAGAGATCCGCCCCCCTTCCTTCCCGGCAAGGTCTCTATTCTGGCAAGGAAGGGTGGTTTTGTCGCTCCTGCGTCGGGTACCGGCGCATCGAATATCAGTTTGCCCTCCCTTATGAACCTGAACGCCACCTCCGGTCTCCCCAGAGCCTGACGATATACAGCTTCAAGACAGTGACCCGCTTCTACGTTCTCTGATCTGAGAAATTTGCGCCTGACCGGGGTATTAAAAAAAAGGCCACTTACCGTCACCCGCGCCCCCTTGAGAGGAGGAGCGTCCTTTACACTCACAAGCCTGCCGCCGTGAACCGTTACCTCCACACCCGATTCGGAGCCGGGAAGGGAGCTTTGCAGAGTCAGGCGGCTTATGGAAGCTATGGATGGGAGCGCCTCCCCCCGAAATCCCATGGTCGTAACACTTTTCAGATCTTCGGCGGACCTGATCTTGCTCGTGGCGTGGCGGTCAAAGGCAAGCACCGAGTCGTCACGGCCCATCCCGCTACCATCGTCGGTAACTTCGATAAACGATTTGCCGCCGTTACGCAGAGTGACACTTATATTTGTCGCAGTCGCGTCGAGAGCGTTCTCTACAAGTTCCTTGACCACTGACGCGGGTCGCTCCACCACCTCACCTGCGGCAATCTGGTTGGCGACCCTGTCCGGCAGGGTTCTTATTCCGACCAACCGACCAGAAGCCTCCCCTGGATCAACCATTTAGACTGCTTACCGTATTAATATTCACCACCAAAGAAATTATTGGACAATATCCCCGTCTCGGCTATTCTAATTCTGATACCCGAAAGGGTCAACATCCAGATTGAGGCCCATTCTGTCATGACAAAATCGTCTGATTATGGACTTGATTTCTTCCACAGAACCTGTGGAAAAGGTTGTGGAATAGTATGTGTGCAAGAAGACAAAGTGTTTATATTTAAATGACTTACAACAGATCGCTCTATAATGGAGCTATCGAGCAACACATTGTTATATAACGACTTACCCGAAATCGCCTGATTTTTAACAAGTTATGGGCGCGGATTAGCGGTGAAAAGATTTTTTTTTCAACAGATACATATTTAACTTGACGGTCAAGATCGATTATGCAACTTCGGTTCGCTTTCCCAAAAGGGCTTAACAACAGTTTTACAGACTTCGTTGCCGATGAAAAAAATAGCGCTGCGGTAGCCTTCTGTCGCTCGTTCGTCCAAAAAAAACCGGAAGGTAGAGCCAGCTTGGTCCTGCACGGGCTGGCGGGAACTGGCAAAACCCACCTGCTTTTCGCCATGAGTGAATTACTCGAAAGTAACAACGCCGAAAACCAGACTCTCTACCTCGATTGCAAAGAACTTGCCGATAAGGTTATGAAATCTGAAACCTATGAGGAGCTTAAAACCTTCCTGAATAAGTACGATAAAGCTGTTTTTCTGGCTGTTGACCACCTCGAAATGATAGAAGAGGTTGAATCCGCCCAAGAGCAGGTCTTTCATTTATATAACGCCGTTATCAATTCGGGTGGAAGGTTCGTGGGCGCCGTAAAAATCCCGCCGAACTCATGGAAGTTTGCCGACTACCTTAAAACGCGGTTGTTATGGGGTCAGGTTGTAGAGGTAAACCGGGTAGACGACGACAATACCCCTCTTGTATTAAACAAGGTTGCAAAAGACCTGGGACTCCATCTCCCACTGAATGCAAGCCAATGGCTTACAAGCAGGCTTGACCGGAATCCCGCTACTTTGATCGAAGCGTTACGCCGAATTGACCGGTACTCCTTGACAGTAGGCCGAAAAGTAAGTATACAACTGATAAAAAAGGCGCTGGAGGGATAAGATGCCATCAGAAGGGCCGGGTAAGAATGATAACGAGCAGGAAGGGCGGGGGAGCGCTCCTTCCAATGAGTATCAGGCCTGCCCACAGTGTGGGCTTCCCCACCCCATGAGCGATACCGCATGTGGGTTTTGCGGTACAAAACTGCCGAACAAAATTACCCTTGCCGAAAAGTGGAGACGGATTCGGGAAACGGCGAAATGGCGCTACAAGGTCCGACCTGAACGAAAAAGGGCGGGTTCTCTGGTAAAAGAGATCGGTTCAAAAAGCGTAACGATTCTTGTCGGCGCAACGTTGGCCCTTGTCGGAGCATGGTTCCTCTATTCTGCGGTATTGACTTCCAGCTTCTCCGATTTCATCTTCGGCGCCTTGTTTCTTCTATACGGAGCCGTATCGATATACAACACCTTTAAAAACAAACCTGATTAAACAAACCTAGGAGTCTGTCGAACTTAGGATGATTCTGCTACAAAAGCACAGTTTTGGCCATATTATCCCCTCTTTTTCGGTGAATAGGTCCACTATTCACCGAAAAAGAGCGAACAATCTGACTCAAAGCTGAGCTTTTTCGCTAACGAACCCCTAAGTCCGACCGACTCCTAGCAACGCACACCACTTGACAGGTGTGCGTCTATTGCAAAGCTTAATGAAAAGACTTCCCGCAACCGCAACCCCGGTCCGCATTCGGATTCTTGAACAAAAATGAAGAACCGTGAAAACCTTCCTGGAAATCTATCTCCATTCCATCGACCATCGAAAGCGATTTCGGGTCTACCACAATAGAAATTCCCTCCTGGGTGAATACTGAGTCGCCCTCCTCCGCCTTGTCGAGTCCAATCTGGTACTGGTAACCGGCGCACCCGCCAGACACTACGGCGATACGCAGATGTTTGGCCGCGTCAGTCTCCTGGGTTTCTCTTATCTTGTTGACCTGTAAGGCCGCTTTATTCGTAAGTGTAACCATGGCTCTAATCTCCAAAAGTCGTTTAAGGGGGTGAACTTTTTATCTACACCAGTTCGCCACTGGATATAGTTTACTATTCTACTCAGGTATAAACAAGGATTTTTAGAGCAATTCTAATCTAAAAAGAAGGTTGGTCGGGTATCTATCGGATGACCAGCCCCGCATACCCCACGACAGAAGAATAATCACCCCCGGTCTGCCCGGAGGTCTTGTAGTCGATCAGTTCGGCTGTTGTGGCTCCAAGCCCCTTGCACGCCTCAATCACAACGGCGGTCGGTCCGTCACCGCACATCGAAATCGATTCCCTTCCGCATGTCTCCATCAGACCGGGGCCGTCAAGAGCGAGAATTTTTTCGATAGCTTTCCGGTCCTCGATCTCCGCCACCTTATGAGGGACGTAGTGTGACATATCGGTACTGGCAACCAGCGTGACCGGTTTTCCAAATCGTTTTACGCTCCTGATTATCCCCTCCGCCAGAAACATAGCCTGATCGGGAGAGATGCGTGAGAGGATTATCGGAACGATCTTTACTGCGCCGGAGTAGAAATGGATGAATGGTATCTGAACCTCCAGAGAATGTTCACCGTCGTGAGCCATCGGATCGATTGTCAATAATGGAGACTCTTCGAGAAGAAGCGCCGAAAGTGTTTCGTCTATCGGCGCAGGTCCGGTCGGGGTCGTCCACTCCCCTTCCGCGCAGATCGCCGCCTTTGGCGGTGGGAAAGAAGAGCCTGCGCCCCGGTGATTCGGTCCTATCAGGATCACACTGCCCGTAATCAGAACTTTGGAGAAGACCTTGGCGGCCACCGGCCCGGAGTATCTATATCCGGCGTGAGGGGATATCAATCCGAGCGCCGGTTGGCGATTTTTTTCTGCAGTGGCGTAAGAGGATATCTCTTTTTCCACAGCCTCTTTTGTTCCTGGGTAGAAAACACCCGCCACAGCCGGACGCCTCGGCATTGTCTTACGTTTCGATCCTTTAAGTCAGGAGGGATCGAATTCCTTTATTTCGGTTATGGTGAAGAGCGGTTCGTATAAAACGTCTTTGGCCCGGATAGCGTCCGCGCCGCTCATCTCGCGGTCAACTATACATACGACTCCGGCGACAACGGCGCCAGCTTCGCGAACCACGTCTATGACCTTCAGCGCCGATGAACCGCTGGAGACCACATCCTCTACCACGACAACTCTCGTACCAGGCAACAGTTTCCCTTCGATCTTTTTGCCGGTGCCATGTTCCTTGGCGCTCTTCCTGATTATAAAGTTATCGAGCGGCCATCCTTCCGTGGCGGATATGAGGGAGACTCCGGTCGATATCGGCACCGACCCCAACTCCATCCCACCAACAGCTGTGGCTTCCCACTCCTTTATCTTGTCGAGAATCATCTTGCCCACAAGGAGAAGACCTTCGGCGTCCAGAATGATCTCCTTGCAGTCGATATAATAATCGGAAGTGACACCTGAAGTGAGAGTGAACTTCCCCTCCTTGAAGGCGCGGGTGTGTATCATGCGCAAAAGTTTAATACGGGTATCGTCGTCCATTGTTTTTGTGAGGAGAGTTAATGTTATAAACCTGTTTAGTGATAACGATGATTATAACACGGGCGCCAAATTCATCAACCGCAGGCCCGTTCGGCCTTGAAGAAATGTCCAGGACTCTCACCTACGGGAGCGTCCTTCAACCGGAGCCGCCATACAGTCTCCCCGGATGGGGTCACCTCGAAGATTACCGAATCGTCATCTTCTTTTGTGTCGCCCGTGCCGTTGGTGAGAACGCTTAAAATAAGTGTATTACCGCCAGGAAGCCTATCGCAGTCGCGGGTGGTGCGCAAGTCGCCCCGGGAATAACTCCAGACCAACGCGCCGGTGGATCGCTCGATCTCAGCGGCCACATATGGAGAGCCGTTCTGCAAACAGACCAGCAGGTTGCCATTGGCTTGAAGTTCCGGCTCGTGAGGGTCCACACCACTTGCGCCAAGAGAACTCCAGTCATAAGACCAGACTATCGACCCGGTGGAGTCAACCTCTGTGGTGGTATCGAAATTTCTCAAGCTGACCAGGGTATTACCGTTCGACAAACGGGTGACGCCATTTGTATGGGTCCACCCCTGACGCGTGCGATCCTTATAAAGGTTGTAATCGTAACTATCCTTCGCATACCAGGCCCAAACCAGATCGCCAGCGGCATTCACTTCCTTTACCTGAGCGTTATCTTTTGTGTCTCCATTACCGAAGGAATAGATGGTGTTACCGTTATCGAGCCGATCAGCGTCGTGGGAAACCTGGGGATCGGCTTTCGACCATACTATGTTTCCACTTCGGTCAACTTCATAAACGCCACTTCCGGAAAGAGTAAAAAGTATGTTGCCATTGGTAAGGTACTCGGAGTCAAGCCCTACGGGGGCGCCAGCGACAATACTTGCGGGGATGTGGTATTCCCATGTTATGGCGCCTGACATATTGACTTCCAGAATGCGGAGGTTGTTTGTGTCGTGAATATCGGAGAAGAGGGTTGTGCCGTTACACGTTTTTGTGGAGTCGTATATATCGACGTAAGGATTGCCTCCGATAGCGTCGCTTTCGCTCACTACGACCACGGATGCTGCTCCCTCCAACCCACCGCCATCTCCTGACGAGCCACCACCGGAGCAAGCTGTTAATATAACCAGCGTGAAAAAAATAATGATTGTTGAAGCGCTTTTTAACATAACCTGATCGTCCTCCCTATTTCATTCTGCCGGTCATTCTACTCCTTAATGCGTAAAAATGTGGAGAGGTGGCAACGGGAAATTTTCTACGCCAGGACATCAACCGGAAGTTTGACAAGAAACGTAGCGCCTGTATTGCAAGATGAGTCCAGCCGGATATCGCCACGATGCCTCTCAACGAACAGACGGGCATTGTAGAGGCCAAGCCCCGCCCCTGAGTATGTTCTTTCCAGGTTAGATTCTATCTGCCCGTACCTGCAAAATATTCTATCCTCTTCGCTCTGCGGTATTCCGGGTCCTGTGTCGCTGATTTTTATTACGACAAAACCGGGAAGTGTTGTTACACATAATTCCACTTTACCCCCATGCGGTGTAAATTTCATGGCGTTGGAAACCACGTTGTTGAGCACATGGTTACGGAGCCGGAAATAATCCCATCGCACAGCAGGCATGGGAGAAGCGACTTTTACCGTAAAAGTTATTTTCCGGGCTTTCGTCTGATGCTCAAAAGTGCTTTTTATCTGTTCGATTTTCTCAGCCAGGTTTTCTATCCACACAGGCTCCAGCTTTTCATTCCCCGCCGCAAGTTTCGTCATGACGTTAATGTCCTCGATCAACGTGAACATGTCTTGCCCCGCGTCCCTCATGCGATGGAGTATCGCCACCCACTCCGGGTGTAATGAATCGTCTTCTATAATCTTTGATAAGTGTCGGCAAAATCCTATTATCGCGCTAAGCGGAGATTTGAGGTCGTGAGTAACTATTGACAAGGCCCTGTTGTGTCTCTCTTCAACCCGCTTTTCAATTGAGTCTTCATAACAATCCACTTTATGCGATTCACTCATACCGATCCTTTACGATCCATTAAAATTTTATACCTGATAGCGCATCTTGAAATATAGAGAAACTCTGTTAAGAATGGATAAACGTTGGATAAATATTCTTGAAATCCAGGTGGAATTATTTCGAATAATGGGTGCAGGGCGGAGGCTCTCGCCCGATTTTGACGACCATTTGCAGTGGCCTGATAATCGCCAGGCCGACTTTAAACTTATCTATCCGGGAATATCGAGGAAGGGATAGATAAGAACATTTATATCTTCATCAGAGGCAACTTGCCGTATACCCGTTTTCCATTTTAGAGGTACCGCTTCTTTCCACAACGATTTCGTAAGAAGCCGGGTCCGTATTCGCCTGACTGACAAGTTTTACCACGATAGGCATAGTACCCTTGCCAGAGTTGTTAACAGAACTGATCGAACCTTTGCCGCTAAACTCGATAGTATTGGCGACACCTGTACAATCCCGGAAAGAAGCGAAATAGGCCTGCTCAAACTTGTTTGGAATAACCACATAGTATATTCGGGTGTCACTTGTCGTTTCCCCATCCCTGTTTTTGTCCAGGTAAACACTAATAGAGGAGTTGACCATGTCCCCGGCGCCGACCAGCGAGACAATGACCGGTATATCTTTTTTAATGGCTTCAGACCTCGCTATTTTAAAACCGTTCATTACCTCGTAAGATGCCGTTTCCAGCTTCATTTTCGGGGAGATGTCCCAGATTGACCAGACAGAAAGGGCTATAAGCAGGCTTCCAATAATAATTGTCACCATTAGTTCAATTAACGAAATCCCGGAACAACAGCTAACCCTTGAACTTCTCCAACTGTAACTAACTGATGTAGATGCTGTTACTAGTTTTAAATTGCACATTTTCGGTCACCTGAAAATGATTTATTACGATACACTAAAAATAGCGCATCCACACGTCCATTATATCTCCATATTGGTCGTTTCAGGTGGTACTTTGTCCAGAAATGCAAAAAAAAAGCGGGGACCGATTGGTCCCCGCTCCATTTTGTCAACGGCTCTCAGGCCGCATCCTTCACGCCACTATTTACCCCAACAGCTGTAATACCGATTGCGGCACCAGGTTCGCCTGGGCCAGGATCGCTGTGGAAGCCTGCACCAGTATCTGGTTTCGCGTGAACTGCGATATCTCACCAGAGTAGTCGGCGTCGCGGATCTGCGATTCGGCCGCCTGC
>JAJDBK010000010.1 GCA_029261405.1 Nitrospinaceae bacterium
GCAAATGGGCCAAAACCGGGCAGAATCAGAGCGCATATTCACAAAGATCATCGTAACAGTCGAACGTAAATTAAGCGTCACGCCAGAAACAGCATAATAATTACCACTTTGCCGGTATTTGACCTGTTTGGCGACAGACCCATAAATGGCGTGCGCTCGACGCACCGAAACGATTGGCAGAAATCATCGAAGGAGTCCAATTCATCAACGGAGAACGGAAACTAAAACGCGCCACCTGATATGTCAGAACACAACATTTGACAATAACTTCAGATAGAGAGTAAACTGAACGTTTGGACTAGAGAGGTGTCGGGCATGGGTTTGAATATAGAAAAATACCTGACCGACGGCTTTTACGACGAGCTTTTTCTTGGAGATGGAATCCCCCGGGAAGCCGCATCGCTTCTGGTGCAACGCCTGACAGACCTTTCAACCGACGAAATAAAACTACGACAACAGGCTGCCGAGGCGGCTCTCTACAAGATGGGAATTACTTTTGGGGTATACGGCTCCCTTGACGCAGAGGAGAAGATATTTCCCTTCGACATCATCCCCCGGATTATTGACGGCGATGACTGGGGGCTGCTAGAAGCGGGGCTGAAACAACGCGTCCATGCTCTCAACCTCTTTCTCGACGATATTTACACTGATCAACGCATTCTGAAGGAAAGAATTGTCCCGCAAGAATTAATCGACTCCTGCGCGGCTTTTAGAAGGGAGCTTGTCGGTTTTAGTCCACCAAAAGGGATATGGTGCCATATCTCGGGGGTCGATCTCATACGTGACGAGTCGGGTGTGTTCCATGTCCTGGAAGACAACCTGCGCTCCCCCTCCGGCGTATCCTATGTGCTCGAAAATCGGGAGGTCCTCAAGCATACTTTTCCACGGGTTTTTGGCCCCTCCCGGGTTCGGCCAGTGGAAGACTATCCCAACCAGCTTCTCGGCATGCTCGAAAGCCTTGCCCCACAATCGGTGGACGAGCCATCGGTGGCTGTTCTTACTCCAGGGGTTTTCAACAGCGCCTATTTCGAACATACGTTCCTTGCCAAGCAGATGGGCGTTCGGCTCGTTGAAGGACGTGATCTTGTGGTGCAGGATGATTTTGTCTACGCCAGAACAACACGAGGATTCGAGAGGATCGATGTTATCTATCGCCGCATCGACGATGACTTTCTAGATCCGCATGTTTTCAGGCCTGATTCATTGCTGGGAGTGCCAGGAATCATCGACGCCTACCGGAAGGGAAGGGTGGCCCTCGCCAATGCTCCCGGTTGTGGTGTGGCAGACGATAAGGCAGTGTACGCCTACGTCGAAAAAATCATTCGGTTCTATCTCTCCGAAGAGCCCATCATCCCCAATGTGCCGACCTACATCTGCTCCGACGCAACCGACAGAAAATATGTCATCGAGCATATCGACCAACTGGTAGTCAAGGCGGTGAACGAATCGGGAGGGTATGGCATGCTCATCGGCCCCCATGCCACCCCCGATGAACGGGCCGAATTCGTCAAGAAAATCGAGGCTGCCCCCAGAAACTACATCGGCCAGCCGACACTTTCCTTGTCCCGCGCCCCCATTATCGCCGATGACCGGGTGGAGGGGCGGCATGTTGATTTGCGACCCTATATACTCTATAGCGATAACATTTATGTCCTTCCCGGCGGTCTGACTCGTGTGGCCCTCAAAAAAGGCTCTTTGGTAGTCAACTCCAGCCAGGGAGGGGGAAGCAAAGACACCTGGGTGGTGGATCGATAAGAAAGTGATACGACAATGACCGAAGCCATGATCTCCCGGGTTGCCGACGCCGTCTACTGGATGAGCCGATACGTCGAGAGAGCCGAAAACGTCGCACGGTTCGTCGACGTGAATCACTATCTGACACTTGACATGCCGATGGATGAAACGGCGCAGTGGCGACCCATGCTGGAGGTGACCGGTGACCTGGCCTCTTTCGCGGAGCGTTACCCAGAAAGCAACCAACGTAGCGTTGTACAATTCCTGGTGTTTGACATAGAGAACCCCAACTCCATTATTTCGTGCCTGCGGGCGTCCCGGGAAAACGCCAGGACCGTCCGGGAAGCCATCAGCTCCGAGCTATGGCGCCAGATAAACGGCATGTATCACACCGTGCGAAACGCCTCCCATGATGAGGCCATCTATGACGAACCCCATCCTTTTCTTGAGACGGTCAAAGAGGGGTGCAATCAGGTGACAGGCATCACAGAGGCGACCATGTCCCATGATGAGGCGTGGCACTTTGCTCGGCTCGGCAGGATGATCGAGCGGGCCGACAAGACCTCTCGCATATTGGATGTGAAATATTTTCTGTTGCTCCCGGGTGTCGATTATGTCGGAACTCCCTACGACAAGATCCAGTGGGCGGCGGTGCTTAAGTCGGCCAGCGCGCTGGAGATGTATCGCAAGAAATATCGGCGCATCACCCCGAAGCAGATCGGGAGTTTTTTGATCTTCAACCGACATTTCCCCCGGTCCATTCACTACTGCCTTGAGGCGGCGTCCCAATCGCTACATGCCATATCGGGTTCGCCTCACTCATCTTTTACCAATGTGGCGGAGCGGCGTTTGGGACGTCTCTGCGCCGATATCGATTTCTCGGATGTCGACGAGGTATTTGACGCCGGTATGCACCAATACCTTGATTATATTCAGGCGCGTCTCAATGAGATTGGCGAAGCGGTGTTCGACACATATTTTTCACTTGCCCCAGCGGCCATCGCCGACGGCTTCAGGAGTAACGCTTAATGACATTTTGTCTCGGCATGAAAGTGCGCAACGGTTTGGTGGGGCTTGCAGACACCAGAGTGACCACCGGTGTGGAACAGATAACGGCGCGTAAGGTCACCATTCACGAACATGGGCGCCACTCCATGTTTCTGATGACCTCGGGGCTTCGGTCGCTCCGCGACAAGGCGCTCACCTATTTTGAAGAGACCATCGAAGAACGGGACGAGTCCTTCGACAAACTGTATAAGGCGGTCAACGCTTTTGCCACGCAGGTAAGACGGGTGGTGGAAGAGGACAGAAAGGCGCTTGAGGAGGCGGGATTGACTATCAACCTCTTTTCCATCATCGGAGGGCAACTTGAAAACGATACCGAGCATAAACTCTACCTGCTCTATCCGCAAGGGAACTGGGTGGAAGTTTCCGAAGGAACTCCCTACTACATCATCGGTGAATCGAGTTATGGAAAGCCTATACTCGACAGGGTGCTCACCTATGATTCGAGCATCAAGGAGGCGTTGAAGGTAGGTTACCTTGCCTTCGACAGCACACGTATCGCCGCTACCGATGTCGGGTTTCCGGTCGATTTAGTGTACTATCAGCGAGGCACCTTCGATATAGTCTGCCATCGATACATCAAGGATGATCTGGTGGGTCTGGGCGACTGGTGGCAGCATCATCTTCGATCCGGGGTAGAAGAGTTTCCCGCCGACTGGATGGAGCCTCTGCTGAAGAAGGCCATCAAGAGGCAGTCTGTCTGAACCGATGCGTATTTTCATCCGTCATCGCATCGAATATCGATACCGGACACCCGTTTTCCTTGAGCCTCACCTCATACGAATGCGTCCCCGCTCGGATGTCAGACAATATCTGGTGTCGTACGGGCTCACCGTCACGCCGGAGCCGACGGGACGGTCCGCCTGCGTCGACCTGTCGGGGGGGAGCGGGGAGATTTGCTGGTTCGACGGTCTTACCACATCGCTGACGGTGGAGGGGCGCATGCTGGTGGAAACCACCACCGCAAACCCTTTCGACTTTGTCCTGCCCGAAGCCCGATATGCTCGGCTTCCTCTTTCACTGCCCGAAGCGGAGCAAAGAGAAGCGCAACCGGCCCTGGTCGTTGCTCCACTTGGTGGGGTTGCAGCTTCTCTTGTTGCCCACGCGCGCGAAGAGGTGGAGGATGATCTTCTGCGGTTTCCCGCCGCGCTGGCAGCTACAATCGCCAACCGGGTGGTCCAGCAGGAGCGAAAGGAGCCAGGTTTGCTCGATTTCGAGGAGATGTTGACCGCAGGGAGGGGCGCCTGCCGCGATGTGGCCACCCTCTTCGTCGTCGGATGCCGTTCAGTGGGTATTCCTGCCCGTTTCGTCTCAGGTTATCACTTCGCCGAAACGGAATCGGGAAGGCACGAGTTGCATAGCTGGGGGGAAGTTTATCTCCCCGGCGGTGGATGGCGCCCTTACGATCCCTCTCTCGGGGTGGCTTGCTCATCGGATCACGTGGCCCTCACCTCCGCTACCGATATTGACCTTACAACGCCGGTTTCAGGATCCGTCAGGGGGGATGACCCGGGAGACATGCTCTATGAGGTCAATGTTAGAGCCGAATAAGCTCTTCCACAATAAGCGCGCTAATCAAGCACGTTCAATTCCGTCAGGAGCGTGGGCGACTCGTATGAATATTATGCCACACTCAAAGACGAATTGCTATTCGGCGACAGACCCATACAGGATCGCTACGCCAATGTCACAAGGGCATCACGACAATCTGTAGTACAAATCCGTCCAAAGGGGGGAAAAGAAAATTCGGGCTAAAAGGAGTGGTGAATCAAAAAACGGTCGGATTTAAAAAAAAGCGGTTCTGGGTCCAGTCTGGGTCCAGTATTTTGTGGAAAAGTCGAAGATAAGTCATTGAAAACAAAGAAAAAGAATGGTAGCGGAGGAGGGACTCGAACCCCCGACAAAACGGATATGAGCCGTTTGCTCTAACCACCTGAGCTACTCCGCCATTCAATCTTATTTATTCTTTTCCGAATCCTGCGTCGTATCAGGTTCAGGCTTCATAAACGCTACGTCTTTCGTATACTCCTTGCAATGTAGCTCCATCGACTGGTATTTAAACTTCAACGCGCATGTGCCGCGCCAAGCGCAAACTACACATTCTTTCGACGCCATCGCAATATTCCGAAATAGGAGATTCTATGGGCTATCAAACCGCCTGTCAACGATCCTTAACCACTAAAATGATCTTCGATGCTTTTTGTCAGAGCCGCAGTCGTATACTCCGCTGGTTCGATAGTCGGTTCCAGCCCATTCTTCCGGGCCGTATCGGATGTTATCGGACCTATAGACGCCACGGTCACCCCGTTCATCAGGCTAAGAGCCTCTTCGGGGCTGTCCCACATCTCAATGAACTTTGTCACCGTAGACGACGATGTGAACGTAACCACATCGATACGACCCTCCTTGAAAAGGGAGCGGACCTCGTCTCTCCGGGTAACAGGTTTGACTGTCACATATGTTTCTGCGATGGTTACTTCGGCCCCCATCTTTTTCATCTCAACCGGCAGAACCTCCCTGGCCACCTTTGCGCGGGGTATAAGAACCTTCTTACCGGAAAGCTCCTTTTCGCCAAGCGCTGTGATGATCGCTTCGGCCCTGTATTCATTCGGCAAAACATCGACCCGGACACCGAGATTTTCAATAGCTTCGGCTGTTTTTGGACCGATGGCGCACACCTTTACGCCATACAGTGACCGGATATCATGGCCGGTTTCCCTTAATCGTTTGACAAAAAAGTGGACACCGTTAACCGAAGTGAAGACTATCCAATCGTAATCCCTCAGTTTCGATATGGCGGTGTCGAGGCTCTCCCACGACTCAGGTGGCGCGGTCTGGATGGTGGGGAATTCGATTACGTCAGCGCCAAGGTCGGTCAACCCTGCGGCAAAGTCTGACGCCTGCTCCCTGGCTCTTGTCACGACAACCTTTTTGCCGAAGAGCGGTTTCGTCTCGAACCAGTCAAGTTCGCTCTTGAGACTCACCACATCGCCAACAACGGTGATGGCGGGCGCTTTGATACCAGCGTTTCGTACGATATCTACGATATCAGTTAGCGTGCCGGTGACAGTCTGTTGCTGTGGTCTTGAACCCCACCGTATAACGGCTACAGGAGTTTTCGGATCACGACCGTTTGCGACGAGGTTCTCAACTATATTGGGTAGATTTTTTATTCCCATGTAGAAAACAAGGGTTCCTATACCGGTCGATATCTTGTCCCACTTGATGGTCGATTCCGGTTTGTTCGGGTCTTCGTGTCCCGTTATAAACGCTACGCTTGTGGTATGGTCGCGGTGGGTAAGCGGAATGCCGGAGTAGGCTGACGCCGCAGAACCGGCAGTCACACCTGGAACAACCTCGAAAGGCGCCCCGGCTTTTACCAGTTCCTGAGCTTCTTCGCCACCACGCCCGAAGATATAGGGATCGCCACCTTTCAGGCGGACGATGGTTTTTCCACGTTTACTCGCCTCGACGATAATCTCGTTGATCTCGTCCTGGGTTTTTGTATGTTCACCACCCATCTTGCCGACGTAGATCTTCTCCGCGCCTGCAGGAGCGAGATCCAGCAGTTTTACGTTGGCCAGATAGTCGTATATCAATATCTCGGCCCGCTCAATAAGTTCCTTGCCGCGTACTGTAATCAGACCCTGATCACCCGGGCCTGCTCCCACCAGATAAACAACACCTTTAGGCATATTTATTTCCTAAATAAGAAACGATTTTCTGTTTGTTGAAAGAGGCCGATCGTAAGCCGGATTCTGTCCCGGTCAGTTCCCGAGAGAACCGACCGATGATGACCATTCCTCTAGCTGTAGCGTTGCCGATACAGTCAAGCGGCCTACCCGGAAACAACGGCGAGCAACCATCTGCGAGGAGGCTAACCCCCTTGCGTGTTTCCCTATTCGGCCTTGCACCGGGCAGGGCTTGCCGTGCCAGTGATGTCGCCACCACTGCGGTGAGCTCTTACCTCGCCATTTCACCCTTGCTCCTGAAGACTTTTTACGGCCTCCGGTTAGCGGTATATTTTCTGTGGCGCTTTCCCTGGGGTCACCCCCGCTCTCCGTTAGAGAGTACCCTGCTCGTTGGTGTCCGGACTTTCCTCCCGAAGGGGCTATATACCCAACCGGCGGTCATCTCTCGACCTCTTTCGTTTATAACTATTTTTTGTCTTGCGCCCCTTGCGCTTCCTGTAACTTGTCAGCCTCGTGGTTGTAATACAGGTACCTGCTACAATGGGGACATGTAAAGAGTTCTTCGGTCTCTTTTACATGATAAAAGAGCTGGGGGGGAATAAACTGGTGACACGCCAGGCAGGTCATATCCTTTACTTCCGCTACGCCAACTCCGTCACGAGCTTTCAATATTCGCTCGTATGCGCCCAGTACCGTTGCGTCGATTTCTGATATCACTCCGCTACGCTTGTTTACAAGCTCGGCAACCAGTTTTTCGAGTTCTGCAATGGCCTGTTCTTTCTCTTTTTTGACTACTGCGAAACTGGCTTCTTCCTCTTTGAAGGCTTTTTCGAGGACTGACCTCTCGCCGGAGTGACCTTCAGCCGCCTCCATGAGTTCGAGTTCCTTATCCTCAAGCTCGGTTATCCGGTTCTTGTAGTTTTCAAGCTCCTTGAGCATGGCGGTATATTCCACGTTGGTTTTCACCACGCCCAGTTTGGCGTTATCTTTTGTGATCTTGTCTTTTATCGATTCGACTTCCCGTTCCAGTTCACGCCTGGTTTTCGATTCGTTTTTCAGCGACTCATCGAAATCAGCCAGCTTTGACTTTGCCTCTTCGCACTCCGAGTAACTCTCTTCAATCTCCAGCGGAAGTTTTGCAAGCAGGTTTTTCTTCCGAAGTATTTCGGTGTCCAACCTTTGCAGGTCGATGAGTTTTGCAAGTTCAGGATTAATTCTGTTCTCTTCCGGTCCGCTGGTATCGTTAGTCATGATCCCTGTTATAAGGAGAAAAATTGAAAAACGAACATTATATTATTTAACGAAACTGGCTGTAAAGAGCGATATGACGGTAATCGTTCAGGCATTGCTATTTGTCAGGTTGTTTTTGGACCGGTCACGAAAGTCGCTCAAGTAATATTTCTGGTCTATTGTGTAAAGAGTAATCGCCACTCCTTTTTTCCCCACCCGACCGGTTCTGCCGATTCTGTGAACATAGGTGGTCGGATCTTCCGGAAGCCTGTAGTTGACCACCGTTGAGATATCATCCACGTGTATGCCTCTGGCGGCTACATCGGTGGCCACCAGAACGCTGATCTTGGCCTCCTTGAACTTTTTCATCACCCGGTCTCTTCTGGCCTGGGAGAAATCTCCATGAATTCCCTCCGCAGGGTAGCCATATTCGCTCAGTCTTCTGGTTACCATGTCTACCTCCCGTTTAGTGCGACAGAAGATCAGGGTCTGTCCGCTACTCTCTTTGTCGAGTACGTCCATTAGGACGGGAAGACGGTCAGCGGGGCGTACCAGGTGGAAGGATTCCTTGATGTTATCGAGCTTTTCCGGGTCCTCTTTGACCCGGAGAATTTTTGGATTCACCATATGGTTGAAGGCGATCGACATGACTTTGTCCGCCATGGTGGCCGAGAAGAGAAATGTGCGTCTATCTTCAGGAAGGTAACGCAGGATTTTTTCCACATCCTCCAGGAAGCCCATATTCAGCATTTCGTCCGCTTCGTCAAGAACGGCGGTATCGACGAAATCGAGGTTAAGCAGACCGCGTGTGAGCAGGTCAAGAACTCTGCCCGGAGTACCCACTACTACATGGGTACCTTTCCGAAGGTCCCTTATCTGCCGGTCCATAGCCCGCCCGCCGACTACATCAACGATTCTTATCTTTTTATACTCGCCGATACGGCGCATCTCTTCTTTTATCTGTGTCGCCAGTTCTCTGGTCGGCGCCAGGATGAGAGCCCGCGGGTTTGTCGGGCGCCTGTTGGTTATGCCGGCGATGATCGGTATGGCGAAAGCGGCGGTTTTCCCGGTGCCTGTTCTCGCTTGCCCGATAACGTCTCGCCCGTCAAGGCCGAAAGGGATCGACATGGCCTGAATCGGGGTAGGAGTGATGTAGCCCATTTTTTCGAGAGCCTTCTCAAGCTCCCAACCGAGGTTAAAATCTGAAAAGTTCATATTACTGTATGGGGGAAGGGGATGTTGTATCTTTTGTATGCTAACCTCGGAACCGGTCTATCGACAAGTTCCGCAGGCCGATCCGCATATTGCCCCCTAAACGACGATGAAGGAGGGTCAAGGCTTGTCAAGCGCTCATAAACCGCTGGTTCTTCTTTCTCTTCTTCTCCGCTTCTTTCAATTTTCTCTTACGTTTGGCTGACGGTTTTTCGTAAGCTCTTCTTTTCTTGAGTTCTTTCCAGAGCCCATCTTTTAGCAATTGTCGTTTCAACGCCTTTAAAGCGTGATCGACCTGTTGATTGACAACCTTTACCTGCAAAGCGACCCTCCCGATTGAATACTGATCAGATGGCCGGAAACTCCGGCTTTTTTATAAAAGTAAAACGGGCATGATAGTGCATTAAAATATTCCGGTCAAGGTTATTTGTGTTATTTTGTACAGGTTTCCCAACGGACTTCTCTCCCGTCAGAGCGCAGAACGACCTGTCCGTCAATATCGGTTCTGAAGACGTTCATTCCCGCCTTTTTGATATTGACCAACGCCTTTTTAGAGGGTTGGCGGAACCGGTTTTTGTATCCAACGCTGATAACGGCGGTCCTGGCGCCGGTGGCTTTCAGAAAATCGACTTCGGAAGAGTGGGCGCTTCCATGATGGGCGATCTTCAGGACATCAGCCGTAAGGTCGAGTGACGATTCAAGTAGCCATTTTTCTGTTTCGCTTCCGATATCTCCGGTGAGAAGAATCTTTGTATTACCAAATACAAGTTTTAGCGTCAGGGAAAGGTTATTGTCGTTGAGAGTATACTCTTTAGATTCGTTCGGTCCTGGTGGGTTCAAGACCTCGACTCTCACACCTCCCGGAAATTTTATGACATCCCCTCTTTTGAGAGGCTGGTAAATCCCTTCTGCGATCCCCTTTTTCCGGAGCCTTTTGATCCCTTTATCGTAGGTCTCATACCCGTTGTCGTATATCGCCTTCGTTGAAATGGTATTAAAAATACCCGGCAAACCCCCTGTATGGTCCAGATCACCATGGGTGGCGAAGATCGCCGATAGTGTTGAGTGGCCCGACCGGAATAACGCAGGCGCCACAACAGACCTGCCAACGTCGAATGTCTTGAATCGTGAGCCGCCGTCAATTATGAACGCGCCTTCTTTCCATGTGACAAGTGTGCTTTCACCCTGACCGACATCGAGAAATCTGACTGTAAGATCGTTATCGAACCCACTTTTTATCGGACCGGCCAAAACAGAGACTGTAAGAAACAGAAACGAGACCGCAACACAGACTCTTCTGTTTCTACCCGGTTTGAGAACCATATAGGGAAGAACCGTGGTGTAGAAGAAGAGAAGTGAAACTGGACTGAATGCTGGTATGGTCATGAAGGCGTTCGGCATGGAAGACGCCTTATTGGCGACATAGCCTATGGTAAACATCGAAAATTGCGTCAAAAGCGAAGCTGTATCAGAAAAACCGGTAGACCAGACAAGCCCCCACGGAATCGATAGCGCCACCAGGGGCGCTAACACGATATTTACAGGAACAGAATAGTTTGGAGCCATGTGGAAATGATAGGCCGCCACAGGGCCGGAACCGATGAAAGCGGCTATGGATACCCCTATGTAACCAGATATAACCGGGAATCTTTGGAACTGACGTCTAAGTGGCGAGATTTCCATCTTCTCAAGGTCGTTCTCTTCCCCAGCTTTTGCTTCACTGCTGTTGATAAACCTCTCCATGAAAAGAGCGATAAAAAATACAGCAATAAAAGAGAGCTGGAATCCGGTTTCAAAGATAGCCCACGGGGCTACAAGAAGAATCAAAGCCAGGGCGGTTGCGAAAGCTCCGAAAAAATCCCTGCCCCGTCCGAAGATCATCGCAAGGAGGTAGACCGACACCATTACCGTAGCGCGGAATGCGGGAAAACGGGGGCCGGTCAACAGTCCATAAGCGATCACCACTATCAAAGCAAATATTGCCGCCAGAGTGAGGGGTAATCCGGCGGCGACCCATCGGTAACGAAACGGGTAGATTGTGGCGAAAAAAAGCGAGTACGCGATAAACCATGCCGCTCCAGCTACGAATCCAACGTGCAACCCGGATACCGCCAGCAGGTGGGCCAGACCAGCTCTGGCGAAACTGTCCCGCTGTTCAAGGGAGATCATTCCTGTATCCCCGATCAGTATGGCAAGCCCTATAGGGCCACCCGCGTGTTCGATATTTTTTCGCATCCGGTTCTTGATTTTTTCCAGCGGACGACGCAGGTTAAAATCGTACCCGTCTCTTTTTATTATGGATCGGCTTGTAGAAAACAGTAGCCCCTCCACGCTCCGGTCTTTGAGGTATTGTTCATAATCCCACCCGCCGATGTTTCTGTAACCTCTGGGCGCTTTCAGACGGGCGTCGGTAATGATGAGACGGTCGCCCGGCAGGTATCTCTCTGGAACGGTTTTTCGGTACGCATTCCACCTTGCCAACCCGGTGGCGCTTTTATCGCCTATCGACGAAACCGATACAAGATAGCGGATCGAATCGGGTTTTACCGTCTCAGTGGCCTTCACGGTTATAGAAACGGTTGCGCTCCTCTCCGGGAGCAGGTTCGTAACGCTGTTTTCCGCAAGGCGTGGGTTGTCGTGAATAAAGATAAGGATAAAACCAGTTATAAAAGCCACTGAATAGGCTGTTTTGCTTGTAAGGGATGAGTGAAAATAAACGAAACCGAGAGCCAAAACAAAAAAGAAAAAGAGAAGAAAGTCCACCGATTGAATCCTGCCTGCCAGGATTCCGATGGCGATAAAAACTGGTATGAGAAGGGTGGGGCGCTCGCCCTTGGGTAAGGCGCTGAGCAGGCTTGTTTTTGGTCTTATTCGGTAATTATCGTCATTCAATGAACGCGCCGATTTTGCGAAATTTCTCGCGTCTATGCGCTACAAGTTCTTCTCCCGTAAGTTTGCTTATCTCCGAGAGCTGACGCCGCAGAACCCTTCTGAGGATCGATATGGCGATTCTTGGGTGACGGTGGGCGCCTCCCGGCGGTTCTTTCACTATCTCGTCTATGACACCAAGTTTCATCAGATCCTGGGCGGAACACTGGAGAGCGTCGGCCGCTTCTTCGACTTTTTCGTTGTTTTTCCAGAGGATCGCGGCGCATCCTTCCGGGCTTATGACCGAATAGACTGTATTTTCGAGCATCATTACTCTGTTGGCGATTCCGAGGGCCAAAGCGCCGCCAGAGCCTCCTTCCCCGATTATCACGCTTATGATCGGTATTTTCAGCTGTGACATTTCGAGCAGGTTTCGAGCGATAGCCTCCGACTGTCCCCGCTCTTCGGCTCCGACTCCCGGATACGCTCCGGGTGTGTCGAGCAGGGTTATCACCGGAAGATTATATTTTTCAGCCAACTTCATCAGACGTAAAGCTTTGCGGTACCCTTCCGGGTTTGCCATTCCAAAATTTCTTCTTATTTTTTCCTTGGTGTCGCGCCCTTTCTGGTTTCCCATAATCATGATTCTCTGGCCGTCAAGTTTAGCGAATCCGGTGACGATGGAAACGCCGTCCGCAAAAGTTCTGTCGCCGTGAAGTTCAACGAACCCGGTGGTCATCATGTTTATAAAATCGAGGGCGTATGGCCTGTCCGGATGGCGGGCGAGCCTTGTTCGTTGCCATCTGGTCAGTTTATCGAAGGTATCTTTTCTGAGGCGGTTTACCTTTTTGTGCAGTTTCCTTACTTCAGCGGAGACTTCCACCCCGGTTTTGCGCGACTGCTCCTTAAGCCTGTCGATCTGCAATTCGAGTATGTTAATCGGCTCTTCAAAATCGAGATAATTTCTGGACATCTATTAAAATACACCGCATGGGAGTGGTTATCGTTTTTGGAAGTATAACAAATGCTCTTCTTTTCTGTTACCGGATAATCTTTCAACCCGGATATTTCTTTGGTTTCGATAACCACATGATAATCAACGCTTATGGTTCTGTTGCGAAATGAGATGATATCGTAGTACATTATTAGGATTCAACGAACCATCAGGTGGAGCGGGTCATACCGGAAAAAATGAGTCAGTCAGCCTACGAAGTATCCGCGCTAAAATTCAGGCCGGGTACCTTTTCGCAGTTGGTGGGTCAGCCTCATATAGTGCGCACCCTGAGCAATGCGATCAAAGCCGGGCGGATAGCCCACTCCTATATTTTCTCCGGTACAAGGGGTGTGGGGAAGACCACCACAGCCCGAATTCTGGCAAAAGCTCTCAACTGCGCTGAAGGGCCAACGCCAGACCCGTGCATGAAATGCGATAATTGTATTGATATCACCCGGGGGGCGTCTCTGGACGTATTGGAGATAGATGGCGCTTCAAACACCGGTGTCGATAATATTCGGGAGTTAAGAGAGAACGTCAGATTTTCGCCAAGCTCCTCCCGGTACAAGATTTATATTATCGACGAAGTTCACCAGATCTCGAAAGCCGCTTTTAACGCCCTCCTCAAGACGCTCGAAGAACCGCCTCCCCATGTGGTTTTCATATTCGCCACGACCGAGCTTAACAAGGTTCCGGAGACGATACTTTCACGTTGCCAGAGTTTTGAATACAGAACTATTTCTACCGTCGATATAGCTTGTCAGTTGAAGATGATGGCCGAGACGCTCGAAATAGAAACCACAGAGAGCGCCATTGGACTTTTAGCCAGAAGGGCCCGTGGCTCGATGCGGGACGCGCAGTCTCTCTTCGACCAGACCGCCGCTTTCGGTGGCGGAAAAGTGACCGCCGAGGATGTTAAACTGATCCTTGGCATGGTCGATAAGAGTCTGCTCTTTGAGATAATGGACGCGCTGGTTAAGATGGACGGTGTTTCGGTCCTGGAAGGGATCGAAAAGATGGTCTCTACAGGTGGAGACCCGGCCCTCTTTACCGAAGAGCTTTGTGAAACCGCAAGAAATATTGTCGCGGTAAAACTTCGACCCGATAGTAATTCGGAGCTTGAGGTGGATGAACGGACCAAAATAGCCAAGTGGGCCGGGCAGTTGTCCGAAGAGGAGATACAACGTTTTTTCGATACTTTCATCGAGGTGGCCGAGCAGATGCGCCGGTCGCATCAACCCTCCATGAACCTTGAGATGGGCCTGTTGCGCCTTACCCAAAGAAGAGGTTTGGTGACAGTAGGGTCGCTTATCGACGAAGTGGCGAAGGCGACTACAATGATCGAAAAGGAATTTATACCTCCAGGGGAGTCCGCCCCACCACCATTGCTACAATCTGCGATACAGAAACAAGTTGAACCCGTTTCGCCCAGACCTACGCCCGAACCGGAGCCTGAAATTCCTTTTTCCATCGTTGAGGCGGAGACCAAAAACGCCCCGGCTGATCTTGTCCGCAAGTTCAAAAGTGTAAAACCATCCTTGCAGGGTGTATTCGAAAACGCGACGATACATATCATCGAAGACGCTGTGGTGGTGACGGTTTCAAACGAATACGAGTTATCTCGACTTACCGAGAAAGAGACAAACGTGGCGGTGGAAGAGATCGCCTGTCAGGCTTTTGGAAAGAAAACCCGTCTGGTGGTGAAACTCGCCGGGGATCAAAAAAAAAAAGGTGACGACGCGGAGAGGCTAAAATCGGACGAGAAGGACTCGGCCATTTTAGGGCAGATGGCGGAAATGCCCATTGTGCAAGACGCTCTTGAGCTTTTCAACGGCGACATTGTTGAAGCTAAAGTGACGAAGAAATAGACAGATATTTAACATTTCATATCTTTGGAGTAATCGGATATGTCTAAAGGTTTTGGGAACCTGATGCGTCAGGCCCAGCAGATGCAGAAGAAGATGGCGAAGATCCAGGAGGAACTGGATGGGATGAGCGTGGAGGGGGAGGCCGGACAAGGGAAGGTCAAGGCGGTCATGAACGGCGCCAGCGAACTTCAATCCGTATCGATCGACCCGGAGTTGATCGACAAGGATGACCCGGAAACGATGCAGGATCTTCTGGTTCTGGCCGTCAACGACGCATTGGCTAAAGTGAAGAAGCTTAAGGATGAAGAGATGAACAAGGTTACAGGCGGCGTGAACCTCAACATGCCGGGCATGTTTTAGGTCGAGCGCCACCACCTTATGAAACATGGACCGGAGTCTTTATCCCGACTGGTTGACGAACTGATAAAATTGCCGGGCGTCGGGAGAAAGACGGCTGAACGGCTCGCTTTTTACGTTCTGAAATCCTCCCGGGAGCAAGTTGCCACTCTTGCCACGGCTCTGACTGAAGTAAAAGAGAAGGTCAAGCTCTGCTCGGAGTGTCATTCGATGACGGAGACCGATCCGTGCGCGATTTGTAGAGATCCTGGCCGGGACAAGAGCCTTATCTGCGTAGTGGAAGAGCCTCACGATGTCTACGCCATAGAGAGGATCAACGAATACAGGGGACGGTACCATGTTCTGATGGGTGTGCTTTCGCCGTTGGACGGGATCGGCCCTGACGAACTGACCATCGACGAACTTGTCAAGAGGGTCTCTGTCGGAGGAGTGGAGGAGGTTATCGTTGCGACCAACCCGAATGTCGAAGGTGAATCGACCGCCATGTACCTGTCGAAAACCCTCGGCGACACCGGAGTTACCGTAACCAGAATCGCCCGTGGCCTTCCCATGGGGGGTGATCTTGAGTACGCCGACGAGGTTACCTTGAGCAAGGCGTTAGGTGGGCGAATAAGGATGTAAATGGAAGAAGTAGGTGATAAGCTCTTTCTATTTTGATAACATAATCGTTTCGTATGTATTGAACAAAACCTGGTAGCGTGGCTGAATTGTCAATCCTGTTTTAGACACAGGCCGGGTATCTCGATTTGATATAAGGAGTCGCGTAATATGAGCAATCTTCCAGTTAACAACGACCTTGGGTTTTACGAAATCAGGATGGAGTCGGTTGGTGGATTCGGCGCAAATCTCGCCGGAAAGATCCTGGGTGAAGCCGGAATTCTGGGAATGGGTTTTAACGGATCCAATTTTTCGAGTTACGGTTCGGAAAAGAAGGGTAGTCCAGTAAAAGCCTTCGTCCGTTTCTGTGATCCTGATGTAGAGGTTCGGGTGAACTCACCTGTCATCGAGCCTCACATGCTGGTAATTTTCGTGGAATCGATGGTAGGCGCCCCCGGAATCCTGCAAGGGGTTAGCGAGGACACGACCGTCATCATCAATACCTCCCTCTCACCCGACGAAGCCCGCGATATGATGAAACTTCAGTGCGGAAGGCTCGTGACCATCGACGCCATGAAGATCGCCGTCGAGGAGAAGACCAGGGTCAACACAGCGCTACTTGGCGCAGTGGCCGCTACATCGGGATTTATCGATCCTGGATCGATAAAGGATTACATCAGGAAAAACCTGGGCAAGAAATACGCTTTTCTCATCGAGCCGAACCTGAAGACCTTCGACAGGGGTTTTAGCGAGTTTTCCGAGAAGAAGTTCGCCGACGACGGAAAGTACCCATCCCAGACCATTGAGCGGGGCGACCAGAAAACCGGATACCTGAACCAGGCGATGGGCGGGGTTATATCCGCTCCCGGCAACTCAATCAACAAAGACCTGACTGTTTCCCGTTCCGGCTGGGTTCCGGTACTGCTAAGAGAGAAATGCACACACTGCGGAGAGTGTGACATCACCTGCCCCGATTACTGTTTCATATGGGAAAAGGGGACAGACAAAAAAGGGAAAGAGGTACAACTTTTAGACAGAATCGTTTACCAGCATTGTAAAGGATGTCTCCGATGTGTGGAGATTTGCAAGTTTGACGCCCTGGTGGAGCGGGTCGAATATGAAACGGATCCTGAAATTATAAAGCTGGGATACTCAAGCGAGGTTCCAGAGGATAAAGCGGCGGCAAAATAATGTTGTACGCCATTGCCAGACAAAGCGCGGTCGATAGCGGCCTGCGGAATAATATAAGGAGTTTGATGGATGAGTTCCGGGACTGAGTCAAGCGACAGCGCTGTTAAAACAGAGAGGCCCGCCCAGACCACCGATTTTCGGTCTGGCAACGAGATGGCCTCTCTTGCGGCTTCGCATATCAACTTTCACGTTATGGGTTATTACCCCATAACGCCATCGACAGAGGTGGCGGAGTATCTGGACGAAATGTGGGCCAACGGCGAGCATGGTGTCAAGATGGTTCCGGGCGACGGGGAGCATGGCGCCGCAGGAATCTGCTACGGCGCCTCCACTGCTGGCGGCAGGGTTTTTAACGCCACCAGCGCCAACGGTCTGCTCTACTCTCTGGAGCAGTTGCCGGTTCAATCCGGCACGAGGTACCCGATGGTGCTCAACCTGGTCTGCAGGTCAGTATCCGGCCCTCTCGATATCAGGGGAGATCACTCCGATCTGATATCGACCCTCGACATGGGATGGATTGTTCTGTGCGCCAAAGATCCCCAGGCTACATACGATATGACGATCCTGGCGGTAAAGATCGGCGAGGCCGAAGGGGTTCGTCTGCCGGTTATCGTGGCCGACGACGGATTCTTCACATCCCACCAGAAGAGAAAAATCAGCTATTTTTCTGATGCCAAAACTGTACAGGATTTCGTGGGTGAGTTTGAGGTTATAAACTCCTCTGTGGACCCGACACAACCGATCACCATCGGTCCTTACATGAACGATCCTGACCAGATAAACAACAAAAAACAGCTCTCCATGGCTATGAAGTTGTCCGAGACGGTTATTCCGAAGGTTTTTGCGGAGTATGAGAAGATTTCGGGCAGGGCTTACAAGCCGCTTGAGACCTATAAGATGGAAGACGCCGAGACTGCGGTCTTCATCCTCAACTCCGCCGCAGACACCTGCATGGATGTTGTTGACAAGTTAAGAGAGCGGGGGAAAAAGGTAGGCGCAATCTACCCGACGGTAATACGCCCGTTTCCCGCCGATGAACTCAGGAGCGTGTGTAAAAACGTCAAGGCGTTGCTTGTGGCCGACCGGGCCGACTCCTACGGCGCTCACGGGGGCAGGATGTCCCACGAAGTGAAGGCGGCTCTGAAAGACGATCCTGATAACCGCACCCTTGTTATTTCACGGATATACGGACTTGGCGGAAAGGATTTCTTCTCTGAAGACGCTGAGACGATGTACGATCTTACTTTTGAAGCAGTCGAGAAGGGTAAAGTCGAAGTTCCTTACGATTATATCGGCGCCTCACCTGGCGACCCGGACTGGAAACCGGCGCCCGGCGTTCCCGTTCTTACCAAGGCGGATCAATCCCCTGGCATCCTGAATGTTTTCAAAGACGAGAAGACTGGCAAAGTAGAGGTTAAAGGTGTAAAACAACGAGACCTGACCGCCATGCCGCACAGGATTACAGCCGGTCATGGCGCTTGCCCCGGCTGTGGAATCTTTCCGAGTATCGGAACATTTCTTAAAGGGATCGAAGGCTTCGTCGTAATGTTGTGGCATACCGGTTGCGGTATGGTTGTCACCACAGGATACCCGAACACATCGTTTGCCATCACCTACATCCACAACCTGTTTCAGAATGGCGCCGCTACCATGTCGGGTGTGGTGGAGATGTACAAGGAGCGACAAAGACGAGGAGAGATAGCCCAGGACGAAGAGATCACCTTTGTCATGGTGACAGGAGACGGCGGCCTTGATATCGGTCTTGGACCGGCTTTGGGGGCGGCTTTCCGTAACCACAACATGATTATCCTTGAGTACGATAATCAGGGCTACATGAACACGGGTAACCAGATGTCGTTTACGACCCCTCTGGGACACGCCACATCGACATCGAACGTCGGTACGGTTGGTCGGGGAAAAACCTTTAACCACAAGGACTCCGCCCAGCTCTTTTCGGCGACTCATATCCCGTATGTCTTTACAGGCTCGGAAACGAATTACAAGGATCTTATCCGCAAGGCGGCAAAGGCCCAGTGGTACGCCAGGAACGAAGGATTGGTCTTCGGGAAACTTTTTTCCGATTGCCCCTTAAACTGGCGGCATGCGGATGGTAACGGTCAGGAAGTGATTCAGGCGGGTATCGACTGCGATTTCTTCCCCCTCTACGAGGTGGAGAACGGAATCACAACCCTTAACTACGACCCGTCGGCCAAGGGCAAAAAAGTTCCGGTAACCGATTGGCTCAAGTTGACCGGCAAGACCAAACACCTGCTTAAACCGGAGAACAAAGATCTGGTTGACCAGTTCCAGACCGAGGTGGACAGACGTTTTGCCCGTATCAGGGCAATGAGCGAAAACCCCATTCTTTAATTAATTTTCAGACGGGCGGGACATTTGCTGTTCCGCCCGTTTTTTATTTTATGTCATCAAAACGCGCGGATGGAGTCGAGGGGATTCTCTCGTCCTTTAACGACGCGGTTCTGATTCTCGGCTCCACCGGATCGGTAGAGTGGATCAACCCTTCGGCGGAATCGTTGTTCGGATTATCGTGCAACCTTACGAAAGGAAAGGGGATAGACGCCGTTTTCGGACGCGACAGGGAACTTCTTGACTTTATCTGTAGCGCTGTGGAAAAAGGTGTTTCAGCCGTTAGCCATGACACGAAATTTCATACCCCTAAAAACGACGAGACACCTGTCTCCATAACCGTCAGTCCCATAGAGGAATCGGCCGGTGGTGGCGCCGTAATAATCTTGCGCGACCTGACTACGGCCAAGGAACTGGAACGATATCTTGGCGTATCGGACCGCATGGCCGAAACCTTGACTCTTGCCGCCGGGATAGCCCACGAGATTAAAAATCCACTTAGTGGAATCAGAGGCTCAGCGCAACTGTTGGGCGCGGAGATAGGTGAGGAGCTACGCGAATATACCGACCTGATCGTACGGGAGGCTGATCGTATAAACCGGCTGGTCGTCGATCTTATCGAGATGAATCAGCCGGACGAAAGACCGACAGAGTTATGCAACATATACCCGGTTCTCGACGATACGCTGACGTTGATGAAGAAGCAGGCGAAAGAGAAGGGTGTAAGTTTTACTGTGGTTTATGATCCGAGTCTGCCACAGGTTTCGGGCGATCCGGATCGTTTGCGGCAGATATTCCTGAATCTGCTGAAAAACGGTGTGGAAGCGTGTGCGCCAAACGGGAACGTGAGCGTTACGACATCACTTTCGCTCAATCCACCGCTGGTCTTGACGAAGAGGGGTTATATAGTTGTAAGGATCACCGACGACGGGCCGGGATTAAGTGAAGATGAGAAATCAAAAGTCTTTACTCCTTTTTATTCGGGTAAAAAAAGGGGGACCGGTCTCGGGCTGCCGATAGCCATGCGCCTGGTTAAAAGCCACGGCGGACTACTCGATCTATGCAACAGAAAAGATGGCAGGGTGGGCGCTACGGCCAAGGTATATCTGCCGTACGGTTGAAATGGAAGTCACGAGAAACCTTAAGGCAGGGTGATTGCGGTCCGGGTGTCTGAGCGCCCGGACCGGGATGGCTCTATTACCCCAGTTTATTTACCTGAAGGGCCAGTCTGGAAATTCTTCTCGCCGCGTTGTTCCTGTGCAAGGAGCCTTTGGTAACTGATGTGTGCAATATCTTTGTTACTTCCAGAAGGGCTTTTTGAGCATCTTCCTTGTTTCCCGCGTCTATGGCTTCGCGTACCTTTTTAACGGTTGTCCTGCCTGTGGACCGGATAATTTTGTTGCGCAGGTTTTTTTTTCTGTTCTGACGAACTCTCTTTATGGCCGACTTGTGGTTGGGCACTTCCTTGTCACTCCAGCGTTATATTATAATAATTGGGAATTATGCCCTTTGGGCGTTTGGTAGTCAACTTTAAACTACTGAAAATTCTTCTTAAGAACGTTTATGGCCTTCTCGTGTTTTCGTTTGGCCGCTTTCTCAAACCAGCTTTTTGCCTCTTCCAGGTTTTTATTTACCCCTTCACCCTTGAAATAGTAGATTCCGAGGTTGTATTCCGCTTTGGCATACCCCTTATTAGCGGCTATAAGTTGCCATCTTACCGCCTCCACCATGTCTTGCCGCACACCCTCTCCGAGGTTATAGCAGTTTGCCAGGCTGAATTGACCGTAAAGATCGGCCTGTTCCGCGGCTATACGAAGCCATTTAACCGCCGAGGTCCCATCCGCCTCAAGACACGGCGCCCCGGTATCGTATGACAAACCAGAGGGGGAGTCTTCCGCCATGGAGAAATCTGAACCTGTAAGAGTCAATGATAATAGTGCAACCATGATAATGCGCTGGATCATCTTTATTTCCCGATTTCCTGTTTATGTTTTTTTATGAAAAATAGTAGCTGTAGCTAATTGTTGCAAGAGCCGTGAGCCGACTTATCCACGGTTAATCCGATTTTTACCGCGTCACATTGTATAACAGAAAAGCCGTAACATGCGAACCATGCCACACCTATCGGTCCCGTTAACAGGTAAAAGACCCGGATTTCAGTCCGTTTGATATAATCAACGGACATCATAAGATGTCTAGGCGGGGAATCTTCACCAGGAGACGTGGAAAAAATGGCCAAGAAACAACATGAACAGGGCAGAGAAGCTTTGAGACAAGTCGAGTTTTTCAGATCATTCACAGATGATGAGATGGATGAGTTGCTCAATATCTCCCTTCTGAAAAAATTTGATATCCATGACGTTATCATCAAGGAATCGAGAAAGGGCCATTTCTTTTACGTTATCCTCAATGGCGCCGCAAAGATCATAAAGGGTGACCCGCAAGGAGAGCATACCGTACTTGACATTCTGTCCGTGGGAGACTGTTTCGGTGAGATAGCCGTACTTCTCCATCAACCGAGAATAGCCACGGTAGTCGGGGGGGTAAACTGTTTTGTGTTTGAGGTGGAGGGGGAGCATCTCGACAAGCTGAACATCAATGTCCGGGAAAAACTTTATAAACAATTCGCCATCACTCTCGCTCGCAGGTTGCATCTTAGTTCATTGGATAAATAATTCTCCTGTGTCACCAGATTTTTTATGACAGACCCTTGCGCGGACGGGAGGGAGACGGCGCCCAGCTGTTGTGCTGTTCCAGGGTCCTGTTAATTGTTGGCGGCGGAGATAAACCTTACCGACGTAAAAGGCGATTCAAGTCCGTTCTTTACGATGCTTTTGCTCGTTTTGCTTTTGCCGAAACGTAACGCCGCCATCCTTATGATGTGGGCGTGGATTTGCGGATTTCTCGATTTCCCACGAACGTTTCCGTAATCGACATTTAACGCTTCCGCAAGCCCGTTAACCGCTGTGGCGGTCTTCATTCTCGACAAGGCGTAGGCGGCGCTCGATCTTACATAGTAGTTTTCATCCGAGAGTAGCGTAATCAGAATCGGAACGCCGTCCTTATGGTTCAGGTCGCCCAAAGTTCCGGCTATCTGTATTCGCAGGTTGGCAAGCTTACGAGCCTGAGCTTTCGACTGGTCCTTCTTCCCGGCGAGCATTCCGAGTAGTTTCTGCGCTCCACTCTTTTCCGGGGGCCTTTTTTCAGCAAGCTGTTTCAGCGCGGAAATTCCTGAATAATCCTTATATTTAGCCAGCGCTTCGGTTATCCTGACGGCGGTGTAGCTCCAGTTCGGCGTTTTCAATGATTCCTTGATGAAACCTATCTGGCTCTTGTCGCCGAGGATCAGAAGACCGGTTGCCATCCAGGTTTTTATCCACTCGTCATCCTTGAAATTGCCGATGGTTTCCGCCAGAATTTCTCTGCTTTTTTCGCCCCCCTTGTTCACCAGGGCTGTCACGACATCGGGAGTAAAATCGGCCTTATCCTTGTCGAGTGACAATAAACTTTTCTTTTTCGGAGTAAGTTGTTCTTTGGCCCAGGCATAACCTGCCTCTTCCCCTCCGGCGATCAGCAGTGTTCCGCCGAATAGATTGTCCTCGTCATCGTTCATGGTCATAAAACCGCTCTTGGTCAGCTTTTGAAGCTCTTCAACTACACTTTTATCTTTGAAGGTGAGAAGAAGGGAACGGATAGCGGCCCGTTTAGTCTCTTTGCTGGCGGTCAGTCGTTCCGTAAAAGCTTTTAGGGGTTCGACAGCTTTCGGGTCTTTTATCAGGTCAAGAGCGTATATGACTGCGTAATCGGTCCCTTCTGTTGTCATGCTATCGAGGGTTGTGAGAAGTTTGTCGAGGATCGCTTCTTTCTGCTTCTTCGGGGTTTTTTTCCATGCCGCAAGATGTCCCAGGTTACGCATGGCGGGATTTCTTATTACCTCATCCGGTTCATCAGCCCATTTCATCAGGAGTCCAAACGCTTCGTCAGGTTTGGCCTGAGCGAGTCCTTGCACACACCTTGATTGAGAGTATGAATCTGGAATGTTTGAAAGTCCAAAAGTAAAAAACTCTATGGCGTCCTTCTTGTATCCAGCGCGAAGAAGTTTGAACGCCGCATCGACCCATGACACCCATTCCCTGTTGTAAGAGCGGGAGACATCCCTGCCTGCGGATCGTACAGTCTTGTCACCCGACATCGACATGGCAAGACCGATGGCGTTACCCATGGCAACTGTCGCCTGTTCATCCTTTGCCGCTTTTACTTTTGCGCGAAGGGCGGCAACAAGCTGGGTGAGGGCGGTTTTGCGAGTCTCCTTTTTAAGTTTGCCGACACCCTCCTCCAGGAGGAAATCGATCAGAACAGGGTTGTACGATTTTTCCAGCTTTTTCGATTTTAATATCGAAGCCACGTTTTCCGCGGCGTAAACACCAGGCGCCGGAAAAGCGATAAATGCCGCGAAAACCAGTGCGCTTATCAACCTGATCATCATTCAATCCCTCGTGTTCATGTTGTCGTTTCGTTTCTACGTTTTTGCAAACTCTCATATTATCATATAGGCTTTACAATGCTAAAATTTTGCTGGATATAGTGATGACCGACAAGATACTACTTACCGGGCTTGAGATCGAATGTGTAATAGGAATATTCGACTGGGAGCGGAAGGTAAAGCAGACAGTAAGCGTCGACCTTGACCTCGATTGTGATGTCGCAAAGGCGGGCATGAGTGACGATATATCGGACACGGTAAACTACAAAGAGATCGCCAAGGAGATTATCGCCCTGGTTGCGCCATCGAAGTTCTACCTGATAGAAAAGATGGCTGAGCGGATCGCCATGATCTGTCTTGCGACGGAAGGGGTGAAACAGGCGAAGGTCACGGTGTCGAAACCTGGCGCTGTGCGCGGATCGAAAAACGTATCCATTCAGATCGTGCGTCCTTCGCCAATGGTGACGTTATACCTGGGGGTAGGGGGGAATATCGACCCTGAACGGAATATTCCGGCGGCGCTATCGATGTTGTCGGATCGTTTCCAGGTTATAGACAAGTCACCTGTTTACAAGTCTACCGCGTGGGGGGTAAAAGAGCCTCAGCCAGACTATCTTAACCTAGCTGTCAAAGCTGTAACCGACAAGGACCTGTTTACCGTGAGAGCGGAACTGAGGTGGATAGAGGAGCTTCTGGGACGGAAAAGGACACTCGATAAATTCGCGCCACGGAGAGCGGATATAGATCTCCTGCTGTATGGGAATATGGTACGCTCCGATGGGGGGGGGGTGTTGCCGCACCATCAACTCACGACCCAGCAGTTTGTCTATATGCCGATGATGGACCTCGACCCGGATGTTGTTCTTCCCGGAACCGGAACCGCGCTTAAGGAGATTGATCCGCAATACGAATCGCCCGACCTTAAGATATCCAGAGTTGTTACCCCAAAAAGCGTTTGACTCTCGGAATGAAGTCGCTGGCCGAGACAGGTTTTATCACGAAGTCTGCGGCGCCTGCGGCGAAGACCTGGCGGCGCGCTTCGATTTCGTGAAGGTCCGTTGAACTTGCCGATGAGGTCGCCACGATTACCGGCACGGACGTAAGCTGTATCGTGCGAATAAATGTGATGCCGTCCATCAGGGGCATCTGGATATCACTGATGACAAGGTCCGGTTTCAGGCTACCCATTATTTCAATCACGGGACACCGGAAAACAAACACCGGTGTCCCATATATTCATTACGAGCTTACGGTTTAGTCTCGCTCAAGATTTTCCGCATCTTGTCCTTACCGGACAGTTTCAGTTTCTTCAAGCGTTTAATCTCCAGTTCGTCTGAACTGTCAGGTGAACTTTTCTGTTGAAGATTCGCCACTTTATCCTTGAGATCCTGATGTTCTTCAAACAGTTTCTTGAAATCCGGATTTGTGGTGAGAAGCTCGTCGATAAGTTCCTTATCTTCCGTCAGTTGTTGCATAGTCTTTCTCCTTCCTTATCAAGTTAAACTCTGAAGTTTTTCCCGGTTTATTTCCGCCTGGGATTTTCGTACATAACAAGGAACCGGGGGAACCTCGCTGATTTTACCGTTTCTTATATACTCTCTTGCGAACGAGGCGACACCATATGAAACTGGCCGGGAAGGTCTGTCAACGGCGGTTACCCGGCTGTTAATCTGGTCCCTGAACATCCTGGCGTATGGTTCAAACCCGTCACCTATAAACTGTACCGGCCCGTCTATCATTCCAGGCAACTCTTCCGGTCTTATAACCATATCTCTGGTGATTCTCTCAAAGCCATCTTCAGTCCTTCTGAATACGGCTGTATAGACTTCCGCTTTACATGCGGTGAGAAGAGGAGAGAGGTATTCGCTTGAGCGGTCTTCATGGGCCAATACGATGGAGGTCAACGTTCCGGCCCCTATAACGGGCGCCCCTATGGAGTCGCCAATACCAAGGGCGGTTCCAAGCCCTATTCTCAGCCCCGTGAATGATCCGGGGCCGATACCGCAAGCGACAGCCGTAATAGATTCGGTTGTGAGTCCTGTGGAGAAGAGCGCTTTTTCCACAAGATCAAGCAGGTTTCTCGAATGAGTATTGTCCAGAGCCAGGCGAATTGAATAAAGAGGGGTTGTACCATCGCCCAGAAGAGCGACACTGGTCTCCGAAAACGACGTGTCTATACCTAGTATACACATGTAATAATTGAACGCATATCTGGGTAGAATATAGCAGATACCACGGCGGATTGCAAGAAACGTATGTCAATCCTTCGACATCCAGATCAGCTTTTCAAAAATCCAGTATTTGTCACCCTCCGTATCCACCACATGATACCAGGGCGCTTTATTTTCCAGAACTTTTACAAGCCACCCTTTTTCGACTGTAAACAGTATCGGATATTCGGTGCCGGGGCCTTTTCTTACATTCCCTTTCATGTTCGTCACGATGGCGGCCATCCCCTTACCGATAACCTGCTCATGAACCCAGCCGACCAGTCCGTCAATATCACGGGCTACATACCAATCCTTATATTTCGCCAGATATTCCAACGGGTAATATTTGGGGGCCTCCCAAATAACATCGTATTGTGTGCCGGGACCCGACCTGAACCGCGCCTTGTCGGCGTTTACATAGATAAGCTCGGCGTCGGCGATGGTTGCGCCGCTTATAGACGAAATAACAATTACGGACAAAATCAGGACTACGATCTTATTCATTTATCTTTCCGCCATGAGTCTGTCGAACCTGTTTAATCAGGACGAGCTGTTTCCGGTTTCACCTTCGGAGGAGTCTTTCCTTTTCATTATGCGCCTTCTTCTTAAACCCGGTCTATCCCTGCGCTGAGACGAAGGTTCGTTTTGTGATTCTCTCTTTTTTGGCAGGTTGTTTCTCTCCGGCTCTTTAGGCCGTCTTTCGGTGGATTGAGTCGATGCCCCTTTAACTCCAGCAGGTCCAGGTCTTCTGTTTGCTCTCTTCCGCGGCGCCTGTTTTGTCTCTTCCGGGGAGGTTCCGGCGTTCTGTTTTTCATCTTTGCTAGCCTCCCGCTCCCTTGGGCCTCCCGGGTTTTTGACCTTGGGCCTTGCAACGGAACCGCCCCTTCTTTGTGGTCGTGGCTCTCTTTTTACGTTTTCCTTGCGGGTACCTCTGGGGCGTCGGGTGACATCGGTCGGTTTCTCCCCCTTGGGAGGCGGAAACCTTAATTTCTCATCTTCACCGGCGGTTTCGGTGGAACGCTCCACCCGTTTCTGATTGATAGCGCCACCCGATGTTATTTCAGAGAAGCGCCACTCCTCTTTTATTCCACCTTCAAACAGGACAACTACCTGTTCTTTCAACAGGTTAATTTGAGCCACCTTGCCAACTTTCCCGTCAGATGTGGTTACAGTCTTGCCAAGTTTTGGCGCTTGGGACTGAAGTTCCTTGTAATGTTTATGCTCGAAAGAGAGACAACACATCAGTCTGCCGCATACTCCCGAAATCTTCGCCGGGTTTAACGATAGATTCTGATCCTTTGCCATCCTTATGGAAACAGGTGTAAATCCGCTTAAAAAAGTCGAGCAACAAAGCTGACCACCGCAAGGTCCGCAACCACCTATAAGTTTTGCTTCGTCGCGTACGCCGATCTGGCGCATCTCCACCCTCACCCCGGAAAAGGTGGCGAGGTCTCGTACAAGATCGCGAAAATCGACTCTCCCTTCGGAGGTGAAAAAGAAAACGGCCTTCAGTCCGTCAAAGGAGAAGTGGACACGCGACAGACTCATTTCGAGACCCATAGTGGGAATGCGAGTTCTGCAATAGGCCATGGCCATGGTCGCTTTTTCCGACAACCCGGCGGCTCTTTCCTGATCGTCTGCAGTGGCCTTACGAATGACTTTTCCCGATCTTTTCGGTTTCGAGCAACCTGAACAGGCGGATTCGGGCCGTTTGGTCAGGGCCACACTACCAAAGTCGAGTCCATCCTCATCCTCCACGACACAAAGGTCACCGACCTTGAGGTCGATCATGTTCCAGTAAAACTCCGCCACACGTCCCTGGGCGCCAGACATAACGCTGGTCACATACGCCAGGCTTCTATCGCTTTTATCTGGAGAGGTGGTTTGGGCGTCAGGCATGGCGCAACAACATCCCGGAGCTTTCCGCCGAGATAGCTCTTTTTGCCCCTCAAGGTTATTCATGTCACCCGGGAAGATGTTTCCTTCGTTATCCGGGTCCGGAGTCCCAAGTGAAAGATCATTGCTCTCAACCATTTACAATTATTTTCTCATTTCCAGGGCCATAAGGCTCATGGATAATAGCGGATTAATATTCCATAGCCTGCCGGAAGATATATCGACTGCTATTTTATGCGCTCGCAAAATCGAGCGGAGGGAACACTCTCTTGATCTTGGCAGTAGTTCCCCGCCCAAGTCCATGTTTATCAAGTTATCATATTTCCCGCAAGTTTTCAGGACCGCAAGGTCCCGCAGGAGGAGACGAATGGACGCAAGCACACTATCCACAAGCGCCCTCTCTTTCGATCTGTCTATCGCCTGAGCCAGCTTGAAGACTTCTGAAGTGTCTCCGTCCAGGATACCGCAGAGGAACCTCCACGCCATTGAGCGCACCTCTTTACGTGACTCAAGCTCCTCGTTATTCAGCGCGGTCCCCGGAGAGCCTTTTGCTAAAGCCGCCACAGCCTCAGCCTCGTTTTCCCCCATTCCTTTCATATCCATCAGGAAAGTTTTTACACTCTCATGGTCCACCGGTCCGAAACGAATCACCTGACACCTCGATACGATAGTAGGGAGCAGGCTTCTGATGTTGGACGTGACGAGAATTATGACCGTATCGGGAGGAGGCTCCTCCAGTGTTTTAAGGAATGCGTTTCCAGCCGGGGTATTCATCATATCGGCCCGGTCAACAATGGCGACTTTTATTTTTGCTTCGTATGGCCTGTAGGATAGAGCTTTTGTTAACTCCCTTATATGAGTGATATCAAGCTCTTCTTTCACTTTTTTCTCTCTAGCCACAGGCGAGGCGAGGATAAGATCGGGGTGGACCTCTTTTGCCATCTTTATGCAATTACCGCACTTGCCACAGGCGATATCCCCTCCCTTGCCGCACAGAAGGATCGAAGCCCAGGCCAGCGCCGCGCTCCTCTTTCCCACACCTTCCTGTCCCGTAAACAGGTAGGCGTGAGCTATCTCCCCGCTGTTTATAGCTGATTTCAGTACCTTAAGGGGCGCCGTATGCCCTATTATATCCGTTAGTTGTAACACTATTTCAGATTATCTGGATGAAGTTGTGCGATGTCGGATAACGATGCCAGAATCCTTGAGAAAACATCGCTTTCAGAGCCATCCGCATCCACAATCCTTACCCTTTTAGGCTCGTTATCGGCGATAGCCATGAAACCGTCTCTCACTTTGCCATGAAACTCCCGCTCCTCCATCTCGAATCGCCCTTCATCACTATGTTCCAACTTGAGACGTTGTCGAGCCCTTTCAAGCCCCACTTCCGCAGGAAAGTCGAAAATAACTGTTATGTCGGGCCATACTCCCTGACAGGCGGCCCTGGTTACGTTTTCTATAAAGGTTTTGTCAATACCTCTGGCGTACCCCTGATAGGCCATTGTGGAGTCGGCGAACCGATCACAGATCACCACGGCGCCCCTGTTAAGAGCTGGAAGGATCGCGTTTATTACCAATTCCCGACGGGCGGCGGAGAAAAGCATAAGCTCCGTGACAGGGTCGATCTCTCCGGTCTTTTCGTCAAGCAGGATCTGTCGGATCATCTCACCGGCTTTGGTTCCTCCCGGTTCACGAAGGGATATCACCTCAAGGCCCCTTCTCTTCAGCTCTTCAGTGATGAGTCTGGCCTGGGTGGTTTTACCCGAGCCATCGATCCCCTCAAGTGTGATGAAAACTCCACTCATTTACGCGTAACTCTTTAGGTTCGTAATAACGATTTCGGTTATTGTAGAATATTCGTAGTTATTTGAGAGAGATAGATGGCGAAAAAACTGAAAATAAGAAAAATCTGGAGTTATAAACACGTCCGGAAGATAGATTCTTGCTCGTTGGCGCGAGAATCGGGCGATGTCCTTGTAACCGATAGACGGGAGAGTATCGCCCTGCTCGACCGTACCGGCAAAACTCTCTGGTCGAAAAACGTCAGTTTCTCTCCGCTCGAAGGGAAGATTTCCTGCGATGGCGCATATGTCTTCATTCTCACCTTCAAGGGGCAGGTAATCAAGGTTTCCCGTGGCGCGGAACTTGAGTGGGAGTCTTTTGTCGATAAGGACGCCCGCACAATGGCGGTAAAATCGCGCGGGCAGTCGGTTGCCGTAGCCAGTTACAAAGGAAGGTTTCACGGTCTCAACTCCTCAGGAGAGAGGACCGGAATCGTTCATACGGCGCAACCGGTGATCCACGCCCGGTTCACTTCGAAATCAGGCTCGCTTTTTGTCGCCAGCGCCCACGGCTGGGTTGGCCTCTACGACAAAGAATTCAAACCTGTAGGGGAATATGATACGGGTCGTACAATCAACGAGATAGAGGTGTCGGAGAGGGGCGGTAAAATCTTTTTGCCATCGCGTGACGAAGGGTTAACCATAATCGAGTTTAAAACGAGCCAGATGAGCGTCTACAACCCCGGATTCGCCGTCGCCAAGGTTGGCATAGACCGGAAGGGAAACCTGATGGTGGCCGTCGGTGGCAAGGGGGAGATCGCTGTCATGGATATTAATGGAGACATTCTCTGGAATACAGACACGGACCACTCTTTTATCTTTTGCGAGATGACAATAGAAGGGGACCGATTCGTGGCGGTTTCCGACAAGGGAGTGGTAGAGTGTTACGAATTACTGCAAGAAGAGGAGCTTGCCAAAAAGGAGTCGTTCGAGTTCCTTGAGACCGGCGAGGAGAAAAAGGGCGAAAAAAAAACGTCCGACCATTTCGATTACCTGGAGATATAGACCATGGATGACGTATCTAAAGAGCTAACCCTGCTGATCCGGGCGCGATACCCTGTGGTCTACCTGCTGACATTCGAGGAGGACCGGGCCGAAAAGACGCTCTCCTCCATCGCGTCGAAGATGAAAAAGAAGTTCGTCTCCTGGTCGGTGACCAATGATAGCTCGAAAAGCCACGCTCCCATGAAAGCCTTGTCCGCCCTTGAGGACGCGATCCAGTCGGCTGACAGCGCCATATTCCTGTTTCGGGACTTTCATCCGTTCCTGAAAGATGAACAGGTCATTCGCAAAACCCGTGACCTCGTCAACGATTTCGCCAGGTCGCACAAGACGCTGGTGATCGTTTCCCCCACTATGACCATACCGGCGGAGCTTGAGAAGGATATTACGATCCTTGATCTCCCTTTGCCCAACAGGGCCGAGATCGAAAGCTCCCTTAACGAGGCCATCTCTTTTGCCCAAAGGAATCCGAACCTCTCCGTTTCGTTAAACGACGAAGAGAAGAACAGCGTGGTGGACGCTACTTTGGGCCTGACCCTGACCGAGGCGAAAAGAATATTTTCCAAAGCGATGTTGACCGATCATATGTTCTCGACGAAAGATATCGAACTGATTCTCTCGGAGAAGAAACAACTGATAAGAAAATCGGGGTCGCTCGAATATTTTGAAGCGAGTGACAAGTTGACCGACGTTGGTGGTATGAACACCCTGAAGCGGTGGCTTACAAAACGCCATTCATCTTTCTCCAACAAAGCCCGCGACTACGGTCTGCCTGTGCCTAAAGGGGTCATGTTGCTGGGAGTTCAGGGTTGCGGAAAATCACTCACCGCAAAAGCTGTCGCCTCTTTATGGAATCAGCCGTTGTTGAGACTCGATATGGGGAAGATTTTTTCGTCTTACATCGGCTCGTCGGAGGAGAATATGCGAAAGGCGATAGCGACCGCAGAATCGCTGGCGCCGGTTATTTTATGGATCGACGAGATCGAAAAGGGACTCTCCGGGGTGAAATCGGGAGGGGGTGGCGACTCCGGTGTAACGGCCCGTATCTTCGGCACATTTCTCTCCTGGATGCAGGAGAAGACAAAACCTGTTTTCGTGCTGGCGACTGCGAACAATATCAAGGAGCTTCCCCCCGAACTGCTGAGAAAGGGGAGGTTCGATGAGATATTTTTTATCGATCTGCCGGAAAAGAAAGAGCGAAAGGATATCTTCGCCATTCACGTCAGGAAAAGGAAAAGGGATCCAAAAAAATACGATCTGGACGCTTTGGCGGAGGTATCGGACGGCTTTTCCGGGGCCGAGATAGAGATGGCCATTGTGGAGTCGATGTATATAGCGTTCGGCGAAAACCGGGAGTTTAATACGGGGGATATCACCACCGCGCTGTCTGCAACTGTACCGCTTTCGAGAACTATGGCGGAGGATATCTCGGAGTTGCGCTCCTGGGCTAAAGAACGGGCGAGACCGGCGTCGGAGCCTGTGGAAGAGGTTTAAGAATAGATTTCAGGAGTTGGCGATTTTCATTTTGATAGCTTTTATTTTCTTCGCCTGCTTGCTGTCGTCGATATCATCGGTCATAAGTTTGTTCAAGGCGGCCTTATACAGTTTTACCGCGCCATTCACATCGCCTGTGTTACCCGCCTTCTTCCCCTGGTACAAGAACTCCTGCACTTCCACCTGGTCAATGACACGATCGATTCGTTTGGGAAGATTTATCTCGTAATACCGACTGGCGTCACGGTGTTTTATCAGTTTCAGGCGAAGTTTGGATATGGCGTTTAACTTGGAATGGTCCTGTTTGTATAGACTGATCTGTTTCAGGATTGAGCGGATATCGTTCTCTATGGAATTGACCAGTACGTTTTTCTTCTGCCTGTTGTAGAACCGTCTGATGTACGATGGTGGCGGGTCCATCACTCTGATACCGATCTTTTCTATCTCGATAAGAGCCTCGCTCTCTTTATCTATCCGGGCATAACATCGAAGTTGCGCGTTTACCGATTTCGCTTTGATCGCCTTGTCTATAGCTTTTGTCAAGGCTGATGTTCTTGTCTCTATCTCCCGGTTGACAGCGGAGGCGCAATCGGAGCAGAGCGTCTGTTTGTTGAGCTGGCGAGGGTAACGCCGTTTCTTGCATTTACGGCATCTCTGGTTCGGCATTTCGGTCTTATGTAGAGCAGTTCATGGTTTATTGCAGGCGGGCAATTATACTACTCCCGCTTCCCGGCGTTTACAGCATTTTCAAAAATTGCACGGTTTGCTGTTAATACCGTTCGCGACTTCAAGTGGACAAAGGTGTAAAAAATAAAACAGAACCATGCGCCGAAACTGTGAAGATAAAGCTCTATTCGCCCCGTATCGTAAGCCGCTCCCAGAATCGGTGTGGCAATGAGGATCACCAACGCCAGGATAATAGGGGGGAACAGCCAAACCTTGAATTTTCGTGTTTCAAGGTAATCCTCTTCTGGAACAGCTTTACGGTTCGCCGCCTCTTTAATGGCTGATCCTGTGCCGATGAGGTAGAACATCAGGATGGATAGGAGTAACATTCCGGTAAAGACCGCAGTCAGCCCCACTATAACGTGGGTAACGGTCTCAATGGCATGCCCCACCAGATACCCGGAAGCTATCGCAACCAGGAGGGCCACGGCGGTTAAGACGCCAAACAGTTTTAGAAAGGTAGTCACGATCAACATTGTACACGGTTTAATCTTGTTTTGCCCGGTTCCATACCCGATAATAATCTCCTGATTATGAAAGATTTAAAGAGCATTCGGGACGAGATTGACAGGATCGACGAACGCCTTGTCAAACTGTTCAACAAAAGGGCCAGCCTTGGCGTGAAAATCGCCGAGGTGAAACGGGCGGAAGGAAAACCGGTATTCTTCCCTGCCAGGGAGAACGAGATTCTACAGAAAGTCGCCCGACTCAACAAAGGTCCGTTGCACGACAAGGCGGTACAGGCGATCTACCGTGAAATATTCTCCGCAACCCGGTCTGTGGAAAAAGATATAAAAGTGGCGTGCCTCGGTCCTGAAGGCACTTATAGCCATCTTGCCGCCAGACGAAGTTTCGGGTCGCTCTCCTCGTTTGTTTTCGGGAAGAGTATAGACTCCGTATTCGACGCTGTAGAGAAAGAGCAGGTGGATTACGGCGTTGTCCCTATAGAAAACAGCCTTGAAGGGCCGGTAGGGAGAACATTCGACCTTCTGGTCAATTCGCCCCTGAAAATCTATGGTGAGCAATATCTCTCTATCCACCACAACCTTCTCTCCCGGGCCACAGGGATCGACAAGATCAAAACGCTCTACACCCACTATATGCCTCTGGCCCAGACGAGAGAGTGGGTGACCGGTAACCTGCCGAAGGTAAGGATCGTAGAGACCTCCTCTTCAACTGAGGCGGCGAAAAGCGCGGTGAAATCGGCCCGCTCCTCAGCCTCCATCGGTTCCGCCGAGGCTGGAGCCATCTACGGGCTGGATATGCTGGCGCAAAGGATCGAGGATCAAAGCTGTAACCAGACCAGATTTTTCATACTTTCACGAAAAACATCGCCAAAGAGTGGAAAGGACAAAACCTCAGTGGTCTTTACCCTCAAGGATTCGGCGGGCGCCTTGTACGAAATATTACAGCCTTTCTCAAAGAAAAAAATCAACCTGTCTAAAATTCAGTCCCGGCCTATAAAAACTTCCGATTGGGAGTACGCCTTTTTTATCGACCTTGATGGACATGAAGAGGACGATGATGTGAAGTGGGCGTTTGAAAAGATAGCATCCGCAACCCGGACGGTGAAGATACTCGGCTCCTACCCGGATACCAGAGCCTGAAAACGCCTATGCTGTTTGAAAGGGCTGTTATCGCTGGAGTCGGCCTTATAGGTGGCTCGCTGGCTCTGGCGGGTAAAAAGGCGGGACTCTTCGGCAAGGTAGTTGGACTGTCGCGCAATCAGGCCACGATAGAAAAGGCTGTGGAGCTTGGAATAATCGATGAAGGGACCACCGACCCGCAAAAGGGGGTAAAAGGGGCTGATCTTCTGTTTGTCGCAACGCCGGTTCAGAGTATTGCGCCACTTATATTGTCGGTTGAAAAAAGCCTTGAGCCAGACTGTATCGTTACTGACGGCGGTTCAGTGAAGGGGCCGATAGTTGACCAGATCGAAAAACGGTTAAAGTTTCCTGAGCGGTTTGTTGGCGCGCATCCTGTGGCGGGGGATGAGAAATCGGGGCCTGAATCGGCGTTTCCCACCCTTTACGAAGACCGGTATACCATTCTTACACCAACAGATATAACTTCAATGCGAGCCGTTGAACGTATTGAAAAAATGTGGCAAGCGGTTGGTTCGAAAACCGTAATCATGACTCCGGAAAAACACGATACCGCTCTTGCCGCCATATCTCATCTGCCCCATCTGGTCGCTTATTGTCTTGTGGAGTCGCTTGACGAGTGTGACCCGGAAGGTGTCGCCAGAGCCTTTATTGCGGGCGGTTTCAAGGACACCACCAGAATCGCGGCCAGCCATCCGGGTATGTGGCGAGATATTTTTGACATGAACCGCGAAAAAACCCTTGAGATGGTCGCTACGTTTGAAAGACAGTTATCAGATTATAAAAAAATTATCTCCGAAGGTGATTTTGACCGGCTTGAGGAGAAATTAAGGAGAGTGAGGGATCTTCGCCTCTCTATGAGTGGAGAATCGTAATGATAAATAATATCCAGATTCCCGACAGGCTGGTCGTTACTATAGATGGTCCGGCAGGGGCTGGAAAATCGACTCTCGCCAAACTGCTGGCGAAGAAGATCGACGCTCTGTTTCTCGATACCGGAGCCATGTACCGTTGCGTAACGGCCAAGGCGCTTGCTGTTGGAATCGACGTGAAAAAGGATGAATCCGCTGTTGTTAAAATCGCCGAAGCTATTGATATTGGCTTCGAGGCTGTAGAAGGCGGTCAGTCGGTATTTGTGGATGGCGCAGATTATACGAAAGTTATCCGTGAACCACGAGTCAATGATAACGTCTCTCATGTGGCCGCTATCAGGGAAGTGCGGGAAAAAATGACCCGGTTGCAACGGGAAATCGGGCTTGAGGGGAGGGTGGTCGTCGAAGGGCGAGACACAGGTTCAGTGGTTTTTCCCGGCGCAGATTATAAATTTTTCCTGACCGCCAACGCCGATGTCAGGGCTGGCAGGAGAGTTTTGGAGTATGAGGCCGGGGGAGGGAAGGTTGGCCTGAAAGAGGTCTCCGATAATATTATGGAGCGGGACCGGCTCGATAGTTCCAGAAAAGTGGCTCCGCTTGTAAAACCTGATGGCGCGTTTGAAATTGACGCAAGTAATTTAACTATTGACGAAGTATTGACAAAAATGGTAAATAAACTCTCTTGTTAGTCAGGGTATTTGCGCCGGTATTCATAAGCGCACTCTTTATTGGTAAGTATCAAACAATCTGACAAAACCATTAAAACCGGTAAAAGGTAAGATAAAGGGTCAAAAGGAACTTAAATGTCAATCATTAGTCGGGTAACCGAAACGGATTATGCGGACAGCGTCGAGGAAGCTAGTGGCGCGATAGGAACGGTAGATGGAGACTACTCCAAAGAAGAGTACGAAGGTCTTCTAAACCAGAACATGTCCACCCTGAAGGTGGGTGAGCTTGTAACCGGTGTCATCGTCGAGAAAGATAACAACCACGTTGTGGTAGACGTTGGATACAAGAGTGAAGGCTCCATTCCGTTGTCGGAATTCGGCTCCCAGGCCGCAAGCCTGGCCGTCGGCGACCAGGTAGAGGTTCTCCTCGAATCTGTCGAGGACTCGGAAGGCAGACTCGTCATTTCCAAAGAGCGGGCCAACAAGGTCCGTGTCTGGGAGGTCATGGCCAAAAAATACGATGACGACGAAGTTGTGGAAGGTGAGGTTATCTCCAAGATCAAGGGTGGTCTCTCTGTAGATATCGGCCTCAAGGCTTTCTTGCCTGGCTCACAGATCGACCTTCGCCCCATAAAGAACCTGGACAAACTCCTCGGAGAGAGGTTCAATTTCAAGATCATCAAGATGAACAAGAAACGGGGCAATATTGTTCTGTCCCGACGTGTTCTTCTGGAAAAAGAACGACAGGTAAGTAAAGAACAGGCGCTTTCCAACCTCGAAGAGGGGAAAGTCGTAGAAGGCGTTGTGAAAAATATCACCGATTACGGCGCATTTATAGATCTTGGCGGTATCGACGGTCTGTTGCACATCACCGATATGTCGTGGGGCAGGGTAAACCATCCGAGCGAAATGTTCGCCATAGGCGACACAGTCAACGTGATGGTCCTAAAATTCGACAAGGAAAAAGAGAGGGTCTCCCTCGGTTTCAAACAGACCACACCAGATCCGTGGGAGAATGCCGAAGAGACATACAAACCACCCACCAAAGTTAACGGTAAGGTTGTCTCCATCGCCGATTACGGCGCGTTTGTCGAGCTTCAGGAAGGGATCGAAGGGCTTGTCCATATCTCCGAAATGTCGTGGAATAAAAATGTTCGCCATCCGAACAAGATAGTCAGTGTGGGCGATATGGTCGAGGCGGTCGTCCTGTCGATCGACAAGGAGAAAAAACGTATCTCCCTCGGTATGAAACAGGTTCTGGATAACCCGTGGGACAGCATTGAAGAGCGATACCAGGTCAACTCCTCCGTTGAAGGAAGGGTTCGCAACCTGGCTGACTTCGGAGCTTTTGTAGAGCTTGAAGAGGGTGTGGACGGTTTGATTCATATCTCCGACATGAGTTGGACACAGAAGATAAAACATCCGTCCGAGGTCGTGAAGAAGAGGGACAAGGTGAAATGTGTCGTTCTGGCCGTGGACAAAGAGAACCAGCGTCTCTCCCTTGGTCTAAAACAGCTCGATAAAGATCCGTGGGAGACTGTGGAAGAGCGATACCCCGTCGGCGCCGACGTCAAATGTGAAATCACCAAGGTTACAAACTTTGGAGCTTTCGCCGAACTCGAAGGTGGAGTCGAAGGTCTGATTCATGTCTCACAGCTCTCTACAAGTAGAGTAGCAAGCCCCCGCAAGGCTGTCCGGGTTGGCCAGGAAGTCACAACAAAGGTGATAAAGGCTGACGCGCCCAACAGGAAAATCGGTCTTTCCATTAAGGCTTTTCTTGAAGGGCTGACCCCGGAAGAGGTGGAGATTGAGCTTAAGGCCATGGAGGAGGAAGCCGCTCTTGAGGCCGCCGCTGAAGAGGCCGCACTGGCGGAAGGCTCCTCCTCTGGCGGGGAAAATGCCAACGATGCAAGCGATGACGCCGCCAGGGAAACTGGTGAAACATCTGAGGCCACAGCCGAAACCAAAGAACCTGAAGCGGTTGCTTCTAATCCGGATGAATCTGGCGCCTGAGCCGATTCTGATAAGATAGACACTTACGAGCCAGAGGTACTCCTCCTTTCCCGGAGGGGGCCTCTGGCTTGTTTTATTTTGATTCCCAATGAATGAAACAAAAAAGAACACAAGTCCTGTCATAAAGGCGCTTCTCTTTCTGGCGCTTCTGGTGATTCTTTTCGTTTCGGGCGTTATGTTGCTCCTTCCGAACAACAATACATTCATCGCTTCTTCTGGCGACGGGAAAGTCGCCCTGGTAAGGATTGAAGGTGTAATCGTCAGTGGCGAAAAAGTCGTTGACCAGATTGAAAAATGGGCCGACGATGATTCTGTCGACGCCATTGTCTTGCGTATAGTCAGCCCTGGCGGAGTGGTTGCCCCTTCCCAGGAGATCTATACGGCAGTCAGAAACGCCAGAAAACAGAAGAAGGTAGTCGCCTCCATGGGGGCCGTGGCGGCCTCAGGTGGATATTACATAGCGGCGGCTTGTGACAAAATCGTCGCCATGCCCGGATCGATAACAGGGTCGATCGGCGTTATCATGATGTTCAACAATACATATAAGCTGTTCGACAAGATCGGCCTCGGTTCCGTAGTCATCAAGAGTGGTCAATTCAAGGATACAGGCTCCCCTCACCGGCCAATTACCAAAGATGAGAGGGCGCTGATGCAAACCGCGGTCAACGATATTCAAACCCAGTTCGTCGAGGATGTCGCCGAGGGTAGGGGGATGGAACAGGATCTGGTAAGGAACCTCGCCGATGGAAGGATCTATACCGGCAAGCAGGCCCACAAGGAAGGACTGGTGGACAAACTCGGTACATTGGGGGACGCGGTATCACTGGCCGGCAAGCTGGCCGGCGTTGAGGGGGAGCCTGACATAGTCGAGGAGAGAGATAAACTGGGGTTCCTGGAAAAACTGTTGGGGGAGGAGTATGAATTAAAATTTCCTTTTTCGGTACCGATGAATCTCCAACCCGGTTTCTATTTCATCTGGCCAGCGGCGATCTAACACCTTGTCGAGCCGACGCTATTTTTACGCGCTACTATCCGTTCTTACTCTTTTCCGCCTCTACTATAGCGGTCTGATAGAGCTTTCTTTGGACGAGGCCTACTACTGGGTCTGGTCCTTATACCCGTCCCTCAGTTATTACGATCATCCTCCCATGACAGGCTGGATGATCTGGTTTACCGGTCTTTTCGGGGACACCGAAAGGTTTGTCAGGTTTCCAGCAGTTTTATCGTCCGGACTAGTTACCGCCATGGTATATGAAATCTCCACACGCATATTTTCAGACAGGAGAATCGGATTCGTAACGGCTCTGCTGACGAACGCTCTGCCGATTTTCGCCATGGGCGGATTTATTGTCACTCCCGATACGCCACTGGTCCTTTTCTGGGTGGCCGCTCTCTACAGTGGTTTCATGCTTGTCGAAACGCAAAAACCTGGATGGTGGTACGCCATCGGTTTTTTCTTTGGGCTTGCCATGTTATCGAAATATACGGCGGCGTTTTTCGCTCCGTGCCTTCTTCTTTTTCTGCTCTTTTCTCCTGCTAACAGATATTGGTTGTTCAGGAGAGAACCATACCTTGCGTTCGCTCTTTCGTTTATCCTCTTTTCACCTGTGATCTACTGGAACTTTGAACAGGGATGGGCTTCATTTTCTTTTCAGTTCGCCCACGGCCTGATCCCGGAAGAGCGAGACAGAGTGAAGGACTTTCTTGATTTCTGGGGGCTTCAGATAGGTATCTACGGTCTGTTCCTATTCTTTTTTATCGTGGCGGCGGCTTTCGGGGTCAACCATTTGGGACGCCACGAAAACCGGGACGATTATCGCTACCTGGCCTTTATGTCGTTTCCTATCCTGATTTTCTTTTTAATCAATAGTCTTCGTACCGAGATGCAGGGGAACTGGTCTGTAATCGCTTATATCTCGGCTGTTATCGCCACTCCGGGATGGGTGTCGGAAGTCAGTCTGTATATGAGGGAAAAAAGAGCGAGGCTTTTGCAAACAGGTTTTACCTTTTCGATTATTTTCTCGTTGTCTCTTCTGATTATCGCCCATATACAGATAGTCGAACCTCTCTTTCCGATGCCACAAAAGAGGGAGATCAGTCGGAGGGTTTATGGATGGGAAATCCTGGGAAACAGAACTGGAGATATATTGAAAAGCATGGCTCCAGATACTTTTATCCTGTCGAGCAGGTACCAGATTACAAGCCTTCTTAAATTTTACACGCCAGGCAGACCCGCTTCGTACAAAACGGAAGGGAAAAGAAGGTTTGGTTCGTTTATAAAAGACGATAAAATTGCTGGGCGAAACGCCGTATACGTTATCGAGACAGAAAGGGTCGATCTTGATCGTATTTCCCCCTGGTTTGACAAAGTGGAACCTGCCGGTACAATTCGTATAGAACGACGGAATGAATTGATAAGGGAATTTAGCTTCTTTAAATGCTTCAACTACCGTAGCGGTTTGATAAAGTCGTAATATCAGGTTCGGAATAGCGCGTCAAAAGTGGATATGCGACCTTTTGTGAACATATTCGCTTAAGATAGCTCGACTGGAAAACTGTCGTAAAGATACGACTCCAAACGTTTACCAAAGTCGGGGCGTAGCGCAATCTGGTATCGCGTCCGCTTTGGGAACTGGATGGGGGGCGTACTTTATTCGCTGTGGTCGAGCTACCCGGGGTAGTCGCACTACTCGCCAACGAACCCCTGAGCCCGACAGACCCCTAGACCGGGCAGTCGCCTCTTTCGATGCAAGCGCCTTTAGCTACAACGGTTATCCCGGATTCGGTTACAGAAAACCGTTTTTCGTCGGCGATCCGGTTGTAACCGATGGTGATGTCCGAGGGAACATGAACATGTTTGTCTATTATAGCCCTGCGGATTTTTGTATTTCTTCCGACAGTCACCCCTTCCATAAGAACTGACTCCTCTACATGGGCATAGCTGTTGATCCGGCAGTGGGGTGATAGCACGCAACGGTTTACCCTACCACCCGAGATGATGGAGCCTTCCGAAATTAATGAATCTGTGGCTATGCCCGCCCTGCCGCCTATATCTGCGAAAACGAACTTTGCCGGAGGAGCCGGAGGGTAATAACAACTTATGGGCCATTTGTCGTTGTATAGATTGAAGACCGGTGTGACGTTGACCAGGTCCATCGACGCCTCCCAGTACTGGTCCAGGTTGCCCACGTCCCGCCAGTATCCACGTTCCCGCTCCTCTGCGCCAGGAACCACGTTATTGCTGAAGTCGTATGCGAAGACATTGTACCTGTCGAGCATGGAGCTTATTATGTTCTTGCCGAAATCGTGTTCCGTATCCTTGGCGGCGTCCTCCTTGATAATCTGTACCAGCGCTTTTTTGGAGAAGATGTAATTCCCCATAGACACAAATGACATATCGCTCGAACCGGGCATAAGTTGAGGGTCGCGCGGTTTTTCGTGAAACCTTCTGATCCTCATATCCGGGGTGGCTTCAATTACGCCAAACTCCTTTGCTTTTTCCCTTGGGTATGGAAGCGCTGAAACTGTCAGGTCAGCGTTATTTTTGATGTGAAACGCAAGCTTCTGCCTCATATCCATCTTGTAGATATGATCTCCCCCAACTACGAATACATAATCCGCCTTCTCCCGTTCGATGAAATCGATGTTCTGATAGATGGCGTCGGCTGTACCTCGGTACCAGTCTCTCCCTTTTCGCATCTGGGCCGGAGTGGCGTCGATATACTGGTTCAGGATAGGGGACAACTGCCAGCCTCGTGAGAGGTGTCGGATAAGGGAGTCGGCCTTGAACTGAGTGAGAACCTTGATCCGGGTAACGCCGGAGTTTACAAGGTTGCTCAACACAAAATCGACGATACGATACCTGCCGCCGAACGGAACCGCAGGTTTAGAGCGTTCGGCGGTGAGGGGCAATAGCCTGCGGCCTTCGCCGCCGGCGAGAATCATGGCAATTGTGCTCATGACGTAATTCTAAAGCGCTTGGGATTAAGTGTAAAGAGAGCGCTCCATATCATGAAAAGTGAACAGCCTGGGATTGTTCTCTCCATAAACGCCTGATCTGGTATATAATCAACGTCTTAAGGGAACTAATTATGGCGCTGACTGCGTTTTATGCTATATATGAAAGAAGATCGGATTACCTGATGGGAAAAACGCCGGACATCGTTACTTCTGTTGATACTCAAGAGAAAACAGTCAGCGTTGGTTCTGTGAACGAACCAGATGAGCAACTCGGGCAAATAGCTGGAGGGCCAGAACAACCGCCTGAGACAATGTGGTCATCTCCCCTCTCCGCCAATTCCATGACTGCCGCGATAAACCTTTTTGCGAAGGTTCTGGCTAAAAACGGTGTTGACCAGAGCGTTATCGATAAGTCCCTTGGTGATGTGGCCAACGAACTTAATGTTTTAACAAGCAAGATAAGTAAGCCTGCCAAAAAGAATTTTCCGTTCAGTAAAGTCGATGACCCCATGTCGAGAAGAAACGACTATCTGGGACGAGCGTTGATGTCGCATATAGAAAAATATTTTCCGAAGGACGAAAACGATAGAGGGCGGATCGTAAACGAAAGCATTCAGGGTTTCCTCCCTAATACAATAGCCGAAGGACTTATCAACGCCATTAAAAGCTCGAACAGAGTTGGTGAGGTGCATGAAAGGGAGAAGAGATTCCTCAACAAGGCGGCGATGTACCGGCGAAAATCCGATATGCTTATCGATGTCGCCCGCTTGATGAACGACAAGGAGATCAGGGCGGTAGTAAAAAACATGATGCGGGTGTTTGAAAATTTTTTCAAACATATGGGGGAGAAAAAAGGCGAAGAATGGATAATGCAAAATATTAGTCAAAGTCAGGCTTTTGTAAGAATGAACCGGAATCTCACAGAAGATGAATATAGCCTGATCCGGGATCATATATTCGAGATAGGCTCGGAATGACATTATGGATTGGCGGGGAAGCTTAATATGGCGACAGTGTTGATAATTGACGACTCCGGGTTTCAGCGATCTACAATTCGCCGGGTGGTTCAAGCGGAAGGACATCAAGCCATTGAAGCGAAGAACGGAGTTGAAGGAGTAAGCAAGGCTATCGAGCTAAAGCCCGATTTTATTACCCTCGATTTGCTGATGCCTGAAATGGACGGCGTTTCTACTCTTGCGGAGTTAAAAAAGAAAAACATCAAAATACCGGTAGTGGTTGTAACAGCCAATATTCAGGAGACAATAAGAAAAGAGTGCATGGATCTGGGCGCCGTAGGTTTTGTCAACAAACCTATGATGGGGCCAGCCGTTGATACCTTCAAAAACCTTCTGAAATGTTACATTGATGCTTAGCCCGGAAATTCAGGTGTACGACCATAGCGGTGACAGCTCATCTTCGGGCAATTATGACAGTGGCCCAGCCAGAGAGGTTTTTAGTTGCAATTAACACCAGAGCAAACGGACGCGTTGGCGGAAATTGTCAACATCGGAGTCGGTAGAGCCGCCGGTATCCTGAATGAAATGGTTGACGGGAGCGTTGACCTGAAGGTGCCTTCTATTGAGGTGCTACTATCACGCAAGGCCCTGCGGGAAGGCAAACTCTTTGGTGGGCAAATGTTGTCGTGCGTCAAGATGCCGTTTAATGGAAGCCTGACCGGTTGCGCCTACCTCATATTTCGTTCCGATAGCGCGCTAAACCTGGTGGCGGCGTTGACCGGAGAGAGGGTCGATTCTCCTGACCTTGACTCCATGAAAGTTGAAACCTTGAACGAGGTTGGTAACATCATTATCAATGCCGTGATGGGCTCCATAGGAAACATTCTGGACAAATATATCGACTATTCAGTCCCCGCGTATGAGGAGAGTACGTTTTCCGGTATTCTCTCCTCGAATGTGGATGATGACGCCTGGGTTGTGCTGGCCCATACCGATTTTTCCATCGAAAAAAGGAAAATCAAAGGGAACATACTTCTTGTCTTTGAACTGGCGTCTTTCGATTCAGTCCTGTCTGCAATCGATAGTATGAGTTGAGAAAGCAAACCTTTATTGATATGAGCGGTACCGCAAGCGGCCACACCAATTTCACCCTGTTCGATAGCCTTCCTATTGGCGCCCTTGTAATTAACAAGGAATTCAAAATCGTTTACTGGAACAGAACCCTTGAGGTCTGGACCGGAATGGATAAAAACCGGATTGTCGGCAAAAGCCTCCTTGATAGTTTCCCCAACCTGAACCAAAAAAAATACGCGGATAGAATAAAGCAAATATTCACCGGAGCGCCTTCGGCTGTCTTCTCATCCCTGCTACACCGCTATTTGATTCCTGTGGAGGGAAAGGATGGTTCGTTTCGCTCCCAAAACAGTACTGTTACCCCGATGGTCAGCCCCTCCGGGGAAGTATTCGCCATGTTTTTCATCCAGGATGTAACTGAACTTAGCGCTCGTATCCGGGACTTCAAAAATATGCGCGATAAGGCGATTCAGGAGATAAAAGAGCGCCAAAAGGTAGAAGAAAAGTTAAGGCTCATGGCCGCAGTCATTGAAAACACAGCAGAAGGGGTGATCATTACCGACACACAGGGAAATATACAAATCGTCAACAAATCGTTCACAAAAATTACTGGTTATAGCGAAAGGGAAGCTCTGGGCAATACACCGAGGTTATTGAGATCAGGCCGTCACAATGAACATTTTTATAATAACATGTGGCGACAAATCAATGAGACCGGTTTCTGGGTTGGGGAGTTCTGGAACAAACGGAAAAACGGGTCGATCTATCCTCAGAAGACCTCCATTTCCCCTGTCATGGACGCTAATGGCAAACTGAGCCACTACGCAGGTATTTTTCTGGATATCACTGATCGCAAGATCGTCGAGGATGAACTTAGAAAACTCTCCACAACCGATGGTTTAACCGATGTGTCGAACAGACGGAACTTCGATTTCACGCTCGATATGGAATGGAAGCGTACCAGAAGGGACAAAACCCCTCTCTCCCTTCTCATGATCGATATTGACAGATTCAAGTTGTATAACGATACCTACGGTCACCTGGCGGGCGATAAGTGTATACAAAGCGTAGCAAATTCCCTGAAAGGTTTTGCTAACCGCCCGGGAGACCTGGTGGCCAGGTATGGCGGCGAGGAGTTTACGGTACTCCTGCCGGGAGTAGACCGACTCAACGCCGAAACCATAGCCCAGAGCATCCGATCACATATCGAGTTTCTTGAAATTCCGCACCCGACTTCCGGAGTTAGCAAATTCGTTTCAATAAGCGCAGGAGTGGCTACTGTCTCCATTGACCACGGCGCCACCCCATCGGAGCTTGTGGAACTGGCGGACAAGGCTCTCTATCAGGCGAAAAGAGCCGGACGAAACCGCATTTACGTGTATGAGAATAAGTAGTCGCTCCTGAAAAAGCGCCATAATCCTATAAACAATTGCTATTCGGCGACAGACCCCATATGTGCAAAGTTCCACTTAAGCTACAGCTTCGCTTAATATTCCGAGATTGTATTTAAGAGCTCTTTGTATGAAATCGGTTTGGACACATAGCCAGCGCAACCCGCATCCAGTATTATTACCTCATCACCCTTCATAGCCATTGCCGTAAGAGCGATAACCGGTATAGATTGTGTTGCTGTTATTTTTTTCAGTAACCTTGTTGCTACTATGCCATCCATGCCGGGAAGATGCATGTCCATAAGTATCAGGGCCGGTAATTCCTGTTTGGCCAACTCGATTCCGGTTTCCGCTTCTTTTGCCTTAATAACCTCATGCCCAGCCTTGACAAGAATGGTGGTCACCAGTTTCATGCTTATTTCATTGTCTTCTATTACAAGTATTTTCATCAGTTTCTCATACTTTGTTTCAGCTAATGACGCCGTGAGAGAGTTTTTCGTAAGCTTTCGAGAAGTTTTGACTCGACATCACCACTCTTTGCCACGATCTGAAGAGCGGATTTTGATAACAGGCTACGCTCCTCTTCGCTGATGTCTTTTGCAGTCAGGATGATGACAGGGGTTTTTTCTGTGGAACGTACAGTTTTGAGAGTGTCAAGAACCATGAAGCCATTCACTTCAGGCATCATGAGATCTAGAATGATTGCGTCTGGTTTTGATGACTGCGCCTTGTTGATACCTTCCTCACCGCCGGTCGCTTCTATGACTGCATATCCATTCTGGGTTAAACTGCGGCAGAGGGAATCACGCACCACTGCATCGTCATCGATAACAAGAATTGTTGTGTCGATTGAAGCCTCCACCCCGGCCGCGGCGAGCGCTTGGAGCAACTCAGCCTTTTTTACCGGTTTAGTTAGTACATCGGCGGCGCCAAATGCAATCCCTTTTGCTTTATCCGCTATCACCGACGCGATAATGACGGGAACGTTTTTTAACGCTTCGTTATCGCCTAATCGTGCGAGAAATTCCCAGCCGTTTATATCAGGAAGAATGATATCGAGGATAATAGCCGCTGGTCTATTATCTTTGGCTACATTAAGTCCTTTTTCAGCTGAATTGGAATACTCAACGGAATATCCAGCGTTGGTAAGCTGGAGTCGCATGGTCTTAACCGATGATTCATTGTCCCCTATTATCAAAATGTAATCATTAGCGTTTGTCGATTCTGAAGAAACCGCCGTTATCTTCTGATCTTCTTGCTCATACATATTATCATTGGATAATGGGAATAGCGCGGTAAATCGGCTCCCCTTACCCAGTTCACTTGTGACGCTGATTTTTCCACCATGGATGGTAACAAGTTTCTCCACAAGGGCCAATCCGAGCCCGGTTCCTTCATATTTACGAGCAAGGGAACTGTCGAGTTGTTCAAAAGGACGGAACAATTTATCCAAATCATCTGGAGCTATGCCGATCCCCGTATCAGAAACGCTAATCTCGAAGGCAGGATCATTATTCGGCATAACCGCTTTGCGGCTTTGTATCGTGACCTTTCCTCCTTCTGGAGTGAATTTGACAGCATTCGATAGGAGATTATACATGACCTGCTTGATTTTTCTTTCGTCCAGGGAAATGACTCCGATGGACTCATCCAAGTCGACTTCAAGCGTTACACGATGTTGTTGCGCCCGCTTCCGAACAATGGAGAGACTGTTGCGTAGAAGTTGGGTTATATCGACGTTATCGCGATCAAGGCTTATTTTACCCGCCTCTATCTTGGAAAGATCAAGGATATCGTTGATCAACGACAGAAGATGCTGACCACTTGTAAAGATATCTTTAATATGTTCAGACTGGTTGTCGGTCAAGTCTCCGAGAAAGCCGTCTTTGAGCAACTCCGAGAATCCTATAATGGCATTGAGCGGTGTCCTTAACTCGTGCGACATGTTGGCCAAAAACTCAGATTTGAGACGGTTTGCCTGGCGAAGTTGCTGATTCTTTTCAGCAATTTCACTTCCACGTTTCTCCAGTTTGCAGGATAGCTCCTGCATGTCGGCGTATTGCGCAAGGTTTTGAAGCGCTATGCCGAGTTGGATAGCCAGACGTCCGAAGAACTCCTTCTCAGACTGGAAAGCATTGTCACTCAACGTCTTTTTGACGGAGGTGATAACCAGCGTCCCCTTGAGGCTTTCCTGGAAGAAAATAGGCTGTATAAATATGGTTTGTGGTTTTAGGACGCATGTGCCGGTTTCGATATTGCAGACAATACCTTCCGGTGACCGCACGGCCAGAGTCTCTTTTTCAGTAATAGCCTGCCCAATGAGTCCTTCATCGACATCAATTGTCTGCTTATATTTTTTGGGCACACCGTAGCCAGCCATATAATGGAGCTTGCGCCCGGATTCGTCATAGCTGTAGTAGACGATACACGGAAAGTCGAACGTTTTAGCAAGCACCTTCGCCGTATCCCTGATTGCGTCGTTTCTGCTGAATGTCCGGCTGAAGATTGAGCTAACTTTGGAAAAAGCCCGCTCGGTAGCTACACGTTGCGAGAGTTCCTTTTCGAATTTCTCTATTGCGTTATCCTGGCTTTCGGCAAAAGTGTTCAGGAAAGAGGAGAGATCGTAAAACTCGTCTTTGAGAAGAGAAGAGTCGATACGGGTATCAAGCTTTCCTCCCCCCATATTTCTCGCCGCCGTGGAAAGTATAAGCACTGGACGAATGATGGTATGATTCACTGTCCAGATAATCAGCAGAACAGATACCAGTGTAATACCCAGCCCGAGCAGGAGCATGGTGTTGCGTGTTATTCGCAAACTGTTTAAACCAACGTCCTCTGGAAGGTGATGATATATCGCCCACCAGCGATCATTGTTACCGGGATTAAAAAAGATTTTCCTGAATCCATCTATATGACCACCACCTGCATGGTACTGGACAAGTTGCTCTTTGCCCTCCAGATCGTTGAGGATGTGATTCTCTACATCCGAAACAGAATACGCAAACCCAAGATCGAATCCGTACTCTTTTGAATGGTCGGGGTGAAGCAGTATGTGTTCTTGTTCCGTGAAGATATACTTATCATTTGCATCTTCCTTGCGCTCAATAATAGATGAGAAGAGTTTACCGGCTTTGACATTGATGATGATTAATCCACGCGCTACCCCCTCTTCGCTATACACGGGGGTCGCCATACGAAGCGTTGGTGTAGTGGGAAATTGTACACTCCCTCTTTCCCGATTAAGGCTTACATCAGAATAGTAGATATGTCCAGGCTTAAGCTTGATTGTGCTGGCAACGTAGGAATGATCACCTTTATCCTGAAGTTCATTTTCTTCGGCAATGATGATCTTTCCATTTCGCATTTCACACCGGACTATTTCCATGCCAGTGTCGCTCAAGAGACGGATCTGCAAATATTCAGGGTGGGATTGCAAAAAACCGGAAAAAATAGTTTGCATTCGGTCTTTCCACTGGTCCAGGGAGCTACCCGATTTTGGATCTATGCCACCGTTGTCGAAGGAACGGAAGATAGCAGTAGGGGGTGGGGTGGTGTTGATTACTTGCAGATCTTTACGAATGGCGGCGAGGGAACTCTCGATTTTCACAACATCGGTTTCGATTTCTCTCTGGACCTGGCTAAGCAAGTTGGCGAGAGCCAGCTGTGATCCTTGCCAATAGATAACTCCGCCCATCATGGCCAGCGCCAGAAGCACAAGCAACGTCAGGGTCAGGACAGTCTTACCCCTGAGACCAAATAGACGCTGTTCGTCACTATTCGATATCGTCGGCATTGCTTATCCTTTCTGGTGGGCGATTATGGCCCGGTTGTATCTAATCTTCAATGTCGAGGAACCTCTTCCGCTCTCGATCCGGGGGTTTCTTTTTCGCTTGTTGAGCTACAGTTTTGCATCTGTTCAAAAGACTCTGGTACGCTTTTGGAAGCTCGTTGCCATCCTGCAGGAATTCAAATCCCAGGTTGATGACATCTTTCCTGGATTTTGCAAGAGGATTGTTGGAGAGTCCCTTTGCCTTTCCACTTAATGCAATCGTATCACCACCCAGGTGGAGATCTAGTGTAACATCTTCATTTTCCACCGGAATGGAAATTCCGCACCTGTTAAGGGAGACACAACAGCCTCTATCCGATACATTAACCAGTTCACCATGACAGGTAGCGGAAGCAGACCTGATTTGCACCGGATATTTTTCATCAACCAGATAGCGATCAGTATTACAGTCACTTGCTTTATAGGTTACCCGCTTGATTTTAGAGACCAGGTCTTTGGCGGAGTAGGGTTTTATCAGAAAGTCGGTCACACCGGCCTGAATGGCTGTGATAACTAAATCCTTACTGTTGTTTCCCGTTTCCAAGATAAAGGGGATGTCGGAATATCCTTCGAGGGAGCGAACTTGCAAGAGAAACTCGTCTCCACTCATGCCGGGCAATCCCCAGTCGCAGATAATCAGGCCAATTTCAACACCATCGGGTGGATCTTTCAATATGCGAAGCGCCGCCTCGGCGTCACTCACCTGGAGTGGATTCGGAAGGTCTAGTTGGTTTTTAAGTACAGCTGCAATGAAGCGCCGCATTTGGGCATGGTCTTCAATTATCAGACACGTTTTGTTTTGTAGCATAAAGTCAGCTCATCTTTTGCACTAATATTATAGCGCCTGGTATTTACTTAACATCGCCCTGGCCTCGGTAAAGTTGGGGTCAAGGGAGAGCGCCTTTTTCAGCGCCATGATAGCTTTTTCCGGTTGGTTGGCCTCATAAAGCGCCCTGGCGAGATTGAAGTATAAGGCTTCGTCCCCTGGATCGATTTTGATGGCGCGACGATAGATTCCGATTGCCTCTTTATACCTTCCCAGTTTTCGCAGGGCGATGGCGATATGGGTATAGAGAGAGAAATTGTCTGGACTTCGATCAATGGCGGCGGCAAGAGCCTTCTCAGCTTTTTGATAAAGCTGTTTCTCGAGGTAGGCGATACCAATCTGTTTGCGGTTGGAGATATTCTCAGGCTCCAACCGAACGGCTGTTTCAAACGACTCGTCAGCTTCCGGAATCATATCGACCCCCAGATAGCTTTTGCCCAGTTGTACATAATGATCCGATCCCGCCTTTTGCCGCTCGATAATCCTTTTGAGGTGACGAATGGCCGCCAGATAATCTTCATGCGACATACCGCCAGGAGCTGTTCGGTTATCTATCTGACCCACCTCATGAAGATCGGAATCGAACCTCGCCAGAACGGCTTCATATTTGCCCTGGTTCAGGTAGCAACTACCGGGCGAAAAAAAATAGTACAGGTCAGGTTCGGAGTTAAGCGCATGCCTTATAGCTTTGATATGACGGTCATAGGAACCATTGGTCAACCGGTTCATTCCCAAGGCGTAAGCTTCTTGTGCCAGTTCACGCCCGTGGGAACGATCGATTCCATATACAGACAAGATAGCGTTTACCAGTTCTTCGGCCTTGAATGGGCGTTTGAGTGTGGAGACGCTTAGTCCTGGAATTGGCTCTTCTCGGTATTCATCAACGGCTTGGGGCATGAGAACGATTACATGCATTGTAGGCATGTCTGTAAAACCGGTCAACCGGGCGGTAAGTTGAGTCCAGGGATACTGGTCGATTATCAGAACTTCGGGGGGGCTGACGGTCAGCTCACTTACAAAATCCATACTCGGATCGGGGAACATGATATTTGAAAATCCAAATGTTCTGAGGCGTCGGATCATCTGTTCTCCCTCCCGTGGTGTATCGACAACCACAATGGATTTGTCAGCTACGTTGGAACCCATGATTCTTCCCCCTCATCTATCCTGGTTATCTACTGTTTTACCGGATGCGCACATATCATGCCAGCGTCCGCCGTTTTTTTTTCCACTTATCCGAAGGTTTGTCATGAGATATCTTCTTGTCTGCGGATATAGATTTCAAATTCGTTGGCGGCCATCGGTTTTGCGAAATAATACCCCTGCAATAGATCGCAACCATAGCTCCGCAGGAGTTCGACATGTTTCAACTCCTCCACCCCTTCGGCCACCACCGTGAGACCAAGTCCTTGTCCCATCTGAATAATGGTTTTGACCAGAACCTTGTCGCTCTCCTTTTCAGGGGCGTTTCGAATGAAGGTCTGGTCTATTTTTACTGTATGGAGGGGGAACTGCTGTAAATAGCTTAGAGAAGAGTAACCTGTCCCGAAATCGTCCATAGCGATTGAGACACCCATTTCTGACAACTCGATCATCGTGCTGATAGCGGTGTCCTTGTCGCCCATTACCATAGATTCCGTGACTTCCATCTGCAACCATTCAGGCTTCATACCGGTTTCATCCAGAATCAACGCTATTTTTTTCGTCAGATCCTCATACCTGAACTGCTGGGCAGAAAAATTGACCGCCACACAAAGTGATAGATTGTACGTTTCATTCCACTGTTTTGTTTGTCTGCACGACTCGCGTAGAACGAAATCGCCAAGCTTTAATATAAGGTTGCTCTCTTCGGCGATGGGAATAAACTCAAATGGTGGTATTAGACCCCGTTCCGGGTGGCGCCATCGAAGCAAGGCTTCCATGCCGACAACAGCATCCGATTTTGCATCTACTTTCGGTTGGTATACGACGAAAAAATCCTCCTCTTCGATGGATTTACGCATATCCCTCTCCAACTCTATCCTTAACTGAGCGTTTTTGTTCATCTCCTGAGTAAAAAGCTGGAACCGATTTTTACCATCTCTCTTAGCCGCGTATAGAGCCAGATCGGCGTTGCGTACTAGCGTTTCGGTTTCGATCCCGTCATCGGGATAAATCGCTATTCCGATACTCGCAGAGGTGTCAACATTCGCCCCTTCGATTATGAAAGGGGTCGCAAAGGCTTCGAAAATGCGTTTTGCAGCAAGAATTGAATCTTTTGGCTGATTAGCGCCCGCTATGAGCAGTTGGAATTCATCTCCACCGAATCGGGAAACAGTATCGTAATTACGGACAGATTTTTCCAGACGACGAGCCACCTCCAACAAAAGAGTGTCGCCAACCCTGTGCCCGAGGCTGTCATTCACCTTTTTGAATTCATCAAGGTCAATAAAAAGAATACCCAGTCTATTCTCGTTTCTGCCTGCATACTCGATAGACAGGGCGAGGCGGTCTTCAAAAAGCATTCGATTGGGAAGCTGTGTTAGCGCGTCATAGTTTGCCTGAAACTTGATTTGTTCCTCACGGGACCGAATCTCGGTGATATCGTAAAAGACAGAAACGTAATTGATTTGATCGGTCCCAGGGTCGTGTACAGAAGTTATGCTGGTTTTTTGCGGATAGGCTTCACCATTTTTTCTGCGATTCCACAATTCCCCTTGCCAAGCGCCCTGCGCCTTAAGTGTTTCCCATAATTCCTTGTACAGGAGTTGGTCATTTCGTTCGGATTTCAGAATGCGGGGAGTATTCCCTATCGCTTCCTTTGAGCTGTAGCCAGTTATGTTGCTGAACGCCTCATTGACATAGAGGATGCTACCCTTTTGGTCTGTCACCATGATCCCCTCTGTAGCGTTCTCGTAAACGGCCGTTGCAAGGAGTAATTTTCCTTCAAGCGATTTGCGCGTGGTGATATCACGCACGACGGAGAAGAAATAGCGTTGACCATCAACCAGGACCAGTTTTGCACTCACTTCGACAGGGAGTGGAGCGCTGTTCTTCCGTTCCATACGGGTTTCGAAGATACCTGAGGTGGAGGCGGTTATCCTGTCCTCCAGTTTCCCCCAGGAGGTAAGATCCGGAATGTTGCAATCCAGGTCGATGATACTAATATCGAGCAACTCTCCGGCGGAATATTCAGACATCTCTGCGGCCCTGTTGTTAGCGTCCAAAATCCTGGCTGTGCTCGGATCAATCACGATAAAGGCCTCGTTGGAGTTGTCGATCAACGAGCGAAATAGACGCATATCCTTTTCAATTATACGCCTTCGTTCTATTTCAGACTCAAGATCTACGATCATCGGATTGCTGATCACATAGAAGAGACCCGCCCCAAGCAATGTTGCGACTACGAGTGTGAAAAGCAGGGTAAGATTCGTATCGGTAAAAGCCTCTTTGAGGTCGGCGATGTCAATACTTACCGTCAGCGCAACGTCAACGGAATCTATGTAGCTGTACACAGCTATGACATCACGTCCTTGAGAATCCAGACCTCGGTAAAGCCCCTCCTTGCCCTCCATCGCCAAAACGATTGGATCGTCACCTATTGCGCCTGCCGGGATGAGAGAGTAGCGGGCTTTATGGGTTCCGACCGAGTGATAAAAGATAAAATATCTGTCAAGCTTCCGGGCTATGTATACACGACCCGAATTGCCGAATTGCTTATACAGAGGCGGCGTTTTATTGCTTTTCTTATCCTCGATATTGTTATATACCTCTTCAGGAGAAAGCCCTGTCAAGAACCGTTCCCGATGACTCGACGATTCTATCTGTTCAATATAGGCGTCCGCCAATCCCTTGAGAGAATCAGTCTCCCGCATGTATGCGATGTTGTACAGGTGACCGAGTGCGACACCAATGACAATGACAATCGAACAAGACATGATCAGGACGAGCAAGAGAAGCCGCGCCCTGCCTGAAAGGCGCTTCTTCATGTCCGTCACAACCATTGACAATACGATGACGGTGATCATTCCGAGAGTGATCGTCAGGCTAAGATAGGCTGTATCGAGAATCTTGACGCCACCAGGCGTAGCGAGCGGATCTTTGACAAATATCGTGGCGCCCATTCCAGTATAGTGCATGCTGGACATTGCGACACTCATGACAATGGCGCTGAGCGGCTGAAATATCTTGAGCGACTTCTTTTCTGAATTGATCATCAACCAAAGAGAGGCTGTGGCCGCTATGATCCCAATGCAAATGGAAAAAAGAAATGGAAACGGCTGATAATATATTCTGGCCTGCATCACCATGGCGCCCATACCGAGATAATGCATGGCGGCAATGCCACAACCGACAAGAAAACCACTTCCCATTAGTCGGAAAACAGAAATGTTTTTATACAACAGAAGGGAAAAGGCCAGGCTGGACATAATTACCGATATAGCGGCTGAAAGAAATGTTAAAAGCGGATCATACGCTACCTCTACAGGTAAAGAGAGCGCGAGCATGGCAATAAGATGCATCGACCATATACCACCTCCCAATGTCATGCCACCGGAGAGAACAAGAGCGCTTTTCTGTGGCTTTGCACCAGATCGTCTGAAACGAGAGGCGATTTCGAGCGCCACATACGAGGTGGCTACGGCAACCAGGAAGGAGAGTGCAACAAGGCTGTATTCATACCCCCTAGGTAGAACGAGAGCAGACTCCAGTAGTTCACCGACGCTCAAAAACTGCATTTTGCCATTCCTTGGTTGATGACTTTTACGACTTTAATAGTGCGCTTAACCTATAATCCTACGATGACAAGAATCATTGAGAAATCTAGTCATATTATAGCCTGTATTGGCGATGCTATACCGCACCTCAACTCTGCATGTTTAATACTACTTCAAGTAGTGAATTTATCTTGAGTCATATCACTCATATAAACACTACGCGCAAAGGGAGCAATAATGGCACCAAAGCATAAAAATGCAAACTCTAAGTATATCATTTGGTTATCCCTTATGCCAGCTTCTCAAGTTTCATAGCGGCGCCTTGCCGTTGCCGGGTCTGTCGCCAAACAGGTCAAATACCGGCAAAGTGGTAATTATTATGCTGTTTCTGGCGTGACGCTTAATTTACGTTCGACTGTTACGATGATCTTTGTGAATATGCGCTCTGGTTCTGCCCGGTTTTGGCCCATTAGCCAGGATTTGGGCGCAACTATCCTGTTACCGGTCAAGTTTCAAGGGCAACTATCTGATCCTTAATCCTGACCCAGCGTTTCAGGTTGTGACCCAGAACTTCCATGAACCCTTGAAACTGAACCTTACTCGCATTCTTTGAGCGCCTGAGACCCCGGTGTGATCGTAGATGCTTGGTCAACTTCTTCTTGAGCGCGCCACGGGTTTGAACGAACAGGCTGCCGCATTCAAGTAGCAAGGTAACCGTTCAATGTTCCGCATCTTTTCTTGTGAGTAATTGTTTGTCATGATTGTCCTTCGATATTCATTGGAAGGTAATCCGTATGAAAGGTTCCAAGAGGATTGGCGGTAAAAGTCGGAGTACGGTATTTTGGGAAAAGCATGTTGATGCGTGGAGCCTTGATGGATCTACCCAGACTGAGTATTGCCGTCGCCATAATCTCAGTCTGACGGCGTTCGGTTACTGGAAGAGAAAACTTGTATCCCCTGACATGGCAAAGAGAGAGGAGCTTGCCGCCCCGGGAGAGTTCGTCGAAGTCAGGCTGAATGAAACCCCCGAACCTTTTGTACAATCCACCTCGAATCTGAAACTTCTGGTCGGCGATGAGTTCACCATCGAGGTGGGCGATCGGTTCAGCCCCGATTCGCTCAGAAGTCTTGTTGCTGTTCTTCGTGATCTTTCCTGAACAGCGGCGCACCAGGGTTTTCCTCGGCCTTGGCGTAACCGACATGCGCAAATCGATCAACGGTCTGTCGGCTCTTGTGGAGTCGCTGTTCGATCTTGATCCTTTCTCCGGTCATTTTTTCGTCTTTTCAAACCGGCGGCGCAACATCGTCAAGATATTGTACTGGGACCGAAACGGTTTTTGTCTCTGGCACAAGCGTCTTGAGAAGGAGCGGTTCTGCTGGCCCGGAGAGGATGGTGAGTCTCTTGAGATCGACCATCAAAAGCTTGGCTGGTTACTTGACGGGCTTGATTATTCCCGTATCAAGGGTCATAAAAAGTTAAGTTACAGCACGGTTTTATAATGTGGTGAACTCGTTGTGAAAAACAGGAAGAAACCGCCATTAACAGCTTGATATATCAGGTGGTTATGGTATGATTCTGTTGTGAATATCAATACCGTAAACCTTCCCGATAATCCTCAGGCTCTCAAGGAAATAGTCATTTCGTTACAGGAACAAATCCGCCATCTTCTCGCCAAACTTTACGGTAGCAA
>JAJDBK010000011.1 GCA_029261405.1 Nitrospinaceae bacterium
TCCCGAAGGGAACGGATATCGAAAAAATAACGGAGGAACAGATCAGATGGATAGAGTGGCAGTTGAACAACCGCCCTCGGAAATGCCTCGGCTACCAAACCCCGGCGGAGGTCTTTGATAAACTATGCGGTGCACTTGCTACTTGAATGCGGCCTATTCGGCGACAGGCCCTTATTACCTTCTTCCTTTCCCTCCACCTTTTCCACCGCTCCTTTTTTCGGGGCCACTCTTTTCAGCCTGAATAGAGCGGTATATCTTCATCTGATCGCCGTTGAGGATTTTTGAGAGACGCAGTTCCGTGTTTTCGCTGATCTGGTCGAGGGCTATACGCATCTCACGCCTCCCCGCATTCCCTTCCGCCTCATAATTCCCGATGACCGCGTGACGCATGGCGTACATACCTTCGATAACCGGGGTGACACTTGCGAACTCCTCCACGGTCAGGTTCATTCGCTCTTTCATGATTTTCAGTATCTCGGCGGGTGACCGCTCACCCTTTTGCTTCATTGCATCCGGCTTCTTGTCTCGGGACGGACGCTCACCACCACCACCCGGTCGCCCTCCACCTCTGGCCTCAGCAGTATCACTTGCCATGGCCGGAATTATCAACCACGCTAAAACCAGCGAAAACAAAATGATACGGTCACAGCGTAAATAACTTTTTCGCACGCGATCTCCTCAGGGTTTGTCTTGTTAGACAGGTAGCAGAGATAAAAAGTTCCCGAACCTGATAATATGGTCAATTAATTAAACCATTAAACGGGAGCGAAACCATTTCTATCATCGATAGCTGGGGGTTTTCCACTTTCTTCGGAGAGCAGATAACGGAAGAGGAGCGGTCCCGTTTTTCTCCGGCGCGGGTGATCGAACCGGGCAGGAGTGTGGTTCGCGTAATAACGGATGACGGTGTACGGCTTGCCGAACCTGCCGGACGACTCTACGCCGACTGGCCCCCTGCGGTGGGGGATTGGACTCTGACAGCGCCAATGAACGATGACCGGGTAATGGTTCAGAGAGTGTTGACCCGCAAAACCACCATCAACAGGAAAGGGTCCGGCCTTGCAGTGCAACCGATGGCGGCGAATATCGATATCGGTTTAATCGTTCTCCCCTTGTCAAAACCTGTCCGTCTGAATCTGGTGGAACGGGCCGTGGCGCTAATCATGGCCGGGGGCGCAACTCCCGCCATCGCCCTTACCAAGACCGATCTTTGTGATAATCCTGGCAAGGAACTTGCCAAGGTTCAGGCTGTAGCCCAGGCCGTTACGGTGATTCCGCTAAGCTCCGTCACAAAGGATGGAATCAACAAAATATCAGAAATATTTGCGCTCTCAGCAACCGTAGCCTTACTTGGGCCATCGGGCGCGGGAAAATCGACACTGGTAAACATGCTGGCGGGCGACACCGTGATGGCTACCGCCGAAGTCCGGGAATCTGACAACAAAGGACGACATACCACCACAACCCGGCGGCTGATAAAACTTCCGAACGGCTCTCTGGTGGCTGATATCCCCGGTTTTCGGGAACTGGGGCTTTCAGGAAGTGAAGCGGATCATCTGAACGACGCTTTTACAGAGATTGGCGCCCTGGCCAAAGAGTGCCGTTTCATCGACTGCTGTCACGATAACGAACCGGGATGCGCTCTCCTTACCGCCGTAGAGAGTGGCGCCCTCGAAAAACGGAGGTTTGAGAGTTATATGAAACTCTATCGGGAAGCCACATCAAACGCTCTCCGGGCAAACGAAGCGGAAAAAAGAGCCAGCGAAAAGAGGTTTGGCAAAATGGTAAAAGAAGCGAAGAGGATAAAAAAACACCGGTGAGACAGCAACCACAATATGTTGTTGTAATCTTTGTTTATTGCCCATGTATATTGATTATACCCCTCTAGCGTTTTCACCCCACAATATCTTGTGTAACTGAAGGTTTATCCGACCGTCCACTCCCGATTCAAGCAACCACGCGACTAACTCTTTACCGTCAACCTTGCCCCACACAGGCGAAAAGAGAAGATGACAGTGACTGACCTTGCGCGAAACATCTACGGCGGTATTAAAATCTTCTCTTGAGGCGATTACGAATTTTAACTGGTCACGAGGTCTGATAGCGTTGAAGTTCGGTTCATGGAAAGAGCAGTCCTGACCCGATCCGGGGAGTTTATAATCGACAACATATTCGGCGCGTTCGTCCATTACGCTTATGTCAAACGAGCCGTTCGTTTCAACTACTGTTTCATACCCGGAATCGCACAAAGCTCCAATAAGTTCAATGGTTTCCGGCTGAACCATCGGTTCACCACCTGTCACCTGAACGAGTTTTACTCCGTACCCGCTCACCTTTTCCAGAATTTCCTCGATGGAGAGAGCCGTCCCCTCGGCTTTCGCCGCATAAACGGTGTCACACCAACTGCAACCGAGGTTGCATCCGGCAAGACGAACAAAAACGGAGGGTCTACCCGCGTGAACAGATTCACCCTGAATGGATAAAAATATTTCGGAAATGAAAATGTGAGACATCCGGGCTAAGAGTAGGTTGAGGCCAGGCTCTCCAGTGTCATTTTAGCGGCTTCCTGTTCCGCCTCTTTTTTAGTCCTGCCGGTACCGGCGCCGTGAGGTTTATTTTCCACCCAGACCTGGATTGTAAAAGTCTTTTTGTGATCGGGTCCGCTCTCGTCTACAAGTTTATAGCTCACTGGCGGCAATCCCTTGGAATTGATGAAAGTCTGCAACCGACCTTTGTGATCCCCCACTTTGCCGTTGATGACCGTATCGTCAATAACGTTTTTCATGATTAGCAACAGTACCTGGTATGTAGTGTCGAAAGAGGAATCGAGAAAAATCGCCGCCACCACCGCTTCAAAAGCGTTGGCCAGAAGAGAGTTTTTATCCCTGCCGCCCGAAACTTCCTCACCTCTCCCCAATAGCAGAAATTCCCCCAGCCCGAGTTCCCGGGCCATGACTGCAAGTGACTGCTCATTTACCAGTTGGGATCTGATTCTGGAAAGATCACCCTCCCGTAGTCGGCGCCCATTGAGAACTATATAGCGGGAGACGATTAAATCGAGGGCGGAATCGCCAAGAAACTCGAACCGTTCGTTATCCAGGATTATGGGATTGTTGCATTCGTTACTGTAAGAACGGTGGGTCAACGCCTTGTTTAATAACTTTATATCCCGGAACGTATAACCTAGGCGGAGTGAAAGTTCTTTAAGTTGTGTTGTCCGGGTTTCGTCAACAGGCATAAACTACAAGCTCGTTAACCTTTATGTTTGCGGAAAATCAGCGAACCGTTAACCCCTCCAAACCCGAAGGAGTTGGAAAGGGCGCAATCGAGTTCTTTATTGATGGCTTTGTTTGGGGTATAGAAAAGGTCGCATTTCGGGTCCGGCTCCATAAGGTTAATGGTAGGCGGAATTACCCCGGTTTCGATTGCTTTTATGGTAAAGATCGCCTCAACCCCTCCGGCGGCGCCAAGAAGGTGACCAATCATCGATTTTGTCGAAGAGATGGTCAGATTATCCGTATGATAGCCAAACCCCTGCCTGATAGCGTTGGTTTCGATGGCGTCGGCCATGGTGGAGGTGGCGTGAGCGTTGATGTATCCGATATCTTCAGGCTCGATCCCCGCGTCGGCGATGGCCTTTTTCATACATCGCAACGCGCCGTTACCATCCGAGGGGGGAGCTGTCATATGATACGCATCGGCGCTCATACCGTACCCGATAACCTCGGAGTATATCTTTGCGCCTCTGGCTTTTGCGTGTTCCATATTTTCCAGAACAATCACGCCCGCTCCTTCACCTATAACAAAACCGTCACGGTCCTTGTCGAAAGGTCGGCTTGCGGTGGCGGGATCGTCATTTCTTTTCGATAACGCCTTGGCGGCTCCAAATCCGGCTACAGTAAGACCGGTGATAGCCGCCTCGGCGCCACCTGCTACAACGATGTCCGCATCTCCACGCTCTATGATTCTGGCGGCGTCACCGATAGCCGACGCGCCGGTGGTACACGCGGTTACAGGACAATCCATCGGCCCTTTGAGACCGAAATGGATCGAGACCTGACCGGCCGCCATGTTGGCCAGCACAGCGGGAATAAAGAAAGGGGATACTTTTTTCGGGCCACGATCCAGAAGAGTCCTGCCGGTAGATTCAATCAGAGGCAGGCCGCCGATACCAGAGCCTATAACAACGCCAAACCTTTCAGATTGTTCCGTTGTCAGCTTTGATGGCTCCAGCCCTGCGTCATCCAATGCGAACTTTGTGGCGGCGATAGCGTACTGGATGAAGAGGTCCATCTTCTTGACCTCTTTACCATCGATATAGTCTCGCGGGTCAAAGTCGGTTATCTCGCCCGCAATTTGAGTGGAGTAATCGGATGCGTCAAACCTCGTTATGGGACCGATACCATTGCGACCGTTTACAATACCTTCCCAAGTCTTCTCCACACCCAACCCCAGAGGGGTGACCATGCCAAGACCGGTTACTGCTATATTCTTCATCGTTTACGGTTAAATGATAGATTGCGGGGGCGCATCAAAAACGCCTTTTGAACCTGCCAACCTAATTGCTGGCTGTGGCTTTGTCTATATAATCGTAAGCTTGCTGGACCGTCAGGATTTTTTCAGCGTCTTCGTCCGGGATCTCGATATCGAAAGCCTCTTCGAAAGCCATGACAAGCTCCACTACATCCAACGAGTCAGCATTTAGATCGGTGTCGAATTTCGCCGAGGAGATCACCTTGTCAGGCTCTACTTCCAGTTGCTCGACTATGATCGTCTTGACCTTCTCTTCAATCGACATATTTATCTTCTCCAAGAAACAGTTTTTTTTTGTCGGTATATTCTATAACAGGAACGGGCGGCATAAAAGGCGTTTTCACACACGCCTCTATTCACATCGCCATACCACCGTCGATAACCAGTGTATGACCGGTGATGTAAGCTGATTCATCGGAGGCCAGAAACAGCGCGCCCGCCGAAATATCGTCCACTTTCCCGAAACTTCCCAATGGAATGGTGGCGATGGTCTGCTCTTTTACTTTCTCGCCAAGAGCCCCGGTCATATCAGTTTCGATAAATCCTGGCGCAATGGCGTTGATCCTGATACCCCTGCCGCCAAGCTCTTTGGCCGTCGATTTGGTCAGACCGATAAGACCCGCCTTGGAGGCGCAATAGTTCGCCTGACCGGCGTTGCCCACCATGCCCACCACCGAAGAGATATTTATGATGGCGCCCGACCTTTGTTTCATCATTATCTTGCCCACAGCGCGGGTTGTAACAAAAGCGCCTTTCAGGTTGACCCGGATAACTTCGTCGAAATCCTCATCTTTCATCCGGACCAGAAGCCCATCGCGGGTGACCCCTGCGTTATTTACCAGAATATCAATTTTGCCGAATTTTTCTTTTGTCTGCTTGGCAACCTGGTCGGCAAATGCGGAATCACCCACATCGCCTGTCATCGCCTCGATGGGTGTTCCCAGCTTTTCGATCAACGAATCAAGCGGCGTGGAACGGGTAACCAGCGTGAGGTTTGCGCCCTCTTTTGCAAATCGTTCGGCTATGGCGGCCCCGATACCTCTGCTGGCGCCGGTTATGATGGCGGTCTTGCCCGTAAGCATTCCCATATCTCCCCCTATTCCTGGTTATTGATGGCTGTGAGAGCTGATACACCCTTTTCGATATCGCTCTCGTCGCTGACCTGAGTTACTTTTATCGATTTTTCTATGCGACGCATCAACCCTGCCAGAACTTTTCCCGGCCCCAGTTCGAGCGCCTGTTCTACTTCCATACCGGCGAGGGTTTTCATCGAATCCACCCACTCTACACAGCCTGTTACCTGCTTGACAAGACCATCTCTTATCTCGTCAGCGGTATCGCAGGTTTTCGCGTCGATGTTTCTTATGACCGGGAACTCCGGATCGGAAAACTCGATATCGGCCATGAATTTTTCCAGACCGTCCCGGGCGGGTTGCATGAAACGTGTGTGGAAAGGAGCGGAGACGGTGAGTTTAACAACCTTTTTCGCTCCATTGGCTTTCATTATGTCGATGGCCTTGTCGATTTCGGAGGTTTTACCAGCTATGACGGTCTGTTCCGGGCTGTTGAAATTTGCGGGCCATACGTTCCGGAAATTCTCGCGGCACACCTCGTCCACCTTTGCGGTGGTCAATCCAATGACAGCCGCCATTGACCCTTCGCCGGGAGGTGTGGCGCTCTGCATCAGTTCGCCCCTTTTCCGCACGATCCTGATGGCGTCGGCGAAACCAAAAACCCCGGCCGCCCAACATGCGCTGAATTCCCCCAGGGAATGTCCCGCTACAGCCGCTGGCGCAAAAGCTCCTTTTTCGAGTAGAGCTTCGGTGGCGATAACGGATGCGAGCAGGATGGCCGGCTGAGTGTTGGCGGTAAGGTTCAGTTCGGTACCCGGCCCTTCGAGGATCAGTTTCCCTATATCGAATTTCAGTAGATCGTTGGCCTCTTGCACACGGGCGATAGCGTTGGATGACGATCCGATAAGACCGGCCCCCATCCCTACAAACTGGGACCCCTGTCCCGGAAACAGAAAAGCAAACATTGACGACCGCTAATTGTTTAAATTAATTGGGAAAGATACTGGAAACAGCCCCAAAGTGTCAAGCCACACAGACGATGTGCCTTTTTGCACTGATTCCTTTATGGGATTGCGATGGTGGTTCCCCCACTACTGTACTGTTTTTACTTCACATGTATCCAAATCAATAAGAGGCGTATTATCAAGCTATTAGAGTTATTTATCAGATGAATACGACCTGTTTTTATAGCAGAATTGAATTGTCGGAATACACTCACAATCATAACTCATTATTATACAAACGTATATAACGCATATCCTGCAGTGGCGCCATCCTTGCTCCTACTAACCGTATAGATTTATTCTCTGCATACAGACCATTCTAGCCCAGCTTAAGGAGGAGAAAATGGATATGGTTCTTGAAAATAAAACCTTGAGTAAAATGAAATGCGGTACATGTCGTAACTTTTTCTGGATTTATCGTCCATCAATGAGTCGTGGAAATGGCTTATGTCTTGTGGAAGAGGACAAGTGCGATAGCGATTGGAACCCGGAAGGTGTTGTCAGGCATGCGGCTGATGATTGCATAAGACCAGATTGTTACTCTAAATCATAGCCTGACATTTCATAACTACTGTGACTACGCTCACAACGATATGTGAAAGTCTCTGGAATTGCAGGCGCCCCAGTCTGATTTGCGTAGGGAATGTTTATATGAATAGGCGCTACTTGCTGATAAATGGACGCCTGTCCCGGAAACAGAAAAGCAAACATTGACGACCGCTAATTGTTTAAATTAATTGGGAAAGATACTGGACACGACTCCAAAGTGTCAAGCCACACCTTGTTTGTAGAATCAACTGGGGGCTATTCTCCTGGAATTATATGTTATCAACGACAGAAGCCCAGTCTTCCTCTGTCCAGCGCAACGAGCCAGTGTTAAACAGATAGCCTGATTCGTGTGAAAACTTTCCTATTCCAGCAAACTTGACATCGCCAGAAACATTGTTGGTAGCTTTTATTTGGTCAAGGTCCCCTTTTTTTCTCGGCCCCTTCCATGAAGTAATCGTATAGCGCTTCCTACCTTTTTTACCCTCATATGAGAGTTCGGAATAGCCCTCGTTTTTTCTTACAAAACCACATATATAGGCCGGTATCGGTTTATATGTGGGTAGGTTATGATAAAGGTCATCCGCTTGGTGTTCAGTCAACGAGCCAACCTCAACTCCTTTTTTCAGAACCTTGTCACGAAAGACACTGATGTGCTTAAAGAATGAAAACAAATGGTCCCTTCCGGCACCACTTTCACAAAAACATGAATATCGGAATGGTCGAATTGCTTACCGGGAATATCAAGCCAAACCCCATTCCATTTCCCTGTCTTTATGCCAATCTTCATTCCGGGTGCCCTGAATTGCTCTGCCCCCTTTCTCACTTTATGAATATCTGAAGGTAAATATTCTGTTAGAGAGCCAACTTCATGTCCGAGTTCCGCGTCAATTTGATGCTTTTCTTTCAGAAACTTTACAAAGGCAATCTCTCCGAGGTACCCGCGTGTCATGTCAGCCCATGATTGTCCAAGGTCACGTTGTCTGCTACTTCCATAATCTGTGGCAGCAGTAGTGCCAAGTATTTTCAGAGCGTCGATACACATTCGGGCGTATTCATCTTCATCAATGAATATACTATTTGGAATAAGTCGTGACTCAACCCAGTCACCGGCATTCATCTCTTCATTAATTTCACCGCCAACCTCAGCCTTGCTTAAAATTTTCTCTGCTGTATCAAGGCTTACTGAAAGAAAATCAGAAACTTTCTTATTGAGCATGGCTATCTTGTTTCCTGAATATCCACAGTATCTTCAAAAGGCAAGATACCTTGTGATAAAGTTCGCTCATCACACAAAGTAGCTTCTTTCATTGAATCGCTCGGCAAGACATATCCAAAATTCGGTTGCATGTTTGCGTAGGGAATGTCGGCGAATGTTTTGAGTATTGCGTTAAAAATGGCTTTTGCCCCTGAGACAGGAACTGACATTCCTATCTGTTTTCGCACACTCTCTTTACTACCATGAAAAATATAGTCATCAGGAAAAGTTTGTAGCCGAGCGCGTTCCCTGTTCGTTAATGCCCTGTTTTCCTCCCAGTGGTATCCATGAGTTCCACCACCCCCGCTACCAGTCATAGTGTATGCCGGTTTGTCTGGATCAAGCCGTTTATATATTTGACTGAGCTTAGCCCCTTTTACATTTAGCTTAAGGTTTTCAGGGAGGTTTGCTGTCCATGCGTTTTGTCCTGGCTTTATATGTTTTAAACGCTCAATAACGGTGGCTGATTGTCTGGTTAGTTCATTGTTAGGAGCGTTAAAAGGAATTTCAGGACAATGAAGAGCCTCCCTGCAAGTTATCAGTTTTCCGGAGGGTTTAGGAACACGAAATATCTTATTCTCATCTTGCAAGATTCCGACGATAATAATTCTTTTTCGTATCTGTGGAACACTATATTCATTAAAGTTGTATGAATGAACAGTTAACAAGTATCCGGCGTTTGCAAGATCCCTTAAAATTAATTTAAACGTTTTACCATCATTTGCGCTTGCAAGCCCCCCAACATTTTCAGCTAGAAACCATTTTGGCTTAAACGCATGAAGGACTGTGACACCATAGCTGTAGAGGGGGCCAAAAGTACCGTTTAAACCCCTTGATTCACCTACAATACTAAAATCGTTACAAGGGAAGCCGTAAGCAAAAGCGTCAATGGCACCAAGCTTCGGGATAACGAGATTCCTCACATCCTCACATATTACAGTTTCAGGAGCGGAAGGAGTAATATTATGACGATAGCTGTTACATGAGTCCCCGTCGTAATCAGTTGCCCAGACATGGTCAATTCCGAACGTTTCTCCTGACCGTGATTTAATAACTGCTAGTTGAGCTGCCAAACCTAAGCCGCCAGGACCACAAAACAACTCGCCTAACCTGAATTTCACCAGCGTATCCTATTATTAAGGTTGATTTCTACTCACCCGCCGACCCGCCGCCTGAGCAGGATGCGGTCAGCAGGAAGGAAAAAACGACTACGACAGCCAGGTTCTTCACAATTTTCGATTACCCGTTCATCAGGCGCACAATATCGTTATAGAAAGCGAATACCATAAGCGAGAGAAGGAGAACAACACCCACTTGTTGCGCTCGTTCCTGGAATTTTATGTTTACCGGTTTTCCAATAAGAGCTTCGATAGTGAAAAATACAATATGCCCCCCGTCGAGAACCGGGATCGGGAGAAAATTCAGTATGCCAAGGTTGACCGATATCAGCGCCAGGAAGAGTACCAGGTTGACAAAACCGTTCTCGGCGACCTTGCCGGCCATCTGCATAATGCCTATAGGTCCCGCTATCTGGTCGGAGGAGATATCCCGCATGATGAGCTTGGAGACGGACCATACCGTCATCTTGGTTATGTTCCATGTCCATGTTACGCCCCGCATAAACGCATCGCCGGGGGAGTAAGTGACGATTACTTCGCGTGGGCTGATGCCTACTTGTCCTATTCTGATGGTCTTGCCTTCTATGGTTTTGGCTTCACGGGTGGCCGGCAATACCTTTATATTCGCTCGATCTCCAGACTCCCTCAGCACTTCCAGGGAAATCTCCTTGCCACCATTTTCCCTGATCTTGAGAACGATATCCTCCCACTTCTCCATCTTTTGGCTGTCGATAAAATCGATCCTGTCACCCGCGAGAAGCCCGGCTTCAGAGGCGGGTGAGTCGTCAAAAACCTTGTCGATAACCCTGGAACCTTCCGGGAGGCCGATCATGGCGGCGCCCATGACAAGAAATATGGCAAGCATGATGTTAAACAATGGCCCGGCGGCCACAATAGCCAGCCTTTTGGAGACCGCCTGATTCAGGAAGGATTCCGGGTCGTCCGTGGCGTCCTCCGAGTCGTCGCCGTAAAACTTGACGTAACCACCAAGGGGTATCCAGGAGAGCATGTAATTGGTATCGCCCCACTGTTTACTGAATATTCGCGGGCCGAATCCGATGGAGAATTTTTCCACCCTGATGCCGGTCGCCCTGGCAACGATAAAGTGTCCGAATTCGTGGACCAGAATCAGCAGTCCGAGAGCCGCCACAGCCGAAGCTCCGAATGTGAACCATCCGTATACACGCTCAAAGGAGATTACGTCGAGTACGGAAACAAATGCAATTACGTTCATATTGAGAATATCCTCACCAAATTACTTGAATTATTTTACGGTCTTCGTCGTTTACAGGTCAGGTCCCGGGAGTTTTACGCACGGTCACCCCTTCGGTCCTTGTAAAAGCGAAAACAGAGTCGTCAAGATCGACGTTCCGTTCTATATTGTTAAAATCTATACGGTTTTTGTTCCCGATATAATCGACAGTCACCAGACTTAAAATAACATGATCTGAGGCGTTAACGGTAAGAAGCATCGCCTTGACACCGGCTTGAGGCTCCTTGGGGACCAGTTTTAACCGGACACGGTTCAGGCTTTTATCGCTTTCCGGGACCAGTTTTACATCAAAAATTGTGGTCATAAGCTTCTTGCCGGTCAGGAACAGGGCAAAAGCGTTTCGTTCGAGGTACCGGGCCAGTTCATCGAAATAGACAACATTTTCCGAAGGTTCGTATAACCACAAACGTTTCCCGTCCGCCAGCGTATATTTTCCTGTCGGTTCGTCATAGCTCCACAACATCATGGAGGGTTTTTTTACAAATAGCCGACCAGTATGAACCGCTGTCTGACCAAAACCTTTCGACTCGAACGACTGGGTAAATCGTGCGGTCATGGTGGTCATGTTCTGAAAAACCCGCTCGATATCCTGAATAAGGGGTTCGCTGGATGTTTCACAATAGCCCCTCCCCGGAAGGAGTGTCATGGTTATCAGAAAAGCGCCCGCCAGAAGCGTGAAAAATCTCATGGTTTTGTTCTCGCCCCCGGAACCTGGACAGCGCCGGTCGCTATGAGTCGCACCGCTTCAGGATAGATGCGATGCTCCTGTTCAAGGATACGCAGGCTTAACGAATCTGCGGAATCGTCGGCCAGTACCGGAACAGCCGATTGAATTATCACCTTCCCGGTATCGACCCCTTCGTCAACAAAATGAACGGTGCATCCCGATATCTTCACCCCGTAATCGAGGGCCTGTTGTTGAGCGTCCAGGCCGGGGAAAGAGGGGAGGAGCGCCGGGTGGATATTGATAACGTTTCCGTCGAAACGATCCAGAAAAGACTTACCCAGAATTCTCATATATCCGGCGAGACATACAAGGCCGGTCTCCTCCGGTTTAACGGCGTCGGCGAGAGCGTAGTCGTACTCCGCTCGTGAGCCAAACCTTTTTCGTTCGACAATATGGTGTTCAATCCCGGCTTTTTTCGCCTTTTCGATGGCTTTGGCGTCCCGGTTATCTGTAACGAGCCGAACGATTCGGAAGGGAGTCTCTTTTTTTTCCTGAGCGTCGATTAACGCCTGAAAATTGCTACCTCTGCCGGAGGCAATTACAACGACGTTCAGTTTTTCCTGATACTGCATCTGTCCCGGATTTTAGCGGGAAGCCACCTTCTGTCTGCCGATGGTTTCGGGGTTGTCTTTCGGCGCCACAAGAGTTTCGTGGATTTTTTTTGTAAGAGCGATGTTTTGTGTGTGACCGCTTCTTACCGCCGTAAATTTGCCTTTAATCGGGCGACCGAGCAGGTAGAGGTCACCTATCAGGTCAAGAATTTTGTGCCGGGCAGGTTCGTTCGGAAACCGTAGCGGCGTGTTGACGATTCTTTCATCGTCGATCAGGACCACGTTGGAGAGCTTTCCACCCGCAGCCAATCCGGCTTCATTTAGGGCCTGAATATCTTTTACGAAACCAAACGTCCTGGCGGGAGCTATCGTCTCCTTATAGTATTCGGGAGTCGCGTGATTATATTGGCACTCCTGTTTGCCGATCGGTTGCGGGTACTCCAGGAAATAGTGGATGGAAAAACTGTCGCACGGCTCCACCGTAAGGCTGGGTCCGTTTACCGGGTCTCCTACCATGATCGGTTTGTCGATGATAATCGGATCGACATAATCGGCCTGCTCCTCTACCCCGGAGTCTTCGATAAGATCACAGAAGTCGAGAGCCGATCCGTCCATGATCGGGGCTTCGTCGCCGATTTTGATGAGCAGGTTCGTTATCGAATAGCTATGGAGAGCCGACATTATATGTTCGATGGTCTTTATGGTGACGGCGCCGTCGGAGAGGGTTGTGGCGTAGTCTGTGGAGTTGACATGCTCCAGACTTGCGCTGATGCGAGCGCCGGTGCTGATATCACCAAAAACTATCCCCGATCCGGGAGGGAGAGGGGAGAGGATGAGGCCTGTTTTAATCCCGGAATGAAGCCCGTGCCCGCACAACACAACTGAAGTTTTTAAAGTGCGTTGTTTAATGCCGCTTGTCCCGGAGCCACTCCTGTTGTCGATAAGGGTCAACTGCGTTTTTGAGGCGCCGGTTTTCTCTTTTTTCCTGTAGCCTTTCCTCTTCTCGTCCTTACGCTGTGTGGGTATACCATCCCTTGTAAGGACCGGACCGGAACACGAGTGTACCGCCCGATCGAGAGTCTCCTTTAGCTCGGTCAGGTTATCGGGCCAATCCATTTTCGTAAGGGCTTTCATGGCGTCCCGACTCACATAATCGATTCGTTTATTATATTGTTCCGCCATTTCTTCCACGAAATGGTTTACATACTCGGGAATATCCTTTCTCCTCTCCCGCAGAGGGGTTATCGGGATCAGGTCAGGTCCAAAAACCTCCAGTAACGATGTCGCTCCGGTTTCCATAAAATCGGGACCAGCTGACGCGATGATTCTTACGTCAGCCTCCAGGTTTTCATTGTTCGCAAGATCGGAGCTGTCTCCACGTTTCAGAAGTTCGGTCAGCCTTTCGGCTCTCTTGGTGTCCAGTTTATCTATACGGTCAAAAAACAGGGAGCCACCATCGGCCAATTCGAACCGTGAAGGTTTATCCCCTTCGCCGCCGCACAGGATGGCGTCGAAATTTTTCGAGGTTATCTCGGCGCAGGAAACCTCAATGAACGGGCTGTTGCGCCGTTCTGACATGGAGTGAATCGCCCTGGCGGCAAGTTTTTTACCGAGGCCATGTTCACCCGTGATAAGGACAGGTCTGTCGCTGTCGGAGGCTTCAAGAATCAGTCTGCGCGCGCTGGCCGCTGAGCTTGACGAACCGATGAGTCGTCGTGATATCAGACCTTCCGGTGTCATCGATTCTCTGTTGTTGATTCTGTTCTTTCTGTTCCTGAGAGCCTTGGATACGGTCTTGAGAAGAGAATCGATGGAGAGCGGTTTTTCTATGAAATCAAAAGCGCCGAACTTGGTAGCTTTGACAGCGGTATCGATGGAGCCGTGGCCGCTCATCATGACAACCTCGGTATCCGGGGCGACGTTTTTTAAGATCTTGAGAGTCTGAATACCGTCGATTCCGGGAATCCAGATGTCGAGAAGCACCAGGTCGGGGGTTTCGGAATGGATCATTCTCAACGCCGACTCACCATCGGATGCGGCCTGCACATTGTACCCCTCGTCTGACAGGATACCGACCAGTGCGGACCTGATATTCTCCTCGTCGTCAACTACGAGGATTCTCCCCTTTTTCATGAGCGTTGCGATAAGAGTGTAAACCTCGAAATAAGTTAAAAGCAGTAATTGCTACCAGCGCAGTCTGGACTGTTGATTATACCACTATTCCGCAGGCAGTTCGATTGTAAAGACCGTTCCTTTGGGCTGGGCTTTGCCGACCCGTATCTTTCCGCCATGGTCCTCCACTATCCGGCTGACGATGGCAAGCCCCAGTCCAAAACCTTTCGGTTTGGTGGAGAAATAGGGACGAAACAACTGTCGTTTTACAGATTCGGTCATGCCTTGCCCTGTGTCCGCGACTTCGATGACGATACTCTTTCCATTCTTCTGTCTGCCGGTGCGTATCGATATCTCCCCCCCACCGTTGATAGCGTCGATAGCGTTTTCGACCAGGTTGATAAAAACCCTCTTTATCTGTTCCGTATCGATATTCACAAGCTTGATGGACGGATCGAGTTTTGTGGTGAACTTTACTCCGGGCCGGGTGTGCTCGTAGAGCTTTACCGTCTCTTCGATTATGGCGTGTAACATCGAAGGCTCCTGCGCCAGGTCGAGCAGTTTCACGTCGGAGAGTCTGGCTTCCGATGGATGGGCGTCAGAGAGCCTGGCGAGTCTGGAGAACCGTTCCACCAATGCTTTTAACTGGTCAACCTCCTGACTGATCGATACTGTGGCGTTGTTGAATACCTGGGGGAAATCGGGGGCGCCCTGCTCGAATTTGCGCCTTAATCGCTGTACGTTAAGCTGAATCGGTGTAAGCGGGTTTTTTATCTCGTGGGCTACGACCCTCGACATTTCACGCCACGCAAGCCCTCTCTGGGCCGCCAGTATCTCGGTCAGATCGTCAAAAACCAGGACCGCGCCCAGATAGTTGTTCTCCTGATCGCGCAGGACCGATACCGACACCCTGAAAGTCCGGCGCACATCGTTGAGCGGAATCTCCAGCTCCCTCGTGATGCTGTCGCCACCCATCAGGTCCATTTCCCGCATCATCTGGCGGATAGGGGAGGAGATGGGGGGAGCGAATACTTTCTTGTAGTTGGCGCCTTTGGCGCTCCGGGCCTCCACTCCGAGCATGGTAGCGGCCGCCCCGTTGATGGTGTTGACGGCGCCCCCCTTGTCGATGGAGATAACACCTCCGGCGGCGGTATCGAGCACCGCTTCCATATATTGTCCCCGGTGGTAGAGCTGAACGTTCGATTCGCTCAGGTTGATGTTCGCTTTCTCCAGCTTTTCACTAGATACCTTAAGGTCATGGGTCATCCTGTTGAACGCCACTACCAACTGACCGACCTCATCGTTCTGGATCGGCACGTCTATCACCACGTCGAGCCTTCCGGCCGCCACGGCTTCGGTGGCGTTTAAGATCCTTTTTAGCGGAACAGTTATACCCTTGGCCAGGTAAAACGCAATCCATATGGCGGAGAAAATAATGACGAGGGCCACCAGCGCCAACGTCACCTGATATGAGGCTTTGATGATCTCCTTTTTGATGGTCAACTGGTTGAAACTTTCGTAAGCGCGACCGATGGAGGTGACCTTGTCTACATACTTTCGTGACACCTCGTTTGCCACCACGACAACCCCTTTTAACTGATCGTCACCGCCGTCACGCAAAGAGGCCACCGATACGGCCATGTTGACACCGGCATGGTCGTCCACACTCGTAACAACCTCGCCCAAAGCGACCTTGGCCATAACATCGTTTCGTTCCGAGAGTTTGAACGTGAGGGCGCCATCTTTTCCACCGGCCATAACCACAAGTTCATATTCGGCGTTGTAGACCTGGATCAGATCGACACTATACTCTTTTTGTTTCTGCTTAACGAGACGGTCCAGGCTCGGTCTGGCGCCATTTCCAATAAGGTTCCGCTGTTTTATGAGGGAGGAGAGGTATATGGCGTTTGACTCGACCCGTTTTTTCGATTCCTTATAAAGACCTTCGGCCACCTCCAACGATTCGTGCAACGTTCGTTCGATCCGTTTGTTCAGCCATTTATCGACGGTGTCGGAAATAAGCTCCGTGGCTACAGCGAACATCATGGAGGCCGGAATCAGGGTCATGGCCAGAAATGCGACGACGAGTCTTGTCTGGAACCGCGCTCCGGTGACCTGACCCCGCCGCTCGAAATATAGTTTTACGAGGTTGCGTAGCACCAGCAAAACCATGACAACGAGCAGGAGGACGTTCAGGTTAAGAACCAGGGCGACGGCTATGTCGTTGGAAATAGGAGCGTCCAGGCTCGAATCCTGCAAAACGATCGACCCGACCGTCATCAGAATAAAGAGGAGCGTAAGAGCGATTACGAGATTACGGGTATTTCTTTTTCGACGAACCAGTAGCTCGTTCAACTCCAATTCCGGGTTGGCGCCAGGATTTAGTGACCACCGGAGAAATTTTGAGGTGTTTCTGAAAAGGTTAGTTATCCCATTGCAGGAGTCCTACTGGAAAATCAGTTGTTCTGACTGTTCGCAGGTTTCGATTCGCTCTTTGTTCCCGTATCAGGAGGGGGGCCGTTGAGCATGAACGGGGCTGAATTGGCCCAGTCTGTGTCGAAATCCCATAGGGCGAGAAAAAACAGGATGTAGTTAAATGGCGGAATCAGCTTGATCGATTTCATCTCGCATCGGACCCTTACATAATAAACACCATCCAGGGGCAATCCCTCTTCGACTCCAAGATCGATACTCTCCAGATGTGTCATCCAGTTTCTCAGCACATTTATGTCGTCTATAACGTCGTAATCATCATCCCTCTTCCCGGAAGAGGCCGGGGTCGCAGGATCGTTATTCGGGGGGGTATCTTTTTCAGCGTTGGTCGGCTCGCTTTTGTCTTCTTTTTCCGGCTTCGCTTCACCTTTTTGGGCGATCCTCAGCAGTTCGGCTGTGAAATCGATATCACCATCGTCCTCGGCTCGTTTCTCCCAGACAAGATACTGTTTTTTGATGGTGTCGTATTTGACCATCCGTTTTATGGCAAGCTCTCTTTCGGTCTTGTTCCAGATGACGGAGCGGTTTCTTATAAGTTTTAAAAAGTAGGTGAAAGTAACCGGCGCTCCCGATTCGAGAGCTTCCAGGATCTCTTCGGAAAAAGCCCCTTCGATTTTGGAGGAGACGAGGATCTGCGATATCGAGCCTTTTTCACGAACGACATCGAGGACATAAGCGTCATCGGCGAAGACGGTACCCGGATTAAGGGTGGTCAGGGATAAAAAGAGAGCCGGGAAAAAGAGAGCCGCTTTCAATGCGAAGCCTTGACAAGTTCAACCATGCCGCAAATCTGTCCTATCTTCGGTGGCCCACATAAAAAAGAACTTGATTTGTCCATATATCCCACTGTTAGCGCCAACGAATTTTCTCTTATCAACGGTGACAGTATACCTTTAAACCGCTCTAAAAGCGGAAAGAAGAATAATTCATAGCCTTATTTACATGCGGGGCAGTTGACAAGGGTTATCTCCCTTCCTTTGTTATCCTGGATCGGTCGATTGTTCCCTCCGAAGATTTCCAGGAGCTTGTCTACAGACGATTCTGATACGGTTTGCACTTCGGTCATAACGTTCCAGCTCACACCTTCAGTGCGCGGCGGGGTGGTGAGTGAACCTGCGAAATGGTAATAAGAACGGACCGGGGGCAATAAAAATGTTGCGTCCACCATCACACCCTCGACTATACGCTCCTCTCCTATATTGTCCGGGACATTCTCGAATACAGGGTTTACAACCCTATTATGACCACCGCTCCGGAAGTGCAACCCGATTACAACCAAATTGTCATTCGCGTTGGAGTGGACGAGGTGCGCTTCCATGGCAAAAGAGAGACCATCGACGGTATTCTCCGAAGGGGAGTGGAAGTGGAACTGTTCAAGTTCAAACCTGGCGCCATCAATTGTAATATAACTGCCGGGATCGTAGTTGGCCTGAATTGTGTAGCCGTTGTTTATGATTTTCAGTTTTGACGGTTTGTAGAAAAACTGAAAATCGCAGGTTCCCGTTGTGTAAGGTCCGGTGATATTGATCGGCGCCTGAATGGATGTTTTTCCGCAACTAGTTGATATCATGTCTCTTGTAAAAAAAATAACCTTTTGTTGTTGTTGCGCTGGCTTTGTCAGCGGGTAATTTTACATGAAACCTGAGAAGCTTCGTAACTTTTTTGTCACGGTTGCGTCTTACGCTATAATATAAACGCAAGGGGAAAAGCATGAAACAGTTTGAAACAGATTTCGCCCACTGGGTGGTCAGCCGCCGTTGGTTGGTTCTGGTCGGAATTGTGGTCGATGACACCGTACATTTCATGAGCAAATACCTGCTGGCGCGTCGTGAGAACGGGCTTGATCCGGCTGATGCGGTCCGTTATTCGTTCAGCGCGGTGGGAACGGCAATGTGGGTCACAACGTTGGCGTTGGCTCTCGACTTTCTTTTCCTGCCACTGTTGTTAATGAAAATTGATGGCGGAAAAAGGTAAAGATAGAGAAAATTACGCCGAAATTATAAGGTAGGAGAAAGGAGTCCTGATTTATGGATATTCGCGGTTTTGGAGCGATGTCAGAATCGGTACGAACGGTCACCGGTTTGCGGTCATCAAGCGACAAGACCAATGGTAGTCCCGCGCCAACGGTAGACAACCTTATCCCGGAGTCAGGCCCTCTCTCCGACTTGAAAGAGGATATCAGCCAGTGGGCCGACCGGAGGAGCAGTGGAGTCAAGGTTCTGCTGAAAACCCTTGGAGTTGAGGAGTCCGACTCTGAAATTAAAAGAGATGAAGAGTCGGACGACACTTCGGCTACTTCTAAAAATTCCCCTCCGCCACATGAAGGAGAGCCGCCGGAGTCTATCTCTCTGCAGGTGAGCGCCACCCGCACCGAAAACGCTGAAATCGTTGCCGAAGAGACCGTATCCGACCCGTTGATGTTCGATCTTGACGGGAATGGATCAATATCCACCACCGGCGTTGATGCAGGATTAAACTTCGATATCGACGGGGATGGTACTGCGGAGAAGAGCAGTTTCGTCGGCGGCAACGACGCTATTCTGGCTTACGACAAAAACGGCAACGGTGTTCTCGATTCCGGCAGAGAGCTTTTCGGCGACCAGAACGGCGCCGCCAACGGTTACGCGGAGCTGTCGATATACGACTCGAACGCCGATGGAAGGATAGATTCGACCGACCCGATATTCGACAAACTGCGGCTGGTAAAGAACAGGGGAGCGGACACTTTTGACATGAGCAACGCGCAGTCATTGAGGGATGTGGGCATATCCTCCATTGATCTAACCTACAGGAACGTTGCCGGGGAGACCGGCGCAGGCGACAAAGTGGCGCAAGCGGGATCATATACCAGAACAGATGGCTCTGAAGGGGCGACCTGCGACATTTTGCTGAAAAACCGATAGCCGGTTTCGATGCGCCTGATACCGAAAATCGTAAGAGATATAAGCCTCGTGGAGTGGATGATCATTATCGGGGTGATTTCTGCGATATATTTCCTGATCGTGGCGCCACAATACAAAAGTATGCGTATCGCCTACGAATGTGCAAATTCAAAAAACGATCTTAAATCCTTTGCGGTGGAGCAGGGGAGGCGTTTTGACAAGACCGGACGGTACGCGAAGAGCCTGGAGGCTCTCCCCGGTTTTCGACCCTCAAAAAATGTGTCGATCATAATTGAAAAAACCAACAATGATTCGTATGTGACAAAGGCTGTAAACCCGGAGTGTAAAAAGCTGGTCAACTGGTTTTATGGTGATCTTGCGGTCGAATACAGGCGGGACTCCGCCGCAATGGATCTGATTAAATATGTAACGGCGGGGGATACCCGAAAAGTATCAGAACTTCTTGATAATGGAGCTGATATTAATCACCGGAACTGGGCCAATGACACCCCCCTGATGGTCTCTATCGAGAGTGGACGTATCGAGAGTCTGCGACCCGATATGGTGAAACTACTGCTTTTACGAGGGGCGGATGATAATGGCGCAAAACCGTCTTTCACTCCGTTCGATGTCGCACTGTTGTACAAAAGGGATGGGATTATCCCGACATTAAAAGAGGCGGTGGGTGTATTGGGCAAGAAGCCGGATTAAGATAGCGGGGTTACAGAGCCAGAAATTTTTCCGCTCGCATCTTTCTTCTTACATGAACGCCGACCAGCTCTTTTACCATCATGTTGATTTCCGCCATGAGTGGTTGTGAAACTCCGAGTCGATGCAACCTGTCAGAAGGGAGGTTAAGACTTTTTTCGAGGAGTTTTAAGGCGCCCTGACTGATTTTACCGGTTCCGTTACCATATCTGTAGCAGGAGCCACAGATAGCGCCACCCTTAACCGCGTCAAAACCGCTCTTCCGGCCTGTCACCCCTCCGCACGACACACATCTGTCGAGTATCGGTCTGTACCCGGCCAACGCGAGATATTTCAGCTCGAAAAGACGTAACAGAAGATCGAGTCTCGTTTTATTGTTCTCTTTTGTGAGACCGACCCAGAAATCGAGCAGGGTGGAAAAACCGGTCGAGTTAGCCTCCTTGCCGACTTCAATAGCGTCCACAAACTCCACCGACGCAAAAGCCCGGTTAATCTTGTCAAAATCGTTTCGCAGATTAAGGAAAGGCTCCGTTATATCCAGGCCGTTGAGACTGTAAAGGTCGGTGGTCTCTTTCCCGAACCAGATGGCGTTTGCCAGGATGAAAGGCTCCAGCCGCCCGCCGAACCTGCTTTTGGTCTTGAGGGCGCCTTTTACTACCGCTTTGATCTTGCCGTATCGGCTGGTGAACAGGGTGACAATAAGATCCGCCTCACCGAATCTGGTCCTTTTAAGGGTCAGGGCCGGGGAGTTATACAAGGGCATCTGGAATTATCCGGCCAGGAGTCTGTCGGACTTAGAGGTTCATTAGCGAAAAAGTCTGGTTTTGAGTCAGATTTATTGCACTTTTGAGGTGAATAGTGAACCTATTCGCCGAAAAAGGGCGGAAAATCTGGCCAAAACCGGGCTTTTGTAGCAGAATCATTCTAAGTCCGACAGGCTCCTAGTCACCGTAGCCAAAATCGTTCAACCGGCTGTCACTATCGGTCCATTTCCGTTTCACCCGAACGTTAAGGTCGAGGAAAACTTTGGTTTGCAACCTGTATTCAAGGTCTTTGCGGGCCGCCTCACCGATGGTTTTAAGGGTCGCCCCTTTTTTACCGATGACCATGCCCTTGTGGGAGTCGCGGTTAAGAATGATTGAGGCGGTAATGGAGGTCACACCGTTCTCCCGGTCGATCACCTCTTCCACCAGTACCGCAGTCGAGTAGGGAAGTTCATCGTGCAGGAACAAAAAGATCTTCTCCCGGATGATCTCGGCGAACATGAAACGTTCCGGCTGGTCGGTAGTCGTCTCCGCCGGATAGAACATCGGCCCTTCCGAAGCTCTGTCGGCGAGGAGTTTTACCAGCGTGTCGAGGTTCTCCCCGCTTCTGGCGCTTATCGGAACAACTTCGTCGAACTTGTTTTCGGCGGTCAGTCTGGTTATGAGATTGAGCAGAGCCTGTTTTTTAATCATATCGATCTTGTTAAGCAGGAGAAATCTGGGGGTTCTGGTCTCTCCTAACCTGTCGAGGGCGAATTTATCGGGTCTGATATCGGGACGTGACGCATCGCTTACAAATAGCTGTAGATCAGCGTCGGCTCCCGATTTCACCGATATGTTGGTCATGTAGCGGTTCAGCTTTGACCTTTCACGCATGACACCCGGAGTGTCCATGAAGACTATCTGTAGGTCGGGGCGGCTCATGACCCCGATAATACGGTTGCGGGTGGTCTGCGGTTTAGGGGAGGTTATGGCGACCTTGGCGCCTACAAGCTGGTTGACGAGAGTCGATTTCCCTACGTTGGGAGGCCCTACGACTGTGACAAAAGCGGATCGGATAACTTTAATTCCTAAATTCCTATATTCTTTTGAGCTTCAACTCGTCCACCTTGGCCCTGAGATTCTCCAGACGTATACGCTGAATCAGGACGAGGGCGAAAAGAAGAAAAAATGTGACCATGCAAACCTGTAGCGCGGTTGCCATGTCGGGGTGAAGCTCCGGTTTCGGGGGATGGATGCCTCTCGACCAGAGCTGAACGGACCAGTGGACCAGCGGCACGTCGGCGTACCCCACAATGCCCATGACAGCGGCGTATTTTGCCCGGAGAATTTCTTCGTCTACACGGCTTCTTAGAATGAGATAACCTACGAAGATCAGCCACAACACAAGCGAAGTAGTAAGCCTCGGATCCCATGTCCAGTAGGCGCCCCAGATCGGTTTACCCCAAAGCATCCCGGTGAGGATCGTAAGGGACGCCAGCAGAACACCAATCTCAGCTCCGCAGAGAGCGTATCGATCCCACTTCAGATCGCGTGTCCAGAGATAGCCTATCGATCCTGCGAATGTGACGAAAAATCCGACGTAACAGAGGATGGCTATCGGGACGTGGAAATAGAATATTTTTTGTGGCCATCCCATTACAGCCTCCATCGGCGCGTAGAAAAAGATCATGTAGATGGAGAGCAACATAAGTGGAAGGCCAAGCGCCACCAAGCCGTTTACCACAGCTCTCAAGGGAGCTTTTTTCATGAATTATCGCCGCTTAAGTCGGATAGCTCCTTCTCCAGCCGCGCGAGTTTCATGTTTATAATGGCGATATATCCGTAAAAAAAGACCCAGATAATGGCGTATGTCGCCAAAACAAAATTCAATCCGAAACCGTCCAAACTAAAATCAACTCCCGATAAACCCGCTATTAAGCGCAGGTGAAATTACGATTCTTCGATGATGTTGTCGAACACCATCCATGCGACCACCAAGTATACCACGTTGAATATCAGAAGAACCTTCATCCAGATCATCAACTGCTCAACAGGCTGGTTCATGATAAGCCCGCCGCTGAATTTGACCGCCGCTATAACGACCGGCGCCACTACAGGTAACAATAAAAGCGGCCCCATCATCTCTCTGGCCCGAAGGTTTACCGAGATAGCGGCGATGAGGGTTCCCACAGTGATAAAACCTGTGGCGCCAAGGAAAAACGATAATGCCTGCCAGAGAGGTCGCTCCATAACATTGACGTTGTAGAGCAGGATGAATATCGGCGTAATGATCGTCATGGTTGCGAGCATGAAAAGCAGGCTTGAGAGCATCTTGCCGAAGAATATTGCGCTACGGTCGATCGGCGCCAGCATCAGGGCCGACATGCAGTCTTCATCCTTTTCGTACATGAAACCCCGGTTCATGGTCAACGCGCCGGAAAAGAGAAACGCCACCCACAAGACACCCGCCGCCGACTCACGAGCGTTTCCTTCCGCCATGTCGAATGCGAAGTTGAAAATCACCACAGTCAGGAGCGAGAACATAAACGTGGTCGATATGATCTCCTTGCCCCTGATCTCCATCGACAGATCCTTGGCGACTATCGCTTTTACACCCTGGAAAAATGTCATGTCAGTAGTGTTTACCTCCGACGATTGTAAAATACCTCTCCGTGAACTCGTCCGGATTAAGGCCATCGGTATCACATGTCATGGCGATCTTCCCGGCCACCTGCACCACCACTCTCCGGCTGATGGCAAGCCCGACCCTGATGTTGTGAGTCACCATTATGAAGGTTTTTCTCTCGTCGTGAAGATGCGACAGCGTATCTTTTAATATCTCTGCGGCGTGCTGGTCGAGGCCGGTGAACGGTTCGTCGAGCAGTATGATATCGGGGTCGTGGACCAGCGCCCTGGCAATAGAGAGCCTCTGTTTCATGCCTCGCGAGAAGGTCGCAGTGATGTCGTCTGCGCGGGATGTCAGCCCGACCCGTTTGAGCAGTGCATCGGCTTTCTCATCCGGGTCAGCGACTCCGTAGAGGCGGGCGAAAAAAAGAAGATTCTCCCTGGCGGAGAGCTGGGTGTAGGTCATGCTCTGGTGGGAGATATAACCGATCCGGTGTCTTATGGTTTCGCCATACTCGTACGTTACATCGGCGCCCTCCACTGAAAGGGAGCCTTCATCCGGTCTTATGAGTCCCGCCAGAATTCGAAACAGAGTCGTTTTCCCGGCGCCGTTCGGGCCGAAAATAACCACAGCGTCCCCTTGGTCGATTTTCAGGGATACACCGTTGACGGCGACAACCTTGCCGAACCGTTTTACGACATCCGTTACCTCGATCAGCGGGGCTGTGTTCCCGTCATTCATATCTTAAAACCGGAAATAGATAAACGTCTTGTGAGTATGAGTGGCTATGACAGCCAACGAATATACCATCATAGAGCAAAGAAAGAGGATATTTATTCCTTCCACCATAACGCTCGCGGCTCCACTGCGCCGGTAGTATCTTTTTATTAACCGTTGCAAGAGCGGGTTTATCGGCATACAGATCAGAAACGCCAGGAGGGTGATGGTCCACAAGTAGCTGTCCATAAAATAACCGACAGGCCACATCACCGATGTTATCCCTTGCGCTCCGCACATCGCGGCAATGAAATCAAGAGCGTAACTCATCGATTCCGATCGAAAAATCGCCCATCCAACGAGCAGTACCAGCAGTACATAGGCATGATGTATGACAGGGTGGGCGGAGTCGAGCCGGTGTCCGAAAGGTGTGCGTTCCAGGGCGAGAAACATGCCGTGAAAGAGACCCCATGCAAGGTAGTTCCAACTGGCGCCGTGCCATAATCCGCAGAGGATGAAGACAATGAGCAGGTTCATATATGTGCGGGCGTGGCTGAACCGGTTTCCGCCGAGCGGGATGTAGAGGTAGTCCCGAAACCAGGAGGAGAGCGTTATATGCCATCGTCGCCAGAAATCGCGAAGCGACTTTGCGATATACGGATAATTAAAATTCTCAGGGAAGTTGAATCCGAACATTTTTCCGAGTCCGATAGCCATATCGGTATACCCCGAAAAATCGTAATAGATCTGGAAAGCGAAAAGGGTAACTCCGAGCCAGGCTGTGACCATCGAAAGCTCTGTGGCGGGTGTGGCGAAAATCAGATCGACGGGATATGCGAGGGTATCGGCGATAATCACCTTCTTTGCAAGTCCGACGATAAAACGCTTTGCGCCCATGGCGAATTTGCGGGTATTAACGGTTCGGTTGTCTATATCCTTCTCAATCCAGGCGTATCGCACAATCGGACCTGCGATCAGTTGGGAGAACATGGAGATATACATGGCCAGCGAGAGAATATTCCGTTGAACCCTTGCCTCGCCCCGATAAACGTCCACAACATATGAAATCGCCTGGAAAGTGAAGAACGATATGCCAAGGGGCAGACTCACTTTAGGGTCGGGAAGTATCGTTACGCCGGTTGAAATAACGATCTCATTTATGTTGGCGACGATAAAGTTGAGGTACTTGAAGAAACAAAGGAACGCAAGGTTGCATACCACGGCGCCCATCAGAGCGTTGAAGGCGTTTTTGCCCCCTCTCAGCCGGTCGATCAGCAGACCGAACCCGTAGTTCATGGCGATGGAAAAGAGAAGTAGAACTACATGGTGATGATCGCCCCACGTATAGAAAAGAATGCTGGCCACAACAAGAACAACGTTGCTTCGCCAGACAAAGTGGTAGAAAAAGAGCAGGCCCGGCAGGAAAGCGAAAAGAAATACAGGGGCGCTAAACAGCATTACCGCATTGCCTGTCGTGGAATGTCAAACCGTGTTCTTTCGATACCATCCCGGTTTTTGTTGTCGTTGGCTATTATAATAGTGACGGCCCTGTTCGCCCCTGTATCAATGATGTAGCTCTTTTTAAGTCTGGTCGGTGGCAAGATCCATCTTGTCCGGTTTTCGTCAAGAATACCGAGAGCTATTTTTCCCTTCAGGCTTCTAACAGGGAGACTCAATGCGTACCGGCTGTAGGAGTCTACTTCTATTGCCTGCGTGTTCGCCTGGTATCTGAAAGCCGAATCATCTCCATCAACGATATAACTATCATCGGTTACAGTAAGTTTCACCCCCTCCGATAATTGCCATTTGTCAAACTCCGGGATCGCAAGCGGAACTGATTCTGCGCTGGTATGCACAAGCGCGCCACTTTCGACCTGTTTATTGTCGTTATTGACGATTGCAATGGAGATTGATCTGTTATCGCCAGTATTGAATGTGTACTCTTTATCAGCCAGGCGAGGAAGGTCTATCCACTTCGACCCGGTTTCATCCAGAACACCGACAGCCATACTGCCGCCCGTAACGGTCATGGGAAGTCGAAACGAAACCCTGGTATCAGGCCAGACCGATATGCCCGGCGATACCGCCTGATAACCGTTTTCCGAATTGTCGCCCGACAAAATATAATCTTCTTTCTCCCTGGCAAGCTTGACACCCTTCAGTAATGTCCAGTTGGAGAGGTCCGGGACCGTTAATTTTGTGAAGTCACGCTCGATACCATCCGGGTTTCCTGTTTTTTCTCCAAGAGCTCTCTCTACCCGCTGGTAGATAACTATGTCCGGTTTTTCCCTATCTATTATCTCCAGAGGGAACTGCTCATTGGCAGTCGGGAAAAACTCCCAGATGTTGCAAAAAACCGCTCTCCTGAAATGCTCCGCCAGAAAACGCTCCATATATGAGGTGAAAGAATCGCCATACATGACCAACGATGGCGCTTTCGGATCGTCCCGGGTATAAACCTTCATCTCCCCTTTAAGCAAAGGGCGAATTTCCTTTTTTGATGTCCAGCCGTTTATCGGCTCAAGTTCCCAGTTTTTCCCTGTAAAAGGGACCCCGAGCAGAACACCCGAGTTCATCGGGGCTTTCGACTCGTAGCTTTTCCTGTGGTCGCTTATCGACGCGGGTTCAAGCTGTGGGAACGAGTGTGAAAGGCGCTCAATTACAGTTTGGGCCGCCGCAAAAGCTCCGTAATGGTTCCAGTGGGTGTCTTTTTTGTAGTAGGTCTGCCGTTTTTTTGTAGCTTTCTGCAATGCGGGCCTGACATCAATCACATCTACAGCGGAGTTTAGTCGCATATAATCGATCAACTGGTCGAGCCGCGAGTTTTTGCCAACCCGCTCAATCCATCCGGGTAGTTTGTGTGGGTAGATGGTCCCCTTGTTTGATACTGGTAGAAAATAGAACTTCGCGTTACCACCGGCAAGCCACTGTCTCCTCTCCTCCATGGCCTCGGTCCAGTTCCTGAGAAGCTCTTCGTCCAGCCGGTTCGTGAAGCGGTAATCTGAAATGTCAAGATGACGCCATCCGAGAAAAATGAAGCCGTCTTTTCCTACCAGAACGTTTCTGTTTCCAGAAACACCGAACATGGAGTATTTCATCGAGTTGATGAGGCTTATCAGGTAAGGGCGGAAACCGAAGTTGTCATTGATGAAGCTCTCCAGCCCTTTGGCGAACGAGACGATACGCAAATTTCGCAGGTCTTCGGCGGGAAAAGAGGCAAGCCTCCGGTTCTCTATGAATGAGGGATAGAGGTTGACACCTGAGATGGTGACAAACAGCGGGAGGAAAATGGTTGCCAGGAATAACGCTACGATCACCGTTTTCCGTATCGGGGTAAATTCCATCAAACCGTCATGAATAATGGGGGTTAATCGTTCCCGAACATTACACCATGAGAGCCGAGAAGAGCCGCCAACACGGTGATGAGGCTGAGCGTCAGCAGAACCCTGTGCATTCTCTCGATTATCCGGAAAGTCTGTTCAGGGTTTACACGCGCCCTATCCTGGAACCATTTGTGAAGGATAAGCGGCTCTAAAACGAAGAGAACCATGGTGAAAATAAACCAGACGGCGGTCATTGCGTGGACCCACCAGTAGCCTATCGATTCGTAACGGTCCCAGGCGTTCAAGGCGTATAGCATGTAAAATCCCGTAAACCCTGTCAGGAGGGTAGTGAACCTCGACTGCCAGGCGAAACGGTTCTCCAGGGCTGAAAAGATGCGAATCCGCTCCTCCGGTGTCCCCATCGTCCTGATAGCAGGAAGCAGTACCGTGGTGACCATTGATACCCCACCGATCCAGATGACAACACCCAGAACATGCAGTCCGCGAGCCAGGGTAATTTCGTCCATAAACGCTACGTTTCTCTCCGATGGTGCAAAAAAGGATGATAATACCACCAGAATGTAGCTGAATCGGCTACAAAAGAGCCGGAATACCTGTTTTCGATCTGATTTTCACCACCAGATCGCACAAAATAGGGCAAAACGAACGATTGCTTTAATGGTAGAATGTTGCTGACCAGAAGATAAATGGAGCTTTGTTCGGAGTGAATTGTTGTTGACCATACACGTTAGCTGGCATAAACTGAGATATACCATTGGGTTTACTTTAATCAATTCGCCTCGGGATATCGAATGTCAACGGCACACAATCGGTCCATGACTTTAAAGGAAGCCAGAGTTGTCCTCGACATCGATGAAAAGACCCACATCGACCAGATAAAACAATCTTACCGAAGGGCCGCACGGCTCTACCACCCTGATGTGAAAACCGGCCTTTCAGACCCGGAGCGTTTTTATCTCGTAGTGACAGCCTACAACCTGATTATTCAGGACATGAAAAAACGCGAACTTCGAAACGATAACGGTGTCAATTTCGGCGCTGAAGGTTTCGCCACAAGACCGGAAGATAGAAAAAAAGGCGTTTTTTCCAAAGCGGGCTCCTTTTTCAAGGGCTTTTCCTCAAAGCGGGAGGCCAAAGAGGCCAAATGGGAATCGGCGAAGAAAAAAAACGGGTCAGACAGCTTCTATAAACGCCGGTCCGCCGGTCTTATCTCCTTAAAAGAGCTTATTTCAAGGTTCGACCAATCGACCGACACATGGGTTCAGATCGAGTCGGCTCATACTATTTTCGACAGTTACAAGGGCCGGTTCGAGATGTTCGCGGTACCGAGACTTAAACGCTCGAAAGAGACTGTACAGGCGGAGCTTATAGGTCTGCTCGGAAAACTCGGCTCCTTTTCGGCGTTAAGATCAATAGCCCCATACCTGACTTCGCGTAACAGGGAAGTTCTGGCGGCGACGTTTCTGGCGCTCGATGGCGCGGGGAGCCGTGGCGACAAGATACTCGACCACTACCTCAACCCCTCATCCGCTTTCATGTATCAACTGAAAACTATTTTTCGGAAATCGGATTTCGAGAAAAGAATTTTCAAGGACAGGATCATCCCGCCAGAGAAACTCAGGCGCCTTTCAGCGATTATGCGGAACACCGGCGTTCCCTTAAAAGATCTGCTCGAAGAAATAGGGGTCACCTTGCCGCATTCCGCATGATAACGTATTTACACTGCCGCAGATAAGGATGCCTGACAAAAGGATAAATGAGGAAATGAGCGAAGATATACCGACCGACCCGGAAAATCTCAATCTTATTGAGATATTGGAGTCCGCCCCTCATTTTTCATATTTCACCTTCGATGACAAGAAAACACTGGTTCAATATGTCAGGCCGGTGACGTTTCTTCCCGGAGATTTTCTGATCCATGAAGGCGAGACCATGGAGACCGTTTATTTCATCATCAGCGGCAAAGCCGAGGTAGTGAAAATGAATATAGATGGGGACAAGATCGGTATTGCGGATATCAACCGCGGTGAGATCGTCGGTGAGACCTCACTGGTGCCGACAGCCGTCGAATCGACCGTAAGAATCCGCGCTACGGAAAAGATATTTGCCCTGGCCCTATCCCGAAAGTCGTTTCGTAAAATGATGTCCGGATCGACCGGTATCGCCTTCAAAATCCTTTTTGACGTGATGAAGTTTCTTCGAATGCGTCTTAACGACACCTCCAACAAGCTGGTTGACGGCGCTGGCGGTTGTTAATAGAATCCCATTCTTTTATAAACAGAACAATCTTTCGACAGGAGACGCCCAAATGGCTGTCCGCTTACACCATATTATCGCCATGACCTCCCTGATGGCCTTTTCCATCATGGCTTGCCAGCCTGAAACAGCCGAAAAAACCTCGGAAGGAATAACGAAAACCCACGATGTTACAAGCTTCACCATTGACGACGGCAAAGAGGAGCCAAAGAATATCAGCGTTGTTGATGTTCAGGCGTATTTAAAAAGCCTCCCGGAAACTGTGGCGGAAATAGATGGCCAGAAGATCGGCAAGAAAGAGTTTGAAACCCAGCTATCGTCACTTGCTGATATGGTCAGCACAGGGCACGCTCCGATGAATGAAAAGATGTTCGGCGATATGCGGAACAATATCTTTGCCACTCTCGTTACGACCCATGTGCTTTTAAGGCAAGCTGATAAGGAGAGCGTCAATACCGATCCGGCCATGGAAGAGGATACCTTCCAGAAGATGAAAAAACAGGCGCCGGACGAAGACTCTTTTAAAAAAGCGCTGGCGCAACGGAACATGACCGTTGAGACCTTGCGAGCGGAGATCTCAAAGGGGCTACGGATAAGAGCGTTGCTGGAGAAAAACGTTATATCAACAGTTACCATCTCCGAGGAGGATGCGCGAAAATATTACGACTTGAACCAGCTTGAGTTTGAACGGCAGGAGGAACGCAGGCTTGCGCATATTCTCGTTTCGGTCAAACACGGCGACAGCAAAGAGAAAGAAGAAGCGGCCAGAGAGAAGATAGGGTCGATCAGGAAAAGGATAGTTGCAGGGGAGAAGTTTGCTGATCTTGCCAAGGAACTTTCCGCCGACAAGTCATCCGCTGGCAAAGGGGGTGATTTAGGTTTCGTACCGAAAGGAAAAACGGTCCCCGATTTCGAAAAAGCGGCGTTCGCACTCGCTGTGGGTGAAATGTCAGGCGCAGTGAAAACCAGGTTCGGATACCATCTCATCAAGGTTTTAGAACAGCGACCAGCAGGTATGACCACCTTCGAGGAAGCAAAAGGACCATTAATGGAAAAGCTTAAATCGAAACAAACAGGCGAAAAAGTAGCCAAATACATAGTAGACCTGAAAGAAAAAATGAAAGTAAAAACATTCATCAACTAGTGGCAGGGCCACAGCCAATTTCGCTAACGCTGGGAGTGGCAGGGCCACAGCCAATTTCGCTAACGCTGGGAGCCGGATGACTGATTCCAGGCTGTTCGCCGGGGCCTGTGGCCCGGGCTTCGGTGGCGTGGCCACGGCGAAGATCGCTGTCGCTGGGAGTCGCATGGTTGTTTACGCTCGTGTCGGGAGAGTAATAAACCCATCCCCATGACTCCGATAGAAAAGACGTGAAGTGCGGTGAGGCCGCAACCACTCTCCGCCAGTAGCCCGGTTCAGTTCCTCAAGGGTGTTGGACCTAAAAAGGCCACATCTCTTTTAAAGCTGGGTATTCGTACTGTGGCCGACCTGCTGTTCCATTTTCCGGTACGTTATTCCGCTCCTGTTGCGCTGAAGCATATCGACAAGATCGAGGCGGACAGGATCGAGGCCGTTCGATGTTCGGTAAAGTCATCCCGTATCTCGTTTCTCAAGGGGGGGCGAAAGAGGATTTTCGAGGTTCTCTTTACTGACGGAACGGGTATCTTGCGAGCCACCTGGTTTTCGTTCCCGGCAAAGAGCTACAAAAACAGGTTCGAACCCGATAGCCGATGGATCGTTCGGGGGAAGGTGACATTCAACCGTTACCGTGGATCAAAGGAGATGGTTCACCCGGAAACTGTATCGGCGGACGAGTATGACAAGGAGGGTTCAGGCGAGCTTGAAGGTATTCTGGCCTACTACAGTCTGACGGAAGGAATAGCCCAGAAGAGTCTTCGAGTCGTAATCGAAAGCGCCATGGAGCACGTTAGCGAATTGAAAGATTGCGTGCCGGATGCGATCAACGAAAAATACCAGATTCCTTCTTTGCAACACTCTCTCCGCGCGGTTCATCAACCCGTGCCGGAGGCTGATTACGACGCTTTGAACCTTATGGCGACACGAGAACAGAAAAAGCTGATTTTTACCGAGTTTTTCCTGCTCCAGGCGGGGCTGGCCTTGAAAAGACGGTCTGTCCGGCAGGAGGTTCCCGGAACCGCTTTTGATGTTGATGATGAACTGCGCCGGAAGATAGCGCATGTTTTTCCGTTCAGCTTTACAAGGGCGCAGGAACGGGTAACGGGGGAGATCGTCGATGATATAACCACAGACAAGCCAATGAACCGCCTTCTGCAAGGGGATGTAGGATCGGGCAAAACCGCCGTGGCCCTGGCGGCGGCGTTAATGGCTGTCAGGAACAAAAAACAAGCCGCCATAATGGCTCCTACCGAGATCCTGGCCATGCAACACTACAAGAAGATAACCGAACTTTTAGCCGATAGCAAAGTCAACGTCAAGTTGTTAACGTCCGGGGCAAAAGGTAAAAAAGAGACGTTACAGGCCATAACCGATGGGGATTCTCACATCACCGTAGGAACCCACGCCCTGATACAGGATAAAGTGATATTTGCAGGGCTGGGGCTTGTGGTTATAGACGAACAACACCGATTTGGCGTTCGGCAACGGGCGGAGCTTATAGGAATGGGAGAAAACACCCACACGCTCATAATGACCGCCACGCCTATCCCGCGGACTCTGGCTATGACTCTCTACGGCGACCTCGACATTTCCGTCCTCGACGAACTACCTCCCGGAAGAACACCTGTGGTCACAAAAATCTACTCCCCTTCAAACAGGGAATCGGCCCTGTCACTGATAAAAAAAGAGGTCGCCAAAGGACGGCAGGCGTTCATCATCTATCCGCTGGTGGAGGAGAGCGACAAGCTGGAACTGAAAGCCGCTGTCACCATGTATGAATCGCTTAAAGACGGCCCCTTTTCTGATCTTACGCTGGGCCTTACCCACGGCAGGATGAAAGGGAGCGAAAAGGATGAGGTGATGGAACGTTTCACCAAAGGGGAGATAGATGTTCTCGTCAGCACCACAGTGGTGGAAGTGGGAATCGACCAGCCGAACGCCACAGTTATCATGATCGAACATGCGGGAAGATTCGGGTTGTCGCAACTGCATCAGCTAAGGGGCAGAATAGGCCGAAGCTCCCATCAGTCGTACTGTCTGCTTATGTCTGAAGAGAAACAAGCCGCTCAATCCCTTGCACGGTTAAAGATTCTGACAAAAAGCGAAGATGGATTCAGAATCGCGGAAGAAGACCTGGCCATCCGTGGATCGGGCGATTTCTTCGGCGCAAAACAGTCGGGTCTGCCAGAGTTTCGGATCGGAGATATTCTGAGGGATCACAAGATAATGTCAGCCGCCAGAGCCAGCGCATTCGAACTGGTAGAAAAAGACCCCGATCTAAAAGCCCCGGAACACAAAAACCTCCGCACAGCAATAGAAGAGAACTGGCAAGAAAGATTCGCCCTAGGCGAAATAGGCTAACGGCTGGGCCACAGTCAGTTTTGGGTTGCCATGATTGAGGCTTTCAGGTGGTCGAAGGCTGTTTGGGCTTCCTCCGCTGTGGCGTAGGGGCCGATGCGTAGCCTGTAATATATTTTCTCTTTCAGTGTGGCTTCATCGACCACAGCTTCCTTGTCATCGAGACCAAGCGCTTTGATTGCGCTTTGGGCGAACTCTTTCTTCCTGAACATGCCTATCTTTATGTAGTGGGAACCACTTGCAGATACGACGGGTTTATCGGGCGAAACGGTGTCGATCTTGCCGGGTGTTGTATCTTTTACATCATGAGGGGCGGCGTTCTTCTCCTGACCGGTAGTTGCATTCTGGCTCCGCATCATCGCTTCGCTACTGTTTTTAACTTTGGATTCGGGCGGGTTCCAGCATGAGGTTATGGTTTTCGGAACCGCCACCTTCTCCCACATGGTCCTGATACTAGCAAGCTCCGCATTTTTTTTCTGGTTTTCGAAGTTTCTCTCTTCGTTAGCTTTCTGTTCAAGGTCGTCGAGTTTCTTGAAGTCGGCCAGCAGTTTATCCTGCCCGGTCACACTGAAACTCGGTTCCATATAAAGCAGACCGGCATTTGCGAGTTCTTCGCTCTTCGACGGGAAATGCTCGGCTCCGTATCGCACGGTTCCGTCCCTGAACTCTCTGATGAAATCCAGGAAACCTCTATCGCCTTTCCATGTTTTTGAGACGGAAAATTTCTCGAACTTTATCGTAAGTGTAGTGTCGCTACAGGCGCCGTATTTCCATGGGAAATTATCGCTGACCGGGAAGTTGTAGTTTTCCACTGTGAGCGGTTTTTCTGCGCAATCGACGGTCAGCGTGGTGACAAATGGTCTGGCTTTGGCGTCTTCGTTCACATCGGTGGGAATGCCGCTTAATGTAACATTATACGTCTTGGCCGCGATATCCTGTTTGAGTGTATCTACGGGATTAACGGCAGGCGCGTCTGGCGACGGCGCCGATTGTTTCGCCTCCGCTTCCAGTCGGGCTTTCTGTCTCACACCGTCGTTTAAGAACTGGAAAAACTCCTGTTTAAAACCGATGGTGTGGCCCCAGGCGCTGAACGGATAGTAGTTCTTATAATCCTGCCAGATAAACGGCTTTGCTGTCTCCCCGGTATAAGCCCATACTTTGCCCCCCTCTCCAAAAAGTTTTGCGCGAAGATCGTCCGCCGGAATACCGTAGACGCTTGCCAGAACATCAGACTCCCACTTTGTCTGCAAGTAGCAGGCGGTCTCTTCATTGGCGTATTTCAGAATAAAACCGAAGGGGCCCCGAAGGATTTTCCAGAACGCTTTCCCATGTTCGTTGGCGCCTATGAAGTCGTTCTTGATCTGGATAAGGTTGTCGTTCGCCTGATTGATAGCCGCGTCCTTGACACCCGGATCTACCGCATACTGGAAAAACTCCGATGTGGTTTTGTAAGCGTGCCCCGCCCCTGCCGCAGAGTCTTTCCATACCTTGGCAATCTGTTCCTGGTAGTTTTTAAACAGTTCGGCGGCGTTGATCTGTGCGTTTACAGAATCCATGGTCGATGCGCCGGAGACGCTCGATCCTTTGTCCATCGCAGTTTTCAGCTTTGACGAGAAGAGCCTTCCGAAAAAGGAGGTCTTCTTCATAATGTTGCTATCATCCCCTTCCAGCGCCTGTAACGAGCGAAACTCGAAAGCAAGCCTCAACCATACCGGGTTGGAAAGATCGTCCTCGGCGGCCTCAAACTCACTGTAGAGCGTATTGAGCATGGAGTTGTAGGGGCCATCGATGGTGGTGATCCGGGTGACCATCCGCTTCCACTCTTCCTTGTCGTAAAGAGTTTTGCTACCATCGGCAAAATTCAGGATAAAATTCTCCCAGGAATTTAGCCGCATGGTGAAATACCAGTCGTCGAACCGTCCTTTCAGTCTTTCGTAGGCGAGTTGGCTTGAGGTGGCGTTCTCAAGCTCTTCTAAAAAGCTGTATATCGCTTTTTTTCCTTTTTGGGTAAAGGCGGGCTGAACGCTTGGCAGATCCGGCACGGTCCTGCTTCCTTGCCAGAACTGTTCTACGGTTATCCTCTTTATATCCCTGCGCCCATCCACCCACGCCACCAGCCAACGCAGATTCCCTTCCTTGGGGAGCGCAAGTTCGTTGATCCACTCCCGCATAACCCCCAGATCCTTTTTCAACCCTTCGGTATCGTTACGCCAGGCGATATAACTGACGTAAAAAGTGTCGAACTTACCTGCGGAGGCCATATCAACGCCAGGGTCGAGCGATATTAACGCCGCAGGGGAAGGGAGTGGAAGCTCCATCAACTCCTCGAACGTCGCCCCGGCCAGGCGGGCCCTGATGATGTTTATCCTTCTTACGACATGTTCGACGAACTCACCGAAGATATTGTCCGGCAACTTCGAATGGGAGCCGCTGACCTGTATGGAAAGGTTCTTGTCGATCTCGCTCATCACCGATCGGCGGAACCTTTCGGTATAAACACTCTTGGCTTTCCGCTCCAACCTCGATACGTTCTGGGAAAACGGGTATTCCATTATGGAAAATCCGAGGTCGATATCCTCGATATCCTCGATAATATTCTTGTAGTTGATTATGAGGGGAAGGTCTTTCCTGAGAACTCCGCTAAACTCCTCGTTGAGCGGGAAATCGTTTATAACCCCCTTTACAGTTTTGAAAGTTTTCGTAAAGGAGAAACTGAGGATCGCACAAAGGGCCAGCCCTGTAACCGCCCAGGTTACGAGCCAGGCCCGACCGGCAAGCTTCCTTCTGGCCAGACTCGACTTTAACGGAGCTACAAGTGTCTTGTCGTTAGGGAGGGTTTTGTCGAAGAAATCGCGGAGAAAAAGACCTCTTTTTCGTTCCGACCCGAAAGAGCCGCTGGAATGGACACTGCCGCCTGTAAGACCGAATCGTTCCAGTATCGAAGAGCTTTCCGGCCCTGTGTTTACGCTGGAAGAGAAAAACAGTCCACGAACAAAAGGTGTCTCCTGATACGGGTTGTCGGAGAAAGCGCCCGAGCAGAATGCGTAGAGGGCCGGTTTCAACGCTGAAATCTCCCTTGGCAGGAGAAGGGCGCCCATCTGGTTTTGCAGTGTGTTGACGCTTTTGGCCTTCGCGCCACGCATAAGGGCCAGTCCAAGATCTTTTAACCGGTCAACTATGGTATCGAGAGTCTCTTTCAAAAATTCATCTACGTCTCTGAATTTGCTCCCCGCCAACGCGCCGAGGGACTGGTTGAGGGTCTCCTCGTCGATCCGGGACTGCCATTTATCCATTCCGTACAAGAGGTCGATTTTTGTAACCAGGATATATACCGGGAAGTTCGCTTGGATCAGGTCCATTATTTCGTCTATACGGGCCCGAATCTCTTTTCCCTGGTCACGCAACTGATCGTGATCTTTATTCACGAGATCATCAACGCTAACCGTAACAATAAGCCCGTTGATCGGCTCTTTTCTCCTGCTACGCCTAAGCAGGGAGAGCAGTTTTCGCCACTCCTCCCTGGCAAACCCCTCCTCCTGGGAGACGGCGTATCTGCCGGCGGTATCGATAAAAACCGCCTTGTCAAAAAACCACCAGTCACAATTTTCGGTCGGCCCAACCTCCGCAGGTTTCAACTGGCTCTTTATGGGCGAAGCCAGCAATGCGCCTGCCAGCGCCGCTGTTTTACCCGATGAAGGAGCGCCGATGGTCAGAAACCAGGGGAGAGCATAGAGGGGATTTCCCGATTTGCGCAGTTTGGAGCGGTTAAGGGTTCTGTTGGCTGTTTTCCACTTTTGCTGTATCTCTTTTAGTGATTCTTTCAGGCTTTTTCCCTGGACACCAAGGACCGATTTCGCCGCCGCTTTTCGTATGGCTTTTCTGGCAGTCTTCCATATGACCACCAACAGCCACAAAAGGAGCAGGAAAACAAAAAATATCGGTATCGCCGACCAGAGAGGCCAGATCATCCATTGCGAGTAGATAACGCTACCGGCTACCAGAGCCAGTAGCCCTACAACGATGAGAACTACCTTCAGAATCGTTTTAAGTATCTTCACTTATTCCAGCGCCTGAAGAAATTCGTTTATCTGTGTGTAGAGTTCGATATCGTACACAATATAGAGGATCAGAAGGAGGGCGGCAGGCGCCAGAAACATTATGATTTCTGTTCTCGAGAACCGTTTGAACCGGTTTGGATCGGAATCCTCCTGGCCGCTATCCTGATATCCGGCAGGTAACAGTTTTAACGATTCAAACCCCTTTTTCCCCCCCTGCATGGCGGATATTGCTGTTGATCCGGCGTGTGCGGAGATATCGGTTTCCGCATCCCCTGTCGATTTTGCGTTTAGAAACTCCTCGAAATGGGCTTGAACCAACTCACCAGGAACATCCCTTTCGGCCCGCAGGTAGTATTTGCCTTTCAACCCCAGTATAAGACATACGAGAAAGACCTCCCGGACGTTATCCTTATCTGGTGTCAGGGAGTCGAGCCACTTGAAAAACTCCTCCCCCGCCCTGGCCGTGTTGAAATAGCTTCTTTGTAACTGTTCTTTCTTCCATTGGTCGGCTTCCGCCCACCCGGAACACATCACCAATTCATCAAGCCAGGTAACAACGGCGAAGAGGGCGAGCTCGTAATCCTCTCCTGAAAACCCCTGTTTTTCAGATTGTTCTTTCGATTCGTCCAACAGCATGACGATCCGGTTTCGGAATTCATCGTAATTCCCCCCTCTGTAGGCGGCCTCCTCAAAGAAGAGCCGCCCGTAGGCGAAGATATTGGTAAAACAGTCCGATAGCCTCACCATCACCTCCTGCGGGCTACCAGTTCAGCCTTAAGGTCTTCCGGGGCGTTATCGAGGAAAAAGGCCACGTTCCTCGATTTCTCCACAAGGTCCCACTGTTCCCCCATCTCTTCGACCCGGAAATAGAGAGCGGCGGAACGACGGGGCATCCCCTGGGGCGGCACCTGCAGATGTAGTAACTCAATCCCGGATAATGCGCGGGAGACAAGATCCTGCAAAATCTTGCGCGCTCCCATCTTCGCCACGCTCTGGACTGAGCGGAGCAGTTCGTCAAGATCGGTTTCGGTCCGCAAGACAAGGTAGAATCTGTTTTTCGGGTCGAGGAAGTTGTCGGGCAGATCAGCTGAAAAGATGTCGCCATCCTTTTCAAGGCGAACCATTTCGTCCACTCCGACAGTAATTTCGTTTAACAGGTGGCCGATCAGGTTGTGGGCCACAGAAAAACATTTATATAGATCGCTATGGTCGTAGGCGGGGATCCCGGCTCCGATCCCGTCGGAGGACTCACCAAAAACGTTCATCCTTTCGGTGAATGTGCTCAGTTCGCCGATCAATTGGCGAATAACTCCGTATACGTCCCACGGATGGACCGACACAGGCTCTGTTACATGGGTGAGAAGGGGAGCGAAGCTGTTGAGCGAGTTAAGCGCCAGGATATACAACATATGGCTTGAGTCAAGCTCCGCCTTCTGCATCTCGCTGGGACTCTTGTACTCCTCCAGGTTCCTTATTCGCCCTGCGATCTCGTCCCGTATCTCCTTGATAATACCCGACAGGATAGGCGATGCGGTAATGTTTACGCATGGGGGGATAAACCTGCGAGAGAGAATAATGGAGTCACCATCCCTTTCGAGTATGGCTATCGGAATTATGTCGTAGTCGTCGAGGCGGTCCTGCTCGGTCTGGAAAAATATCCTTGCGACGTAGTAGAGGCTCGATACCTGCCCGGAGGGACCATCGTGGAATATGTCGTTTACCTCTTCAGGCTCAATGGTAGATACAAACCGCGTGTGGATTTCAGACTCTTCGGCCAGGCTTTTCACCATGGAGACGTTCCTGTCGATCTGACCCAGTTTTTTTAGCCCAAGGTAAATTGTCAGAGGTTTGTCACCCTCCATCCACTCCTCGTCGAAAAGGCGTGGTTTTATGATGGCGTTTCCCGGGAACTCGAGATAGGAGCCATCGGAGAAGAGAAACGTTCCGCTTTCGACCTCAAAACGCCTGTTCAAGAGAGCCGACTCGTTGATCTTAAGATCGGATACGCCCCAGAAATGGGGTAGCCCAAACTTCGAATAAGGCTTCAACCGGAACTGGTGATGCAGGTCAGTCATCTGAAAATGCTGTGGCTGTAGAAAAAGCCCCTGCCGCCAGAATAGAGGTCTTTTGATCTCCACTATAGATCCCCTTCGTCGTTATTGGCTTTTTTACGCAATTCTTCTCTTCTCTTTTCCCTGTCTTTTTTCAGGTTTTTGTCTGTCTCCGCCTTCGTGAGAAGTTTCGCGGAGACAATCTTGTCAGAGCCAAGGAATAGCCTTAGCCAGAAAATACCCGGTTTGGCTTCACTTTTTTTAAATAATAAACCCTCCGAGTTTATATCGATAGGAATCGAGTATAACTTCGCAACACTTGCAGGGTCGCCGAGATTGAAATAACCGGCGACAATACCTATATACTCCGCAGACTCCATTCTGGAAAGAGTAACCGGTTTTCTTGCGTCCTGGTAGACTATTATCCTGTCGAACGACAAAACTGTATCGTCCACCTTTCCCTTCATCAACAATGTTCGTAACCCATTGGATGTGGAAGAAAGGTCGTTGAAAGTATTAGGTTTTGATAGCTGGTAGACTCCCACCACCACGGAATGAGGCTGGTCGTTATGCAGGTTGAGGTTGTTGTCGGTGATGATATCGAAAAAAACCTCCTTGTCACCGAAGACCCAGTCAACCTTGTCCGGCTCCGTAGAGAGGGACGAACAGCCGGTCAGCGCCAGCGCGGCAACAAGAGATATAACAAAACGCATCCCTGTCTGGTGAAAAGAACTCATATGACAGGTTGGCCTTACGATAACTTCACAACGTAGACTTCCGCGTCTTCGGAACCTGCGTATTCCGAAAAGAGGATCGAACCGGGCGAACCAACCACCCTTACATAATAGGAGCTGTCGCTATCTACATCGTTCTTCAGCGCCCAGGCGGTATATTCCGTCTCCCCCAAGTTAAGTTTCAGACCTTGCTGGGCGTAGTTAAGAACCGAACTGTTCGGCAGGCCGCCCTTGGGGCCTGTGGCCTGGAAGTTTATCTCCCCATCCGAGATCCCGAACATGACACCTTTCCAGGTATCTGAAACCGGCCCCACTTCAAACCACTGTCCCAGCTTCTCATCACCAAGAATATCGAACCTGTATTCACCGGTGACAACCTTTGGCGCCACTGCTGTCTTCGCCACAAGCTTGGCGGTCCAGGCTGATGACTCAGCAACAACCAGAGCATTGGCAAAGGGTGTGGGCGGATTTGAGATGGTTTTGCCGTCGCAAAGAAAAAAGATCGGGAATTTAACCCCTTTCACCGCCTGAACGGTCAACGCAAGGAGAGAAAGCCCATACATAACAGACGGTTTTTCGATCTCTTCTTCCGAAACCAGAATCACCCAGGCCACAACATCTTTTTCGATCATGCGCTCACGGCTTCCGACCCAGGTCATCTTTTCGTTCTCGTCGGCCCAGAAATGGCCCTCCGGCGCCATACCGTAGGTTTTAACCTGGGCCATGATCTTTTGCACCCGGGGCTCATCCTTGGCAAGTGAAGTTATCCAGACAGTCTTTTTCATTCGGCTTCCCACTTATTGATACGTTCAGTAACTCCATATAGTAAGTTATCTGAACTCAATTTTAAACGATTCGTCTTCGTTAAGATCAAGTGTCACTCCCTGAGGCGATTCATCCTGGCTCATAAAACTCAAAATCTCCCGTGACATCTGCGGCATAACAGAGCCGTTTAAGATATAGTCGATGTTCCTGGCGCCGGTCTCGACCTCAGTGCATCGGGCCGCAATCTGGTCAACCACTTTCTCGGTGAAGTCGAAAACCATCTTGTTGTTACGCATGAGCCGGTCGGCTATCTTCTTGAGTTTCAGTTTGATAATACCTTTGAGCGCCTCTGCGGGGAGGGTGTAGAAAGGCGCAATGGTAGTTCTGGCAAGAAGGGCCGGTTTAAAATGGGCCGACAGGATCGGTCTGATGGCGGTTAGTAGCAGGTCATGATCCGGCCTCTCCCCTTCCGCGCACATCTCATGGATGACATCTGTGGCGAGGTTACTCGTAAGGATAACAACCGTGTTTTTGAAATCAACCATTCTCCCTTCGCTGTCGGAGAGCATTCCCTTGTCGAAAACCTGATAGAAAAGGTTTAGTACGTCGATATGCGCCTTTTCCACCTCGTCGAGAAGGACGATGGAATAAGGACGTTGCCTTACAGCTTCCGTCAGGATTCCGCCTTCACCATACCCGACATAACCGGGAGGGGAGCCGATAAGACGGCTGACCGTATGTTTCTCCTGAAACTCGCTCATGTTGATGGTGACTACAGATCGTTCACCACCGAACATCAGGTCGGCAAGGGTCAGCGCCGTCTCGGTTTTGCCTACGCCCGACGAGCCGACCAGCATGAATACTCCGATAGGCTGGGCCGGGTCTTTTACTCCCGCTTTCGATGAACGGATAATCTCAGCCATAATCGACAATGCCTCGTCCTGGCCAACGATACTCTTTCTGAGGTTCTCCTCAAGTTTCAGTACGCTTTGCGCCTCATCCTTAAGCAGGTTTCCGAGTGGTACACCGGTCCAGTCGGCCACAACTTTTGAGACAACCTCAGGCTCCACCTCCAGGTGTATCAGCCGATCACCATCCGCCGCCTCGTCCAGGGCCTCTTCGGCCTTGATGAGCCTGGCTTTAGCATCGTCCAGGTTGATGGTCTCTTCATCTTCGGAAGTCTTCCCCTCCCCTGACGAGGCGGGCTCTTGGGTAGAGTCGGCCTCGTCAGAGGTTTGAACTATGGCGGGTTCGTCGCCCGAAATCAGGCTGTAATACTCTCGTCGGGCCACTATCAGTTCATCAGCCGCCGCTTTCTCTTTTAGCCATTTCGCTGTTAACACTTCTATATCAGCATTGGTTTTCTCAGTCACAACATCTATCTCGGCGAGCCGCTCCTCGTCCACCGGGTTGTTGTAGGCCTTATCACGCTCCATCGCCTTTTTCTCACGGGCCAGAGCCATGATGGTCCGTTCCAGATCCTCCAGAGCCGCTGGTTTGGAGCTGATGCTCACCTTCACCCGGGCCGCCGCAGTGTCGAGCAGATCAATCGCCTTGTCGGGCAATTTCCGTCCGATGATATAGCGGTCCGAGAGTTCGGCGGCGGCGACGATTGCGTCGTCCCGCATTATCACGTCGTGCACCTTCTCGTAGCTATCCTTTAACCCGCGCAGGATCAGCTTGGTGGTGGCCACAGATGGCTCTTCAAGTTTGACAAGCTGGAAACGCCGGGCAAGCGCAGGATCCTTTTCGAAATATTTCTTGTATTCGCTCCAGGTGGTGGCCGCTATAGTGCGAAGCTCACCACGGGCCAAAGCCGGTTTTAAAAGGTTGGCCGCATCTGAGCCTCCAGCGGAACCGCCCGCTCCCACCAGGGTGTGCGCTTCGTCGATAAACAGAATTATCGGTATCGTCGAAGCCTTGATCTCGTCAATTACCCCTTTGAGCCTCTTCTCAAACTCACCTTTCACCGAAGCTCCCGCCTCCAGCAGTCCCATATCAAGGCCGATCAGGCTCACCCCTTTTAACAGGTCAGGAACGTCCCCTTCGACGATCCGAAGAGCCATGCCCTCCACTACCGCAGTCTTCCCCACACCCGGGTCGCCAACTGCAATCGGGTTATTTTTCCTTCTTCTGGCCAGAATATCGACCATCTGACGGATCTCGTCGTCCCGTCCGAATACAGGGTCGATACCCCCCTCTCTCGCCTTCGCCGTAAAATCGACACAGAACCGGGAGAGGGCGCTACCGTCACCCCGGACCGGGCCTCCCGCCGCGCCTCCTTTACCCGCGCCGCCATCACCGGCGGAACCATCGTCACTCTGGATCGCCCCTTCTATGGAGCCTGCCACAATCGCGTGTATTCCCTCTTTTAGAGCATCGCGTTTGACTCCCCGCAACATATCGACATAAGCGCCGGAGGAGAAGAAACTTGCCCTGCCCAAGAGCGCGGCGAGCACAGCGCCAGACCTGATTTTCCGGTCGAAAAAGTCGATGGAGGAGATCAGCCACGCCTCCTGCACAAGCTCCAACAATAGCGGTGAAAAGACCGGTTTGCCTGCGTTACCCGTCTTCAGGTCTTCTATGGCCTCGTTAACGGCCCGCTGGACAACCCCGACATCGATGTCAAACTGTTTTAATATCAAGGGTATGTCAGACTGAAGATCCTCCATGGCCTTGGCCAGAAAATGTTCTACAGTCACTTCGTAGTTGGTCCTGCCAAGACAAAGGCCGGCCGCCCCCTCAAGCATGCTGGTGCAGTATGGATTAAGACGTGTCACAAGAGACTTGATATCTACGGTAATCATTTTATCCCCTCATAAAATAAAATTCAGCTTATGGTTACAACCGGAAGAAAGCTCCGGCGTTTTTTTTCGGTTCACCTGAAAATACCCAGGTGTCCAGTCCCAGCCTGCTCCAGTTTTTCGCCCCCGGTCTCGTGGTCGAAAGGCTGGAGGCTAAAATAATAAACTCGACGATTCTCTCAAGAGGAGACTCCAGATAGAACCTCGTTAAAAACTCCAGGCTTTCATGCCCCGCGCTTCCCGGAAGCATGGTGTGAAACTTCTCCCCGGTCATCGGACCTATCTCAAGTTTGATGGCGCTCATTCTGTCATCCATCTCCACTCCAAGATAAGAATCTGATCCCAGCGAGACACTTTTACCGCCAAGGTGAAGAGTCTGATCCGCAGGTATCTTTACCCTCCTCTGGTAGCACTGGACAATCCTGACGTTAACACCACCGAAAAAATCGCCCAGGATGGCTCGCAAACCCATGGCCGAACGGGGGAACTGGTTAAGAAGACCGGCGTATCTCGCCAGGGACATCCCCTCTGGAGCCTCCTTTTGAAAACTTGTCTCGCCAAGACCTATCAGGGAGAGAATTCTGTCACTACAAACCGGGTCCTTCTCTTCGCTAACCTTGATAAAAAGGTTGTATTTGCTCCAGGCGTCGTAAAAAACCGGGTATAAAACATTGTGAATAATGTCGAGGAAGTCGCGCTGTACAGACCTTGCCTCCAGCTCTTCGTCGAGCAGATCCTCGGTGTAGAAGGTGGGTAACGGAGATGCGACTCCGTATAACCCCAGGAAAGTCGCCACCACATCGTAGATTTCACTCTCTTCCCGTTTAGTTACACTCTCAAGATCCGATTCCGGAAAGTTTAGCGCCAGTTCCGGTTTTATATAGATTGATTTGTTATCCGCCGAGAGCGGGTCAGGGTTTCCGTTTTTTCTGGCCTGCAGTTTCAGCAGTCGTATGACCTGAAAGAAAGAGAACGACCTCCCCTCCTTTAATAAGCTGTTCTCGACATCCAGAAGTTTCATGTGAGGGGTCTCTCGCCGAGTCTCGCCCGCCATTGCGTTACCTCGCCAGTCCGCTCGCCCTTAACCTCGAACATGGTGAATGAATTGATCGAAGCGTACGAGCCGAAAAAGAGGTCGAGCACACAGCCGAAAAGATATAGATCCCCCGGCCCGGCAAAGTAGTCTTCGTTCACGTTAACCCGGATAACGCTCCCCCGTAGCATGATGCCCCCCACGATCCTTTGGGAAGGTGTCACAGCAACTTCGTTTATACCGTCGATCCTTTTCCTGTTCGAAATATAGGTCGATAAATCCTTCGCTTTCGCCCCATCGTCAGAAAACAGATAGAGGTTGAGCAAGGTTTTGAGCGTATCAGCCGTAGCCACGGAGAGGTAGTTAAGCGACATATGAGAGAGCAGACGCCACAACGTCTCTCCTCCGACGGGGGGTGGTATGTAGGGTGTGGCCGGAATGATATTTGTAAAATCGAGTCTTTCCGGTGATGTGTCGGTCGGTTTGGAGATATCACCCACGCCGAGACTCTCCGGTTTGTGGCCGTTGCTACAGGTAAGGTCGATCGACAACGTTTCTGTGGCCGCCACTTCCAGGGAAGGCGGATATGTTATCGAGAGGAAATATTCTATGGTATGTGATATTTTTGATGGTTTTAACGTGATCTTGTACGTCCCAAGATTTTCGGTAACTGATCCGAAAAAATCGAACGGCGCGTAAACTATCTCGTCAGCCTCCCCCTGGCGGTATCCACTCACCTTGTTGACCGTGTAGACCTGAAGTTTGTCCCGCATATATTCGGACGCCCTGATTCTGTATTCGATCTTTTTGTGGTCAAGCGACACTGGCTGGGCGTCGTGTCCGAACAGATTTACCGCCGGCGTGCAGTTCAGGCGAAAAGTCTCCTTGTCGATCTTTGGAACCCACTTTGGAGCGTCGTTCAGATGAAAAATCACCTCGAACCGGTTCCCCGCTGGTGGTTCTGTAAAAGCCGAAAGGCCCGTAAGGTCCACGAAAAGGAATTTTTGAGGAAGCACCATATACTCCTGCAACAACCGGTATCCGGGAAACGATCTGGCCGGATAGGGGAAAAGCCCTCCATCCTCTTCAAAACCGGTGGCCCTGACACACTCTGGAGCGAGGCTATGGTATTGACCACCGTCTGTCCCTATCGATACCCTGTCAACGTACCGCATCAGAAGATAAAAAATCTTCGTGGCGTCTCCAAGGTTTTCGTTTATGTAGAGCCTTATGTCGCCGCGACTCCACTGAGTGAGGTCTACCCCGGCAAGCTCGAAGGTGAGCTTTAGCGATGAAGGGACTCCGGGCCGAAGATCCATATCAGCGCCCGCAAGGCTTAACTGGTCAACCTTAACGTCCCTGCATGTCTGAAAAAGACATTGAACACCGTCTACCGGAGCGGATGCAAGCCGTGTACCAGCCTTCACCATGGCAGGTTCGTTAAGAGAGTTTTTTGGCGCGAAGGATATTATCGTTGTAGAAGGAACGGGCCTTAGACATTGGGGGAAGAACATGCCCATCAGGCTCTGAACAATTTCGGGGAACTCGTCGTCGAGTTTCTGCCGCACCTGGCCTGTAAGGAAAGCGACCCCCTCTAACAACCGCTCCACATCGGGGTCGGATGTCGGGCCGGCCAACATGGGAGCCAAAGCGGGATGGGCCTTTGAAAACTCCTGGGCCAGGTCCTTTAAGCTTGCGAGTTCACGCTCATAATAGGGATTCAGCATTTAACTTCAGTTACACGATAAAGCGGAAAGGGACCGGATAACAAGGAACTGCGGATACCGTCACGTTACTATTTTCACTTTCCCCTCGGGAGTAATGGCGGTCATAAACTGTATCGGTATTCTCCGGTCATCAACTTCGATATCCCCCTGCAACTCAAACCGCATGGAAAATACATCGTCCTGCTGGGCCTTGAAAGAGATCCGGGGCGATTTTACCCTCGGCTCGTATTTTTCAATCACCTCGTTAATGCTCTTTTCTATCTCCCGCGTGGAGCCGGTGGCTATGGAGCCCGCTACGTTAGTGAAATCGGGAACACCGAAATCCTCCCGAATGGGGACGGATCCCTGCCGCGTATTCAGAATACGTTGCAGGTGGCCGATTATCGAGTCTTTGAGAACCTCAACATCCCCTTCACTGGTGCGTCCGCCACTATCCTCCAGTGAGGATATGCGCTCCAAAAGCCTCCGCTCACGCAAGAAATATCCCCGTTACTTCGGAGCTGACCAGGAATCCTCGGCTTCGATGCCGTCAGGCGCCCAAGTCCAGATGATCTTCTCGTAAGTCACAGAAACGTCTTCCATATGGCCGAAAGTCTCGCTGGCCGCGTCAAGGGTGTTCGGCATCCAGGTTCTTACACCTACGATGATGGCGTTTTCACACTTGATGGTGTAATAAAGCTCCTCGCTACCTTCGGGCGATATGCGATACATGTCGAGCTGAACATTGCTCATCTGCTCACCTGAGCAGAGCGCCTGGAACAGTTTAGGTGAAGACTTGTCCACTTCCTTGGTCAACGTCAACGGACCGTGAACCCGTTTGCCGGTCGGGAGGCCTGTCTGCGGGCTTTTCGGTATATCAACGGTGTGTTCGATAGCGGAGATGAGGATAGTCCCCTCACGACCGGCTATGGTACACGAACCTTCAATGGCCCCCTGGTTGTTACCTTCGAGCGTTAGATGCGCTGGCATCGGCATAATAAATTCTCCTTGATTAAAATGATGTTACATCAATTAAAACTGGTTAATTCTTCTCCAGTTTCCCCACAAGTGATAACGTAAACGAAGCGCCCATATACTTGAAATGAGGACGCACTTTAAGGCCGACACGATACCAGCCCGGATCGCCATCGACATCAGAGACTACAACCTCCGCCTGACGAAGGGGACGTCTGCTCCTGACTCCCGGCGCAGGGTTGTCCATGTCGGCGACGTATTGTTTTATCCAGTCGTTAAGCTCCCGCTCGATATCGGGTCGTTCCTTGCCGGTACCGATATTCTCCCGCTGGATTACCTTGATATAGTGAGCCAGCCTGCTGACAACGAAGATATAGGGCAACTGGGTTCCCAGTTTGTAGTTCATCTCCGCCTCTTTCCCCTCTTTCGTGGCGCCGAATATTTTCGGTTTCTGCACGGAGTTGGCGGAGAAGAAAGCGGCGTTATCAGTCCCCTTGCGCATGGTCATGGCCATAAAACCTTGCTCCGCCATCTCGAACTCACGTCTTTCCGAGACCAGAACCTCGGTCGGTATCTTCATCTGGGTCTCCCCCATCGCTTCGTAGTTGTAGACCGGCAGGTCTTCAATGGCGCCTCCCCCCTGGGGACCGATAATGTTGGCGCACCAGCGATAATTGGCGAAGCTCTCGGTCAGATTGGCGGCGAATGCGAAGGCCGCATTACCCCAGAGAAACTTCTTGTTATCGTCTGTAACCACCTCGGAGTAGTTGAATTTCTTCGACGGTATGGTGTCCGGCCCGTAAGGCAGACGCAGAAGGAAATGGGGGGCGGTGAGGCTTACGAACCTCGAATCCTCCGACTCCCTGAAACTGTTCCACTTGACGAACTGTGGCATCTCGTAGATAGCCGACAGATCCTTCAAACCGGGCAGTTGTGAAAAATTCTCACAACCGAACATAGCCGGTCCGGCGGCGGCGACAAAAGGGGCGTGGGTCATGGCGGATACAGAAGCCATGTCCTGTAGAAGTTTGATATCCTGGGCGCCAGGACCGAACTCAAGGTTGCCGATGATCGCGCCGTACGGTTTTCCGCCGAACTGGCCGAACTCGGCTGTGTAGGCGAGTTTATAGAGACCCGACTGGGTAATCTCGGGAGCGTCCTCGAAGTCATCAAGCAGATCCGCCTTGCTCGCGTTGAGCAGGTCAATCTTGACGTTCTCCCTGAAATTCGTCCGGTCCACCAGGAATTTCAATGATCGCCAGGACGATTCGAGTTTCTGGAAAGTCTCGTTATGCAAGATCGCATCGACCTGCGCGGAGAGTTTTTTGTCTATATCCGAGATCATGTCGTCAACCATACCTGCGGTGATCTTTTCACCTGCCCTGCCCGGTTCCATCAACCCGGTTATCAGGGCCTGAATCCCCTGTTTCGTAATGTCGTACGATTCGTCGCCTTTTTTGGTTTTGGTCGCCTCTACAAGAGAGTCGATAAGCGAAAGCCCCCCCTCCTCAACGGATAGTTCCTGTTCCGCTACTTCTTTATTGGCATCTTCGGCCATACTATTATCCTTTCCCTTTTAGAAAGACGTTATTTATCCTGTTCGTCCAGACCAAGCTCACCTAAAAGCTTGCCTCTTGTAGTTTCGTCCTTCACAAGCTCCTGGAGTTGTTTTCGGAACTCGGGAACGTTCCCAAGCGGGCCCTTGAGCGCTTTGAGCGCGTCTCTCAAACCGACAAGAGACTGAAACTCAGGCACTTTCTCCACTATAGCGTCCGGTTCGAAATCCTTGATCGAATCGAATTTTACATTAATTGCCAGGTTTTCGTTCTCCTTGCCCTCCTCCATCTTGTTCGCCACGTTAAGGTCGAGCGAGAGTTTCTGGGCCTTGAGTACATCGTTGAAATTGTCTTTGTCTACGCTGATAGCTTTCCGGTCCTCAATCGATTCGTCATGTTCCCGCATGGTGAAGTCGCCCATCACCAGCAGTTTCAGCGGAAGCTCCACCTCTTCCTTAGCGTCTCCAGTAGCCGGTCGATAGACTATATTGACCCGCTCTTTCGGGGCCACTGATCCTTCTTTACCCATTGCCACCTCCAAATATGTTCATGTTTTTATAACTCTATTTTTCATCCGCCCGAGATCTTGAGAGCCTCGGACATGTTTATCAAAGCCATCCGGTTCCAGATCTCCACACTTTTTGCCGCAAGCGATCTGTCGGATAGACCTTTATAGCCATCAAAAACCGTCTTTAAACCCTTGAGGGCCAGATCCGGCTCCCAGGTTTCCAGGGAGTATTTTTCGATATCGGATAATATCCTGCTGAAATAGGGGGCGACTGTAGACGCTTTTTTGTTCTTGATCATGAATTCGCACAAGCTGATACGCGCTTCCATGCTACTCCTTGCGCCGTTCCCTTCGTTGATAAGGTCGGTCAGGTAACCGGTGGCAACCGCTATGCCATCATCTTTTAACGCCTTTTGAGCGTTTTGCATCGCATCGTTTAGCCTGGAGCCGTTCTTCCCTGTGTCGGACTTGCCTGCTGTGCCGCCACCACTCCCGAGAGAGATACCGGAAAGCCACTCTTTGGTCACATCGTCCGCAAAAGGCTCCCCGGTCGCAAAAGAGAGCGATTCGATCCCCTTTATTCGCCAGACAAACAAAGCTGTCTGGCCACAGACCTCTTTTTTCGCCTCTTCATATTTTTCGCCAAGAGTATCGAAAGCTTCGGCCACATGACGGTGAAGATCGAGCCAGAAGATATACTGCCCGACATTCTTCTCCGCAAACTTTATTACGTTGGCCGGATCGCCACTCTCCTGCGTAACCTTGAACGCCTGATGAACTGGTGGTGGTGGCGCTGGTATTTTTGTTTTTCCATCTGTCGCCGGGGGGGCGTGGAGAAGTTCGCTCCAGGCCGCCATCCTGACCACCCGGTATGGCGTGGGGTCGGCAAGATTCTCGTCTCTCAAAAACTGGGCCGACTCACGAACTTTTGCGAATCCACCCCTCAAGACCTTGAGGGCGTCCTGCTTCGAGGCTACAGGGCCACCTGCTGTAGTAGCTGATTCACCGGCGGCGCCCTCCGCCGGTTTTTCTTTCGGTGGCGCGATAGCGGGTATACGCCTGACCCGCTCCCCGATCTGGCTTAAGACAGGACCCTCTTCGTCCTTTTCTCTCAAGGTTGCGTCGAGGGTTTTGAACAGGCCCGCCAGTTCGTCGGCGAACTCTTTCTTTACAGGGGCCGGTTCATTCTCCTGGAGAAACTCTATTGTCTTGTCTACCCACCACTGGAGCGCGTTTCTTCTGCCGCGCATCCGTTTTTTGGGCGGGAAGAGGGTATCCCAATAAACGGAGGCAAGATCGTTCAAGACCGTAAACCCGATCATCAAGGCTTCACCCGCTGGCTTGGTATTCAGGAGGGCGACAGAAAAATAGCTGGCGACAAGGAGATCCTTCGATTGGGTTGCGAGGATATTGGAGGAGTGGTCAACCACCATTTTCCAGTCAATAGCGCCCACTGCGGAAACGGAGGAATATTTATCGACTTCCGCCTGCAACACCTCGAATTCAGGCTCGTTTCTGACATCAATACCCGCAGGGGATTCGGCGCTCACCGGATCGGCTCCGAGTTTCATCAGGTCCATAGGACAACCAGGCTTTCAGAGAACGGGCGCAAAGGAAAAGAAAATATCAATACACCGGCCACCATTAAAATTATAGACCCTCCCCTAGGAGCCTGTCAGACTTAGGATGATTCTGCTACAAAAATACAGCTTTGGCCAGATTCTCCACTCTTTTTCGGTGAATAGGTCCACTATTCACCTCAAAACAGCGTACAATCTGACTCAAAGCTGAGTTTTTTCGCTAACGAACCCCTAAGTCCGACAGACTCCTAGCCTCTCCCTCAAACGAGAGGGGCTTGCATTCCAATTACGATCAGGCATTGTAACCCAGTTAACCGGAATTGCAAACTACTACTCTACAAGCCCTTCATGTCATTATTACGCACTGGAACTGGCTGGGAACAATGCTCATTCCCGGCACATTCGGCGCCATGCCGTTATGGGCGGACATCGAAGTGAGCTTGGTTGCGGGCATACATCCTATGAGACAAGTAAAACTTCCGATCATATGTCTTGATGGCCCCATAACAATCTGCGACGCCACTCCCCCTGTCACTCCGGGATTATCTCCGTTGCTCATCGGTATGGTCGTCATCATTGTATGCGCCGGTGTTCCGCTTACAAAACAGTTATAGACCGCCGGAACACCCATCATGCCCATGGTTGTATTCGGGTAAGGAATCGGTATAACAGGCGCCGGGGGTATCGGGGTTTTGCAGACATCCGGCATCCCGAAAGTCATTCCGCCCATTTGTGTGTTAGCGAACATTTTCCCTCCTTTAACCTAGCTGTATCAGGTCGCCGTTTATCTTGATATTGTTTTTGGCGGTAATAATTGTGTTTTCGCCATGCGCCACAAAGGCGGTCCCCGCCCTGTAATGAATCATGTCGGCCCGAACCGTCTCCGTCTCTTCCACGGTCCTGTACGACCTCTTCAACCTTTGCGAAAGCCGCTCAATAATCGAATCAAAAGTTTTGGCGAATAACTTCACGACTTTCACATTGCCGGAAAAGAGGCTCCCCACGAAAGACATGTTATCCGCCACCACTTTTCCCTCCATGGCGGTAAGGCCAAAAGTTGTGGCGGAGACAGAGACTTCCCCCGCTGATCCGATATTCACTTTTTCACTGGCCAACACGTTCAGTTCGCCGTTAGCGACACAGAAGGTCGTATCTCCATCGAACGTTATTGTCTTGCCAGAACCATCGGCCCTTTTCAGGACAGACAAAACATACGCTTCGTTTTCTCCGAGGATCGAGACCAGAACCTTATCCCCCGCCTTAGGATCGAGAAGACAGCCCGCCGCCCGATCGGCTGTAACAACTCCCGATTCCGATTGAACCAGAATCGTTTTGCCCTTCAGCGCTAAAACAGAACCTGTGGAAAGTGTCATCAGGTCGTTCGCTATTTTATTCATGGTTTTCCCCTCGTATTTTCAATTTTCTTTCAGTCTTTTTTTACCCAGTCCTCTGCTTCCGCCCGCTGGCTGTCTTCGCCGAGAGCCAAAACGCGACTATCGGTATCCCATTTTGAATTTTCTTCCTTGATCCTGTGCAGGTTCGCCCTGAACAGAGTCGAGCCGGACATGTCGGCGTCCGTGAGATCGGCGTGGGAGAAATCGACATACGTAAGGTCGGAATTCTTGAAAACCGCCCCTTTGAGAAGGGCTTTGGCGAACTGAGCCTGTTGCATGTCGCATTTTTCGAATCTCGTGTTTTCCGCCTTGGCGTCCATGAAGATTGAGTTCTGCAGATAGGAGCCGCTAAAATCCACCCCTTTTATCGTCGCCTCGGAGAAGAGACATCCCCTCCCTTTTATCTCCACAAGTTTCGCGCCGGTAAGGTCGGCCTTGACAAATCCGGCCTGGGTCAGGTCGGAGCCTGTGAAGTCCGCCCCGGCAAGGTCGGCCTCGCCAAACTGGGTCAGCGTAAAATCCATACCGCGCAGATCCTTGGCGCCCAGTTTTGATTTGACTAACGTTGTGACGTAAAACTTCGCGCCTCTAACCTTTGCAGTGGTCAGGTCAGCTTTGTAGAGTGTCGTGTGGGTAAGGTCAGCTTTTTCGAGAATCGCATCGTCCAGTCCCGACTCCAGAAGGCTGGCGCGGGTAAGGTCCGCCCCGGTGAAGTCGGCTTTGGCAAGGTCACACTTGATAAAGTTGGCCACAAAAAGGTTCGCCCCGGTGAAAAGAGCGCCGGTGAGATCACCATGCGATATCGATGCGGCAACCATATAGGCGCCCTTTAAGGAAGCGCCTTTCATAGCAGGTTTGGTCAAGGTGCATATCCGCATTTTGGCCCCAGAGAGATTGGCCCCCTCGAAACTGCAATTTGTGAATACCGACTCCACAAGGTTAACTTCCGTCATGTTGGCGTTATCGAACTTTGTATCATCGAATATACCGCCAGACAGGTCACAGCCGGAGAGGTCAACCCCGGACAGATCGGCTCCTGTAACAGGTTCTCCTGTCCGGTTAAGTTCGAGTAACTCTTCGCGGGTCACCACTGTTCGTCCTGCGCCTCATCAAGCCTGGAACGAGTGAGGTTGGCTTCCGTAAAGTTGGTGTTGTCGTTCATCTTCGCTTTAATAAACTCCGCGCCAAACAGATTAGAGCCGGTCAGGTCAGCATCGTCCAAAATGGTTTTCTGTAACAACCCCTCTGTCAGGTTCGCGTAGGCGATAGTGGCTCCGGTAAGATCGGTTTTCTGAAATCTTGCTCTGGTGGCGTCGGCAAGGTCGAGGTTCGCTTTTTTCATGTCGCACTCGGAAAAATCAGATTCGTCGAGGATAGCCTCCCTGAAATCAGCCCCGGCCAGACCGGTTCCCCGGAAGTTAGAGCGCAATACCGTGGCTTTCCGGAAATTTGCTCCATTAAGGGAAGTATCCTTTACCATTGCCGCTTCCTCTATTATGGCGTTAGAGAAGTTGGCTCCGTCCGCATTCGATTCCACTACGGTTGTTTTGAGGAGGTTGGCGCCGGTAAAATTGGCATTCTGAAGGTTCGTCTTTATAAAGGTCGCTTTTTCCAGGCTGGCGTCACTAAAGTTGGCTCCACTGATATCGGCTTCCATGAAGAGCGCGCTTTTGGCCGAAACGCCGGAAAGGTTGGCGCCGGTCATCTTCACATTTGCAAAACTGACACTGGCAAGCAGAATTGGAGAATCCATGTCCAGATCGTCCACATCAATACCACCAAAATCAGCGCCGGAGAAATCGGCGCCGGTGCAGTCCGATTTTTCTATAATGGCGCCGGTCAGGTCAGCCGCCCCTATCTTTACTCCGGTCAGGTTCGCATCACCGATGTTAGTCTCTCTGAGTTTCGCTCCTGAAAGATTGGCGCCTGAAAGATTAGCCTTGGCAAGCACAGTCCTGGTGAGGTTCGCTTTCACAAGGTTACAGTTGGAAAGGTTGGCGCCTTCAAGGTAGGCGTTATTAAGGTCGATACCGGAGAGGTCAAGCCCCGAAAGATCAAGCCCCGTAAGATCCCATTCCGCAAAACTCTCCCCTCGCGCTTTCCCCTCCAACAGTTTTTCCCTAAGCGTCTTTAGTTCATCCGGGTCCCAGGGCGTGGCGGGTGGATAGTGGTGACCATATCTCTTATATGTATCCTTGGAGTCTTCCTGGGCGATTTTTGCATGTTTTTCGACATCTGGAACCTCCATTTTCTCCCTGGCGGTCTTGAGATTCTTCTCGAAATCGGGATCGTTTTCCAAAACCAGCTTCTTTGTTTCCGGGTCGATATTCTCAAAGTTTTCCAGTTGTTTGAACTGCTCCTTATACTTTTCAGTTATTTCATCCGCCGTGATGAACTGACCACCCTTTTTCTTTTTAGCCTGTCCCTCTTTAACCAACTCATCGAAATCGAAATTCAATTTTTCATCCGGTATATGCGGAGCCAGATTCCTGTCTTGTTTGATACTATTTATCGACGACTCATAACTCTTTTTTATAGCGCCCAGTTTTTCTTTCATTTGGGCTTCCGCCTTCGCCTTCTCGGCCATGACCATGGCTTCTTTCTCGGCGACTACCTTATCCACATCCTGCGTGGCAAAAGCGATCATTTCATCCATGCTCATCTTTTTTGGCGTCGGCGGGATCTTGTCTGGTAAATCGGGTTTCTTGAAATCGGGTTTCGTTACATCAAGGCCCAACTCTTTCATCTGGATCTCATACTTTTTCCACTGATCTTCTATTCCCTTGAACTGCTCCTCCACTTTTTTCTTTGCTTCATCCAGCTCTTTTTGCGCCTTGATTCTCGATTTTTTGGCGTATATGCCGTCAATGCCAACAGCTTCCTCGATCTGCTGTTGAAGTCCGGAAGCGGCGACAGATTCATTTTGAGCAAGAAGGTCTTCCTCCTTCAGTTGATATACGGCGGCGTGTTCCGGGTGTGTCCATCGTTTAAAAGTCTGATCGTAATGCTCGCCAGTTTTAGGCTGACCCATCTTTTCAAAACCGGCCATGATATCCGCCACATCCTCGGCGTCGTCCGTTTTTACATTCGCCTGGGCGCGAAAGATAACGATTCCGGTTTCCGATTCCGGAAAGAGCCATACGGTGTCGAGCCGGGTCTTTAATTCTTCAGTTTTTTTCGGTGAGTTCTTGCGTGTAATAAAGACTCTGGCGGCCACCTCCGGAAGTATGGAACCAACCTTCGGTTTTTTTGGGTGCATTCCACTGATCTCGAATTTCTCGTTACCAGTAAAAAAACCTTCCCACCATTGATCGGGTTGGGTCCCGTTAAAATAGGTCCAGTCCATATCCTGCGGAAAGCCGGGGTATTTCTCCTTTTTCCATTTCCTGTCGAAAGTTCCCATTTTTGCCATCCGGTCAGGAGTCATGATTGGCGCCGGAAGAAAGGCGGCGGGTTTTGGCGTGTCTTCAGGCAGAATGATAAATTCTTTCGGGTCCTCTATATTGGGAAGGGGCCACGGCTCCTCTCCCGCCTTCATTTTTTCTGTCGGAAAACCTTTGCCTGAAGTATTGGCGTCAAAACCCTCTCCCCCGAAAGCGTTTTCCCATGAAACCTCCATTTCGGTGAACGGTTTTGCTTCGGTGGCGTCAAAGTCCCACAATGTTTTTGATTTCCAGAAACGGTCCCCGTGTACCAACAGTTTTTTCTTGACCGGTCCCATGGTAACGCTCACCTCTGACGAGACCAGAGGTGAGCCGCCGGGCGTGTAACATTTTCCCGCCACGATAACCTCACCTTTCGGCTTCGGCATAACCATATCGACCACCGCCTCCTTGCCCAGGATTTCACCCACCTGCGCCCAGAGTTGCGCCTCGGTAAGGATGACAGACGGTTTATCGAAGGAGAAAAGGCCCATGACAGCAATCATAAGTGAACAATTGCCGCCCTCTTCGTACACCTTGTAGAGAAGGCTTAACTGCTTCGGCTTTAAAGTTCGCATAGAGATAGTGTTACAGCGAGCGGTTCAACGCCAGGATCATATTTTCTTGAAAGCTGAATTATCCGCCACAATTCCTTTCGTTCTTATCTCATTTATCCCCATCTCGACTTTGGTCCAGGTAGTCTTGTTCTCAATGCCTATGGTTGCCCTGTATTTGTTATACCCGTTTCTTATTTCAAAATGAGTGCCGGAAAGGGTATCAATTCTCAATCCTGAATGAATCGTATTTATATCCATAGCGTGACTCTTGAGTGAAAAGTTATACCCCGCAAAGTCGAGCGCTATTTTTGCCGCCTGCGCGGAAAGGCTGAATTTCAACAAGCCAAAAGCAAAACTTCCGGTCCCGCCTAAAGAAACACCAACGGACGCCGCAATGGTAATGCTCTCCTTTAAACCAGCGTACAGACTGAACGACTGGGCCAGAGAAATGCTTTCTGTAGCGGCTAAAGTCATCTTGAGCGAGTGTCCCATCATAAAGTCACATTTACTGCCATGGTACCTCGAATAGCTATTGCCCTCAGTCATTTTGCTTTCGGCGGCTTTCCATTTTACTGTCGAATCTTTATAGTAGGTTTCGGTAAAAGCGCCATTTACCGTCATGTCGTAATCCCCACCAACATCAATCTTCAGGTTATCTTCAACGTTGATATTCATACCTTTGGATTCGAAAGTCGCCGTAGCCGAAGCGCCGGCGCTACCAACGTCTACCCGGCATCCGTTTGCCGCCCGGTGCCGAGCGTTGCCCAGGGTGTACGTCTCAAGATTGGTTGCGGTAGTCGCATTGTCATCGGACATCATCAACCAGTTTCTGTCGCTGGCTGTAACCAGTCGCGTTTCCTTGGTGTGGTTGTTATCGACCATTGCCGGATTCACAGAGTTCGGGACGGCGCCTGTAATGACCGGCCTGTCAGGGTCGCCGTTTACAAAACTTATCAAAAGATCCGCGTCATGGCGAAGGGGGAATCCAAAACCTTCAGCGGTCCCGGAATAAGGAGTCTGGAGCCGTACATAACCAGATTTCCTCGCGCTCCATGGAAATCTGACCTTATAACGGCCCATGCTGTCCGGTTGGGCGTATTCCGCCGTCGGTGGATCGGCCTCTATCTTTGCGTTCAGTGAACCTGCAATGGAAGGTTTCGGAGTTTTCCGCGTAGGCCTGTACTCGAAAGTGGTATCGGAGCTGTTGAAAGGAATCGCCGAAAAACCACATATGTATACCGGGGCGTCATCGGGAGCGCCGATAACGGCGTCAGCCACCATGCTAGTGGCCTGACAACCGCTGTGCGTTACACTCTCTACAATGTACCTCTGGTTGGCGGAACTGTGATAGTGGGAAGAAAGGTCGAAAAGATAACCGGAATGAAAATTACGGCTACCGCTCGACCCGTTATAGACCGCGCTCCGGCACGATATCTCCTGCGCCCGCACCTTCGCAAGTTTTCCCGCGTGGGCGCTGTTCTTAATGTTCTCTCCGTGCATATAGACCGTTCCGACACCGCTGGTCGATACAGTCGATTCTGCGCTTATGCAGGCGGTGGAGGCGTTTTCGTAGTTGTAATCGGTGAGAACAACCCTGTTAGGAGTGGGGCTGAAAATTGAATGGAATGACTGAACCGACCCCTGTCGTTGATTTTCATTCCTCGGATCATTGTTAAACGGAAGAGACCAGTTACTGGGCGTTGCCAGTAGCGAGCTTTTCCGGTCGGTGATTATCAGTTTGTCCTTTGAAGCGTTAGTGTCATGCTCGAAATAATAATAGATTCCGTAATGTTCCATCCAGCGGGAGATAAAGTCAAAGGCTGTTTCGTTGTACTGGATGAACATGTCGTGAGTTGTGTACTTTTCAGCGTCAGTCGTCAGAAACAGTTCGAAGTCTGTGCCGGATTGCCATGGGGTAGCGCCAGGCGCATTTCCGAGTACCTCGGAGATAAGCTCGACAATGGTCTTGCCGATATAGATGTCGTTGACCTGATCATGGGTCATGAGCCACATCCTGGGGACGAGCGTGGCCTTGTAGAAGTAGTAATCTCCAGACTTGTCCAGTTGCTCAAACTCCGAGATTATTCCGTAAATAAACTTGGCGTTGGCGGTGGTACGGGTATGGTCATATATGATGAAACGACCCGATTGAGATATGACATCAGCCGGAACCACAGATACACCATCGGTCACCAGATGGATTTCGTAGTTGAAGAGTTGGGATATACTCTCAGTCCCAGTGAAATAAACCGGTGCGAATTCGGTGTCCGACTCTGGACCGGTGGTTAACGTGAACCTCATCCGCTCCTGTTTACCTGACAGGAACATATCAATGACAGCCATTTCACCACCCCCTGAGAAAACGTTTAGAGTCCGCTACAGATACTGGTTTGTTGACTTCCATTCTATTAAACCACCTGTTCAAAGTCAATTCCGCCTGGTTTCTATATAGTTGAAATTAAAAGACCATGTTTGCGTGGAAGCCCCATTTTTCCAAAACATGATAAGCTTGCCAGACTTTTTTACTGGTTTGGAAAGCGAGCCGTACAGGTGATAAAAAGAACGCTCATTATTTTTTCCGCATTGACCATTCTTGCGCATGGTTTATCAAGCGCCCAGGAGTCGGTTCCCGTCCCCGACCTGCCAGAGCCGCCTTCAGCCCTTGTAGAAGAAGCCCCGACTATAACCGTCGGCGCGTACTACTGGATGGCGCCACTATCACCATTCATACGAGGCGACAACAGGGGGGTTGCGGGTGACAGGATCAACGCATCGGATGACCTTAATCTGGTCAGCGATATCGGCATTCCGGGAATAACCGCATCGGCTACCCTGAAAAACCGGCATATCTTCTCCTTCGATATGTTCCTGATGACCTACACCGGCGACAAGACCCTCGAAAACGATCTGGTCTTCAACGGCGTGCGTTACCCGGCCTACTCACACCCCTCCACAACCATCGACATCATATCTGGAGGACTCGACTACAACTATGCGTTTGATCTGAACGAAAAAGGATATCTGGCCGCCAAGGCGACGGTAAAATACGTGTCGATAACCACCGCTGTGGTCACAGACGAAACACCCTCCAACGGCTATTCGAAGATGCTGATTCTGCCCGGTTTAGGCGGTTCCATGAAGGTTATCTGGAACGAATATATAACCATCGACCTCGACCTCTCCGCTCTACCCATGGGAGGGGCGCAGTTCTACGATACATCCCTGACTCTCATCGGTACCATATCGAAGGATATGGCGGGTTCCGTGGGGTGGCGACGTTACAAGGTGTCGGAAAACTCGGAAGGCCAGCTTATCGATTTTATCTGGAGCGGCCCCTTCGCAACTTTCGAACTGGCGTTTTAGCTCTGACCGAGTTTAGCCGACAACATTCCGTACACCTCTTTTAGTGCGGTGGAGCCGGGTATTCTGGTAACTGAGTCTTTCAGCGTATCAAGAGCCAACGCTGTGGCGCCGATTTCAAGCTGTCGTTCCACTACCAGCATGACCACCTTCTCGTCGTATGGGTCGATAGCCATTACCTCTTCAGCCACCTTCCCGGCAAGAACGTTATCGTCTATCAGTTCGATCCAGCGCAAAAGCCAATCCTTGTCCCGGAAACCTGATAGATACAGTTTTCTGTAGATCTCCTCGGCGATCCCGCCATGACCTGTAGCGAACGCCTGCTCAGCCAGTCTGAGAAACACAGTGGCGCACGGTTTTACGGTGAGCGGCTCCTCCTGAGCCGCCAGTCTGGCCGTAACCTCGGCCACCCCCTCCCAGGAGTTGTCGTTGAATTGAAAGAGGGCTTCGCCGCAGTTAGCCTCCGGAGTCGGAGCAACATTAACAGGTCCCGTCGCTAACCTCCTCCCCTTTCGTCGGTACAGGTCGAGGTAGACCTCTTCGTATTGTCTAACGCACGCCAGACCTGAAAACCGGTTTTCAACCGTCAGACGAGCGGCCCGCCTCATCTCCTCCCATCGAGGTGTGTCACGAACGGCAAGAGCCTCCTTCACTGTCTCGATGATCGCCTGTTTGTCAGTTGGCGAAACAAGCCAGCCATCCACGCCGTGAGTGATTATCTCCGCCATGCCTCCATCGTCAGCTACCAGCGGAATGGCGCCGGACGCCATCGCCTCAATGACAACAAGGCCGAAGGGTTCTTTTATTGAAAAAAGAACCATAATGTCACTCTTCCGGTACAGATTCGCTATATCGCTTCTCAATCCGAGGAACCTGACTCTGCTGGTCGATTCACCGTTCTGGCTCCTTCCGGCCATCCACAATTCAATCCGGTCATCAAGAGGGAGCAGATCGTCGGCCAGTTCGTCGAGGTGAAATCCCATATTCTTCTCCCTGCGGGTCGATTCGAGCAGGATGATCGAAGGTTCCTCTTTTTTCCCTTCGCGGAACGGAAATTCGGAAAGGTCTACGCCGTTATGGATCGTGACGGTCCTGTCGGGATGGAACTGGGCTTTTTTCACCGACTCCGATACACATATGGAAGTGTCGATATACCCGAAAAGCTGTCCCGGCTCCGTTAAGTGCATGATTTCGATGATTATCGGAGTTTGGGCCGTATGAGCGGCTTCGCACACCACCGGCTCAAATCCACCGGAGAACTGTACGATATCAGCGGAGCCAAACAGGCTCAGAAGGGAATTAAACCGATTCTTATCGCCGATAAAGTGGTATGGGATCGAATCGTCGTAAGGAATCTCTTCAGGGTTTCTCCGGGTAGTGACTACAAAAAGAGGATCGACGATATCACGGTTCAAAAACCGGTGGTAGAAGGTGTCCATCCGGGCGATACCACCACCGTCACCCGTCCCGATAGTGCAATGCACGAGTTTTAGTGGCTTTCCCGGCGTTACCCGCTCCTTCTCGCTCATCGGCCCACCTTGTGCGGATCAGAGCTGACCGGCTATCTCATCTAATGTAAGCACCATCTCGCCTGAACGGGGCTGGCCGGCCTTTAAACTCTGGTTGCCGATCGACTCCAGACTATTGAGCGATATTGTCTCATGCTCCTCGTAACCGGCCTCCTTGTCCTGTTTCATCATATCGGCCACCGACATGGCCTGAGAGGCGTGCCCCTCATTCACTTCCTTACCCTTTACAGGTCTACGCTTTTTCTTCACCTTACCGATTTTTTTACCAGTTGTTTTGTCTGTATAACCACCGACATCATCCTGGGTCCATACGACTATTACCTCATCACCGGTGCCGGGAATCATGTCGGGTCCACCCGAAACTATCAGGATGTCGAAACTCTGCTTGGCGTTACCCACTACCCAGTAGCACTCCCTCCCCCAGGCGTCGAGTGGTTTTTTTATCTGCCCCGGCGCTGGCCACTTTCCGGTTTGCCGCCTGAAAGCGATAACGGCGTTCTGGAGCTTAATAAGGGAAATTGCCGTGAGAGAAAAACCTGCGTCATCGACTGAACCGGCAAGTCCCATATGCATAAATTTGGCCTTCGATTCCGCATACGATGCTGTATGGCCGTATTTTGAGTTAATCAGGTCCATTCTTTTCAGCGCCTCATCGGTTTTGCCCTGTTTATACAACAAAATTACTTCCTTAATGGCTTTTTGGGCCGCCATTTCCGTGGGCAGGTCGGTGGCGCCGCCTCCGCCACCGGAACAGGCCGTAAAAGTTATGGCAAAAATAATGGCTACTATGGAATTGAATGGTTTCATCCGATTATTACCCCAATTTAAAAAGAAACTCTACTCGCCGATTCAGTATACGGGTTTCGGGTCTGTCGTTGGAAAATAGTGGTCTGGAATCGGCGAACCCCGCGGCCGCCAACTTATGAGCGGGCGCCCCCTTCTCAAGCAGGTACTGCAAAACTGTGGAAGCCCGGATCACCGAAAGCTCCCAGTTGGAGGGATATTGCGCTGACCGTACCTTCGTACTGTCGGTATGCCCTTCGACCACCAGAAAAAGATTCTTGTTTCCGCTTAGAAGACCCACCACGCTGTCGAGAAAACCGACCCCCTTCGGGTTCAACTCCGCCGTACCGGCCTTAAATAGCAGGCGGCTTTTCATTCTGACTCTGACCCCTTCGTCGGTGGAAGTTATGGAGGCCGAACCCTGATGGCCCTCCCGGACCACAGCGTCATGCACAACATTAACGAGCTTCTCCCTCGGGCTGGAACTGGCCGCGCTTATATTGCTGTCTACATCGGCCATCTCACCCTGGGAGACCGCCTGATAGGAGCCACTGGTCAGATCGCTTACCCCGAACCTTTCGGCCATGGAACCGACCAGTTCACGGTATTTCACTACATCCATATTTGAAAAAGAGAGGATGAGAACGAAAAACGTCAGCAACAAGGTGGCCAGGTCTGCGAAAGTCACAACCCAGGCGGGAATTTCAGCTTCACTCTTTTCGATTTTCCCCTTTCGAGGCGGAGGGGGCGGCTCCAGGGCGGCGATCTCATCATCGCTCGCTTTTCTCGCGGAGATTTTTCTGCCGTCCCGGGCGGCCCTGATTTTTGTTTTGCAATTCGGGCAGGAATAGATAATACCTTTAACAGAGATCTTGTTGACCGGCGCCTTGGCCTTGGTTTTACACGACGGACAAGGGATAGACACCGAAGAGGCCGCCGCCACCATCTCTTCTCCTTAACTAGTTTATTACGATACTCAAGTGAAACCAGACCGAGTCTTACCCTCGTTACGATATCACATGAAGAAGCCGGGCTAAACCTGATTCTCCACTACTTATCGACCGATTCTGGTATTATAAGACAGTAACCAACGCTATAAAACTACAAGTGAACGAGGGGTCATCATGAGTGAAATAGTACATGTCAACGCTCGGCAGATTTTCGATTCCCGTGGCAATCCCACTATCGAAGTCGATGTGGCTCTCGAATCGGGCGCCAGTGGCAGAGCCGCAGTGCCGTCCGGCGCGTCCACCGGTTCCAGGGAAGCCCTGGAGATGCGGGACGGAGACAAAAGCAGATATATGGGCAAAGGTGTGGGCAAAGCCGTCGAAAACGTCAACACTGTGATAGCGGGCAGACTACTTGAGGGGGTAGAGGCTTCCGATCAGAGCGGTATCGATGCAATTCTGCTCGACCTCGACGGGACAGAAAATAAAAATGTCCTGGGCGCCAACGCTACCCTGGGTGTGTCGATGGCTGTTGCCAAAGCCGCCGCAGACGAAGCCGACCTGCCCCTCTACCGCTACCTGGGAGGTGTTAACGCAAGAGAACTGCCGGTCCCGATGATGAATATCATCAATGGCGGCAGTCACGCCGACAACAACGTCGATATCCAGGAGTTCATGATAATGCCGGTGGGCGCAAAAAACTTCACCGAGGCTATCCGTTGCGGCAGTGAGATTTTCCATAACTTGAAAAGCGTCCTGAAGAAAAAAGGATTAAACACCGCCGTAGGGGACGAAGGTGGTTTCGCCCCGAACCTGCGCAGTAACTTTGAAGCTCTCGACGTGATAGTGGAGGCTATCGAAAAAGCCGGTTACGAGCCGGGAGGAGATGTACTCCTGGCTATTGACGCGGCCTCGTCCGAATTCTACAAAGATGGCAAATATATTCTGACCGCCGAAGAAAAACCGGAAAAGTCAGCCGAAGACCTGGTTGAATTCTACGCCGATATGGTCGAACGCTACCCGATAATATCGATTGAAGATGGCCATGACGAGAGCGATTGGGATGGCTGGAAGAAGATGACAGATGCCCTTGGATCAAAAGTGCAAATAGTTGGGGACGACCTCTTTGTCACCAATACGAAGATCCTCGAGAGAGGAATCAGGGAGGGAGTGGGCAACTCTATCCTTATCAAGGTAAACCAGATAGGAACAATAACCGAAACCCTGGAAGCCATCGCCATGGCCAACAGAGCCGGATACACCTGCGTGGTATCACACCGCTCCGGTGAGACGGAAGACTCGACGATAGCCGACCTTGCCGTTGCGGTTAACTCCGGGCAGATAAAAACCGGGTCAATGAGCAGGACAGACAGAATAGCCAAATATAATCAGCTACTGAGAATCGAAGAGGAACTCGGCGCAACCGCCCTCTACCGGGGCAGGGATGTCTTTTATTCAATACGGTAAGGTGGCGAAACCAAGGTTTCCCATCATAGCTAGACCAAGTCTGTTGTATAATCCATAAGATGGAAAAGAGTAAGAAATTCTTTCTTCCGCTTATGGTGGTTATGGTGGCTGTTGCGCTAGGATTCGCCGCTTACCATAAGCAGAACGGGCTTGCCGATGTCTTTGAACTGGAAAAAGCCATCGTCTCTCTTGACGATCGTATCATCGCCGTAAAGGACGAAAACGACCGATTGCGAATGGAACTCCTGGCGCTTGAGACCAGTGATCTCTATATCGAATCGATCGCCAGGGAGAGCCTGGGGCTTGTCAAACCGGGCGAGACCGTCTACGAATTTCTCGATTCTGAAAACTGAGAACCTATTCAGTACATCCTTGAACAAAAAACCCTGAGGCGAATATGGCTTATGTTGAGTGGGACGATCTGTACAGCGTCCGAGTCGAGGAGATAGACAGACAACACAAGAAGATCTTCGACTATATAAACCAGCTTCACACCGCCATGAAAAGTGGCGCTGATATGAGTGAGATCGAGAAAATACTCAACAGCCTCGTCGATTATACGGCTACACATTTCGCTGAGGAAGAAGCGAAACTTGCCAGAAGCAAATACCCGGACCTCGACGCCCACAAAAAACTGCATGTCAACCTTGTCAACGAGGTGATCGGATATGCGGAGAAAGTAAAGAGCGGCGAGCTTTCCGTCAGCGTAAAACTGATGAAATTCCTCACGGAGTGGTTGCAGAACCATATCCTCAAGGTCGATAAGGGGTATACCCAATTCCTTCTGGACGCCGGGGAACAGGAAACTACGAGAAAGGACACGACAACTACTTCAAGAACCTCGTCGATTCGCTCCCATAAAAGGTCGGTTTTTAGTGTAGCTGGCATCCAGGGGAAGATGATTCTGGCGTTTTTCGCCATGGCGTTTATGATTGCAGTGGTTGGCGCAGTCGGATATTCGAGCAATACCTATATTTCAACTATCGTAAATGATGAATTGACGGAAGTCTGGGACGCATCCGATATCGTCATGGAGAGTATGATTGATGTCGGATCGTACATGTGGGTTGTCAGCGCAAACACCCGGCAATACTCGGAGGAAGCGCAGGTCGACGGTAAAGAGACCTCCGATAAAAACGCCAAAAATTTCCAGGAGTCTATGGCCAAACTTCGCATCAAAGGCATCATTCCGGCCAAATATATAGACAGCGCAAAAACCGATTTTGAAACCACCAGGAAGCTGGAGGCAAAACTGCTTGGGCTGGCCATAGGTAAATACGAAGCTATGAGTGAAGCTGATCTGGCGGCGGTAAACCTGAAATCGGTAGCACAAAAAAATGGGCATGACCTGTCGGACATATTGCTGATCGAAAACTACATAATGGCGGTCAACGACTACGCCGCCTATGCCGACAGCGAAATCAAGCTCGAATTCGAGCGGTACGGTGATCGCCTGCGCAAGGTATTTCCAGCCAACAGCAATGTGTCATCATCATTCGGGAAACTCGTATCAAAAGCTGACAGGCTTGTGGCCGTTACCGAAGAATACATAACCACCGAAAAAGAGTTTGGAAAGATTGGTCGCAGATTGGTGGATAAACTCTCCGAACTGGAAAAAGGAGGGGATGGAATTACCGGAACCAACGAACTGACAGAACAGATCCTGAAAAATTTGCATGACACTATCATCTCATCCACTTCCCTTCTTGTTGGAGTTACGCTCCTCGGTCTCGTTTTCGGCTTCACTCTGGCGATAATCATGTCGAACCGGCTCGTTTCACCGATTCGAAACGCCGTTTCCGCCATCCAGAACATTGCTGAAGGAGAAGGAGACCTGACAGCGAGAATCACGGTTGCCAGTGAAGATGAGATTGGTGAAATGGCCGAATGGACGAACATTTTCATCGAAAAAACCCAAGATATTATTAAGAATATCGCACAATCGAGTGGCGCGTTGGCCAATACGGCTAAAGAACTCGATGGTTCGTCAGCCATGCTGGCAGTGACAGCGGACCAAATGCGGGTAGACTCATCAGGCGCGTCCGGCGCCATCGAAGAATCGAAAAACAACATTTCCGATATAGCCGAATCAGCCGATTCCATGTCCACATCTGTCTCCGCCGTGGCCGCCGCCATGGAAGAGATGAGCGCTTCAATCAACGAAGTGTCGCAAAGCACATTGAAGGGTCTTGGCATCGCACAAAACGCCAACGAACGAGCCACTTCAGCAAACTCTGCCATATTGCGCCTGAGCGAATCATCTGTAGAAATAAATAAGGTCCTCGACACTATTAAAGGTTTCGCTGACCAGACAAAGCTGCTGGCCCTCAACGCCACCATCGAAGCCGCCGCCGCCGGAGAAGCTGGCAGAGGTTTCGCCGTGGTCGCCGATGAGGTGCGGGACCTAGCCAGACAAACCAACGCCGCCACCGAGGATATTTCAGATCAGATAGCGGTAATGCAATCGACCATTACCGACACCATTACATCGATAAAATCGATCAGTGAAGTTATCTCCGATATGAACGAGATTTCACATATCATCTCCTCAACCGTGGAAGAACAATCTGCGACCATTAACGAAATAGCCAGCAACTCAGCCACCTCCTCCCATCTTGCCGATGATATCGCCGAAAAAATCAAACATGTCTCCGATGCGAGTGTCGATATCTCAAAAAATATAACTGAAATCGACAAAGCCTCCCGCAAAACCGCCATGAACGCCAGTCAGTCAAACGCAGGAGCCATGGAACTATCCCAACACGCACAACGACTAAACAAAGTAGTAACAAGATTCAAATACTAGGTGCGTGGCGCACACCCAATATCGCTTCGCTGGAAAACCGATGGTCCGTTTACATCTGTTCGCCGGGGTGGCGGGGCCACACCCAATTGCGGCCTTACCGCTCCACCCACCACTGCTATCTAAGTCATGGTGACAAGGATGAGAGTGGGATAACTCCGTTCCCTTAATAGTTTAAAAATGGACATGGATTAAACTATCTGGCTTACTTTCCCACAAGGTGGAGGCTCCGGGATGTCGTCCGTGATTTCTTAGCTCCGGCTCGTTCAATCAACTCCCCCCACCGACCGCTCAGGAAACGGACGTATCCTTCACGAGAGGAGAGGGAGGAAAAAGCATTAATAATATTACGTCTCCTTTACAAACCGGCGATGCGATCCCATATTGAAAGCATCATAAATTGAGACGCAAATAAAAAAAATGACAGGTACAAACTTTACAAGGGAATAATGATGGACGAGAAAATGAGGGAAAAAGAGGATAAAGCTATCGCATTTGAATCTTGGAAGATGCATATTAGTAGCCACGCGAATTATGACAAACTTATCATCGGGATGGACGGAGCGGCGATAGCGTTTGCTCTCCACGAATCTGCTGAAGTTAAGGGTGCTGGTTTAGTGGCCCTGATCTTTCTGGTAATTGCTCTTTGTTGCTGGGGCTGGAGTATTCTAAACGCATTAAAGAGCCTTATCGCAAATGACGCTATCGTAAGGTACACATACCAAGGCACAGAAAGCCCAGCGGAAAAGCCTGAGTTATCGAAAAAAGTGAAAGGGCTTGGAAATGATGCCTACACATACAGAGAAGATTTGCATTTATCCTTCATATTTGGGTGCATTGCGTTTATCGTGTACCACTTCATCGTACTATATTTTTCTGCACCACAGGTGACGATTGCCTCTTGTGTAAAGGCGGGTATGACCCAACTTTAGCAGTGCGTTGGAGGTACTTTCGAAGGTGGGTCTTTTAATCGCCCTCAAAAGGGCCGGAGGCAGGGAGCGAAGCGACCCCCCCGACGCGCACCTGAACAGCCGCCAGAATCCCAGCGTTAGATTCTATATATCAAGTACGGTAGAACAGGAACGAGTCGGGACGGCCTACCGGGCGTTAGCTTGCAAAAAATCGATGGTCATCTGAAAAGACGCCGTTAGATTCCTCATCGACGCACGATGGCTGAAGCGGGGGATTGCTATCGCTGTTTGTCCGGGTAAGTCGGCAAATGCGAAACTGTGTCCCGGCTCATTTTCACCTAATCACTATCATACAAGCGATGCTGGGTGTGCCCCCGGCGCCGAAGCCCTGGTCAGAGGCCACGGCGAACAGCTTTTAATCAGTCTCGCGATTCCCAGCGTTAGCGAGAATGGGTGTGCCCCCGGCGCTCGTACCAGTCTATGTTTCTGGTTATGTACATTACCACTGAGAGGAATACGAAGAGACCCGCTGACCCGAACAACAATGCAAAATCCTGAAGGCTCATCAGCGTGTAGAGGAAGCCGTAGAGGAACAGAAGGATACAGGAGATCATATATACCTGCCGGGATTTTTTGAGAATCGAACGGGAGTAGAGGGTTATCATTCCGACGTTGGCCAGGGTGGCTATCATGTACGCTTTCCAGAATCCGATATGCTCCGATATTGATATTAGCATCAGATAGAAAAGGGATAACGCAAAACCGATCATCAGGTACTGGACCGGGTGAATCTGATACCTGTTGGTAATTTCAAAGATAAAAAACGCTATAAAGGTAAGGGCGATAAACAAAATTCCGTACTTGGTGGTCCGTTTGATTTTCGTGTAAAAATCGACAGGAATGACGAGCCGGACGCCGAACCGTGATTTGCCAATAGAGTGTTCGGAGGCTTTCCACTTCTGCGGATACGATCTGCCGAAGAACGACACATCCCATCTTGCTGTAAACCCATCGTCCGAAACTGTCCGTTTTACCGGCAGAAAATTTCCCTGAAAGCTGGGGTCGGGCCAGGGTGACGCCAGGGTGACTGTGGTTGTCTTCCCCATTGGTCTGAAAAAGAGGTCTTCACTACCGTTAAGGTCGATACTGAACGAAAACCCGATCTTCCTCGATCCCCCCTCAGGGGTCGGCAGTGGCGCATGGATTCCCTGTTTAAACAGCTTGCAACCCTTGACGCTGGGGAGAAAAGGAATCTCCTTGCCGTCCCACGATATCAGCAGTTCTCCATCAAGCGACCTTGTGTCGGGCACACCGAACGCCAGGTGGATTTCATCTTTGAGCAGGTCTTTTTCGTCGATTTTGAGTTTGGAAAAATCGGGTGAGTTAAATTCGCCGCTAACCAGAAGTTTCACCTTGTATACAGCTACCTGATAGATGCCACGATTTCTTATCTCTGGATCGGCTGTTCCTCTGATCGATAGTGAGTCGGGGAGAAAATAGGCGTTTTCGATCCGTGATCTCTTCTCGCCGTTTTTGTTGGTGAAATATACGCGGTATGGAGCAACTATAACCGGCCCGGTAAGGTCTTGTTTGCCTCCCCAGCTTTCACTGACCTCTTTGGCCACGTTTACGCTCAGGTCGGCTCGTTCAGAAATAACACCGTTTATCATGCCCAGAGGAATGAGCGTCAAAAGGATAAGCAGTCCGATCAGGACAATTTTGTTTTCCAGTATATTTTTCGGTTTGTCACCGGTCTCCACGTTTGACTCTTTTGAACCGCTCATTGTCACACTCTACCCGGCAATACCAGTATCTTCATCCAGTAACAGTTCTTCCACCGGTGTGCCGGAGACCTCAGCGGAGAGACCGCTTTCCCCGCCTGTGTTAACGGCGCTTATTCGGTAGAAATATGTCACTCCGGCTGGCAGACCGGCGTGGACGTATGAGGTGGCGCCTGTAACTTCAAACGACGGGTCGGTGTCGCTCACTCCGCCAACGGTGTTGTAGTAGACGTTGTACGAGTCGGCGTCCCTTGGGCCGGACCAGGAGAGAGTTATCTGGCCTATATCAGACACAGCCGACAGATTCGTCGGGGTAGACGGAGCGTTCGGCAGGGGGATGGCCGATACTTCGGCGGAAAGTCCCCCTACGACACCGCTCAAGCTGACCGAAGCCACAGCGAAGAAATACTCCACGCTGTTTTTGAGGTCGCGGATAACCACGCCCGGCTCGTAGGAAATGACGTAATTGTCTGTCCGGGTGACGTTCGCCGCCGAATCCCAGAAGACAAGATAGTAGGATGAGTCCTGAATCGCAGGCCACAGGAGGGTCACCTCCGCCGGTCCGACTGTTGCGGTAATTTCCGCCGGAGGGATAATAACAGGATCCTCCACTTTTGAACCGCATGAGACCAGGGTGAAAAAGGCGCCAAGAAGGATTAACACCCACCCTGTCAGATAACTTGCTTTCAATAGACCACCCGCTATAATCGTTGTGTTGATGATTTTAACATATATACGCTTGCCGTAATAAATAGGTGGTTTTTGTGAAAGTGGGAAAGATAAACTTCTACCTGTTGCTCGTTGCGGTTATCCCTTTTTACGCCGGGTGTAGCGGAGGGAGCGGCTCGACATCCATGGTCTTTTCAGAAGTGGTGTCGTTTAACGGGAAAGCGATCAAGGGTCCGCTTATCAACGGAACGGTTTCGGCCATCATGATCGACAGCGATGGTTACAGAGCGGGAACGATACTCACCTCACGAACCGACGAATATGGCAATTTCGGGTTTGAGACCACGGTCTCCGGGCCGGCGCTTCTGGTGGCGACCGGGGGATCGTATGTGGATGAAGCTACGCGCAAAACCGTTTTCATGGCCGACGGTGTGGAGCTTACGGCCCTGATATACATAGTGCCGGTCAGTCTCGAAACCGGTGTAAGGACGGTGGTGATAACACCCCTCACCCACCTGGCCACCGGTCAGGCGCTCAATAGCATCAACGGTGGTACAGACCCGTTCTCGGCGATAAATGACGCCAATACCAATGTAGCTGATCTCCTGGGTTTAAGTGGAGTCGATATCGCCACCACCATACCATTTGACTTTACCCGGGAAGGAGTAACCGTCGATCCGTCAAGCGACGAGGCGAAGTATGGTCTGATAATTTCGTCCATGTCACAACAGATAGCCGACGAAGGGCTTGAGCCGGAGGATCTCCTGGACCGGCTTGACGCTTTGCGGGACGACCTGTCGGATGGGACCCTGGACGATCAGGACAGTGAAGCGGTTGTTGACGGGATGGCTGACGCCGCCGACAGCTTTCTTGATGGAGACTACAACGAAAGTGGAACCTTGCCGGGGGATATAAGCGTCGATCCGGGCGGAAACAGCACGGAGCCTGATCCTGCTACAGGTGATGGCGCGGGTACAGGCGCTGGCGATGGAACGGGCGATGGCGCGGGCGATGGCACGGGTAGTGTGGACGATAAACCTGATACTTTCGATTTTTCAGATATCGCCGACGCCGCTCTGAACACCTACATCACAAGCGACACCATAACCGTTACCGGTGTTGATACGGTCATCTCCGTTCTGACGACATGTGGAACGCTTGTCATAAACGGGACCGAGACGAACAAGAACTCCGGCAACGTCACCATCGATTACGAAATTGCCATCCAAATTCTTACCAACCAGCAGAACGGGATTACCACGGAGTGCACGGTTACGATCGGTAGTGTCAGTGACCTGTTCACAGTCACGACCATAAGCCAGCTCGACGAGAATATCGAGACCCTGCTCACCACCGGCGCATGTGTGTCGTGCAACCTTGATCAGGCGCCGCTAGCTGGATACGACCTCACAGGGGTGGATCTTACCAGCGCGTCTCTCGTAAGCGCCGACATCTCCAATGCGGCTATCTCGTCTGCGATATTCACCAAGGCGGACATGACCTCCATAAACCTGTCAAGCTCCAACCTGACCTCCGCCGACTTAAGCGACACAAACCTCACCTCCGCCAATCTCTCCGGGGCAACGGTCAATTGGGCCAGTTTTACAAAAGCCAACCTGACCTATGCCGACTTTACAGACGCTTATACATTTGGAACGATTTTTCGTGACTCAACACTTACAAGTTCTACAATAACGAGCGCATACGCCACCTATCTCGTGACAGCGATTTTCGAAGGCGCCACCTGGGTAGATGGCGTAACTGTGTGCCAAGCCGGTTCAATCGGGGTTTGTATTGCTCCTGATACAGCTAACACCAACTGACGTAGTGTAAAGGGTAACTTTGATGTATAGTTTTATCGGTATTGCCATACTGTTTTTCGCCGCTGTGATGGCCATAACCACCGAGACATGGGACCGGTACAACATCGGCATGTCCAAAATCACCCTTTCCGGTCTTTTTGCGCTACTGCTCACGCTTGTGGGCATAGTCGTCTCTTCCATGTCCACATATCAGAACGTAGAGGATGTGGCTGTGATGAAGGAGGAGGTGAAATCGCTTACTGTACGGAACAGGACTATGGAAAAGAAGCTTAAGGATGCGAGCTTTCAGAACGCCGTATACGAAGGAATAATGGGCGCGATTGAAATGGGGCTGGAAGTGGGCAAGGACGAGACAACAGTGGCGGAGAAGAGCGCCGACTTTGATGAAGGAAAAAAACCGGAGATAGACACTACCGAAGAGGAAGTGGCGCTGGTCAAGGGCCAGGCCGTAGTCCTGAGCTGGTCTTTGAATGTACGCGAGGGGCCAGGTATGGATTTTCCGGTTATAAGCTCGCTCGAGGAGGGGGATGTGGTAACGATTGAAGCGGTTGACGGGTCGTGGTTTGATGTAAATCATCGAGGTGTCAATACCGGTTGGGTAAACTCGAACTTTCTGCGAAGAATGGGAGAAGATGTGAATGTAGCCGAAACAGAAACGACTACAGCGCTACCCGAACCGACTATGCGGACCGTTGATATCTCCGACGAAGGGAATGTAGCGATGGTGACGGTTGACCTGCTATATGTCCGGTCCGGTCCCGGCAAGGAATATCCGATAGTAACTTCTCTTGTTCTTGGTGACCTGGCGCGTGTCAAAAGAGATCAGAGAGGATGGCTGAACGTGGAGTTGGAAGAACACAACGGCTGGATTTCGAGCTCTTATGTGAAACTGATAAAAGGACGACGCCACGAAAGCTCCACAGCTCTTTCGACGGTGGCCGATAGCCTGACGGCTCCGTAGCTCGCGTGGTTCGGCTGGCTTCACCTTTCTCGCCGGTTTTCGTTACTGTTTCACACACTTGCGATAATCGTTTATAATGGCGAGTCTTCGCAACCCATAAAATCTGTTATTGCCGGATAACCTTTCATAAATTATGGACAAATACGACAGCTCGATACATAGAGCGGAAGCCTTATACAGCCACTCCGAACGGGTGAAGCTTGCGCGGATACGGATGGCGTTTTCCGATTCCAGTGGCAATATGATCCGCCTCATGTTTGGCGCGTTATTCATAAGTTACGTCTTCGCTGACTCCATCCCGATGGTTTATCTTGAATCGTGGCTCCTGCTTCTACTTGTATTTACCATCGTAATCATTTGGTACGAAAAACGGAATCCGGTGATACGTCTTTTACCAGACGAAGCGGCTCACATGGCCAATGTGCGGATGGCGTTGGGGGCGGGCATCAGTCTCGTCTGGGGACTGCTGGCGTGGGCGCCCTTTTCTTCAGACCCGGTATTACTACGGGTGTTTTTGTTTGTCGCGCTTTCCGCGCTCGGCGCCATTGGCGGCATCGGTTATTCGATGATAATGCCGTATGTCTATATCCTGAACCTGACCTCCCTGGGTCCCATAATTATCTGGTTTTTTATCGCAGGCGACAACTTTTCCCTCCTCATGGCATTTTCCGGGCTGATCTGGCTCACCCTGATTCTCCGGACCTCTCACAGAATAGGTGGGGTACAGGTAGAGGGGGTCGAACTTGCCGAGCGGTTGAAGGAGGAGATCGAGAAAAGGGAACAGGCAAACCGGCTGACCATCCATCACGCAAACCACGATAACCTTACGGGACTTGCAAACCGCAGGCTATTGAACGAGGTCTATAAACGTTTCACAGCCAACGCCACCCGCCACAACCAAAAGTTCGGCCTATTGATGATCGATCTTGACAACTTCAAACCGGTGAATGATATTGCAGGTCATCACGCCGGGGATCATGTTCTTTCGGTGGTGGCCATGAGGCTTACCGGGAGTTGCAGGGAGGTCGATTGTGTGGCCCGGACAGGTGGTGATGAGTTTGCCGTGCTGGTGGAGTCGGTAGCCGACAAGGAAGACCTTGTACGGGTAGCGGAGAAGATTGTGGTTTCCGTTGGTGAGCCTGTTGTTTTCGAAGGGCGCTCATTTGAAATCGGCGCCAGCGTCGGGATCAGTATCTGGCCTGACCATGGAAATGATATCGATCATCTGTTCAAGGCGGCTGACCAGGCTATGTACCATGTGAAGCGGGAGGGGAAAAAAGGGTACAGGTTCAGTCCAGAAACCAGATAACCGATTCTGGCTACCTCATCTTTCTCATCAGGGACGACCACGACTCCCAGGGCAATCTCAACCGGGTGTTGGCGCTGACAGCGAATCCACCCCCACCGATGTCATCCCCTTTTTTTATGATCTTCCCCATCTCCGTCGATCCTGCGCCGGTGGCGTTCTTAAGCCCCTCCGCCTGAAATGGGGTGGCTCCCGTCCAGCCGGTTTCGGGAGTGGCCCAGATCTGCTTGTGTCGTTTCTCCACCTGTTCACGGTTTCCGGGCCACAGGTTATCGGTCTTGTAATCGCCTGGGGCTACCATGCTGGGCAGGGTTGACTCCACAATAACCGAGCCACTTTTACCCATGTTGTTTTTGCAGAGGCGAAAATAGTGCGCTTCGGCTTCCACCGGGTTGCCGGTCGATATTTTTTCCGATACGCTGGAGGCGCCAGACTTGTGATAGATATTAAACATCGCAATTCCACATGTTATCAGCGATACACTATTTTACATGATCGAACAGTTTTCGGAGGATTTCGGTTGTCCTTTTGTTAAATTCGATCTGCCTGCTTTCGAGCTTGTCTAGGTAGTTGACTTTCAGGTGGCGGGTCATGATCCGGCGAATCCGGCTCAGGAGAGAACCTATAAACGCCCGGTCGGAGAAATCCTCGTATTTGATGTGGATGTCGGCCAGTTCGCCGTGCCGGTCCACCAGGTCCCTTAACGCCATCCGGCCTACGGTGTCGCCTTCAGACCTTCTTTGCGCCACAGCCACCATTCTACGCTCAAGCTCTTCTCCACCGAACGGTTTTCCTGTGAGGCTCTCTTTTAATACTTTACCCAATCGTCTGGTAAGTGGCTCCGGTTCAAGCTCGTCCAGACTCTTTTTTACCCGCTCGACCACCCTCTCCCAGACGTAGTTTTCAAGGACGTATTTTCTGCCAGCCTCCCCCATGAGGGTTGCGGCCTCAGGGTCTGAAACGATAACGTTCAAAGATTCGGCAAAGGTCTCCTCGTCGTAATAAAGAAGCCCGCATTTGCGGGAAAACAGATGCTCCCGCGAAACGTTGCATTTACCGTGAGCCAAAACCGGTTTTTCCTGCAACCACGCTTCCATCATTACTATGGAAAAAGACTCCTGAACAGACGGGAGTACAAACGCCGTACAGGCGGAGTAGGCGTCGATTTTATCCTGTTCGCTTATAAACCCTATGTTACGCAGATTTTTCGATGGATCGTCGGCGATCTTTAAATTGCCGCTTCCGGCCAGTATCAGACCGACTTTTCCGTTCTGTTTTTTCCCGGCGTAGGCGGAGAAGAAATCGACCAACTCCCCCACATTCTTTTCCCGCTGGAGCCTTCCAACATAGAGAAGAAAATCGCCGGTTACACCGAATTTCTCCCGGAACCTGTCAGGGTCCCCCTTTTCATCGAGGTTAACGCCCAGACCTGCGACACTACCCGCTACGTTGGAGATACCTATGGAACCTTCGGCAAGCCGTTTTTCCGCAAAGGTGTTGAAAAACAGGCCCCTAACCCACTGGGCGTTCTGTCGCAAAACACCAGTGTAGGCGGGGGGTTCGTCGTGGTAGCAGGGGAACAGAAAACTCTTCTCCGGAACCACCTGACTGGTCCAGTATGTTGTGCCGTAAAGATAGGGGAAATAGAAGAGGGCGTCGTAGTCGTCGAGGTTTGCCCGCAGGTAGTCGTCCAGATCGGTCGATCTGATGGTTGATCGCATCCAGTCGGTCTCTTCGGTCCACGAAAGATTTTCCCGAGTATTGATGAGGTGCCCGATCTGGTGGTGGCGTTTCGGATCTACATTGTCCACCCTGAACCGTCGCACGGTAAGCCCCTCTTCAACGCCGGGGCCGACAGCCAGGTTGTTGTTCCAGTCGATCATTGAGTCGGTTGTGGTCGATAACACCTCAGCCCGGTTTCCGGCGGCAAGGAACGCCCGCGCAAGCCCCATCGCCGCAGTTTCAGCCCCTCCTGGAGCGTTCTTCCTGCACATGGGAACCACCACGCCTACTCTCAAATCCCGGTTATTGGTTTTTCCCGGAGTGGGCCGACAGAGTATGGAGATTTTTTGCCGAAAATCCTCCTTCGAGAGAGGGTCAAAAAGGAGAGTACCGGAAAAAACCGTTTTCCTGAACGATTCCACACCTGGCGCCACAGCGCCAAGGCCGCTGTTCGCAAAATAACCTAAAGCCAGCCATACCGATGGATGGTATTCGGGAACCGCCAGAAAAGCCCTGTTCGACATCTTTACGGGCGGATGGTTGATGGAAAGCGGGATTACATCCAGATCATCAAGCCAGGGGTGACCGGCAAATACCTCCGGGACGTATACTTGCGTATCACCATGAATAAGTTCGGCGCCGATTCCCCCGTCCGGGTAAGGGGCCATGACTATTCTGGCGTGCAAAGGTCTCACCCTCTCCCGCAGAAAACTTTCCGCTTCGTGGTCATGGATTATGACGGTAATATTATCGAGCAGATGGAGAGGGAAAGAGTGTGGATCGTTGACAAAACGGGGTTCGCAATGAAAATCTATCGCTGTTCTTCCGGCGGGAATAGCCCGCATGGTCTCAGGCGCCCGCGCCACCTCCGAGAACCCGAACAGGGTTAAATGATCGGAAGGGTCAGCCTCTTCGGGTCGGCCTGTTTTGACCGTCCATCCATTTTCGGTGAAGAAACCGGCGTAAGCTTCAGTCATCAAATAATCGGACGAGCCGAGCAGTAACGAGACGGCGGGTTTGGCAAGTGACATTATAAATAAACAGTAATAGTATGTGTAAGGTGATTGCATGGTGACCGGCGTTTGAACATTGGCGTTTACACGCCGGGATAGCTCACTATACCATATCAGATTATCGTAACTTATAGCTTGGGAATGGAAAACTGATGGATGACACGACCCAACTCGTAAGAGCGGCGTCCAAGTGTGGATTAACCATGGAGGAGTTCGACCTGGCCATTGAGATCCTTGGCCGCCCCTTGACAAAGGTGGAGCTTGGACTCTTTTCAGCCATGTGGAGCGAACACTGTTCATACAAGAGTTCCAAAATCCATCTGGGTAAATTTCCCACCGATGGCCCACAGGTAATAGAAGGGCCGGGCGAGAACGCCGGAGTGGTCGATATTGGTGATGGCGACGCAGTGGTTTTCAAGATGGAGTCGCACAATCATCCATCGTTCATAGAACCGTACCAGGGCGCCGCAACTGGTGTGGGCGGGATCCTGCGTGACATCTTCACCATGGGCGCCCGTCCTGTGGCGTCGCTCAATCTTTTACGGTTCGGCAGTCAGGATAATGCCAGGACAAAATATCTTCTCGATGGCGTGGTCTCCGGTATTGCAGGTTACGGCAACTGTATCGGCGTTCCGACCATCGGCGGGGAGCTCTCCTTTAACAAGAGTTTTAACGGCAACTGTCTGGTTAACGTCTTTAACCTCGGCGTTGTAAAAATAGAAAAAATCTTTCTCGGCAAGGCCGAAGGGGTGGGAAACCCGGTTATTTACGCAGGCTCCGCCACAGGCAGGGACGGCATCCATGGCGCTACCATGGCGTCGGAAGAATTTTCCGAGGCTACAGAGGCGAAACGCCCCACGGTACAGGTTGGTGATCCGTTCACCGAAAAACTGTTACTCGAAGCGTGCCTGGAACTTTTTAAAACCGATTATATCGTCGGTATTCAGGATATGGGCGCCGCCGGCATGACATCGTCGTCGTTCGAGATGGCCGGAAGGGCTGGTACGGGGGTCGAAATCAACCTTGACAAGGTTCCCCGGCGCGAGGAGGGGATGACCCCTTACGAGATCATGTTGTCCGAGTCGCAGGAGCGCATGTTGCTTGTTTGCAGACCCGGAACTGAAGAGGCGGTCAAGGGAATTTTCACCAAGTGGGGCCTCTGCTCCGAGGTGATCGGAGAGGTTACGGGGGACGGGCAGGTTCGACTGACAGAGAATGGAAAGATCGTCGCCGATGTCCCGGCGCTCAGGCTGGCCCAGATGGCGCCACACTTTTCCAGACTTTCGTTGCCACCCCTCAATATTGAGGAGGTACAGACTTTTACCCGGGTTCCGGCGCCTGAGAATTATTGCAAAACCCTTCAGACATTGCTGGCCTCACCCAACATCTGCTCAAGGCAGTGGGTCTATCGGCAGTACGATCATATGGTTCGTACCGACACGGTGGTGAAACCTGGTTCCGACGCCTCCGTTATCCGGATCAAAAGTAGCGGTAAAGGGATCGCCATGAGCGTGGATTGCAACAGCCGGTATTGTTATATCGACCCGTATATGGGCGGAATGCAGGCGGTGGCCGAAGCGACCCGCAACGTTGCCTGTAGCGGCGCCAAACCGCTTGCCATAACCGATTGTCTTAACTTCGGCAGTCCCGAAAACCCGGAGGTTATGTGGCGTTTCATAAACTCCATCGAAGGGATCAGCAAAGCTTGCCTGAAGCTTGACACGCCTGTTGTCTCCGGCAACGTCTCTTTTTACAACCAGACAGGAGAGACACCGATCTACCCGACTCCCGCCATAGGCGCCGTGGGGCTTCTTGCTGACAGCTCTAAAGCGGTAACTCAGTTCTTTGCAACCGAAGGGGATATCATCATCCTGTTAGGCGCCACGTTTGACGAGATCGGTGGATCAGAATACCTCTCTGTGATACATGGGCAGGAGAGGGGAGGCCCACCAGGTGTGAACCTTGCCAAGGAGCTTGCCCTGCAGAAGCTTATGATCGCTCTGGCCGACGAAAGACTGGTAAACTCCATGCACGACATTTCAGACGGTGGAGTAGGGGTTGCGCTGGCGGAGTCGGCGTTTTCATCAGAAAATCCCGGAATATTGGGGTTTGACGTATCTTTTACTACAGAGCTTTCCCCCGACCGGTTTCTCTTTTCGGAGAGTCAGGCAAGAGCGGTAGCGTCGTGTCGCCCCGACCTTGCCGGTAAAATCATTGAGATGGCGAAAAAGAACGGAACACCGGCCAGAATGGTTGGTGAAGTGACATTTAAGAAAGTGAATATCAGGGTCAACTCAATCGATCTCGTGACGACGAATATAGATGAACTTCTGCAACCGTGGAAAGAGGCGTTGGGAAGCTATATGAGTCGATGACTATTCGTTTAGCTCCAGTACAAGGTTTGCGCCTTTCTGAAACGAAAACCTTGTCCGTTTAGTTGACGTTTCGACCCCTTTGTTGGCAAGGTCTGCGCGAAGTCTGGCGAGATCAACGTACTCCGCTCCGTCGGTTCCGAGCAGAGGATAGATCAGAACCCGCTCTTTTGTTACCCGCATTAGTTCCAGAGTGGATGCGAGAATAAACCGGTATTCGAACCTGTCAGAGTATGTGAAGAGAAAATGAGCGCAGATCGCCAGGTCGAAATGGTTGTCCCTGAAAGGCAATACCGGCAACTCTCCATTGACGTAACGCCCTTTCAGCGCCCCTTCCGGGTACCCTTCCGAAAATTCCAGCAGAGCCGATCTTGCCAGACGTTTCCGTTCCTCCATGGAACCGTAATATTCCCAGTTGAACTGATCTTTCGAATCGGCCAGTTTTTCCATTACATGTTCTACATCAGTCTCGCCAACAGACGATATTGTAAGCGGGTCCAGACCGTAGAGAGGATCAAGAGCGGTTACGTTCATCCCTTTTTTATGAGCTGTTTCTGTGAATGAGGAGGCTCCGGCGCAACAGTCGAGGATTATTTTGTCGGCCAGATTTTCTTCGTCAAAACCGAATATTGCTAAATATTCCGGGTAGGTTCTGCCGTAGAAAACAATTCGATCCAGACCAAAAATTCGTTTGTTTCCCATATCACCACTTTTCCTTCTTTCTGGGATGATCTGTTTTTGATACGATAGAGCGAGTTATTCTATTTTGTGACATATTTTTGTTTAGGGGTGAATATTATGACAAAAAAACCCGTTTATCTCATGTTCGTTTTTCTGACGCTGATTTGCGTTCTCTCCCTCGGCGGTTGTAGCGGCGGAGGTGGCGGGAGTGGCGATAGTAGTAGTACCGAAGATAGCGCAGGTGACTCCGGGGGCGCTACAACGGATGCCGGGGAAACGGGTGGTGATACAGGAGAAGGGAGTGGCGATAGCGCTGACGCTGGAGGGACGACAGAAAACACCGGCCTGACAAGAGCCTTCAAATTCACACTCCCTCTATTCTCTGCCAATAGCGCGTGGAACCAGAGCGCTGTGGGCGCCGCAGTAGCAGGTGACAGCGACCAGCGGATCCAAACCCTCTACCGCTCCCTGCGGGGAGACACCTCCACTCTGGTTGCGTCGGGAGGCGCCGTAGACTGGCCTTTTATCGTCGTTAATTACGATGACTTCTCCATACCGATATTTCAAGCTGGTGACAATGAACAAAGTGTGATTGTCTGCGATTACGACGGTGTTAGATGGTGGCCTGGCCCCAAGTTTCCAAACCAGGCGGAAGGCGGGCCGGTAACGACAAAAGCCCCAATCGGGCAGATCAGACCATCCGGGCCGGTCGGTATGGATTCTGATGGTCATGTTGTGCTCTACCATCCCGCTACCGCTACAGAGTATGAATTCTGGGCCGCAACCACCCAAAGAAACGGTGAATGCCAATCTCTTGGCGCAGGTTATACCGGGACTGCGGTATTGGAGGCTGGCGCGGTCGATTTCTTTAACGTGACAGGTACTGGATCGAACGCTGCAGGGGAATCGAGCGCCCGCGCAATGGGCGTGGCGCTTCTGGCCGGAGCGATTCTGCCGGAGGATATTGAGAATGGTGTCATCGCCCACGCTCTCGCCTTTGCGATTCCGGGACCGCGAAACCTGAGTTCCGATCCATCAGAGCCGAACTCATCCGATTACCAATATCCGACAACTACTACAGAAACAGATCACTACAGCACGGACCCGCACGCCCTTAAAGCCGGTGAACGGATACGTCTCAAATCATCGATAGTAGGCGAGGATGGCTCTGTTATCGACGAGTCGGCTTTGTCGCCTGTCTCCCGAATGTTTTTGACCGCGCTACGAAATTACGGCGCATATCTTACTGACGCATCTGGAGGATTTACCTTCTACGCGGAGGATATCCATACAGGCTCCCTTAACCTGAGCGACGACATGGTTAACGAACTGGCGGGTAATCCCCCAGGCACCGCTATGCCAGCCGGGAAGACCAAATGGCAGGTGATAATGGAGGCTTTAGACAACAATCTCTCCTCCATTCCTGTAGCGGCGGGTTACGCTCCATCTTCCATGGGGACAACCAACTTTGAGGTAGTGAGTCCGGCTGTAGCGCCGTAGCCTTGATATTGGTGAATTTTCGTTAATACTGGCTTGCCCCTGATTTTTCTCATTCTGGAAGGTTATTCGCCTCCAAACAGGGGGAAACGGGGCAAGTACGCTCTTTTCCTTGAAATCAGCCAAAAACCGCAGATTGGCATTCAGGCGGTGACAGGCCATTGTCGGTCATTAGAAAAATTTCGCCATCTCAAGGACTCTGGAAGCGGTGCGCCAGTTGCGTGCGGTTGAGTCAACACCAATAAATCTTTCAGCTTTTGTCGCCAGTTTCGAGCGCCCGATACCATCTGGAGCGTGAAGGTAGAAAATCTTGCCCTTCAGAGCGAATCTTTCGTTTTTTGATTTAACCTGATGCAATGACTCGAAATTCGGGTTTCCCGGACACTCGGCAAGGAAATAAAGATGTAAACTTTTCGGGTCCGTTTCGGCTTCAGGGAAAGGGTTTGAGGTTACAGCCTCATTCAGTTCCTTGATACTCAGCAAAATTACAACTGGTTGAAAATCATGATTTTCCAGCATAGCATCGCTAATGCGCTTCGCCAAATCTGATCTCTGGATCGACGGACTCCGAAATATCACGTTGCCACTCTGAATATATGTTCTGGTGTCAGCAAAACCGAGCCTTTTAAATAGCGCAACCAGATCTTTCATCGGCAAGCTGGTTGCGCCACCGACATTTACGCCTCGAAAAAATGCGATCCAGATATCCATGGAGATACGCTACCACACGATGAAACTAAGGTTAACTTACACCGCCAATATTCCCCTTGTTGACAGGTTTTCGATTGTGAGAGAAAATTGGGGATTGTTGTATAGATATCTATGAAGTGGAGAAGTGATGAGCGGAGCGCCCAGGTCGGAAAAAATCTGGATGGATGGGGATTTTGTCGAATGGGACCAGGCCAACGTCCATGTGCTTACCCATACCCTGCACTATGGCATGGGGGTGTTTGAAGGTGAGCGGTGTTACGAAACAGAGCACGGTTCGGCCATATTCCGGTTACGCGAGCATACTTCACGTCTCTTCGCCTCGGCTAAAATAATCGATATTGAGGTTCCGTTCACAGAGAATGAGATCAACGCCGCCACTTTGGAAACCGTCAGGCGTAACAACCTGAAAGAGTGTTATATCAGGCCGGTGGTGTTTCTGGGGGATGATCGGCGTGGACTTAACTGTATAGGCGTAAAAGTTCATGTGGCCATCGCAGTCTGGCCCTGGGGCGCATACCTCGGAGAGGAGGCGCTTGCCAAAGGAATAAAGGTGAAAACCTCCAGCTTTACACGGCATCACCCGAATATATTCATGACCAAAGCGAAGGTTTGTGGCGCTTACGTCAACTCGATCATGGCCAAACATGAAGCGGTGAAAGCAGGGTACGACGAGGCGCTACTGCTCGATCCGACAGGATATGTGGCCGAAGGGTCGGGTGAGAACATCTTTATAGTGAGAAACGGTCTACTCAAAACACCGCCGCTGACATCGGTTCTGGAGGGGATCACCCGTGATTCGATAATATCCATAGCCCAGGACAGGGGACTTGAGGTCCAGGAGCGGTTCTTCGCCCGGGACGAAGTTTATATAGCCGACGAGGCCTTTTTTACCGGGACCGCCGCTGAGCTTACACCGATTAACTCGCTCGACGGCAGGATTATCGGGAGCGGTTCGATTGGACCGACTACAAAAACGTTGCAGACAGCATATTTTGACGCCATCCGGGGAAAAGACAGGACATACCTCGACTGGCTCTCTTTTGTTTAGAGTTTCACACGCCTGTCCCTTGACACTGACGATTTCGATTTTATACTGCAGTTGAATCTTTTCAGGAACATTGCATAATGCCGATATACGAATACGAATGTGATAAATGTGGCGAGGTCTTTGAGGTAAACCAGAAAATCACCGCCAAAAACCTTACGAAGCACAATAGCGGCTCCAAATGTGGAGGGCCGGTGCGCAAACTTATGTCCTCAAACTCCTTTCAACTGAAAGGAACCGGGTGGTTCAAGACCGACTACGCCCAGAAAAGCCCGACCAAGGGCGCAGACAGCAAGAAAGAGACCGCCACACCGCCACCATGCGCTACAGGTGGTGGTTGTCCCGCCGCGGGGTAGGAAACTAACCGAGTAACGGGTCCGTTAGACCGGCGGTTGCAAAACCGTTCAGGCGTATCCGGCACGAATCGCATCTGAGACACGGTTTCTCATCGGGTAACGGATCGTAACAGGACCACGTCAGACTATAGTCCACGTTCAGGCTCCGGCCGGTCTTTATAATCTCAGATTTTGACATTGAGATCAGGGGAGTGTGGATTACGGTTCTTTGTTTCCCCTCCACCGCCTGTTTGGTGGCAAGGTTTGCCATTGTTTCGAAAGCAGATATATATTCCTGGCGGCAATCGGGGTAGCCTGAATAATCGAGAGCGTTCACTCCGATAAAAATGTCGAATGCGTCGAGGGTTTCGGCGTAGGCCAGCGCAAGCGACAGGAAAACGGTATTTCGCGCCGGAACGTATGTTACAGGTATCCCCGGTTTCATAGGCGCCGAGAGGTCGCTCTCTTTTGGGGGTTCGATATCGCTCGTCAGGGCGGAGCCGCCTATGGCTCGAAGGTCCACTTTGATGGTGGAACGCTCTTTGGCTCCCATAGATTTTGCCAGCCGGTCGGCTCTCTCAAGCTCAATACTGTGCCGTTGACCATAATCGAAACTCAGCGCGTAGACTTCATAACCTTGCGACAGGGCGATAGCCAAGGTAGTGGCGGAGTCAAGCCCTCCTGAGAGGAGCGTAACAGCTCTTTTCTCAATCATTTAAATCTGGCAGTCATCTAAATCCGGATTATTAGGACGCTGTGACGATTATTTTCTTGTCACGCGAATCATCCGAAGCGCGAACAACTTTCAAACCGAGATTCTGGATGATTTTGTAGGTGTCGCTGGGGAAAGCGCCTCCATCGAACTGGCGCTGGTATTCGATGGCTCTGCATACGCCTATGAGCGTAATGAGATCCGATTCCAGGTCAACGTCGAGGATTTCAGGGAGGAGTTTCAGCGGGATATTCATCCCCTTGGCCTGCTCCAGCAGGTTTTCAAGCTCGCTTCCTTCGTTAAAGACCGATTCGTAGTCGATAGGAGCGCCCGCCGGGTGACCGATGAGGTATACACCGCCACCTCCGGTGGGACCGAGGGTGACGCCGGATCTGGCGTAGATATACTCGAAAGCGGAGTCTATTATCTCAGCTTTCAGGATCGGGGCGTCGGCGCCGATCATTATTATTTCATCACCATCGCCGCCACTGGCTGATTTAAACGAGGCGGCCACCCTTTCACTAAAAGTCTCCCCGGTTTGGGGGGTGTAGGTGAAGCGCCGATCATTCCGCGCTCCCAGGTTCATCGACCTGACGATTTTTTTCATCATTTTCTCCTCTTTGGCGGGGGAGAAATGAATGGCGATGTTCTCGGCTGATGACATGGTGGAGACTGCGATAGTGTCCCGCAGGAAAGCCTCGTAAAGCTGGCACACCTGAGCCTCGGAAAGATCGGTACTCGCTGAGAGCCGGGTCTTGACCGTTCCGGGGATGGGCGCTTTTGCGAAAATTATCAGGGTTTTCATTCACCGCTCCCCTCTTTTACCATAGTGAGTACGGCGTCGAGGGCGATTTTGATGTTTTCCGGATTTTTCCCCCCCGCCTGAGCGAAGTCGGGTCGGCCACCACCACCTCCGCCGAGCAGACCAGCGGCCTTTTTAATCATCTTGCCTGCGTGGAATCTTTTAACAAGATCGTTTGTTACCCCAATGGCGATCAGGGCTTTGCCGTCCCGTCCCGCCGCCACCGCGATCACCGCCGAGCCGAGCCTGTTTTTCTGATCGTCGATAAAGGATCGCAGAGCTTCCGCATCCGCTCCGTCAAGCTCCCGAACGACGGTTTTTACACCAGCTATTTCTGTGACGGAATCGTCCGCTCTCCCGCCGCCGGTGAAAAGTTTCTCTTTCAGGCTCCTGTTCTCTTTTTCGAGTTCTTTTATTCTTTCCAAAAGTTTTTTCGCCTTGTCGGCAAGACCTCCTCCGGAGGATTTTAAAACCTCGCCTAAAGTTTTAAGCTGGTCTTCCGCCTCTTTGACATGCGCGAATGCCGATTGCCCTGTGACAGCCTCTATACGTCGCACTCCGGCGGATACGGCCCCTTCCGATACGATCTTGAAGAATCCGATGTCACCGGTGGCGTTGGCATGGCAACCGCCACAAAGCTCTTTGGAAAAATCTCCCATGCCGACCACCCGGACCTTTTCGCCATACTTTTCGCCGAACAGGGCCATAGCCCCCGATTTCGCCGCGTCCTTTATATCCATTACATCGGTGGTGACCGCCATGTTCGCCATGATCTTTTCATTCACCACAGACTCGACCCTGTTTATCTCCTCGCTCGACGGGGAGGTGAAATGGGTGTAATCGAATCGCAATCGCCCTTCATCCACCTGGGACCCACCCTGCTTGACATGACCGCCTAAAGCCTGACGCAGGGCGGAGTGCAGAAGATGGGTGGCGGAGTGGTTTTTCCTGATGGCGTTGCGTCTGCCGTAGTTAATTTTCGACGCGACCTTATCCCCTACACGAAGATTGCCGGAAGTGACCTTGATTTCATGCAGAAAATGCTCACCATCCGGTTTTGAAACATCGGTCACCTCGACCCGGAATGTCTCGCCCGACACGATTCCGGTATCGGATACCTGTCCGCCAGATTCGGCGTAGAAGGGCGTTTTATTCAGCAGAACTGTGGCGGCCGAACCTTCGGAGATCGAATCGACAATATCTCCATTACAGATGATCGCAAGAACGGTAGATTCTGTGGAGTCCTCTTCGTAACCTGTGAAAACTGTGGCTGGTTGTCCTGCAGTGGCTTTGGCGATAGTGGGGTTTATTTCGCTATCACCCCCCCCTTTCCAACTGGCTCGGGCTTTCACCTTCTGTTCGTTCATCAAGGTGTCAAACCTTGCCGTATCGATATCGAGACCGGCGTCCCCCGCGATATCAGTGGCCAGGTCGATGGGAAACCCGTATGTGTCGTAGAGTTTAAAGGCGTTATCACCCGACAAGGTCTTTTCGCCCGCCGATTGAGTGGTTTTAATCATATCGGAGATCATGGCCATGCCGTATTCGAGGGTAGCGCTAAACGACCTCTCTTCGCCGAGAGTGACTCCCCTTATGATTTCCGAATAATCGGAAAGTTCAGGGTATCCATCTTTCATGACTTCAATCACTGTATCGGTCAATTTATGGGCGAATGGATCTTTTACGCCCAGCATTCTTCCGTGCCGTAACGCCCTTCGGAGAATCCGGCGCAGAACGTAACCCCGGCCTTCGTTGGATGGGTGAATGTCATCGGCGATCAGGAACGTCACCGCCCGCATATGATCGCCTATCACTCTGTAGGAGACATCGGTTTCGGCGCTGGACCTGTACGGCTCGTTGGCGAATTTTTCCATCCGCCGTATCACCGGAAGGATTAAATCGGTCTCGAAGTTGGTCTCTACCCCCTGAACGAGGGATACAAGCCGCTCCAGTCCCATGCCGGTGTCGATGCTCGGATTCGGAAGGGGGTTTAGGGCGCCCGCCTTGTCGCGGTTGTATTGCATGAAGACGAGGTTCCATATCTCCAGAAACCGGTCACACTCACAATCGACCCCACAATCGGGGTTGCCGCACGAAAAAGCCTCTCCTCGGTCGTAGTGGATTTCGGAGCAGGGACCGCACGGGCCGGTATCGCCCATGCTCCAGAAGTTGTCCTTCTCCCCGCAACGCACGATCCTCTCTTTTGGCAGACCGATTTTCTTCTCCCATATCAGCGCCGCCTCATCGTCGTCGGTAAAGACCGTTGCTACGAGTTTTTCTTCCGGAATCTTCATCTCATCGACGATGAACTCCCAAGCGAACTGTATCGCATCTTCCTTGAAGTAGTCCCCGAACGAAAAGTTGCCGAGCATCTCAAAGAATGTGTGATGCCGGGCTGTTCTGCCAACGGTTTCAAGGTCGTTATGTTTGCCGGAAACCCTCAGGCATTTCTGGGATGACGTGGCCCTGGGGTACGGTTTTCTTCCGCCGAGAAAAAGATCCTTGAACGGTACCATTCCCGCATTGGTGAAGAGCAGGGTAGGGTCGTTGGCGGGGACTAAGGATGAACTTTTTACCAGAGTATGTTTTTTGTTTTCAAAGAATTTCAGGAATTTCTCTCTTACTTCCGATCCTGTCATTTATATAAAACCGTCCATATAAGTCAAAATGTCATTCCTCTCTATTTTCACGTTCTACTACTGTGAACCCGTTCTCACCAGCCACCACAACCTGGTTTTTGCCATTCTTTTTTGCATAATAGAGAGCCTTGTCCGCCGACTCCACCAGATCAGCCGGTTTTTTTATGGATGGGTTAAACGAGGTCACTCCGGTCGAGACGGTGACTTTTATCTCTTTGCCGTTAAAGTGGTTGAGTTGGTTCTGGATCATCTCGCGCATTCGCTCAGCTCGCAGGGACGCGCCGTCGATATCGATTTCTGGAAGAATGATGGCAAGCTCCTCTCCACCATACCTTGTAGGCAGATCGATCTTGCGACTCGATTGTATAATCACACCGGAGACGGCTTTAAGGACCATATCTCCGGCAAGGTGACCATAAACGTCGTTCACAAGTTTGAAATCGTCGATGTCGGTCATTATCAAAGAGAGATTGTGATTGTATCTGTCCGCTCTCTCGATCTCTTCGGCAAGGCGTTTACTGAAATGGCGATAGTTGTAAAGTCCTGTTAATTCATCTGTTACTGATAGAACTAATAGTTTTTCGTTTAGCTTGGTCGTCTCCTCCTCCTTGATTTCAAGAAGGCGGTTCTTCTCTCTTAACTCGGAAGTCGCCTCTTCCACCCTCTTCTCTAACTCTCTGGTGAACGATTCGGCCATCTGTCTTACATCGGAAGCTTTTAGCGCCAGGGCGACTGCGCTTCGAAGCTGGTCAACCCGGAATGGCTTGCCAAGATAATAATCGACCCCTCCTTTAGTAAAAGCGTCGATAATCGTCTCTTCGTTGCCTACTCCGGTAATCAGAACGGAGCCGATCAGAGGGTATTGTTCCTTGGCGGAGAGAATTGTCTCGATTCCGTTCTTTCCTATAAGTCTATAATCGCTGACAATAACATCGAAACCCCCATTATCGAGAAGATCATGCGCCGCCTCGTATGAAGTCGCAACACTGACTTTATAACCCCCGTGGGATAGCGCCCGTTTGGCGACATCGCATATGGTGGTCTCATCGTCCACGAAGAGGACCGATCTTGCTTTGTTGTTGTCGATATTATTCATTTAGTTTCCGCTAATATGACCTTATATTATAATCTATTCCCGCTCTACAGTCCCGTTTCAAAAGAGGGGTAAAGTTGATTTACGAACGCTCAAGGCGTCTGGCCCCGGTTATTTCAGCGCTTATTCCGCTGGTTGTCGTCATAGTCTCGTGCCGAAGCGTTCCCCATACCTACAGGCCACAGCTTGTGGTGATAAGCGCCGAAACCGAACTTGCCATGGGCGAATCCGCCTACCGTGAGCTGATGCAATATTCGCGCAAATCTTCGATGGATCGGCTCGTCAGAATCGTCAACCGGGTCGGCGGTGAGATCGCGGCTGTCTCCGGGCGAAACGACTACAAGTGGGAGTTTAACCTCATTGAGTCCGACTCACCCAACGCCTTTTGTCTTCCCGGTGGAAAAGTCGGGGTAAACACGGGAATTTTGTCGATAGCGAAAAACGAAGCCGGGCTGGCCGCTATCATCGCTCACGAGGTCGGTCACGCTATTGCCGGACACGGCGCCGAGCGGATGAGCCATTCGATGATTATCGACTTTACCGGAGGGTTATTGGCTAAAGGTGTTCCGGGGGATCAGGCGTTCCGGGCGGCTTTCAGATCAGCTTATGGGGGTGGATTTTCGGTCGCATTCGCCCTCCCTTTTTCCCGAAAACATGAACTTGAAGCGGATCATCTCGGTCTTTTGATGATGGCCAATGCGGGATACGACCCGGAGGAGGGGAGACTTTTCTGGGCGCGTTACAACGAATTCAGTGACCAGGGCGATAAAAAACTCTTTTCAACTCTCTTCTCTACCCATCCCGCCAGTGCGAAGAGGATTACCAGAATTGACAGTTTGATGTCCCTTGCGGTTAAAGAGTATGAAAAGGCGACCGAAAAACATGGAGCGGGCGAGCAATTATTGTAGAAAAAGCCCTTTTGACAAAAACATGCGCTGAGCCTAAACTATATATGGGAAGTTTTATTTTGGAGTGAAAGGTCATGGTAGAGGTCACTGGGTTGACACAGTCATTGCCCAACCAGCAGAATTTGCAGGCGAGGCAGAGCCAGGAAGAGCGTAAGAACCGTGAGGTGGATAAGGCTGAAACCGGCCAAAACGAACATCGAGCGGTCCGGGAAGTGGCTCAGGAGTCAAGAACCAACGTAGATCAGGACCGCACAGAGACCAAGGTCGAGGTGAGGGCTACCGAAACGAACCAGCGTGATGAGCGAGCGGAACGGGCCGCCAGTCAGGCCAGTCAGGCTGAGGCGGACGATCAGGCTCGCAGGGCCAGCGAGAACGATGAATTCCAATCCGATGTGGACCAGGCCCAAAACGAGGAGCAAGCCGCCGCCACGGAAGTTGCCAACAAGGCATTGGAAAACAAACCTATAGCGGAAAAAGAGATTGGCGGTACAGTCAACGTCGCAACCTGAGAACTACTGCCCTGAAATTGACCTGTCAGGCTCGGCCTTGCCCCAAAGCCCATCTACCCTGATCGCATGTGACATGCCGCTGGGTGGGTGTCAGTTGCTCCGCTTCTCTTCTTTCTCCTGATCTTCCTTGCAGGAGATGCAAAGAGTGGCCACGGGGCGGGCTTTCAACCTGCCGATGGCGATCTCTTCGCCGCAATCGTCGCAAAAACCGAACTGACCTTTATCGAGTCGGTCCAGGGCTTCGTCGATTTTTTTAAGTAGTCTCCTGTCGCGATCCATCAAACGCAGGGTAAAGTTACGGTCGGTTTCCAATGAGGAGCGGTCCATGACGTCGGCAAGTTCTTCAGACACGACCTTGATTTTACCTTCGTCCGCCTCTTTGGATGACTCGCGTAAGATCTCATCCTTCATCTGCTGGATACTCTTCCTGAAAAATTCGATATTCTTTGCATCCATTGAAGCCTCCTCCGGTACAAACTCCGGTGATATCTCTCTCTATTATTTAAATCTCTACCAATCAGTTTACAACTACAGGCGGTTCCGTCAAGCATCTTCGTTATAAACTTTTAATTTATCAGGGATGGCCGCCACTCCCACAGCGAGTAGATAATAGAAGAGCATCTGGATCTCCGAGTCCCCGAAGTTGTATTCGAATATACCGGCGAACTGAAAAGCCACCAGAGAGGCGAAAGCTCCCGCAAGGGCCGCTCTCCTGGCTCCATACTCCCGGTTGGCAAAAAGAGCTTTGGCCATCAGGCACAAGGCGTAGATCCAGAAGGAGGACCAGGCCACAAGTCCAAGAAGACCCCTTTCGGCGGCTATTTCGAGGAAATTGTTGTGCAGATGGGATATGGATGGTTCGTTGACATCGGGACTCCGGTATTTCGGGTAGACAAGCGGAAACGAATTCTGGCCGACTCCCAATACCGGATTATCGGCAACGATTCTTACTCCGGCGCTCCAGAGAAGGATTCGTTCCCGATTGGTTTCATTTTCAAGATCAACAACGCTTCTGATCCGGTTTTGCACCCCTTCCGGAGAAAAATAGAATGCCAGAATCGCCACCACAGGTAATACAAACAGCGCCTTGGGTCGTTTCAGTACGATCAGAATGGTGGCGCCAACCATAATGCCAATCCATGCGTTCCGGGTCAGGGAGAGAAGGACCGCCACGCAGGTAAGGAGCAGAGCGAGAAAAATCCAGGAGTCTTTACCTCTCCTGTAATCGAAGAAGATGGTCGCCAACGATACGGTTATCACCAGCGCCAGCATTCCGGCAAAGGTCATGTAGATATCGAAAAAACCGGAGATACGATCATGCATTACGATGCCCCGGCTAATGGCCTGGTAAAGACCGACACATGAGACAGCCATTCCAGCGAAAGCGAGCAGACGGAAGGTTATGCCTGTAGCCCCTTTCCATCTTCTCAGAAGTTCGTAAGCGGAGAAGAATATGGCGATATGCAGAAGATCTTTCGAGTCCCGGATCGATTCGACCACATCCAGGGAGAAGAGGGCGGCCACCAGTGAGGCTACCACAAAAAACGCCAACGGCCATTTCAGGGGTGAGAGGTCAAATCCTCTCTTGTTTTTTACGTTACCCGCGATCCACGAGACGATCATTCCGAAAGCGGCTATCTGGGCCACAGAGATGGAGACAAGATCGGCTGTAACAAAGATGAACAGGAATATGTAGCCCGCCTTGTCCCAGCCGTCCAGGGTATTGAAACGCCCCTTGAGGCTCTCCTTGGGGGAGCCGTCGATCATCGTTCCTTTAGATGGGTGTACAGAAACGATTCGTACCGGACATTTCCGTAATAGGTCACAAGTCCGTAGGTCTCATCCGGGTGGGTCTCTTCATCTTCACCCGCCCCCTGGATGTAGGTGTACCAGTAGATTCGCTCTGGCGCCAACGATTTTTCTATCCAGGCCATGTTGTTGATGAAATATCCGTACTGGTTCGATTGTCCTGTCACACCGACTTCTGTTACCCATACAGCCATGTTTGCGTCCTGCACCATCGGACCACCTACCGCGCTAAGCTCAAATTCCACATCGGCGTAATAATGAATGTTCAAAACATCCGCATAGCTTTTCAAACCCATGTTAATCAGTGTTTTGGTCCAGTCAAACTTGTCCAGGCCATCTGCGACAATGTTGACTGTGGCGGCGGCGACTATCTTCGCCGACGGGTCTATGGAACGGATAACCGGGGAGACTGTCTCCAGTAGATTAAAATACGCCCCGACTGAACCGTCCAGAACGTTATATTTAAGCTCGTCCGGTTCGTTCCATATTTCCCAGTATTTGACACTGTTTTTATATCTACTTACCACAGGGGTCACATATTCGTTGACGAATGTCGATTTCCACGACGAGGAGCCTTGTAACCAGTCGGGAACGTAGGCTAAAATCGCCACAATCTCCAGACCTTCCGCCGCCGCCGCATTAACCACCTCGTCAAACTTCTCAAAATCGTGGGACGATGACGCGCTTCGCATATAGAAGGTGTCGAACCAGAAAGTTACTCGGATCGAAGTTATGCCAAGCGCCTTGATCTCCGCCATTTGAGAGGCGAGACTGCCTGCGGTCCTGTTTCTTGGAAACATGTTCATGGCAAGTTTATGGTAAGGAACGTCCGTTCCACCGATCAGCAATGTTTCTGTCACATCCTGGCAACCACTGGTTGTGGTAAATGTGAAAGTGAGAGAGAGAAGAATAACCAGCTTTTTAATCATGGGCCTTCATCTTGTTGGTTCAGAGTTTATCAGGGAATTGTAACTCAAAAAGTTTCTGATACATCCCTTTTTGCGAAAGTAGTTCTTCGTGACTTCCAGTTTCGATGATCCGGCCCTTGTCGATAACAACGATTGTATCGGCGTGGAGGATCGTTGACAGGCGGTGGGCCACAACGAAAACCGTGCGCCCCGACATCAGATTGTCCAAAGCCGCCTGCACCATCTTCTCCGACTCTGTATCGAGAGCTGATGTCGCCTCGTCGAGAATCAGGATCGCCGGATCTTTCATTATGGCCCTGGCAATGGAGAGTCGCTGGCGCTGGCCGCCGGAAAGTTTTATGCCTCGCTCGCCAATGGAGGTATCGTACCCATCCGGGGTTTCGAGAATAAAATCGTGCGCGTAGGCGGCCCTGGCGGCCGATTCAACCTTCTCATTTCCGGCGCCTGTCTGGCCGTAGGCGATGTTGTTCCTTATTGTGTCGGCGAAAAGAAAAACATCCTGGGTGACTATACCGATCTGCGCCCTGAGCGATTTTATTGTGGCGTTCCGTATATCCTCGCCATCGAAGAGGATCGCGCCATCACCCACGTCAAAAAAGCGGGGAATGAGGTTTACCAGAGTGCTTTTCCCGGCGCCTGACGGACCTACAAACGCAACGATCTTCCCCCTCGGAACTTTAAAACTGATCGAATCGAGAATTTTTTCCCCTTCGTTATAGGAGAAAGAGACATTTTTAAACTCAATCTCCCCTCTGACCGGAGCGATATCCCTCGAATCCTTGCTGTCGGTAATCTCTTTTGGAGTATCCATCAAGTCAAAAATTCTCGCCGCCGCCGCCATCGCCTGCTGGATTTTATTATTCGCCCTCGAAAGTTTCGATATGGGGGTCAGCAACATAAAAAGAGCCGTGAGGAACGAGAAGAAAGCCCCCACAGTGAGGCTTCCTTCGATAACCTCTTTTCCACCGTAGTAGATTATGGCGGCGATACCAAAAGCGCCGATAAACTCCAGAAGGGGTGAAGAGAGTTCGTTGATCTTTATATTTTTTTCCAGGGTCTCGAAATATTCGGAGTTCGCCTTTGCAAAACGCTCGGTCTCATATTTCTCCATACCGAACGCCTGCACCACCCGGATACCGGAGAAGGTGTCGAAAAGCATGGCGTTCATGTCGGCCATCCGCTCCTGGGAGAGTTTTGACACTTTGCGCAACGATTTTCCCAGCCTTCCTATCAGGAGAGCCGAGAAGGGGAGCACAACAAGAGCGAAGATGGCGAGATAAGCGTCCCGGTAAAATACAACGCAGAGAAGAACAGCCATCGTCAACGTCTCCCGGACGATATCGTAAACCACGATCGACACAGCGTCTTGTATCAGTTGCACATCGTTGGTGATCCGGGACATTAACTGTCCGGTTCTGCTCTTTGCGTAGAACTTGAGTGAGAGGGATTGAAGTTTTTCAAATAGCTCATCCCTGATGTCCCTGACAGCCAGCTGACCTATGATCTGCATCTTCGAGGAGGCAAAATATCGGCCCAGCCCACGAATCGAATAGATGAGAATGACTCCGAACGGAAGGTAGCCCAGGGTCGATTCGTTCTTGCTCATAAAGATGTCATCAAGGATCGGTTGCACGATCAGCGCCGCCGCCCCGGTCGATCCCGATATGAGGACCATAAAGAGGGAAGCGAGCAAAAACCTGTTCCGGTAAGGTTTTAGATACGAAAGAAGGCGGCGGTAAAGATCCATACTTTACGCGGTGGAACCGGTGACGGTTCTCTCCAGTACAAGGGTCTTTATCTGTTCAACGGAGATGCTCTCCATACAGTCGTAGTGAGGACATTGCAGGCCTGTACATTTTTTGCACGCCGGAACTTCCGGGCGGACCGCTACGGCGTGATCGCCAATTGGCCCCCACCTCTCCGGCAGGCAGACGTATATGGGGCAATAGATCCCCACAACCTTAGTTCCCACCGCCCCGGCCAGATGCAAGGGGCCGGTGCTTCCGGCAACAAAAACATCGAACTGCGACAGAACCGATGCAAGTTCATGTAAACCACCTTCACCGATGAAGGTCTGGAGCGAAACACCGGAGAGCGTGGAAACACTCTCCACAAGTTCCCGTTCAGCTTTGGAGCCTGTGACTACCACTGTGATTCCGGCTGAGTGAAGTTCGGTTACAAGCCGGGCGTAATATCGGGCGGGCCAGTTCAGGGAAGAGCCGCCGTGACCCGGATGTACGCCGACAAGGGGCTTCCCTGCGGGTCGGTCGATTACGCAAAGAGGCTGTTGAGGAGGCTTTACTGTGGCGACCCTGACAGGCTTTATTAAAAGCGGTCGCAAAAGATCGAGGTTGTGATCCGCTTCGTGTTTTAGCTGTTTCGACCTTCTCTGGGTGATGGCGTGGGTCAGGAAAATCCGGGCGATTTTTCCCGCCGGGCCGATACGGACAGGAATCCGGGCCAAAGCCAGCAGGGCCGCCACGCTGATATTGGAGTAGAGCGCAATAGCGCAATCAAAATTTTTATTCCTGACCTGATCGAGTATTCGACAAAACTCCTTGCGTGGGATATGGGGGCTGTCAGAATCGAAGGAGATAATTTCATCAACGCCACCGTGCAACGAAAAGAGGTCGGACGTATAACCACGGGTCAAGGCGCAGATGTGAGCTTTCGGGTACGCTCTTCTTATCGACTCGATTACCGGAAGAGAGAGAACAACATCGCCGATCCTGTCGGTACGGACAACCACTATTTTTGGATTTTCCGGTAGCTCGATTTTTTCGGTCATCCAGCTAATGGGACGAATCGGTGTTGCGGTTCCCGAACCCTAACGATCTGTTTCTCATACTGCTTCTTATGCTCGAAATGACTCTGTCGGGAAAATGCTCGTCGCATTCATCAAGGTATCGAAGGGCGGAGATTACCCAGGCCGATTCGTCGGGGGTTTCCACTATAGCGATGTTCTGTTCCGAAAAATCGGCTAACGCCATATCGCGCATTCTCGACAGGTCGGCCCCCGATTGTTTCGAGCAGACTTTTATCGGCCTTAACGGTGAAACATGATAGACCTCAAGACCTTTTAACTTCTCGTCGATCTCCTCACCCGCCAGATCTTCAATCTTCATAACACCGCCATATCCTACCGCGTCGGGGTCGCCTATGGAGGCTACATACATAGAAGCGCTCTGGATCATCATCTGTTCGGCAAAACAGACCCGCAGGACCGCGCTATCTTTCTCCTTACCCGGCCCGAATACGACAAAATCCCACCTTCCCAAAGCGAGTTTGCGTTGTCTTTGATGGATCACTGTGCCTTCGAGAGTTTCTCTCACCTTCTGTTTTACGAGGGAGTTATCTGATTTAAAGGAGACTTTTCCCATCAGTTTCCCATGACGAATCGCTGGATCGGTTTTTTGACCGAGTTCAGTAGCCGGATCATCGGTTCGCCAATCCTTGAGTAGTAGATCTTGTAGATTAGAGCCTTCTTGAGCGAGTTGGTCTTGTAGACGTTAAATACAAAGTTCCGGTAACAACGCAAGATATCCTCTCTTGAAAAATCCTTCATGACCAGTGGGGTGTCGGTCCTTGATATAAAGTCCTCGTCCATGAATTCGGGGCTTAAAAACCCGTCTTTTATCGCGATGTTAAAAAGGGATGTTCCCGGATACGGATTGAAAATATATATGACAATGCTGTCCGGGTTGATCTGGCGGTTCAGCTCCACCGTCTCCATGTGCATCTCTTCGGTCTCGTGCGGGAAACCGACGATATTGTATGACTTTGTTTTAAGTCCGGCGGCCCGCGCGTCTGTAAAAGCCTGCAATATCTTCTTGTTCGACATCTTCCGGTTAAGCGCTTTGCGTCGAAGCTCTTCGCTCCCCGATTCGATTCCCATAGCCACCCGTGTGCATCCAGCGTCAGCGAGGTTGCGGAACGTATCGTAGTTGGAGCTCTCCACTCTTGTGGTCACTTCAAAAGGAATGCCTATCTCTTTCTTATACTCTTCACAGAACGCCTTTACATATTTCCGGTCGATAGTAAAAACGTCGTCGGCGAAAAAGATGGTGCGCACCTTGTAACGGGTGACAATATCCTTTATCTCCGCGATTCCGTTTTTTACACTTTTAAACCGGACGTATTTACCTTCGCTAAGTTTTCCCATAGCGGGACTGCCGCAATAGTTGCACTGGTAAGGACAACCCCGCGACAACATGAACGTGGCCCGGTCGTAGTCTGAATCGACAACCTCCTGGTAGTTGAACATATCCCGGTCGCCGTCGGGTATCGAGTCGAGCTCCTGCACAAAACACCTGCCCGGATTTTGTTTGATGGTTCCATCAGCGGTTTTCACCCACAAGCCACCTATGGTGGTATGATCCCCCCCCGATTCGAGAGTGTTGACAAGCTCTAGCAACGCATCTTCCCCTTCACCGAGGCAGATCGCGTCGAGAGCCTCCATCCGTTCGATACATTGTGGGTATAACGACGGATGTGTGCCACCGGCAATCTGGAAAACCTTACGATCTTTTGCCAGATCCACAAGTTTCGCCACATGCCGAATCTGGGATGAGTCGGAGGTGTAAGCGATGATATTGGGGCCGAACCTGTCGATGTGGGTCAGAAACCCTTCCGGGTCCCATTCGTCGAACATATAATGTAGTTCGGTTGTGTGTCCCGCTTTTTTCAGGACGGAAGAGAGGATGCCGAGGCCGAAATGATAACTTCTGGCGCCCCCCTTAACATCGATATCGGTGTAGACGAAGAGGACTTTCATTCAATAACTGTATCCATATGTTTTTGTTCAGTTTGATGGCAGGCGCTCTTTTTGTCAAGATCGGCGGGCGCCGGACCGGTTCTTGCTGTAAACTTATCCGGGAAAATTTATGGAGCTTTGAACCTGTTGGAAAAAGAGAAAATAGATATCCAGATCCAGAGGGAACGAGGGAAACAGGGAAAATCGAAACTCAGAAAGTATCAGGACCTTGTTGTCGGGAACCGGTCACTCTTATTTTTGTTAAAGTTCGAGATGATCGCCCTTCTTTTCTCACGAATACCTGGAGCGCTTGGTATATTCCTGCGAGGTCTTTTCTACCCGCTGATTTTAGGCGAGGTGGGGAAAGGGGTGGCTTTCGGAGCGGACGTATGGTTTCGCCATCCTGCGAAGATAAGGCTCGGGAGCGGAGTGATTATCGATGATGGCGTTCTGCTCGACGCGAAAGGTAGCTCCAACCGGGGGGTGACCCTGGGGCGCGGCTGTTACATCGGGCGTGGTTCGGTCTTGAGTTGCAAGGAGGGGGATATAACGTTCGCCGATTATGTCAACCTCTCCACCTGGTGCAACATATCGTCGAACTCATCAATAACCATCGGTGAGAAGACGTTATTAGGCCCATATGTCTCCGTTTTCGCCACAGCCCACAATTTCGATGATGTCGATACCGCCATTGCGGAGCAGGGTTGGAGCTCTGAGGGGGTTACCATCGGTTCAAACTGCTGGTTGGGCGCTCGTGTGTCGGTATTGGATGGTGTGACCATAGGTGACGATGTTGTCTTGGGCGCCGGTTCTCTCGTGACCTCGAGCCTTCCTGGCAAGGTTGTTGCAGTGGGTACTCCTGCAAAGGTTGTGAAGAAGCGATAAGTGGGTGGCTCGGCCACGGCGAATAACGCTGTCGCGCTTTCTGAACACGCCCTTGCGGTAGCTCTGGTTGTGGCTTAACCACCCTCGGGCATTATTACGGAAGGTGGAATAGAAATAAGTTGCAATTGAACTGTTCTACTGTATTATAAAATATTGCTAAATGGGCCTTGACCAAGCCTCGACAGTCTGCCGGACCTGGATTGCCAGAATAACATAGCAGCCCAAGCCTTGCAGAGTGTTAGTTAAATACCTGCCAGATGTACCAACGTCTGACGGGAGCTTGAATAAAACTCATGGTCAGAGAACTTGCGGATTTCCGCAAAAAAAATAGGCGGCGGCGCTTTAACTGGAGCCGGAGCTTGAAAGCAGGACTTAACCATATGGAAATGACTACTGGCGCTAAACGATTTAAAACTTTTCTTGCGCTATGCGCAATGACGCTCATATCCGCATACGGATGCGCCAATACCGATACAGCCAAGACAGAGTTGGCAACGCCCGCATTCACCGGAGTAACACAAAACGAAGACGGATCGGTGACCGCCACATGGTCCGGGGTTGATGGCGCGGCAGGGTATAATCTCTACTACGGACAGACCGCAGGCGTCTCCGATAGCAACAACGAAGGGGCCGTGGGAACAACCCTTACAACGGCCACCATTGAGGGGATAGGGGCTGTGGCTACCGACGCCGCCGCCCTTACCACCCCGTACACATACTACTTCTCCGTAATGGCTCACGACGGTAATGGGCTGGAAAGCTCTCTCTCCGCTGAGTTCACCGCCGAGATTAACGTTGACGACGGAGCTTCAGCAGACACCGGTGGCGACACTGCGGGCGACGACACCGGCGGCGACACTACGGGCGACACCGGCGGCGTTGTGCTCGGTTCCGGTCTCTGTATGCCTGACCACGATTGGGTCGAAGTAGATCCCGCCACACCGATCTGGAGTTATGAATCGTGTGGCGCCGAAGAGACAAAAATCATCCAGCAGACTACCGTTGGCGATGATGGCACAGTTCTCGGCGGCACAGCCGTAAACAGGGGAATGCTCTCTTTCACCCAGACGAACAGCCTCAACGGTTATTACTCCAGCACCGATGTTTTCACGATCTTCATGCGCACTTTTGGCAACAACAACGGAGAGGTGAACTGGCACTGGCATTCATACTGGACTGGCGGTACAAACCTTCAGTCACGGCTGACCGCCCAGCGGTTCGACGGCACCTGCTCCGACTTTTGCGAAGAGAAGGCGATCACCAACAGCTTGCAGTTCACCAGTACCGATCAGGTCTTCGAGTGGACCTGTACCTGGGACACATTCGCTAGTGACCAGTGGGTCGGTTGTAAGGTCAACGAGGAGAACAACCCTGTGCTTCTCGACGAGTGGACCCGCTTGAGAGGTCATCTCAACGCTCTTAACTACCTGGGAGTTGGTAAATACGCCTATATGCCGGGCGGATATCCGACGGCAACGATGACGATCTACAATTTGCGCCTCACCATTTTCCAGTAGGCTGACAGTTTATGCCCCGCGTCCGGGAACAGTTCCGGGCGCGGGTTTTTTTATATAAAGCGAAACGCAAATGAGCTTTGCCACCCTGCTCCATAAGATCGCCAACCTTCCTGTAATAAAGAAAACCCTCACTGAAAGCCGACTTTTTGTCCGGCTTTATTTCAACTGGAGATACCGGAAAGAGGACCCATACGACCTGAAAAACTCTGAATACGAGAAGGAGAAACTCGAAGAGGCGGTAAAGGCGTTGCGGTTCAAGGAGAAATTCGATTCGGCGCTGGAGGTCGGTTGTGGTGAAGGCAGACTGACCCGGAGGATCGCCGAAAAAACAGGTTCGGCGCTCGCCACAGACATATCCGACCTCGCCATCGGCAGGGCGCGTGACACCCTCAAAGGTCTGGAAAACGTCGAATGCCGAAGGATGGATCTTTTTACCGACAGACTCGACGATACGTTCGATCTTGTTATCTGTTCGGAGGTCCTTTTCTATCTGGAGCCGGACCAGTTTCCCGTAGCGGTTGATCGGATAAAGGGGTGGGTCGGCGCAGGTGGTTACCTTCTTCTGGTCCACGTCAGGGCTACTGCGGACGATGACTCCGGGATAGAGTTTAAAAAGTTCGGAGCGAAAACCATCCACGAAACTTTCATAAACGATCCGCTCTTTTCAAAAGTGTCGGACGAGATATTTCCGATGTATCGGGTAACCGTACTACAAAAATCCAGGAATGTGCAATGAGCGATTTTTTTACAGAGAGGATAGAAGACCAGCGAGCGGTCATGGCTCTGATGGCTGGTGACAGGAAAATCATGGAGGCGATCCATAAAGGCGCCGACCTTATGGTGTCAGTGTTGCGTGGCGGCGGTTCGGTCCTGCTCTGCGGCAACGGCGGTAGCGCGGGTGACGCCCAGCATATAGCCGCAGAACTCGTATCGAGGTTCTACAAGGAGCGTAGGGCGCTAAATGCGGAAGCCCTGACGGTCAACACCTCGTCGATTACCGCTATCGCCAACGACTACAGCTACGATTCGATATTCGAGCGGCAGGTTGAGGCGAAAGGGCGCCAGGGTGATCTTCTGGTCGGCATATCGACAAGCGGTGACTCACCCAACATTATCCGGGCCATTAAAAAGGGGAAAGAGATCGGCATGAACACCATCGGCCTGACCGGCGGGAATGAATCGAGCCTGATCTTCTCCACAGCCAATCTGGTGGTGGGAGTTCCCTCCACCGTAACGCCCCGTATTCAGGAGGCGCACATCGTCATCGGTCACGCCTGGTGCGAATATGTGGAGGAGAAGCTTTTCGGCTGATCCTTCCCTCACGTTACGGAGTAGCGGAGACTTCCGCCGATATGGCGCTCTCCTTGCCCGAAACCGTTGATGTCATCACATAATAGTAGGTTGTTCCGTCTGTCAGCCCTGTATGGGTATAAGGTGAAGTGACCCCGGTTATCCTGTTGTCCGACGTTGTAACGCTCCCGGTGGTATTCCAGTAAAGGTTGTAGGAGGTCGCCCCTGTGACCGCACTCCAGACAAGCTCCACCTTCTGCCATCCCGCTGTGGCGGTCACTCCTGTTGGCACAAGCCCCACGGTAACCGAGACCTCGCTTGACAGTCCACTCTCCGTATCGTTGGTGATGGATGATACGGCGTAGTAGTAGGTCGATCCGTTGGTCAGCCCTGTCTGGGTGTAGGGTGAAATGGCTCCGGTTATCCTGTTTGCCGAGGTGGTGACACCTGCTGTTGTACTCCAGTAGATGTTGTACGAATCCGCGCCGGAGACCGCATCCCAGGAAATGATCGCGTCGCCGTCCGCCGTTGTTACCGATACGTTTGTCGGTTTGGATGAGGCGCCCACACCGGCTGAGACTTCGGTGGAGCCTGGACCTTCCGATCCGCTAACGGTTGCGGTTACGATATAGTAGTAGGTAGACCCATCGGTAAGCCCGGAATGGCTGTATGGCGATGTTACATCGGCGATCTTGTTGTCGCTGGTTGTAACGCTACCGCTATTATTCCAGTAGATGTTGTACGAATCGGCGCTCGACACTGCGTCCCAGGTGATGGTGGTCTCTTCGGTTCCGACTGTCACACTGACGTTAGTAGGGGCGGCCGAAGCCGTGGCGAAGACTTCGGAGGAGATTCCGGTTTCTCCTGTGGCTGTTTCCGCCGTGACGACGTAGTAGTATGTGGTTCCGTTGACGAGCCCCGTATGTTTATGGGGGGATGTGGCGCTGGTTATCCTGTTGTCTTCCGTTGTGACACCTGAGAGGGTTGCCCAATACACGTTATAGGAAGTGGCGTCGGCAAGAGCGTCCCATGTAAGGGTAATCTCTCCGTCACCTGATACGGCGGCAAGGTTGGTTGGCGACCCGGTCTCCGCAGTGGTTGTCGGCGTGGCGCACATCTGCACTCCGAAGGGGCTTTGCCTGATACTCTCTTTCCACTGGGTGACGGCGAAACAGTATTCGACACTTGCTGTAAGACCGGTTACTGTGTAACTGGTCAGTCCGGCCCATATGTAGTCTATATAGGGGGAATCGATGGTCACATCGCCGCTATCCTCGTAGTGGACCAGGTAGTTTAATGTTATAAAATCTGATGATGTATAAAGGATCAGATCGTTCGGCGCGTCCCATGTCACCTTGACCTGCTCCTGCCCTTCCGTGACAGCGGTAACGTTGACCGCATCCGGCGCGATTCCGCTGTAGTCTTCACCACTATCGGTGGTATCTGTGACACCGATTGTGGCGCCCATCAATGTGCCGATGGTCGATACGCCGCTACAGTTTCGTTTCATCAGGAAATAGTAGGTCTTGTCGTTGGTAAGACCGAATACCGTGTAGGGGCTCGATATGTTCTCGAAGGTTGCGCCATCGTTCAAGGTGGACCAGTTTGTGGTTGTAAGGCTCGATTCAGACGCCATGAAAAGGTAGAAGGTACACTCACCTGCGACTGCGTTGATCCGGGCTGTGGAGGATTCGTCCCAGGTCAGTTTGGCGTAACCATCACCGGTCGTGATGGCAAGGTCGAAAGCCGACCCGGTAGAACCGGAAGAGCCGCCACTGCTGGTGGAGTCGTCTCCGTCACCGCCACACGCTGTCAACATGGCTAAAATGGAAACAATGAGAGCGACTTTTCTCAACAGTGGTAACTCCTGAATCGGTTTTATAACGCTGGCATCTTTTATATATCGTCCAAGAATATCAGGGAGATGATTAGCAGTCAATCAAGGTCGGCTCCTCCAGCGGGGAAATGTCCTCTTAAACAACACTTTTTCATCTTCGTGTCCGTAAACAGGACAAGGGTGAGTGTAATAAGGCGAGCCTGTTAATATCAGGTCTGGCGCCGATTTTGAAGATACGATAATACAATAGCTTATTCAAGGCCGGAGCAGGCGGTGAAACGCGAGGCTCACCAAAACCTATCAGGAGGAACTTTCATGAACCGACCAGGTGTCATACCGATTCTACTACTAATAACCTTGACCATCTCGGCGTGTGGAGGAGGGGGATCGACTTCGAGCGATGGAGATCCCGGAACCACAACCGCTACAACCAAAATCAGTGGAAACCTCACCGGGGATACCGCGAATGTTGGTGGTGTCGTGGCCACCAGCGCCACTACCAACTCCACCTACCTTGCTACATTGGGTTCAACTGCCAGAACGAACGGCTTTAGCGGGGCGCCCATAACCTTCTCCGTGGAGGTGCCGACCGGAGACACATACTGGGTTAGCGTTGTAGATTCAGATAACAAGTCGATGGGAACGGTCAGTTTCGATATCGACGTAACCGGCAGCGCTACTACCGACACCATTCCGGTTATGGACGAGACTGACATCGATTTTGGCGATTGTCCGATCCCGGACGGAACAGGCGCGGATGGTGTCGGAACTGTGGAGATCGTTCCGGGGAAAAACCCGCTACAGCATATGGATCAGGACCATGACGGAATGAGTGACTGGGAAGACAGCGACGACGACAACGATGGTGTGGACGATCAACACGATGGGGATCACCATGGAAACATGGGACACGATCCGATAGTAGATTTTGGTCCGGGCGATGGTGGCGCCGGCGGTGACATGGGTGGCGGTGACATGGGCGGTGGTGACATGGGCGGCGGTGTTTGTGATAACAGCGTTGATGCCACTTGCGATAACTCTGGCGGAGGAACTGGCGATCCCGATCCCGACACCGGCCAGAATCCTGGTGACGGCTCCTGTGACAACACCGTAGACGGAACCTGCGATAGTGGCGGCGATACGGGCGGAGGGCAGAATCCTGGTGACGGCTCCTGTGACAATGCCGTGGACGGAACCTGCGATAGTGGCGGCGATACGGGCGGAGGGCAGAATCCTGGTGACGGCTCCTGTGACAATGCCGTAGACGGAACCTGCGATAGTGGCGGTACGGGTGGAGGTGTTGTTGATCCCGCTCCTGGAGATGTCGTCTGTCGAGACGGAATTGACAACGGATGCGCGACAGAACCGGCGCCGGACGGAACTGTGTGAAGATAAGGTGATTTTATTGCCGGGGGCGGCGATACCGTCTCGTGTCCCCGGCTTATATTCAGCCTTCCTCCAGGAGCCTGTCGGACTTAGGGGTTATTTATCATAATCGCCCATTGCCAGGGCTACTCGGCAAGCTCCGGCGCCATCAACAAGTTTCATCCCTTTATCGGAAAAATTGGCGAGAAGTTCACGATTTTCAGACAGATCGCGAAGTGTGGCCGATAGATTGTTCATTGTAACCCGCTCTTCCGGTCCCGAATAGATTGCGTAACCACCGTTTGCCAAAGCTTTTGCTGGTATCTCCTGATTTTTGGCGATGGTGATTATAAGTGAGGGAACACCGAGCAACGCTCTCTCCATAGTTGATACGCCGTAAGCTCCGATGGCAAGGTCCGCTTTCGTCGTTAATTCCGCCATGTCGGGGGGGGAGATGTGTAGATTGATCCACTCCCGCTTTTCTGTAAGTTCGTCGATCCAACTGGTCCCGGTGGCGGAGGGGCCTATGACGAGGTCAGTTTCGATATCGCCTTTCCATACGGTTTCGATGGCGGTAAAGGTTTTGGCGATGACAGATGGGGCGGAGCCTCCACCGAAAGAGACAAGTATACGGCGTATATCTCCGATCCGGCTTTCGGCGGATTTCCGCGCATCGATAAACTCAGGGCGCAGGAGAGCGTACTGCGGTCCTAGAAGGGTCCTGTATCCTCCATACTTGGCCTCAACGCCGGGGAGGTAGTGGTAGTTTAAAAGCAGGTCGCAGTTCCGTTTGGCCAGGGCCAGATCGTCTACGGATAAAATACGTCCGCTACAAGGCCGAACCAGATCCTCCCATTCGGCGTTCGCCCCGGATATATCGATCACCAGCCAGTGAGCGCCTCCATCTCTATTAATTATGTCGGCTGTTTTCTCTGCGTCTTCTCTTGCCACGAACTTCTCACTACACCCCGTTATTGAAGAAACCGGGAACCCTCGTCCGGTAAGAAAGGGTATCAGGTCACCTTCGAGCTCCTTGCAGATGAAATGGACCTGCGCCCCGTTATTTTTCAATGCCGTAGCCAGAGCCAGCGAACGAGTCACATGCCCCGATCCGATGATATTGGAAGCGTCTGTCCTGATAAATGCTTTCATACGGTTTCAGCCCTGTTGACTTATCGTAGTAACCCCAACTAAAATCCAGACCACCTGACCATCGAAGAGACCGGAATTCAAGTGTATAAAAATATAGAGCTAACGCCCGTTGGCGTCACCGCAAGAATAGTACAGATTCTCCTGTTTATCACGCTCTTGCCAGTTTTGTCCGTTCCGTCTGTCACTTTTGCTGAAGAATCGCCGAAACCGATCCATATTGAAGCGGACAACATAGAGAGGGTAGGTGAAGGGGGCGAGGCGAAAGCCAGTGGTGATGTCACCATAAAGTTCGATGGCAAGACTGTCACCGGAGATAACGCCACCTACAACACGGACACAGGCGCAGGGTCTGTTACCGGAAATGTTCTTTTCACCGATACCAATGGTCGCATGACGTGCGACCAGGTCGATTTTATCTCTACAGAAGAGACCGGTGTTCTCTACAACGCAAAAGGCGTACTGGTAGATGATATAAAGGTCAGCGGCAAGAGGATCGAGAGACATGCGAACGACCGGTACGTCATTGAGGATGGCACGTTTTCCACCTGCAACGAGAGCGAACCTCACTGGAGTTTCCATTCCTCCAGGACTGACCTGACGTTGGAAGGATACGCCCACCTGAAGCATATGTCGCTTAGAGCCGGAAAAGTTCCTGTCTTTTATCTCCCTTATTTCATAGTTCCGGTCAAGACAAAACGGACCACAGGAATGCTTGCGCCTTCAGTGGGAGTATCGAGCGAGAACGGTTTCCAGATGGAAAACTCTTTTTTCTGGGCCATCGCCGACAACGCCGACGCTACCTTCGGGCATAAATACCTGGGGGACGCTGGAAACCAGGTGAACGGCCAGTTGCGTTACATTCTCTCGGAGAAGAGCGAGGGGCAGATCGACGCCGAGTACCTGATGGAGACCGACGCGAATAAATCGAGCGACCGGAACATGTGGAAACTCAAGTCAGACCTTCGCCATACTTTCGATAACGGTGTGAAGAACCTGGTTCATATCGACATGGAGAGCGAGGATAGTATCGACCGTGAATATGGCGATGGTGTCGATGGCAGGACGAGGCGTTACACCGACAGCTACATGAATTTTACAAAAGCGTGGGCCACACGCAATATCAACGCAACATTCCGGGAGTACGAATCGATAGAGTCTGGCGCAGGGACAACCTTGCGGGGATTGCCCTCTGTAGCCTTTTACAACCAGAAAGAACAGCTATTCGGTTCTTCTTTTTACGGAACGTTCGAATCCTCTTTTTTCGCCTATCAACTGGAGACAGACGATGGAACATCTACCACGAATTTCGATGTCAACCGGTTCGATATATACCCAACCATTTCCCGACCCACGACCATAACACCTTGGCTCTCCGTGGAGCCTTCTTTAGGGTACAGAAGCGCGTTCTACTCCAACGGCGTGGACGAAAACGGGAACGAAACAGGTGAGAGTTTTTCCAAAGAGTATTATCTGGCTGAATTGCTTGTAACCGGCCCCAAACTCCAGAAATTCTTTGAATCCGAATCGGTCACAAGACCGAAGCTAAAACATATAATCACGCCGGAAATAAAATACAGCTACGTTCCCGACATGGGATTCGACGGTGAAGATCGCCAGAAGGTGAAAGCGATAGATGGCGTCGACGTGGCCGGTTCGACGGGGATGAACCTGATCGCGTACAAAATCTACAACCAGCTATTAGCCAAAGAGATTGCAGGCGATGGTCAGTCGAGCGTTATATCGCTCTTGCAGTTTTCCGTATCCCAGACCTTCGACCTTAACGAAGCGGACAGAACCGACGACCCCGATACGGAGAAACGCCCCTTCTCGTCTGTTGTGTTCGACCTGGACACCCGGCTCTATCCGTGGCTCTTGTTTAACTACCAGACCTCCTTCGATATCTATGAAGGTGTGTGGGACACGAGTAGCCTGGAGCTTGGGTTAAGGGGAGGCGATTTTAATCTGGCTCTCGACCGGACCTTTACATGGGGTGGCCCTGATGGCGTTGACTCCGCCTGGGATACGTTCTATGTGGAGTATATCGGGCCGGGATCGTTCTCCGCCGATTTAGCCGTCATATATGACGAAGTCAGTTCGGAGACCACAGATAGCCTGTTGCGGTTACGTTATAAAAAAGATTGCTACGCCATGGCTCTGGGCGCCGGACAGCGGAAGATAACTGTCACCGACGCGGATGGAAGCTCGGAGGTAAAAGACGAAACGAGGTTTACCTTAACTGTAACGCTCAAAGGGCTGGGCGATATCCTGGGCAGTGAGCCGCCCCGTATCGCCGCCGGGAAAATTTAAGCCCGCAGTTCCCAAAGTTTTGAGATTCGGGACGCTGTTCTTTGCGTTCCGGTAATGTCCACTACAGGAAAGGGATGAGACTTAATGAGGGATTTCCAACAAAGCGGCATGAAGATGCTGGAAGGCTTTATAAAGAAAGAGTCCTCAAGCGGTCTCCTGTTGATAATTGTCACGGTTCTCGCGCTTGCGCTCAAGAACTCTCCGTTTTCGGAGTTGTATGAATCCTTTTTGCACACACCCGTCGAAATACGCTTCGGCGCACTGCATATAGACAAAACCCTCTACCACTGGGTCAACGATGGCCTGATGGCGGTTTTCTTTCTCCTTATCGGACTAGAGGTGAAACGGGAGATGTTGGAAGGGCAGTTATCGTCCCTATCCCAGATAGCATTGCCGGGGTTCGCCGCCGCTGGAGGCATGTTATTTCCCGCGCTTATCTACGTCGCTTTTAACCATGCTGACCCGGTTGCGCTGAAAGGGTGGGCGATACCGACTGCGACTGATATTGCGTTTGCGCTCGGCATCCTGTCGCTCCTGGGCAAGCGCGTTCCACTTTCGCTGAAAATATTCCTGATGGCCCTTGCCATCATTGACGACCTCGGGGCGATTGTTATTATCGCGCTTCTTTACACGGCTGACCTGTCACTTTTTTCAATAGCATTCGCTACCGTTACGCTTGCCATCCTGATCTTTTTCAACTGGATGGGGGTCGCCAGAAAAGCGGCCTACGTTATTGTTGGTGTTGTGTTGTGGGTCAGTGTTCTAAAGTCTGGCGTACACGCCACGCTTGCCGGGGTGGCGCTGGCGTTCACCATCCCTCTCAACGCGACAAGGGATGATGGCTCTCTGTTTTCGCCAGCAAAAGAGATTGAACACGACCTCCACTACTGGGTCGCGTTCTTTATTCTGCCGCTCTTTGCATTCGTGAACGCCGGTGTTGCGTTGAGCGGTATGTCGCTTGATATGATGACCGGACCGGTTCCGCTCGGCATAATGCTTGGCCTTTTCGTTGGCAAACAGATGGGGGTGTTCGGCTTTAGCTGGCTGGCGATAAGGCTGGGGTATGCAAAATTGCCAAAAGGGAGCGACTGGATGAAACTCTACGGTGTCAGTGTGCTCACGGGCATCGGCTTTACCATGAGCCTTTTTATCGACTCGCTTGCGTTTGAGGATGACCGTATCTTTGGCTACGCGGACAAGCTGGCAATACTGCTCGGCTCTTTTTTATCCGGCATCGTCGGTTACCTGATTATCCGAATGAGCAAACCCCGCAAGGTCAGATAAAATAACGGCTACCCAATATCAACGCGCCATACGGGGAATGTAGGTTAACAGGCTATTACAACAAGGAGAACAAGGTGAACTGCCCTGAGCGCTGTACAGATACGTTAAAACCGAGAATGGCGAAAAACGGTGTTGAAGTAGACTTATGCGTCCATTGCGGTGGTGTGTGGCTCGACAGGGGTGAGATCTTTTCGTTCACGAAAAACAAGAGGCGAACCGCCGCCCTCTTCTCCGCCGCCCGCCCAGCTAAATCTGAAAGGGAGCGACGCAACCCCAGAAATGGCGCGTTGTTAAAAGCCCACACCCTGCCGCCCGTCAACACCGCCGGAAAAGGGAGAAGAAAAGCGAAGAGGATAAGGTCCGCTTGAAAAAACTGGTTGCCGTCGGATTGCCGACGCTACCGAACCTGATGTTTCGTTCCGTCTCTGCGCTGGTGGGTCTCTACGCCATGATGGGGCTTCTTCTTGTGGTGGCGGCGGAACAAATGGAAGTTCCGCTCGACCCAGGAGTCTGTCGGACTTGGGGGTTCGTTAGCGAGTAGTGCGACTACCCCGGGTGGCCCGGCCACAGCGAGTGGCTCGGCCACAGCGATAAGGTTTTGAGTCAGATTTATTGCGCTTTTGAGGTGTAATCGCCGTGGTCGCACCACTTCGCCGAAAAAGGGCGGAAAATCTGGCCGAAACCGGGCCATATCGCTGTGGTAGCGCCACTTTGTAGCAGAATCATCCTAAGTCCGACAGACTCCTAGTCCTTCTCGTAGGATTATTCGCTTCGTTCTTCCATTTCGTTCTGGGCCCGTGGTTCATGGATCTCTCCTTAAAATACCTGTATGGTGTGACATGGATGACCACAGACACGCTTCCGGCTTGAACATCTGGTCAAATTTGTAAGGAAAACAAATTCCGGGTTAAAGAGGGGCGCCGATATCGGAGAAGAACCTTCTGGCGCAGTTTTCGGCTGAAAATTGTTCGGCGCCCGAGTAGGTGAACCGTTTGTCAAGCTCTCCATTCTTCCATACGCCGTAGAGATCGGCGATGGTTTCTTTGATAGCTGTAACATCGTCCGGCGCGACGTTTATGCCCGCATTGGCGACTGAGACCAGACGGGAGGTTTCCCCCGGGTCGGCCAGCGCGAGGATAGGGAGTTTCGCCCCAAGATAATCGAACAGTTTTCGCGGCGCGGCGCTTAAGTGACCCTTGGCGGTAATCAGGAGGGCCACGTCAGCCGAGCCAATTTTCTCCACCATCTCCTGTTGCGGAACCTGTCTGTTCACTTCCAGCAGACCGGATGTAATTAATGGCTCGAACAGGTCAAGCTCCTCTTCGTGATAATCGCCGTAAAATACGAGCTTTATGTCGGTGATTTTTTGCTCATTGATGAATTTTCCCACTGCCGTAAGGAACGGCGCAGGTGTTCTGGCGCCGTGGGAGAGACCGAACCTGCCGGTGTGGATTATGGTGAATTTTTCATTATTCGCAGGTTTCCCGGTGTATAGCGTGTCGTCGTAACCTGTGGGGAAATAGATAATTTTGTCGGAAAGCTCCGGGTAGCGTCTGCGCGCGTCTTCTGCGGTGGTTAACGAAGTGAAACTGACAAAATCGGCGGTAGTGAAAACTTTTCGCTCCATCCATCTTTCGACGCTCGACCTTATCGGCCATGTCGCCGATTTTCGGAGCGGCTCTAACGTCCAGCCATCCCGCAGATCAGCGATCCATAGCGCGTTTTGCTTTTTTGCCAGTCGTAATCCGATCAGGTGCATTGATTCGGGTGGTGAGGTAGTGATAACGATATCTGGCTTTACAGAGGCTAACCGCCTCGCCGCTACTATTCCTGCGTTTCTCCCCCAGAAAGCCAGCCGATCGGGTACAAGCAATGCGTCGGCGATTTTTGAAACAGTGAGAAAAAATTTCGAGTGGCCCGACATTTTTTGCGGTTGGGGTGGTGTTTTGGAGCGTTTCGCCTTGTGGGCGGGAACCGCTGGAATCATCATCGCTCCACGTTCACCTTCACTTCTATCGTGGGGTGAAAGTATAAAAGTCTGGTGTCCGTTGTCAGCCAGAATCTTCTCCAGCAGTATAGCTCGCGCGGCGCCTCCCGATATCTCCGGCGGGTAGTGATATGTCGCAATAAAAACCTTCATGGCTCAGTATAGACCGGGTTGAATCCGTGATACAATCCAACGTTTTATTGATATATTCGAGCGATATGCGAATTGTAATCGTTTTTGGCACCCGGCCTGAGGCCATCAAGATGATTCCGGTGGTGGACGCTTTCCGGGACGAAGGTCGCCACGAGATAAAGGTGTGCGTAACCGGTCAGCATCGTCAGATGCTCGATCAGGTGACGGAGCTTTTCGGGACGAAGGTCGATCACGACCTTTCGATCATGAAACCGAATCAGGATCTCACCGACATTACCTCCGCCGTCCTGATAGGGATGCGCTCTTTTTTAAAAGATTGGCGACCCGACTGGTTGTTGTGTCAGGGGGATACCACTACCGCCATGGCGTCGGCGCTCGCCGCTTTCTACGAGAAGGTATCGGTGGGGCATGTGGAGGCTGGTCTTAGGACGGGCAATATATATTCCCCGTGGCCGGAGGAGATGAACCGGAAGATCATAAGCGCCATAGCTACCGATAGCTACGCCCCCACAGCACAGTCGAGGCAAAACCTGCTCAATGAGGGGATTTCAGACGAAAAAATTGTTGTCACCGGCAACACTGTCATAGATAGTCTTCTTAAGGTGGCCGGGCGGATAGATAACGATGAATCGTTACGCAAATCGCTCGACGAAAAGTTCCCGTTTCTCGACCCGTCAAAGAAACTTGTGCTGGTGACAGGTCACAGGCGTGAAAATTTCGGACCCGGCTTTGAGCGGGTCTGCAACGCGCTGAAAAGCATTGGAGAGCGGGGGGACACGCAGGTTGTCTACCCGGTCCATCTGAATCCGAACGTGCAGGAGCCGGTGAACAGGATTTTAGGCGGCCAGAAAGATATCGCGCTGACCGATCCGCAAGACTACCTGCCCTTCGTCTACCTGATGAAACGCTCCACCATCATAATCAGCGACTCGGGCGGAGTGCAGGAGGAGGCGCCTTCTCTCGGTAAGCCGGTGCTTGTCACTCGCGACACCACAGAACGACCGGAAGGGGTGACCGCCGGAACGGTTCTGCTGGTTGGAACCGATGGTGGCCGACTGAAGGCCGAAGCTGAAAAACTACTCGACGATAACGTCGCTTACGAAAAAATGTCCGCCGCCCACAACCCGTATGGAGACGGGCGAGCGGCTTACCGGATTACGAAGAGGTTTGAATAGTGAACAGTATGTATACACGGGTTTCGGTTGTAGGGCTCGGATATATCGGCCTGCCTACGGCGGTGGTTCTCGCCAGCCAGGGTGTGGAGGTCGTTGGTGTTGATGTGAACGAAAACGCCGTGTCGATGATAAATGGGGGTAAAGCGCATATCGTGGAGCCGGACCTTGATGCGCGGGTGAAAGCTGTGGTGTCGAGCGGAAAGTTGCGCGCCACATCCACACCTGAAAAGGCGCAGGCGTTCATACTCGCGGTGCCGACTCCGTTCAAGGATGGGGGAGTCCCCGACTTGTCGTATATCGAATCGGCGGCCAGATCAATTGCCCCTCAGCTCGAAAAAGGGAATCTTGTTATTCTCGAATCGACATCGCCTGTGGGCACAACAGAAAAACTTGCGGGATGGTTATCCGACGCTCGACCCGATCTCTCTTTTCCGGGGCTAAGCGACAACATACCCGATGTAAATATCTGCTACTGCCCGGAGCGGGTTTTGCCCGGTTATGTATTAAAAGAGCTGGTGGAAAATGACCGGATAATAGGGGGGCTTACCGCCGATTGTTCTGTCAGGGCCGGGGCCTTGTACAAGATTTTCGTCAAGGGCCAGCTACTTATGAGCGATTCGAGGACGGCGGAGATGGCGAAGCTGACGGAGAACGCTTACCGGGACGTGAATATCGCCTTTGCCAACGAGCTTTCGATCATCTGCGACAAGATCGACGTTAATGTATGGGAGCTTATCAGGCTTGCAAACCGTCATCCGAGGGTCAATATTCTACAGCCCGGTCCTGGCGTTGGCGGTCACTGCATCGCTGTCGATCCCTGGTTCATTGTGCATTCCGCTCCGGAAGAGGCGAAACTGATCGCGTGCGCCCGCGCGGTCAATGACGGTAAACCGGCCGCTGTGGTTGAGAAGGTAAAAAAAGCGGCGGAGAAATTGAAAAATCCGGTGATAGCCTGTCTGGGACTTGCTTACAAAGCCGATATCGACGACTTGCGGGAGAGTCCCGCAGTGGGAATTGTCGAACTTTTGGTCAAAGATGGAACCGGCGAACTGATGGTGGTGGAGCCGCATGTAAAAGACCTTCCTGAAAGGCTTTCCGGGCTTCCCGGCGTAAAACACTCAGGTATGGAGAGCGCCATAAAAAAGGCGGACATAGTGTTGCTACTGGTCGATCATTCTGTATTCAGGAAGATCCCGTACGATTCGTTAAGAGATAAGGTTGTCATAGATACACGGGGTATATTTAATTGAAACAGGCCCTGATCTTGGGTGGCGGGGTTGTCGTAGAAGAGGTTCCGGCGCCTCAAGTGGGCCGCAAAAATATCCTTGTCCGTGTCGAAAGCTCCTGCGTCAGTGTGGGCACTGAACTTGGCAGTGTAAAAACATCAGGCACACCCTTCTACAAACGTGCGTTACAACAGCCTGAAAATGTAAAACGGGTAATCGGAATGGCCCGTGATTACGGTATCAAACGGACCGTTGAAAAAGTCCGGGGTCGGCTGGCGACAGGCATCCCTGTCGGTTATTCAGCGGCGGGTGTGGTTATCGAAGTGGGCGCCGATGCGGAAGGTTTTGCTGTCGGCGACAAGGTAGCTTGCGCCGGGGCCGGAATCGCCAATCACGCCGAGATAATTGATGTGCCGGTCAATCTTGCGGTCCGGATACCTGATGGTGTCGGCTTTCCACAAGCCTCCACTGTGGCTTTAGGTTCCATAGCCCTGCAAGGTGTGCGAAGGGCGGCGCCTACCCTTGGTGAGACGGTGGCGGTTATCGGGCTTGGGGTTTTAGGCCGGATTACAGCCCAGGCTCTTGCGAAAAACGGATGTAGAGTCATCGGGACCGATCTCGATAAAAAAAGGTTACAGGCGGCTCTTGATGACGGTATGGAGTACGCTGTCGATCCATCGTCCGCCGATTTCGTTGAACGGTGCCACACCATCACAGGCAAGGTTGGGGTCGACGCCGTGATAATAACCGCCGCCACCGCCAGTCACGATGTGGTGAGTCAGGCGATGAAAGCGTGTCGCAAAAAGGGGCGTGTAGTTCTGGTGGGGGATGTAGGCCTGAATCTTGACCGGGCCGACTTTTACGCCAAGGAACTCGATTTTTTCATCTCCTCCTCATACGGCCCCGGCAGGTACGATCCACTCTACGAACAGGAGGGGCTCGACTATCCGGTGGCGTATGTGCGCTGGACAGAAAACCGGAACATGGCCCACTACCTTAAACTGCTCTCCGGGGGGAGTATTACACTCGATGGCATGTACGAGGAGTACCTGATCGACAATGCCCCCACCGCCTACGACAAACTGAAGGGGAGCGGTGAAAAACCGGTCATGGTGATCCTCACCTATCCTGAGCGGAAAGAGGCTCCGCGCCGTTTGATTTCGGTCAAGGAGCGTGTCGTGGTTACAAAAAAGAGTGGCGCCATTGGTGTGGCTCTTGTGGGGTCTGGTGGATTCGCCCTTTCGACCCATCTGCCGAACATGATGCGAATGAGGGATAATTTCGATCTGCGCCACGTCATGAGCAGGACCGGGGCAACGGCTATGGCTGTGGCAAAACAGTATGGCGCCAAAAAAGCCTCTACCGACTACGAGGAGGTTCTATCCGATCCGGCGGTCGATCTTGTCATTATAACCACCCGTCACGACAGCCACGGCGACATGGTTATGAAGGCTCTTATAGCGGGCAAGAATGTATTCGTGGAGAAACCGCTCACTATCGACGAGAGTGACCTGGATCGGATCGAGTCGTTTTATCTGGCGAACGAAAACGGGCCGCTACTTCTGGTAGGTTACAACCGTCGTTTCTCTCCAGCCATAAACCTTGCTGTGGAGACGTTAAAAGGCCGCTCCACACCGATGATGGTGAACTACCGGATGAACGCAGGTTACCTGTCGCCGGAACACTGGACCCGGAGTGCGGAGGGGGGCGGGCGGAACATCGGCGAAGCGTGCCATATCTACGATCTTTTTAATCGGCTGACAGGATCCAGGGTTGTTTCTGTTAAGGCGATGTCTATCTCTCCGGGTGGGAAAAATAACTGGGGTAGTTCGGACAATTTTGCCGCATCCATATCATATGAAGACGGCAGTCTGTGTACCTTGACCTACACCGCATTAGGCTCCCCCGAATACCCGAAGGAGCGGATGGATATCTTCGCAGATGGCGTGGTTATAACCCTCGACGATTACAGGTCGCTAAAAGTGGCTGGTTGCAAGGGTGTATCGTGGAACAGTCAGGTTACAAACAAGGGGCACTTCAGGGAGCTTGCGGCGTTGCGTAACTCATTGACCGATGGCGCTAAATGGCCCATCCCCCTTGAGGAGCAGTTATCCTCCTCCCGGGTAGCCTTCGAGGTGGAAAGACAAATCCACCGATAATTATGTGCGGTGTAAACGGTCTGTTTTGTTTCGATGGTTCGGCTGGGGCTGACGAATCTGTTCTGATATCGATGCGGGACACCATGATCTCCCGTGGGCCGGATGGCGCCGGGGTATGGGTGTCGCCCGATAAAACCGTTGGATTCGGGCATCGACGTCTCTCGATCATCGACCTTGCCGATCTTGCGGGCCAACCGATGAGCGCGGCTGACGGGCGAGTCACCATCACCTATAACGGAGAGATCTATAACCATCTTGCTTTACGAAAAGAACTGCAAACCGCAGGACACACTTTTATAACCGACCATAGTGATACGGAAGTTCTGATCCACGGCTTTGAGCAGTGGGGCATCGAAGGTCTTCTACAACGGATCGAAGGCATGTTCGGTTTCGGGCTGTGGGATGATAACGATAAAAAGCTATACCTCGTCCGGGACCGTGTCGGTGTGAAACCGCTCTATTTCTCTACCCGTGAGGGTAAGTTGTTGTTTGCGTCGGAGATAAAAGCGATTCTCGCATATCCCGGCTTTGTTCCCGATATCGACCCTGTGGCCATGAGCCATTACCTCTCTTTCATGACAACTCCCGCGCCTTTAACCATGTTCAGCGGAGTTTTTAAACTGCCGGGGGGCACATACCTGTCGGTCGTCAGAGGGGGCGAGATTGTTTCTACCAGATATTGGGACGCGATTCCTTCTGGCGAAGTTATGAATGGCGCCGATGATCGGTCTCATGTGTATGGAGTTTTGCAAAAACTCACCGAGTCGGTGGAAAAACGGATGATGTCGGATGTTGGATTCGGCGCGTTTCTTTCCGGGGGCGTTGACTCCACCACCAATGTCGCCCTTATGAGCAGGTATACAGACAGGCCGGTAAAAACGTTCACTGTCGGTTTTTCCGATCACAAGGAGTTAAACGAACTCGACCACGCCAGGTACGCCTCGAAACTTTTTGCCACGGAACATCACGAGGTGCTGATAAAGGAGGACGACATGACCGGTTATATCGACTCCCTGGTGCATCATCAGGACGAACCGATAGCCGACTGGGTCTGCGTCCCCTTATATTTCGTATCGAAACTCGCCAAAGAGAATGGCGTAACGGTGGTACAGGTGGGGGAGGGCGCCGACGAGCAGTTTGCGGGCTACGATGGTTACCTTCGATATCTTGACCTGCATAAAAAATACTGGACTCCCTTCAACCGATATACACCCGCCTTTGCAAGACGCCTCACCGCCACTACGTTGGATTCCCTCTCCTGGTTGCACCCCAAGTTGGGAAATTACGCCGAGATCGCCCATCGGGCCGGAAATGATCGTGAACTGTTCTGGAGCGGCGCCATGGTCTTTTGGGACCTGATGAAAAGGAGGCTGGTTACGGGTAAACTGACTTCAGCAAGGGATGAACGGTTAATAAAGAGCGGGCTTCTGCCGGAGTCGTATCTTGCAGGTGACTCCTTTTCTGTGGTCGATTCATTTTTTACACAACTGAAAAATAACCGACCAGACGCAGACCAGTTAACGAAGATGATCTACAGCGAGTTTCGCTTGAGACTCCCGGAACTTCTTCTGATGCGGGTTGATAAAATCACCATGTCAACGTCGGTGGAGGCGCGGGTGCCGTTTCTCGATCATAAACTCGTGGAGTTTTCCATGAACATTCCGACGGCTCAGAAGATCGCCGGTGGGAGAGCAAAAAATATATTAAAAGAGGCTGTGAAAGGTCTTATCCCGGAGGAGATCATAAACAGGAAAAAGGTCGGATTTGGCGCTCCCATGAGCCAGTGGTTACGCAGTGGTTTCGGGATCATGGCAAAAGAGACGACGCTAAACAGCGGGCTTATGGATCGGGGATATTTTGACACAGATTTTATAGCAGGAATGTTCGATGCGCACATGAGCGGCAAGGGGGAGTACAGCGTACAACTGTGGACTCTTTTTAACCTTTGCTCATGGTATGATTACTGGATCGACCGACGATAGAATGTTAATTAAATAAGGTTCTGACACAACCGCTTGTTGCGCCACATCTATGCTTGACGACAACTTTTTCTTCTCCCGTATAAAGCGGCGTATCGCCAGAGTTTTACGCCTGGGCGGGAATGCCGATCCGGTCAAGGAGGATCACACGCCCGTAGCCCTCTGTCCTTTCCCCTGGTCATACATGATGATCCTGCCGGACGGTTTTGTGCGGACCTGTTGTTACAATGTTACGAGGCTGGGCAACATAAACGAAAGTTCGTTTGATGAGATATGGAATGGCGAGAAGTATATTGCGCTCCGTTCGGCCCTTGTAAACGGTGATTACGAATCGTCGGGATGTGTCGGGTGTCCCCTTTACGAACGCTCGGGGGTGCAGATAGAGACCGCCACGCAAAACCGGCTTCTCTTCTCCGACGGAACACCCGACCAGATAGAAAACGCGAGGAAAATCCATCAGGAGATGGTTGATAAAAAAACGACGCTCGAAGGAAAACCGGTGGCGTTGGCGTTGGAGCTTTCCCACGCTTGCAACTACGACTGTGAGTTTTGTTTCCAGCAGGATAAAACCATCGGAATAAAAATAGACAGGCTTGAGGGGATTAAGGCCGACTGTCTCACCTCGGTGCGGGAGCTTATTATGACTGGCGGCGACCCGCTGGCTTACAAGGAGAATATCAGGCTTCTTGAAAGTTTTACAGAAGAGCAGTCGGAAAAACTGTTCGTGGAGTTTTACACCAACGGCGCCCTGCTCGACCGTCATTGGGAGCTACTGGAAAAGTTTCCGAATGTTTTCGTGGTGATAAGTCTGCATTCCCTTGACGATAAGACCTACCGCAGAATAATGAAGACAACAACACCGGTCAAAAGGGTTGTGGAGAATATCGACCACTTCCTCGACGCGGGGAAAGATCGGCATGGTTGGCGTGTGAGCGTTACGAACATACTGATGAAAAGCACCGTCACGGAGGCGTATGAACTGGCGAAATTCGCGGTGGAACGGGATTGCGAACTGAGTTTTACATACCTGCACGGTGACATGGAGGAGAACATCTACCTCTACCCGTTTAATATGGAAGACGAGTCGAAAGTTTTAGAGGAACTCGACCGTGCAATTTCCTACCTCTCGTCAAAGGGCGAAAAGTATAGTGTGGCGCACAACAATCTAAAGCACCTTAAGGAAAAACTCTTTAACGACCCCAGGCCATCCAGGGAAGATTATGAAAAGTGGAAACAGGATGGTGAGAACGAAACCTGCGCATACGACAAATGTTATGAAATGTTCAGCCAGAGATAAGATCTGGAACCGATGAAACAGCCCGACACTTTTTTGCCACATTGGGGATATGTAAAACGCGCGCTCCACTCCGTCTGTAAGGAGTCGCGGTTTATCAATACTGTGGTGTCGGGGCTTGAGATGCGTTTCGGAGTGGAGGAGGTGGTCAGTATGCCGCAGTTCATGGCGGTATGCCCCACGGGACAGTGTAACGCCATCTGCTCATTCTGCTCGGTGACGACCAACCGGGACGGCATAACAAAAAAACAACTGCCGTTCGACAAGATGGTGGCTATGATCGCTCCCGCCAGGAAAACCGTTCACAGTTTCGGCGTGGAAGGCAACGGCGAACCGACGTTGTACGATCAGTTCGACGAGATGATAAATCTGCTCACCGACGAAGGGGCGAAGATTTACCTGATTACCAACGGTGAACGGCTGACCGGACCCCAGATCGACAAGCTGACCTCCGGCGTTACCAGTTTTGTGAATTTTTCCCTCAACTCAGCTACAGCGGCTACCCATCGCAAGGTGATGGGCTTAAAACGGTTCGATACGGTGGTGTCGAATATCAAGGATCTTATAAACAAAAGACCACATCCCAAATGGCCGCAGGTATCGGCGTCGTTTGTTGTGACCGCCGATAACGTGCATGAGGTGCGCGACTTTCTCCGGCTGGCGGGCGAAGAGATCGGGGTGAACCCGGTGATGGTGCGCCCCTTATCGGAGATTGCCAACGAAGGTGGATCGGTGGAGGATACCCGTAGCCTCGTACCGTATGAGAGCGATATCCGGGATATGCTCGAATCGGTAAAAGAGTATTTTGAGGATGTTGCGCCGACTTTCGAGGTGGGGCTGGAACCGTCGAATTTCAAGGTTTTCCGGCAGGATCCGCTACAAAAAGTCGTAGCCCCCACAGGATACGAAGGCAGGTTGCTGGCGCCGAGACGTGGCGACTGGAATGTGGCGCAGGAGAGCGTATCGGCAAGCTGGTATCTCGACAGTGTGACGATTTCGTGCGGTGAGCGGACCTCCGAAGGCGCGATGATCAAAAGCAACCCGATCCCGGTTAACAGAGAGAGTGATCTTGTTTTCGAGGCGAAACTCGGTTGCGACACTCCATCGCAGGTGACCGTTTTGATACTCTCCCCGGACGGCGCAACGGTTATTGCCGAAAAGCGGATCGATTTTTGTGAGAAGGGTGAAACGGATAACGTTGAGATCGCCTTTAACACCACAGATAATAAAACCGTGATCATCTCTGTCGCCTCTCCTGGTGGAGCGGCGCAGTTTAATATCGACTTTCTTCGACTCAGATCGATTCAGGTAATACCCCAGCAGGAGTTTGTCCTGCCCGGTTCGAGCCGGTGGGAGGTTTCGTCTCCCGGCGCCGAGGTGAAGTGGACAGGCAACAGTGTTGCGTTCAAATGGAGCGGCGAGCCGTCCCGCTACCTTCTGTCGAGCTATTTTACCGAGTGTTTGCAGGGGGAGGATATTGTCATCCCCCTTTTGAGCGATATAAAATCGGGCAGTGTCGGTCTTGGTATTTTGACCGAAGACGGGTCAAACTGGATTCAGACCATCACCCTTGAACCGGGAAAACATGAATACAAACTCTCGATCAACAGCGGAACCAACAGAAAAGTACGAATAGTCTTCTTCTCCCATGGTGAGGAGGATCTGGTCGGATCAGTGACATGGACCGACGGCATGGCCGAGGCTGTCAGGTTTGATGAAAACTGGGACAGGAAACCCGATTCAAAAGCGCGTAAAACCTTCGGAATCCTGATAAACCCCATTGAAGGCCCGATCACCATAGAGCTTCTCCAGACCAAGGCGGTAAGCGCAGTCAAGCTGGTCGGGTATGTCCTGCTCTACTCCGGCAGGAAGCTAAAGGAGTTTATCAAGGGCCCGAAAATAAAATATTATTGCCAGAAACCGTGGCGTGACCTGAACAACCTGACGGTCGATGGTCGTCTCGATGTCTGCTGTATCGCCACAGGGGAGAGCCAGAAAGGTTACGCCCTTGGCAACATGTTCACCGACAAATTTCAGGATTCGTGGAACGGCGGGATGGCCAGAAAGTTTCGCAAAACAGTCAACACGTCAGAAAAACTGCCTCCGTGCGAAAGATGCCCCATGGCTATGGACAACGTCACGGTGTCGTTTCATTACGACAGAAGCGTTAACAGGTTTAACGAGGCGGTATCGGAAATCATGGAGACTGCGCCGGGTGGTGAAAGGATCACAACGGTATTAACGAAAGTTTTCAGGCTGTTCATGGCTGTCGTCAGCAGGCTGAAATCTGTTTTCGCCGACCAGCTTACATTCAGAAAGTTATGGTAACGCGCCAAAGGGCGGTATGTGGTAAAATCCACTGTTTTTCACCAATTAACGGAAAATAATGCGTCAAATACTGCTCAATGGTAGCGGGGCGGTCATAGCCCGGACACCAAGACCGGCGGTTGAACGGGGCCACGTCCTGATCCGGGTTCGCAGGTCGATGATAAGCGTCGGCACCGAAATTGCCTCCATACGGCCTTCCACAGCCGAAGTTCCTGTGACAGAACAGGCGAAAGAGTACGCTGGTCTGGCCCGAACCTATCTCGGACTCGCCATGAAAAATCCGGGCAAAGCTGTTCGCCGCGTCGGGAAAATAACAAAAAGCGTCATTAACGCTCTTGCCGTAAAATCGAGCGACCCACAGGGGGAGAGCGTGGAGCGGCAGGGGGATGTGGTCTGGTCGAAGTCGTCTGCGAAAAGCATGGAGAGAGTCGGCTCCTCCCTTGAGATAGTTACCGATAACTCCTCAGGTGGTTATCAGGCGTTATCCCAGCTATTTACGTTAGAAGAGGGAAAAACTCCCATCGTTCGCGTATCAGGTGAGGTAAAAGAGGGAATTGTTTCTATCGGCCTGCTCAACGACGACGGTACCAAATGGCTCGGACAACGATCATTCGATAAAGGCCGGTTCGACGATAAGCTGATTTTCGACCCGCAAGGGAGAGAAGGATTCACCCTCGTGGTGGCAAACGCCGGGCTTGAGGTCGAGTCTAAAGTCACCATCGAAAACGTGGAGGTCTTTTTAGGCTCTCCCACAGAGGGTGGACTCCCCTTAAGCGAGCTTGAGGATCAGGGGTGGAACGTCGGATACTCAGCCGCAGGTGAGGTTATTGCCATCGGAGCCGGGGTGACCGGGTTCGTGGTGGGGGATAAAGTCGCGTGCGGTGGCGCCGGGAAAGCCAACCACGCCGATTACGTCTCTGTCCCCCGCAACCTCGTATGCGGGATACCGGACGGCGTTTCGATGCGGGAGGCGGCCACCACCACCGTTGGAACCATAGCCCTGCAAGGAGTCAGACGTACAGCTCCGCAACTAGGGGAGAGTGTGGCGGTTCTCGGACTCGGACTGATAGGCCAGATCACGACCCAGCTACTCAGAGCCTCCGGGTGCAACGTCATCGGGCTTGACCTGAGCGAAAAGAGGGTCGCAAGAGCCAAAACCCTCGGCATGACCGATGGCGCCAGCGACGAAACCGAATTCAGGGCGATCATACGCGACAGAACAGGCGGCAAAGGCGTTGACCGCACAGTCATAACAGCGGCCACAAAATCGGATGCGGTAATAAACCTCGCCATGGAGATAACCCGCATGAAAGGCAGGGTCGTCATAGTCGGCGATGTAGGCCTTAATGTTGCGAGGGCGCATTTCTACAAAAAAGAGATCGACCTTATGATGAGTTCCTCCTACGGACCGGGGAGGTACGACCGGTCTTACGAAGAGGATGGAATCGACTACCCGCAAAGTTATGTGCGCTGGACACTCAACCGGAACATGGGCGCTTATATGGATGCAGTAGCCACGGGCAGGCTTAACGTCACAGCCCTTATCGACCGGGAAATTACCATCGACAAGGCCCCGGAGCTATATTCTGAACTCGCCAAAGGGACAGGAGACGCCCCGCTGGGTGTGATAATCGAATACCCGGATGACAAACGGGAGCTTTCGGAGCCAGCCGAGTCATGCTCCATAAAAATTCGTGGAAGCAGAAACGCGCCCGACTGGCCGTTACGTTACGCGCTGGTAGGCGCTGGCGCTTTCGGAACATGTATGCTGGTCCCGCAGATGGCCAAAAGGAAAGATCGTTTCTTTTTAAGAGGGGTGGTAAGCCGCGACGCCGTGCGTGGAGGCAACTTTGCCAGAGCGAATCAGGTGGAGCTTTTTACATCCAGCATCGACGAAGTTCTGGCGGACCCCGACATAGATCTTGTGGTGATAGCGACCCGTCACAGTGACCACGCCGAGCAGGTAATAAAAAGCCTTGAAGCGGGGAAACACGTTTTTGTGGAAAAACCGCTGGCCATGACATGGAAAGAACTCGACCGGATCGTGGAGCTGTATAGCGGGCTTGAGGTCAGGCCCTCACTTATGGTTGGGTTCAACCGGCGCTTCTCCCCGGCGATGACGGCCCTGATGTCGGCCATAGAAGGGCGGCGGTCCCCCCTGATAATGCACTACCGGTTAAACGGCGGTTTCATTCCAGCAGACAGTTGGATTCACGGTCCGCAAGGTGGGGGAAGAAATATCGGTGAGGCGTGCCATATGTACGACGTTTTCCGGTCTCTGGCAAAAGGGCCTGTGACCGCAGTCACCGCATCCGCCATCAACCCTGGCGATACCCCCTACCAATGCAACGACAACTTCTGCGCTACAGTTACTTATGAGGATGGAAGCGTCGGCAACCTTGTCTATACAGCCCTTGGACCTAAACAGGGCTTACCGAAAGAACGGGTGGAGGTCTACTGCGATGGTGAGGTATATATACTTGATGACTACAAATCGTTGACAAGAGCAAGCGACGGCGAAATTCTGTGGCAGAGTGATGAGGTGGACAAGGGGCATTTTTCGGAACTGAGTCTCTTTGGGGACTCTATCGCCCAAAACGGAGAACCGCCCATATCTTTCGATGATATCGTCGAAACGACCGCAGTGGCTCTTACAGTCGAGGATCTTATAACTGGCGTGGAAACCTTGCATGAATAAATCAGAATATATCTACATCGATGGCTCCCTTACATGGTCGGGGCTGTTAACAAACGACGAACTGGGAGCTTATACCGAACGGCACAAGATCGAGCTGAAAGTTCCCGAACTCTCCCGCATTGACAACCTGGAGGCGGTATACGGCGATTCGGGCGCCAATGGTGTTGTTGTCGGCATGAACCACGGCTACCCGGAGAGGGCTATCCTGAAATTTTCCCGTCAGGTGATCCATGAAGGTGGAAAAGTCTTTTACCACTGGCCGAAAGAGAGCGCCGTTGAGGTGATCGACAATGAGCGGGTGACAAGCTACTACATACTCATCTTTGTAGTGGCGGTTCATTGCAGAATGGTACAGCTTGGCGTAACCCGGATAGCCGGAAAGATCCTGCGCCGTCTGAAAATTTTACCGCCCGTCGGCGCCCCGGTTCAATATACCGAAGAGGTAGCGGCTCCTGTCAACCCGGTTGTGATAGCCGCCGCCAACGCCTCGGATGACGCTGACTCGATCTTTAACAATGCCAGTCCGGTACCCCTCGCGGTTTCAGATATACCGACTGAAAAAAACCGCCTTCCCGGTTGTGGTGTTTATTTGAGGCTCGATTTCTGGGCGAAAATATCCTCCGGCGGGAGTTACGGACACACCTGTTACATCGCAAAGGAACTTGCGGCCACCACCGAAAGGTTTACCGCTTTTATGGCCAACGAATACGACCTGCTCGATGAGTTGGGAGTTCATCAGGTGGAGGTTCCATACGCTCCAAACTACTGCGGTGAAGAGAAAGACCTGGTGATGGCGACCGAGAGTTACGTCAAGGTCTTGCGTCCCGCCCTCGCCGCTTTGCGTCCCGCTTATATATACGAACGTATATGTCTCGGTAACTACACCAGCGCAAAACTGAGTCTCGATCTTTCGATCCCTTATATAGTGGAGTACAACGGTTCGGAGATTGCTATGAAACGTAGTTTTGACGGGAACGGTTACGAATACGAAGATTTTTATCTCAAGGCCGAGATGGCCGCATTCGCTCAGGCTACCGCTATTGTTGTAGTCTCCGACCCGGTAAAAGAAGACCTTGTGGGCAGGGGTATCGACCCCGCGAAGATTTTAGTCAACCCTAACGGAGCCGATACGGACGAGTACTCTCCACCCACCCAGGAAGAACGAAAAAATATCCGGGAGAAACTCGGATTCACGGAGGAACAGACGGTTATCGGGTTCACCGGCACTTTCGGCGGCTGGCATGGTGTTGATGCGTTGGCGGAGGCTATTCCCAGAACAGTGGATGCAAATCCGGACGCGAGATATCTTCTGATCGGCGATGGCAGTTATAAACACATCGTTGACGAAGAGGTGAAAAAACATGGGCTGTGGGGAAAGGTTGTGAGTGTCGGTAGCGTACCGCAGAGGGAAGGAGCGAGACTGCTCAAGGCGTGTGACATCTTTTTGTCACCCCACAATAAACATATGGTCAACAGCAGGTTTTTCGGTTCCCCTACAAAACTGTTCGAGTATATGGCGGTAGGTGGTGGCATTGTGGCAAGCGACCTGGAACAGATAGGTGAATGCCTGACTCCCGCCTTGCGCAACTCCGATCTTACAGAAAACGATATTAACGCAGGTGACCGCAGGGCGATCCTGTGCGAGCCGGGTGATGTGGATCAACTGGTGGAGGCGACCAATTTTCTGGTGAATAACCGGGAGGTTTGCATGGCCTTGGGCGCCAATGCACGGACTGCGGCGATTGATAAATACTCGTGGCGCCGTAACGTCGAGAGAGTCTGGGGGAGTTTTTGTCGATGAAGGATGAGACCATGGATACAGAAGAGAAGAAAGGGAACGCCTCCCTTGAAAGGATCGACGCCAACGACGAATACAAGGAGCAGACCCAGGACCAGTGGAATAACGATCCTTGCGGTTCCCACTACGTTGAGGACGCAAAAGAACACACGCTGGAGTGGTATCTCCAGGTGGAGCGATACAGGTACGATGAGTACGGCCCATGGATGCCTGAGGATATGGAGTTTTCCCGTCATTCCGGAAAGAAACTGCTCGAGATCGGCGCAGGGATCGGCACAGACTTAAGCCAGTTCGCAAAAAACGGGGCCGAAGTTACCGATATAGATCTTTCAGCGGGCCACCTGGCTTTGGCAAAAGAAAACTTTGAACTGCGCGGTCTTGATGGAACTTTCGTACATCACGATGCGGAGACGCTCCCTTTCGATGACAATACCTTCGACGTGGTATATAGCAACGGAGTCATCCACCACACACCGAACACGTCAAAAGTGGTGCGGGAAATCTACCGGGTGTTAAAACCGGGCGGCAAGGTCATTATCATGGTCTACGCGGAGCATTCACTTCACTACTGGGCAAGACTTGTCTACGCTCTCGGACTGCGAAAAAATATGCTCGAAGAGTGGTCGATAGGAGAGATCATGTCGCGGCATGTTGAGCTTTCTGAAACCGGCGCAAAACCGTTGGTAAAAGTGTATACAAAAAAGCGGATCGAAAAGATGTTCTCCACATTCAAAAACATCAGCGTAATAAAACGCCAGCTTATCCGGGCGGAGCTTCCACCATATACAAGCTGGCTTCCCCTTCCTCTACTGGGCAGGATCATGGGGTGGAACCTGATCCTCAAAGCGGAAAAACCGTAGGCCCATTGTGATCTCAAGATTAAAAAGGGTTTTGGCCCGAATCGTAAAAGGGGGGGAGAAACCGGAAACGCCAGCCGAAGAGCCGAACGGTTTTTTTGATGACCTTGCGTTGGCTCGAATTACCGAGGACGACTGGATATCAAAATTCAGGGAAGGTCGATTTTTCTACACCGATATCCCGGATGAAGCGGTAGCTTCGATAAAGGGAAAATTTACCGGGCCGACAGTAAAAACCGTTGAACTCGCCGACACGATCATTGAGCATAAATTCGATCTTTTAGGTAGCGGTCAGTTTGTTCCGGTCGATCCTGACCGGCAGGCGAATGATGGATATATACCGATCAACTGGCTCACCGATCCTGTGGAGGGTGTAATATTTCCCTCCGGGTTCCATCATAAAAAGTGGAACATGGAGACCATGCGCCCCGGCCTTGCCGACATAAAACATCCGTGGGAACTTTCGCGCTGTCAACATTTCACCGCTCTGGGGCAGGCTTACAGACTAACTGGTGAGGAAAAATACGCCAGTGAAATAGTGAACCAGATTCGCGATTTTATGGAGGCCAACCCGGTTGGTATGGGTGTCAACTGGGTCTGCACCATGGACGTTGCCATCAGGGCGGCGAATATGGCTATCGGCCTCACCATGATCCGCTCGTGTCAGACGATCCCGGAAAAGGTATTAATGGAAACCTGCAAGGCTCTCTACGACCATGGCATTTTCATCTTCAGGAACTTTGAGAACAACTACGAAGTGACAAGCAATCACTACTTGAGCAATATTACCGGTCTTTATTATTTGGCGACGATGTTCGGAAAACTTCCGCAGGCGGCGGAGTGGAAAAAACATTGTAGAAAGTCGCTGGAGGAGGAGATAGAACTCCAGATCCTCAATGACGGGGCGGATTACGAATCTTCCGTGCCGTACCACCGGCTTGTCACAGAGCTTTTTATGGGACCGGCGCGACTGGCGGAATTTTGCGGCGAACCTTTGTCGGAGCGTTACCTTGAGCGGTTACGTTGTATGGTCGAGTTCATGGCAGGGGTTATGCGCCCCGACAGGCTTACTCCGCAGATAGGCGACGCCGACGACGGACGACTCCATATTCTCGCAGGTTACGGTGATTATAAACCGCAGGATACACTGCACCTGTTCGGCCCGGCGGCGTTCCTGCTCGATAATAAAAGCTGGCTGTCTATGGCGGGTGAACGGGAGTTGTGGGAGGCGGCCTGGTGGGGGTACGATGTTAACGATGTCAAACCTTCAGATTCGCTTCCGCCCGATAACATCACCGCATATCGGAACGCGGGTCTCTATGTAGCGCGGCGCGGGGAAAACTATCTGCTGATTTCAAACTCCATTGTCGGCACCAAAGGTTTCGGTAACCATAAACATAACGACCAGCTCTCTTTCGAATACCATGTTGATGGATCGCCGCTCATTGTCGATCCCGGAAGTTACGTCTATACATCCGATCCGGACGCGCGGAATCTTTTCCGGAGCAATACATACCACAACACAGTAACCATAGATGGCGCCGAGCAGAATGAAATGAACCGGGAGTGGCTCTTCCGGTTATTCGAGAAGGCCAATCCGGAAACCCTTGAGTGGGAGGCCGGGGATGAGCGGGTTAGATACCGGGGAGTTCATACAGGTTACATGGAGCTATCGTCGAAAATCACACATGAACGAACGTTTGATTACAAACCTGATTCAGGTGGTCTGTTCATTTCTGACCGGTTGACAGGTGACGGGGCGCATACGGCCACATGGCATTTCCATCTTTCACCCGGCGTTTCGGCTAACCTTGGAAAGGGCGCGTGTCTCCTCTCGGTTGGTGGCGCGGAATACAGGATTGAGTATCCCGGAAAACTGGAGGCGAGAATATCGGACGTGTTCTACTCCCCATCTTACGGCGTTAAAATTCCGTGCAAGGCGCTCGACCTTTCATGTTATGTCGATCAGGACGAATCGTCGTCCTGGTTCTTCGCGATAGGCTCAAACGGGTGGCTGGACAATGATGAAACTAGAACCAGTGTTGAGAAAGCCAGGTCAGCAATGAACGGAACTTCCAGATGATAGTCAGGATTCTGAAAAAAATTGTACGCTCCGTTACCGACGATACCACGAGACTGACCCTTCACAAGTGGAAACGGCTTATGACAGGGTTTGCCCGATCGCTAAAGGAGACCACCTTCGATACCACCCGGATAATGTATGAGAACCGCGACATACTCATAGCCATCAGCCGTGTCGATCTTGCAAAACGGTATTCCGGGTCGGTATTCGGCCTGGTATGGGTCGCCCTCTATCCGGCGCTCCTGCTGTCGATATATGTCTTCGTATATATGGTGGTGTTCAAGATGCGTTTTCCCGGTATGGGGGAGTACGATTATGTACTCTTTATCTTCACCGGGCTGATCCCCTATCTTGGATTGGCCGAAGCGCTCACCTCCGGGTCTGTTTCCGTAAAGCAGAACATCCACCTGGTAAAAAACGTCATGCTTCCGATAGAACTGATCCCGGTCAAGGCGGTGATCTTAAGCATGGTCAGCCAGGTTGTCAGCATGGTCATATTGACGCTCATGCTCGGAATTGGAGGGGTTTTTTCCTGTTACCTCTTCTGGGCGCCGGTTGTGTTTTTGTTGCAGGTAATGTTTCTTGTCGGGCTGGTATGGATACTCTCGGCTCTTGCGGTGATTATTCTTGATGTCGGATATTTCGTGAACCTTGTTGTACTGCTACTGATGTTTATATCGCCCATAGCGTTTACACCCGACATGGTTCACGGAACCCTCAAGGTTGTGATTTATCTGAACCCGATATTTTATATGACCGAGATGTTCAGGGGGGCCATGCTCTACGGCAGATATCCGGACGCTGAATTGATGATGGCCTACTTTATTATGTGTGTTGGAACCTACTGTGTCGGCGCCATGTTTTTCTGCAAACTCAAAGGGGTGCTGGTTGACTATGAGTGATCCTGTCATCCGCGCGAGGAACCTCTCAAAAATATACCGGCTCTACACCAAACCTCATCACCGGTTTCTCGACCTTTTCGGGCTTTTGGACAAGGCGGACGGGCTCTATACAGAACACGCGGCCTTGAGCAATGTCTCCCTTGATATCGGACGTGGAGAGAAGATCGCCATCATCGGACGGAACGGCGCAGGGAAAAGCACGTTCCTCAAAATCGTTTCCAAAGTGATAGAGCCGACATCAGGCGTGATCGAGATTAACGAGCGGATTCACGCCCTGCTCTCCATAGGGACAGGGTTTCATCCCGATTTTACAGGCCGCGAAAATGTCTACTCCTACCTGGCCCAACTCGGCGTCACCGGGGAGGAGGCGGAGGCGCGAGTCGAAGAGATCATAGAATTCGCCGAACTCGAAGAGTATATTGACCAGCCGACAAAAACCTACTCAAGCGGTATGGGGGTGAGGCTGATGTTCTCCACATCTACTTCCATCGAGCCTGACATACTGATCCTCGACGAGGTTTTAGGAGTCGGTGACGCTTATTTCGCCAACAAGAGTTACGAGCGCATCAACCGACTTTGCACCGAGGGGGGGACCACTCTTCTTCTGGTAACCCACGATGTCTATTCGGCGATGAAAATATGTGATCGCGTTATCTGGATCGATCAGGGGAAAGTCCTGATGGACGATGTAAGCTCCGTTGTGGTCAAGGCGTATGAAGACTCCATAAGGGAGCAGGAGGAACGCCGGTTAAGAAAAAGAAAACTGCTGAAACTTGAAGGCATGAAGGATGTCGGAAAGAGCCGGGTCGGCCATGTTTTAGTCGAGATACGGGGGAAAGGTAACAGACCTCAGCCGGGCCTGATCCATTTTAGCCGTATATCGTACATGCTCGATGGCGAACCGGTGGAGAGCCTCCCTATAGGAGATGGGTTGTTCGATGAGACCGCTGTCTCTCATCTGGTAAAAGACGCCACGAACTGGGGCGAGTCCTCCATGTTTAACGGCAGGCTGTCACGACCGTTGTTAAACTACGGCTCCTCCTTCCACAAAGTGGCCGGAATGTTTGTGGCCCCCGCCGAACTTTTCGATAAAGGATCGAAAGTCAAACTTGTAATAGATTATTTCATGGAAGAGAAGTCGGAGTTTACGGTCACTATCTTCAGCGATGGGGAAGAGATCAGTCTGGGCGAACTTGCCGGTGAACCGGGCAAATGGGCCACCGGAGTTTTGCTCCATACGAAAAAGAGGGACGAGGAGATCGAAGATGGCTCTGTAGATACCGAGAGGTTGAAGGCGCAATCAAACTCCGTTAATACATCGGGTGTCTACGGCAGTGGCGCCATTGTGATAGAAGAGGTCAAAGCTGTGGGTGTCGATGGAAAGGAGTGTTACCACTTCATCCATGGGGCGCCTCTTGAGGTCAGGGTCCGGTACAAAATAAACACTCCCGACCTGAAAGAGAGATCGCAGGTTCTGTTGGCGTTCCACAAGGATGGTGTGCAGGATGTAATGCGTGTTATCACAAGAGAACTGCTGTTTGATGCGGGCTCATCGCCGACAGGTGTCGTAACCATGAAACTCCCGAAAAACCCTCTTGCGGACGGAAATTACTCCGTAACAGTAATGCTTGCCAAAGAGGGGTATTACGACAAGGAACAGACCATGTTCTTTTCGGTAAACCCGGATGTCTATACATGTGTCTCCCGGCTCTTTGATATTGTGGTAAGCGGTGGTGGAATCGTCGGCAGTGGCACCTCGGTCGTATCTGAAGCGGATTGGTCGATGGATGGGGAAACAGCGCCGCCGACTACCGATAGGCTGGAAATCGATTTTCCGGCTTGTGTGCAAAGAGAGTTTCCAGAATCTTTCGATGCCGCCTGGTCGTCGATAAACGACATATGGGCGACGATGAAAGACGCTGATTTCGCATCTCTGGTGGAAAAATCACCGGAGCTTGAAGGGTATGACTGGCAGACTTATCTGAAATGCAGTGTGGCCCGTATGGTCCGGGCGGTCGATTCGTTTCATGGTTTTGGTGTCGAATCGGGTCGTCTGCTCGATATCGGCTCTTATTTCGGTAATTTCCCGTTGATGTTCGCCAGAGCGGGGTACGAGGCGCAGGCTCTCGATTCATATGACGGGTACGGCGAAAGTCTTTCACCTGCTGTAAATATCCTTAAGTCTGAAGGGGTGGGGATTCTTGATTTCAGGGAGACCGGTTACAACCTCGAAGAGATTCCTGACGATACCTACGACGCGGTTTCACTCATGGGGGTGATCGAACATATACCCCACACACCCCGGTTACTTCTGGAGGGGATAACAAGGGTATTAAAACCGGGCGGAGTCCTTCTGATCGACACGCCAAATATAGCGTATATCTACAACCGCCAGAAACTCTCAAAAGGTGTAAGCCCGCTTGCGTCTATAGAGTCGCAGTTTGAGTCGACCATTCCGTTTGAAGGTCATCACAGGGAATATACCGCCGACGAGATGGTCTGGATGTTAAAAAGAGTGGGGCATGTCGATATAAAAGTAACCATGTACAACTACAGCCTCTACGGTTCGAGCGCCCTTACCGGAGTCGATCTTGAAAACTACAGGGCTATGCTCGCCGATCCGGGGCAGATGGAACTTGTCATGACCGCATCACGAAAACCTGGCCCCGATGACCAAGGCGCCGCCTGACATTTTTTCCCCATCGCCGGGAGAGCGCCTTGCTGATGTAGGGTTTGTTACCGAATTTTTAAAACCGTTCCCCGCCGAACTGGTTACCGAAATTCTCCGTTCATCCGATCAGCCGGTGGTTGTTGTGAAACCGGATCGGGCAATCAACCGATTTAAACTCAACCCTGACGGGGCGATAGAAAAAATCGAGGCGGTTTTAGGCGCTCTTGCCGGAGATGAATCGAAGATCGTCTGGCTGGCTGGCGGTGAACCGGCGTATGGACTCGACGATTTTGAAGCCTCCGCCCTTTTCGGTCAGTGGCTCGAGATCTCCGTGACTGCCCAAACTATTGATGACAACAATGAAAAACGGTTACTGGTAGTCGGTTCCATTAGAAAAGAGATAACAGGAATCTGCTTCCATCTCACCTCTTCTGCCCTCGACGATGGCTCCGCTGAAAAATCGCTAAAATATATTGATGAGGCCGATCTATCTGTCACCACTCTATTTGTGAGCAATCGGGCGGCTGAAAGGTTACTTGCTTATCCGAGCCGACTTTTGGGGCGAATGATCGAAACCGGGAAAATATCGCCGGGGCTTTGGGTCTCCCGGAACGATTCAAAAAGAGCGATCACGGACCTGAGAAGTGAAGCGGAGCCTGTGAAAAAACTTGGCGGCGAGGTTGCGCATCTCCGTTTTGAAGACCCGACAGGTTTTTCCGACAAGCTGGCGCCCGCCGCTCTGTCAGCCGGTATCCTCTACGACAGCAGTATGACTCCGAAATTTGCCGGGAATGATAATCCCCTTAGAATGGATCGGCCTTACTTCGATACCGGGGCGTACTTCCCCCAGCCGTTTGACATAAGAACTCCCGCGGGTGATGTTGCCCAGAGATCGCTCATAGAGATAGTCGCCGAAGATACATTCACGTCAGACCGCAAACGGACTATCGCCAGAATTTCACGGCTCACAGATTTTTTTCGGCAACAGGCCTATTTCGATAATGTGGGTAGTTCGAGGTTTCTGGCCCAGAGCTATCACGAATACAGGGTCTATAACTGGCCCAAGCCCGATTCATCGCCAAAGGTTCGCCTTATTGACGGTGGATCGTTGGGCGATACCGAACGAGCGCGAGGTTTCTTTGAATTGAAATTGGCTACAGCCGACCAGTTGATTTGCGCCGCAAAAAAAGAAGCCACCAGAAGAACAGCCAGAGCCGAAACGAGGTTTGATACACAGATAAACGCTCATGACTACTTGGAAGAGACGGCCAAAGAGCCACTGAGGGCCGATTGTCTCGATTTCGCAGGTTTTACTCCTGAATCACTCGGCGTTGCGTTGGAGCTGGGCAGTGGCGCAGGATCATTGGCGGAGGTGTTGGCGCCAAGGGCGGATCGTTATTACTGCTGTGACCTTATTTTGCCTCTGCTGGCCGGATCGCCCCTTCCCGGAGTTACAGCCGATGCGCACGCCCTCCCTTTTGTCAATGGCGCATTCGATTCGATAATAGCCAATAATGTTATCGAACATCTATATTCGCCGTTGCAATCATTATTTGAGATAAAGAGGACACTCAAGCCGGGAGGGCGCCTCTACGCCCTGATTCCGCTCGACGCTTTAAACCCCGATCATCAGTTGCAGACCCATCTCTGGAAAACCGACATTGACGGGATCGGCTACGCAGTAAAAAAGGCTGGATTGAGCCTCCTTTCAGCCGAACCGATAAATCTTTACGATATGGGAATAGACGGTTCTTTCCCTTCATGTAACGGATATGTAGTAAAACTTATGGCTCAAAGGCCATTCGCCGGAAAATCGTCGGCGAAAAATGAAGATATCAGTATGGAAGATCATAAAATCGTGACTGGAACCCAAAGCCCCGGAGTGAACGCCTTGCCGCGCGAGATAGAGTCGATAATCGAGATAGAGTCGATAATAGAGAAGGTGGAGCTTGAGGGCGCTATCGCCAAACGGGAAAATCGGATAAAAGAACTGGTCGCGAAAGTCTCATGGTTCGAGTCCCACGCAGAAGATCTCAAAAACAATATAGAATGCCTTACCATGGAAGTTGAACGTCTCAATGGCGTTGTGGCGGGTCAGGTCAAAGCTTTTGAAAAGCTGGAACGCGATTCTGTAAAAGAGATAGAAACCCGCGACTCGATCATTGAAGAGTTGAACGGCAGGTTGGTCGTTCGCATGGAAAACAGAATAAGGCGGTTCGCCAATCGAATAAAAAAGGGTGAATAGACAGGTATGTGTGGAATAACAGGCTCGTTTAACCCCACAGGGGAGGTTGCGGGAAAGAAGATTCTCACCGCCATGAGGGATATGATGGTTCATCGCGGCCCGGATGGCGAGGGTGTCTGGTTTGCGAAGGATCACCGGTGCGGACTTGCTCACCGCCGCCTTTCTATTATAGACCTCTCTGAAGCGGCGGCCCAGCCGATGAGCAACGCCGAAGGGACAGTGACAGTGGTCTATAACGGTGAAATATACAATCACGCCGAAATACGGAGGGAATTAGGTGGAAAATACCGGTGGAAGACCGATCACTCCGATACCGAGGCGCTTCTTCACGCTTATGAGGAGTGGGGGCTTGATTGCGTAGAGCGGTTTTATGGTATGTTCGCCTTCGCAGTTTACGACACCAGGGTTCCCGGTAAACCGCAGTTACACCTCGTCCGGGACCGGATAGGGGTCAAACCGCTCTATATCACCCGTACAAATAGAGGGGAGTGGTTGTTCGCATCGGAGATACGGGCTTTGTTTCCCCATCCCGATGTTTCGCCGGAGATGGATCTGACCGCTTTCTGGCACTACCTGACTTTTATCGTCACACCTGCGCCGCTGACTCTATTCCGCGGCATTTTCAAAATACCGGCGGGTTTCATGGTCACGGTGGATCATAACGGACACGCGAAGGCCAAACAGTACTGGGATTGCAAACCGTCAGCCGAATCAACCTTGTCGGAAAAGGATATCAGCGAGGCCGAGGCGGTTTCTGAACTGGAGCGGTTGCTGAAACAGTCGATATCACGACGAATGGTCTCCGACGTGCCGTTTGGTGTACTCCTCTCCGGCGGTGTCGATTCGAGCATGAACGTGGCCCTGATGAGCGAACTGATGGACAGGCCGGTAAAAACATTCTCCATAGGTTACGAGGGGAAAGAGGACTATAACGAGTTCCAGTACGCAAGGCAGATCAGCAAACAGTACAAGACCGAGCATCATGAGGCCCTTATCAACCGCAAACAGATGCAGGAGTTTCTCCCGTTGCTTGTGCGGTTGCAGGATGAGCCGATAGCCGACAACGTCTGTATTCCCCTCTATTTTCTGGCCGAGCTTGTGAAAAAGAGCGGTACGACTGTGGTTCAGGTGGGTGAAGGGGCGGATGAAAATTTCCTCGGCTACTGGTGGTGCGACCACTATAGGGAAAAAGAGGAGTCGATCTACGGACCGGTAGCCAGAAACGGAAGGCTTCCCTGGATCAAACGTCTTATGACCATGGGAAAATCGGCGCTTCCCGGTCCTTTGAGTGGCGAAGACGAGGAGATCAGAAGGCGAGCTGTGGGTGGAAAGGAGCTTTTCTGGGGTGGCGCCGTCTGTTGGTGGGGCGACCTGCGGGATAAACTTACTCCCGACCCTTCGGCGTTTGCGCAGGAGGTGAACTGTCCGGTGGAGGGTTTGTTACCCGAAGGACATGACTCTATTAACAGCCATAACGTGGTGGATCATTACCTTGGAGGTCTGACCGGATCTCTCGTCACACCGGAAGTGTTGCAGAAAATCCCTTATATGGAACATAAACTGAGGCTGCCAGAGCATCTGCTGATGCGGGTTGACAAGATGACGATGGCCCACTCTATAGAGGCCAGAGTCCCGTTTCTCGATCATGACGTGGTGGAGTTCGCCGCGAAACTCCCCCCTTCCTACAAACTTCGGGACGGAATAGGGAAGAGTGTATTAAAAAAGGTTGCAGAACCGTTCCTAAGCCATGATATAATCTACCGAAAGAAACAAGGATTCGGCGCACCCATGGATGAGTGGTTCATGGAGGGTGATTTTGGTAAGCGGTGTCAAGATGCCTTTGCCGGATCGCAGATGAGCCGGATGGGTCTTTTTGATAATGGTTTCTTTTCAGACCTTTTGAAAAGACAGTGTGATGGTAGCGGGGGTTACAGCTTTCATTTATGGACTGTTTTAAACGCTGTTTTGTGGTATGATTCATGGGTAGAAGGAAAAGAGCCGCTTTCATGATGTCCGATGATGTCGTAAATGCGTTATTTTTTCGCGCATGGGTTAAAGTTAGTCTTGACTGAAAAGATTTAATTTTGTAGTCTTATTTGCATTTCCCTCATATCCCTATCTGGTGTGGGGGGTGGATTTAGCCTTAAGGTGGCCTTGAGGCTTGTGGCCCAAGGCCGTAAACAATATTCTTACTAGTAAGAAGGAGACGAAAAGAGATGAAAAGAGGATCATTATTGAAAAGGGGACTTGTACTCCTCGCCGCGACGCTGTTTGTAGCGTCCTCGGTCGCCAGCGCAGGTAGCGGGCATCTGGGGAACATGGACTTTGGTGACGATGGAGATAAAGGCACTCCTGAGATGCTGTGGCTGAGCAGCGCCGGTACATTCGGCCTGTGGGAGGGCATTACGTACTCCTCTACCAGCAAAAACTTCAGCTACACAGCTACCGCCATTGGTAGCGGCTCTGTTGATCTGACCGCCTGGTCACTGCTTGGATATGGCGATTTCGGCGCGACCACCGAAGTTGGCTGTACCGCTGAAGGCTTCATAGGTATTTATTCCACCATGGCTCAAGGGCACAACTACTGCCAGTCAACGCTTCTGTGGCGTTCGACCGATGGACTGCTCGCCGCATGGCCTCTTCGCCCTTACGACTTGGCCAAATGGGCCTACACCCCTTCGACCGTCTATTATGATGGTCTTGGTAAAGTGACATACATGCCTTCCTCCACATGGGAGTTCGTAGGTATTGGTGACTTCGACGGTAACGGTATCAAGGATGTCGCCTGGCGCAGTTCCGAGTACGTCTACATCTGGTACATGTCTGGCGGCAAAATCGGTACAGTTCAGAAAACCGGCACAAAGTTTGCCTCTGGATACGTTGCTAAAGGTGTTGGCGATGTCTATAACGGCGCGACCCACATGGACGACATTATCTGGGAGTACACCAGTGGTACTACTGTTTCAATCTGCGCATACGGTTACACTTCCACAGCCGCTGGCACAACCGCTACAGGTAGCTGTCAGGCTCTCTCCACAGGTGAGACCTTTGTTGTTGTAGGCAGGTTTACCGGTATCACCGGTCAGTTGGGCGATCAGGTTATCGTAGTTGGTAGCACAGGTACATATGCTATCCTTGACCAGGGTACCAATACAACCTGGACAAAAACTGCAATCACCTCTTCTCTTACCGGCTACAACGTTATTGGTTCGGGTAACTTCGGTAAATGGGATGACTCCGATTCGGCTAACGGTGGTAGCGCAGGCGTTCACGGTTCAATGGACGAACTCGTTGTTCAGAAAACCAGTGACGGACAGATTGGTATTACTTACATAAGTGAAACCAAAACTGGCTCCAAGATTGCTGGAACAGTTTTCAGCCTCAACGGTGGTTTAATCACAACCGACTCTGGCTGGTCCCTGATTTCACAGTCGAACAACTAAGCGTCTCTTTCAGGACGGTAACGTCTTTTAAAGAAGCATAGTCAAGCTGATCTTGGCCCCGTCGGTGAGAGTGTAATAACGCTCTTCATCGGCGGGGTTTTTTTGTGATAGTTCCCCGCCACTGATATTCATCCAAAGGGATAAGGTTACAGACGATATCTAAAGCCGGTTGCTGATTTTCATTTGCCGGTATCTTCTTTTTTAACTATAATACTCTTTTTTCTCTAACCTTATTTTTGAACCTCCGGCTGTTGTGTCCGTATTATCAAACAGACTGCGATATTGGCTTAATAAAGACGGATTTACGGGAACAGTTTTGTGAATAATAAATATCCACGTATCAGACGAAGTTTAGGACAAGGACCTCTGGCCGGATTTTTCGTAACCGTTATGCTTTTTGTCCTGGGTTGTGGGGTTGAAGGCACAGTCATTGACGCCCTGGACAATCAGGGTGACCAACAGAGCAGTACATTACCGACAGCTTTAGTCACTCCTTCTCTTGTAAAAGTTACGCGAGACACCAGGGTGCAACTTGACGGGTCGGGCAGTTACGACCCTGCGGGGGGAGCGGTTACATACGCCTGGACTCTTGCCGAGAGACCGAAAGGAAGTCTGGACGAGTTAACCTCTACGGTTAGTTCCATTACCGCAATTCATCCGAGCGAAGGTGGGTATTACACAGTCACTCTGGTTGTCGCCAACGGATCGGGTGTAGCTGGCCACTCGGCGTCAGCGCAGATAGAGGTAGTAGGGACGGGCGATAACCATCCTCCGGTGTCGATGATCGAATATACTCCTACGGACGGATTATCCAATGTCGTAGCATTGGAAGGCGGAACGAGTTATGACGCCGACGGGCAGGCGTTAACCTACGAATGGGGGCTTTTTAATACTCCTGAAGGTTTCACCTCATACCTTCAGCATTCAACATCACAAGTGGCGTATCTGCGAACAGATGTGACATACGCATACGATTTTCTGGTCAGACTTGTGGTTAGTGACGGAATCGACCAGGATGAGTCCTTTGTGACCATCACTGTCGATATAAATGGAAGCCAGGTGTTGATTGTGGACTCCGCTCCAGAATGATAATAGCTGTCAGGGCGGTTAACATTGCCCTGCTTGGCGCCTTGTTGTTTCTATCAACTCATATCTACGATGAATTTGCACACTCGAACAGGAAAGAAACGGTTAAGGAAACAGTGTTTGAAACGAGTGTCGAATACGATATCAGTGGCGCAGGGAAGCTACTTTTTGCGAAGATTGTGGCGAAACCGGCTCCAGTGGTTATCCCCCCCCTTTCGCTCTCCGGTATGAGCCTGCCAGGTATAATTTTTAATATGGGTTCACCGGAGAGGTCCCTGGCGATTTTACAGGTGGATGGAAAAGGAACCTTGCCATATCGGATTGGTCGGGAGATAAAGGATGGTATTGTTCTGGAACATATTGGCGCGGATTTTATAATCGCAAAAAGGGGAGAAAAAACGGCCCGGCTGGAACTCGCCGACACAAAAGGCGCCGGTGTGCAGTTAGCCGATACTACCCTTGACGCCATAGAAGACGCCATTGAAGAAGATGAAATAAATGAGGCTGAGGTTCAGCAGTTAAAGTGGATAGAAAAACAGCTGGAAATCGAAATGTATAAATCGAGTGGAGGTCGGAGGTCAGAACTTCCGAAACCTCCAAAAACGACCGATGATCTGAATACCCTGTTCGGTCAGCCATTAGGGGAACAGCCGGGGGGCAGAACATTGACAATGAAAGAATTCCTGGAGTTGGGTAAAGGAAGATGATACTTCAAAACCTGAAGAGGTTAATCGCCGCCACGCTTGTCACAGGCTTGGCTTTTTCAGGCTCCGTTTCGGCCCAGGTGGCGGACGAAGCGATCAGCCTTAACTTCAGAAACGCGGATATCAGGTCAGTTATCGAAGCTGTGGGGGAGATTACCGGTAAGACTTTTGTGATAGATCCGGTGGTAAAAGGAACCGTTACGATCATATCGACCGAACCTGTTTCGATAAACGTAGTTTACAACGCCTTGCTGGCGGCTCTTAAACAGAGGCGTCTGACAGCGGTTGAGGATGGCGCCCTGATAAAAATTATCCCCGAGAAGAGGGCCAATTTTGAAGGAGGGCCGGTCTACGCAGGTCCGAGTGGCGAAACTGGCGACAAAGTGATTACAAGGCTCTTTCCGTTGAAATTCGCATATTCAACAACCCTGCTTCCCATTATCAGGGCATTGGTCTCCCCGGACAATCTTGTTCTCGACTATCCTGGTTATAACACGCTTGTGGTAATCGAATACGCAGGCAATATCGAACGGATCGAACGTCTTGTAAATTCCATGGATAAACCATCGGTCGGGGAAGTGGAGATAATACCGCTTAACCACATCTCTGTTTTCGATTTTGTGGATCTGTTCAAACAGGTCTATCCCTACGGAAGCGGAGCAAACGCTCTGCCGGGTTCAGGTAGCGGGAAGGGTGTCACAGGGGCGGGAAGCCGTTTCACCATAACCCCCGTCAGCCGTAACAACAGTCTTGTCCTAAGGTATGACGACAGGATAATAAAAGATCAGATTCTGGATCTGGTGCGGAAAGTTGACATCCCGACACCTGCCGGAAGTGTCAGTGTGATCAAGCTTAAAAACGCCGATCCGGGAGAGGTCGCAAAGATATTATCCGGATTGACACTGGATAACATCAGCGCCAAAAAAGATGACAAGGCGCCAGCCACGAAACAGGGGGTAGGGTCTAACACAGTGATACAGGCGGATGTATCTACCCATTCGCTGATAATTTCCGCCACAGACGAGGTATACAACATTATAAGGCCGCTTATCGAGAAACTCGACGCTCCCCGAAAGCAGGTCTTCGTAGAGGCGCTAATAGCGGAGATCACCGCCGAGAAGGTCGCGGAATTTGGAATTCAGTGGCAGTCGTTAAGGGGGTTTGATGTTAATCGTGGAGGCCCCACAGGAATCGGTAGCGCAAATCTGGGAGTATCGGATAGCGGTAGCATAAGCTCAGTAGCGACCACCGCCGCATCCGGTATAGACCTCGGTTCGGGTGTTAATATCGGAGTAACAAACGGCACCCTGACCCTTCCAAGCGGCGCGGTGGTGCCGAACCTGTTGATGCTCGCCCACGCCCTCGAAGCGGACGCCAAGGCGAACATACTTTCGATCCCAACACTTCTTACGCTCGACGATGAGGAGGCGAAGATCACTGTTGGTCAGAACGTACCGTTTGTAACCGGGCAGTACCAGACCGATCAGTCGGCCTCGACCACATCGACCGATACAACAGGGGGCACAACAACCACAGCGTCGGTGACTCCGTTTCAGACCATTGATCGTGAGGATGTGGGAATAACCTTGCAGATACGCCCCAGGGTGACAAGCGACACAACGGTCAGGATAAATATATATCAGGAGGTGTCGAGCCTGGTGCCTACAACGGTCGATACCGGCGCTTCTGATGTTGTTACGAACAAAAGGGCGTTGCAAACCACGGTGACCGTGGAGAGTGGCCAGATAATCGCTCTTGGCGGTCTTGTGGAAGATAAGGTCGTCATGTCGAAGGAGCGTGTTCCGATATTGGGCCACATACCGATTCTGGGCGCTCTTTTCAGCTATGAGAAGAGACAGAACACAAAAACCAATCTGATAATTTTCCTGCGCCCATACATCCTGGATGATCCGGGCGAAGTGGACAATGTCACCCGTGGCAGGTATGACTATATGCTCGGTGTGCAGAGGGAAGAGACAGTGGAGGATAATCTTTTTCTGCCAGACATGCCCTCTCCGAAATCGCCTGAGTTGCAACTGCGAAAAACACCGGGGAAAGAAGCCATAACGCCTGACAAGGGGGTTGAGGAGAGCAAGATTGAGAAATGATTCACGAGTCTCTTCATGACAGCCGGTACTCCGTCGGCGAGCATACCCTCCTATAACTTCGCCAAGGCCGGTGGTCTCCTGCTGACAGGAGTGGGCCAGGAGTTTGCCCAGGTAACCGTATGCGACGGGAAGGTTACATTGTTGGCTCTCGCAGAAACTCGTCGGGCGTGCGGACGACCGTTGCGGATAACAAGAGTGGGGGTGAAGGAGTTCGACCGGCTTCTGGAGAGCGAATACTCCTCGGAAGGGGCTGTGCACGATGTGGCCGACAGCCTCGAAAAAGATACTAGCTTAACGAACCTGGCCGAGGAACTGCCGAAGGTGACCGACCTTTTAGAGTCGGGGGACGAAGCGCCGGTCATCCGGTTTATCAACGTTCTGATGACCCAGGCTCTGCGGGATAAAGCATCAGATATCCATTTTGAACTCTTCGAGAACAGATCGGTCACAAGGTTTCGGATCGATGGTGTTCTGCGAGATATTATCGAACCTCCCAGCGCTCTTCATGCGGCTTTGGCTTCCCGTATAAAAGTAATGGCCAATCTTGATATAGCCGAGAAGAGGTTGCCGCAGGATGGAAGGTTCGCTCTCAAACTCGCCGGAAGACCGGTCGATGTCAGGATATCCGTTTTGCCCACAGCCCACGGTGAGCGAGTGGTCTTGCGTCTGCTCGACAAGATGGAAGGTGTTTTGGGGCTGGAGAAACTCGGAATGAACCGGCAGTTGCTGGTTCCGGTAGACTCCCTGATAAACAGGTCTCATGGAATCTTGCTCGTAACAGGCCCCACAGGCTCCGGTAAAACCACCACACTCTACGCCGCCCTATCCCGCCTGAACGTAAAGAAAACAAACATAATGACCGTTGAGGACCCGATAGAATACAACCTCGATGGCATCAGCCAGACCCAGGTCAGCGCAAAGATCGGCATGACTTTCGCCGGAGCGTTACGCTCTATTCTTCGGCAGGACCCGGATGTCATCATGATAGGCGAGATCCGCGACCTTGAAACCGCCCAGATCGCCGTGCAGGCCAGTTTGACAGGCCATCTTGTGATAGCGACTCTCCATACCAACGATTCGATAGGCGCATTAACGAGGCTTGCCGATATGGGAATCGAACCGTTCCTCCTCTCTTCGAGTGTGCTGGGGGTATTGGCGCAACGTCTGGTTCGGATTCTATGCCCGAAATGCAAAAAAACGAGGAACCCTGATGAGGCTGAGAGAAAAACCTTGCCCGAAGGCACATCCTCTATTTCAGAGCCGGTCGGTTGTGATGAGTGTAACGGTACCGGTTATCAGGGGAGATCGGGGCTGTTTGAATTGTGCGTAATGGATGACGAACTGCGCCATATGGTGCATGAAGGTTCGGCTGAGCATAAAATGCGGAACTACCTTGTGGAGACCCAGGGGATGAAAAACCTGCGTGGAGACGGGATGCGTCTTGTTTCCAAAGGAGTCACTTCTATCGAAGAGGTTCTTCGAGTTACTGAAGTCTAGTCCGTATAATCTAGGAGCCTGTCGGACTTAGGATGATTCTGCTACAAAAGCCTGGTTTTGGCCAGATTTTCCGCCCTTTTTCGGCGAATAGGTTTACTATTCACCTCAAAAGCGCAATAAATCTGACTCAAAACCAGACTTTTTCGCGAACGAACCCCTAAGTCCGACAGGCTCCTAGCGGATAACCTGGACTGCACTCTGGAACAACTATAAAATGCCGGCATTCAAATACAACGCTGTCGATAAAGCCGGAAACCTGAAAGAGGGCATACTTAACGCCGACTCTGTACGTCAGGTCCGAACGATATTGCGGGAACGGGGATACGTTCCCACCGATGTGTCGGAGGTGTCTGAAACCTCGACCAGAAAAAAAGAGAGCTTTTCGTTCGGAGGGCGGGTTTCATCGGGCGATCTGGCTCTTGCGACCAGACAGTTCTCTTCACTGCTTGCCGCTGGTATAAGCGTGGAGCGATCCCTCGACGCCCTTATCGAACAGACCGAATCGGCCCGTCTGAGAACCGTTATCTCAGGAGTCAAAGGGAGCGTGCAGGAGGGATCGTCGCTGGCGAACTCCCTCTCGAGGTTCAGTACGGTATTCCCGGAATATTATGTATCAGTTGTATTGGCTGGCGAAAAGTCGGGCAAACTTGATGAGGTTCTTATAAAGCTCGCCGAATATATGGAGCGTAGCGAAGAGCTTAAGAAAAAGACCGGTGTCATGATGATATACCCGGTTATTGTGGTTATTGTGGCGATATCGGTGACACTTGGGTTACTGATTTACGTTGTACCGCAAGTGGCGGGTGTGTTCCAGAGAACTAACCAGACCCTGCCGTGGCTGACGAGGGCCCTTATCGCTTCGAGCGATTTTCTGTTAAGAACATGGGGCTGGTGGCTTATGGGGAGTGTCGTGACTGTCTTTGCTGTCATAAAGGCGTTTGCCAACGAACGGTTCCGGTTCGCTTTCGACTCCCGTCTGTTGGGCGTGCCGGTGTTGGGCAGGTTAGTCCGTAACATAAACGCCGCCCGGCTCGCCAACACTCTTGCCATCCTTGTGGGAGGAGGGGTGCCTCTGCTTACGGCGTTGCAGACCGGATTGGGATCGGTAGCTAACCTTCCGATGAAAGAAGCCCTGACAAGGGCGATAACCGCTGTGGAGGAGGGGAACAGGCTAAGCTTGGCCATGAAGCAGGAGGGGAGGTTATTTCCTCCGATGTTTCCCCATTTTATATCGAGTGGTGAGGAGAGCGGCAAGTTAGGTGAGATGCTCGAACGGGTCACCGACCAGATATCATCGGAGCTTAATCACAGGACCCAGACCTTGACGAACCTGCTGGAGCCTCTGCTTATTCTGATGATGGGTGGCATGGTTCTGGTGATTGTTCTTGCGGTCCTGCTCCCCATATTCGAAATGAACCAGATAATGAAATAAGGGATAAATATTGTGCGAAAAATTCGACAACTAAAGGCTGGCCGATCAGGATTTACACTGATTGAGATAATGGTTGTAGTGGTAATTCTGGGTATTTTGGCCGCTCTTGTGGTTCCGAAAATCATGGGTCGACCTGACGAGGCGAGAATCGTCGCCGCCAAACAGGATATGAAATCGATAGTTCAGGCGTTAAAACTCTACAAGCTCGATAACCGCTCTTATCCAACCACCCAGCAGACTCTCGACGCGCTGGTGAACAAACCTGTGACTCCGCCTCTGCCTCCGAACTGGAAAGAGGATGGTTACCTAGATTACCTGCCGAAAGATCCGTGGGGTACAGAGTATCTCTACCTCAACCCCGGCGCCCACGGCACAATAGATATATTCACATACGGCGCAGACGGTGTCGCTGGTGGTGAAGGGATCGACGCGGATATCGGCTCCTGGGAGCAGTAGGAATTATTACGACACGGCAAACCTGCCCCGGCAAAGATAGCGCAGGATTCACCCTGATTGAGATGATGGTCACGCTGGTCGTGGCGGGAGTGGTCATCTCGCTTGCGATAATAAACCTTGGTATGGGTGAGGCCGAAACCTTGCGTCGGGAGGCGCAGGCGGTTTCTATCCTTATCGAAGGCGTATATGACGAGTCGGTTACGCGGGGTGAGAGGATTGTTTTATCTTTTGAAAACGAAGGTTATCGTTTTTACCGGGAAGATAAAATATCGAAAAAATGGATTCCGGTTAAGGATGACCCGTACCTTGAGGAGGCGATTTTACCGGTGGGAATAAAGGTTTTGCGTTTGAGTATCGATGGGGTTGAGGTTCCTGGCGCAAGAAAACTTATCTTCTCGCCGAGCGGACATAACGCCCCTTTTTTCCTGGACCTTAACCTTGGAAAATCTGTAGCCCGGATATCGTGCAACGTAATTGGCAGGACACAAATAACATGGCCCGCATAGGTGGCTCTTCAGGATTCACCCTCATCGAAGTCCTCGTTGCGCTTCTTATAGTGGGCATTGCGTTTTCCGCCATAATGGGAACAGCCGGAGTCAGTGTTGACGCTCTTGGTGACACGAAAAGAAGACTTGCCGCACTTTATGTGGCGCAAAACAGGCTTGCCGTGACAAGGGTCGATTCAACGGGTGAAAATCCGGTATTTCCCGGAGTCTTTACCGGGATAGACAAACAATCCTCCACAAAGTTTTACTGGCGGGAAACCGTCACGAGGCCGCCCGGTTATCCGGTGACGCATGTTGTGGTGGAGGTGTTCCCTGACGACAGATACAAAGCCTCCCTTGCGACTCTTCAAGGTTATGTCCTTGCGCGTATCGACCAATAAGAGCGGGCGCCTTGATGAGGCAAGCGGTTTCACCCTGCTTGAAACCCTTGTGGCGCTCCTTATCTTCTCGATTTTTTCCACGATGGTATATTCCGGTTTTAACTCTCTTGTGATGACCGATACCGCTCTTGCCACAGCCTCATCAGATATCAAGAGCGTCGCTCTGATGTTCAGCCGGATGGAGAACGAGGTTTCCACGGTCTCAAATGGATCGATCAGGGGCGAGGAGGGGAAATCTGTCCAACCGGTTTCGGGCGGCTCGACCAGTTTTGAGATTATTGTAGTCTCCCCGTCGATGGAGGAGGGGACAGCGCCTTTCACCCGGAAGGTCGGGTACCGTTTTACAGGTGATTCGGTGATGGTTTCTGTGACTCCATATTACAGGTACAGATTCAGAACAGAGGAGAACGAATACGAACTTGTGCGAAATGTAATCGATTTTTCCGTAAGGTACAGGGATGTGGATAACGAGTGGCTCTACGAGTGGGGAGCCGAACCGCCGAAGGCTATGGAAGTGTCGGTAACGATCTACCCAAACGAGACTTACAGAAGGGTGTTATATATACCGTGAGCTTATCGTTTGTAAAATCGAATAAAGGGGCGGCTATTATCGTGGCGATGGTGGCTGTAGCCGTGGCCACCGCCATTGCCGTCTCCATGACCATAAGAAGGGAGAGTGTCGACCGTCGCCTGGAGAACGTTGTTTACAAAGCCCGCGCCAACGAACTTGCCCTCTCAGCCATAGACTGGAGTTCGGCTATCCTGGCCCAAAAAATAGCGGAAGGTGAATCGGGAACAGGAAAAGATGGCGCCGAACAGATCGAAACCGTTCCGGTCAGGGAGAAGGGTGTGTATGCGACATGTGAGGTTGCCGACCTGCAGGGAAAGTTTAACCTGAACTCCATGATAACAAAGGCGGGAGCGCAGAACACCCCCGCGGTATTGGTGTTCAAACGTATGTTAAAACTGCTGGAATTACCTGAGGGGCTTTCCGGTGTTGTGGCCGACTGGGTCGATATCGATTCCTCAGTCGGAAAAGGGGGCGCGGAAGACGGATATTACGGCACACAAAAACCTCCATACAACCCGAGCAACAGGCAACTTGTCTCGCTTGAGGAGTTGCTGTTGTTAAAAGGTTTCGACAAGTTTGTGATAGAGAGGATATCCCCTCATGTAACCGCTCTACCGTATGCCACCGGGGTGAATATCAACAATGCGTCGTGGGTTACCATTGCGGGGCTTTTCGATGGTTTGATAATAGGTGAGGCGAAAGATCTGGCGGCCCGGGTCGAAAACAGCCCTTACACCGAGCTTGAGATGTTAAAAGAGAGTCTGCCCGATTACGCGGTGCGGGATCATAAAAAATCGTGGGAGTTGGTGGCTTTTTCGAGCAACTATTTCCTGTTGAGAGTCAACGTAAGGTATCATCACGTTTTGCTTGCGCGCGAAGCGGTGGTCATTATTGAAGCAAAAGACCGGCCCCGTGTTCTTTCGGTTCGGGATATCTGACCGAAAAATGATGGATAAGGATATGGATATGGGAGAAAATATTTGGGTTTATTAGGCGCGAAGAACCGGATTTTTCTTTGTATCGGCGAACGATGGCCGACAGAAGGGGGAACCTTGCCCTGGTTCCGCGCTGAAGGAGGGGCTATCCGTAACGACCCGCTACGGGATATTCCATCAGCGGGGGCTTACACCATTATCGCTCCTGCGGCGGTTATCTTCTTCACATCTGTCATGGCGCCGGAGCGAAACCGGAAGCTGATGGAAAAATCGGCTCGTTACGCCATAGAGGATCAACTGATAACCGATCCGGACGAAAACCACGTTATGGTTGGACCTGTCTCCGAACAGGGAAAAATGGGAATTGGCGTTATAAGCAAAAAATGGCTCGACGACGTTATTCGCGCTCTTCGGGTGGAATCGGTTGTCCCGGATACCCTGATAGCCGAAACCCTTGTTCCGCCCATCGACAAGTCGAACTGGTCGATGGTTTACGGAGCGGGGAGTGGTTTTGTCAGAACCGGGGAATTCGACGGTTTCTGGGCGGGCGACTCTGGCGACGTGGGCAAAATCCCTATCCAGCTCGAACTTGCCATACAATCGGCCCAAGCGATAGGGGGCACGCCCGCGACAATCGACCTGTGGCAATGGGATAACGATGAAGATATCGATACAAAAGTATGGGAGAAAACCACGGGTCTGATCGTAAACCGGATGGGTCGATGGAATGTTGCGGATATGGCTTGCGACAGACAGGCCGTGAGATTCAACTTCCTCAAGGGTGAATACGAACCGGAGTGGAAAAAGGCGAAACTTGGGCGTAACCTTACCGTGACAGGTCTGTTAACCGCCGCCGTGTTGACTCTTCTTCTGGCTTTTATCGGAGGGGACTGGTACAGGTTGAAGAGTGAAACAGCCAACCAGAAAGCGGTGATTAACAGTGTTTTACAAGAGTCGTTTCCCGATATCAAAGTAATAATCGACGCCCGCTTGCAGATGGAGCGCCGTCTTGCCGCCTTGAGAGGCAGGAGAGGTTCGGAAAACGATTTCCTGCCCCTTATCTCAAAGGCCGCCCCACAATTCCCGCAGGGGAGCCGGTTTCACGAGATAATCTTTGAAGGCGGCGTTCTGAAGGTGAATGTCACCACGCCGTCCGATAAACCATCGACGGTCGTAATCCCCGGTTTCAGCAAGGCCGGATTGAGCTTTGCGGTCCACTCCGAAGAGAAGACCGACCAGGGGAACCGAATGACCATATCGATCAAAAAACCGTAACGTACATATAGAAAATGAAATCATACTTGAGTGGGTTGAGCGGTAGGGAGCGATCTATCCTCATCTCGGGCGCTCTCATCCTGTTCTTGTCTCTGCTCTACGCCTACGGGTTCCACCCGTTACAAAAAGAGCGTCTAAGGCTCAAGTCCTCCATATCAGAGTCGCGGGAAGACGCCGCATGGATGATAAAGGCGAAAGAAGAGGCTGTCAGGCTTAAATCGGGGCTTCCGGCGGACCTTGACTTTAATAGATCCGTATCTGGCGACCCGTCAAAAATTGTCGCAACCCAGGCCACCATCGCCGGGATAAAAAACGCGACAGTCACGAGGGTCGGCGTAAGCAGTGTGAAACTCTCCATAACAGAGGTGAGGCTAGATCAGTTTCTCAGGCTGGCAAAAGAACTACAGCTAAAATACATTATAAAGGTGGAGCGTTGCGTTATAAGCGCCGTCGAGGCCGAAGGAATGGTTTCGATAGATTCAACGCTGACCTTGACACAGTAAATCATATTATCCTTTTTCCCGATGATCGATCAGTTCCCGGAGGAATGAGTTGAAAAGAATCCTTGTCCATATAGTTATAGTATCGATGGTGGCGTTCGCCGCCTACTCCAACTCTTTTTCCGTACCGTTCCAGTTCGATGACCAAGCGAACCTCGATACGCCGATCATGAAAGACCTCACATACTTTCACGATTATGAAAAGGCGAGCGAGTTGCGGCTCTCCCATGTGAGAAGTAATATTTTCGCCAGATACTTCGGCAGTCTGTCATTCGCCCTGAATTACCATATTCATGGTCACAAGGTGTTTGGATATCATGTTGTGAACATGGCGATTCATCTGATAACGGCCCTGCTCATATACGCGCTTGTACGAATGTTGTTTCAGACTCCATTCTTCGCTGGTGGCAAGGGTGTCGGTTTGGGTGTCGGGGTCGGGGAGCGGTCGCAAGAGTATCTGGCTCTTTTTTCCGCCCTCTTTTTCGTATGTCACCCGCTCCAGACCCAGGCGGTGACCTATATTGTTCAGCGGTTCGCCTCAATGGTCACCCTCTTTTACATAGCGTGTGTGTTGGCGTATCTTCTCTTCCGGCTGGCTAAACCCGGTTTTGGCAAGGTCGGCCTTTTCATCCTGGCTATCGTTTTGAACCTCGTGGCGATGAAAACCAAAGAGAATGCGTTCACCCTGCCCATAACACTTTTTATGGTGGAGGTGATGTTCTTTTCAGGACCGTTCGGGAAGCGGACTTTATACCTGTTACCTTTTCTTGTCAGTCTTGCTATTGTGCCATACCAGGTTTTCGGCGGTAAAGACACCCTAGACGTGGTGGATGGCGACTTTCAGTTTCCCGGCCTGAAGATGACTGGAACGGTGTATATGATGACATCGTTTCGGGTAATTGTTACTTATCTGCGTCTGCTTTTTGTACCGGTCAATCAGAATCTCGACTACGACTACCCGATCTACGACACTTTTTTTGATCCGAACGTTTTTCTCTCATTCATACTGCTGACCGGACTTTTTTTGACAGCAGGATATCTTTTCTGGATATCTTCTGTTGGGAACAGGGCGTACAGGCTTGTCTCTTTTGGAATCTTCTGGTTCTACATAACCCTTGCGGTCGAATCGACCATCGTTCCCCTTCCGAACGTGATTTTTGAACACAGAATGTATATGCCGATGTTCGGGGCCGTATTGGCGATAATGGCTCTTATTGTCTCTTTCTACAATAAGTCGTCCGCGCGTAAAGGCGCCCTTCCCGGACCGCTGGTCGTTTTCCTGTCGCTACTGGTCCTTGTCTATTCATACGCCACCTACAACAGGAATCTCGTATGGCAAGATCCACTCGTTTTCTGGCTCGATATCGCCAAAAAAAGCCCGAACAAAGCCCGCGCCCATACCAATGCGGGTCTCTACTACTCCTCCGGGGGGATGTATGAGGAGGCTGAAAAGGAGTTACTCAGGGCGATAGAGATAGACCATGCGGACAGCCATGCGCTTAACAACCTGTCGGCGAATTATCTCAGGATGAAACGCTACGACGATGCGATAGTATACGGCATAAAGGCGGTTGATCTTAACAACACCCAGGTGGACGCCCACATTAATCTGGCCATCTCTTATGCGCATATCGGCAAGCTGGACGAGGCGATCAACGAATTGAGGGTTATCGTGAAAATCGACCCCGACTCGGCTTATGTGATGTATAAATTCGGCCTGAACTACGCCAACCAGTTGACCGTTATAAACGCGATCAAGGTCTTCAGCGAAATGCAGGGTAAATGGTCGAGCTTTTTAGACTCGAGCGTCCATAATGATATCGGTCTTGGTTTCATCCGTCAGGGGCGGTACGAGGAGGCGGAAAAGGAGTTTGCCACATCCCTTGAAATAGACCCTGACAGAGCCATAACCGTCAGCAATATCGCCGTGCTCGAATATGAGCGGGGCAACCTTGACAAGGCTGTGGACCTCTATAAACGGGCGTTGGAGATGGACGAAAAGGCTCCTGTTATCCATAATAATCTGGGTGTGACATACGAGCGTCTCGGTATGGATGATGAGGCTGTAGAGCATTACAGCAGAGCCATTGAGATAGCGCCCGGCTACCGTGACCCCTACTATAACCTTTCCGTTATTTATAAAAGGGGAGGGGATGAGAAACTGGCCCTGGAGTATCTGAACAAATACAGGGCGTTTAACAAGGGGAAACGTTGATTCCATCTGTATGGCTGAATGAAATTGTCAGAGTAAAGTGGTATAATCAACGATTGTTTTTTGTAGCGGAATCGTCCTGAGCCCCATCCGGTTTTTCGATCCTCAGGTTAGGATCGGTTCTGTTTTTCAGATATATGACATTCGAGCGTGACGCCTGTCTATTGAGGTGTTTCGCAACATGGAGAGAAATACGGAAATGATTTTCGCCCGACTGACATTCCTTTCAACCCTCACGATTGCGCTGGCTCTTACGCTCGTCTCCTGTTCGGGAGGTGGCGAAGAGAAAAAAGCGACCACCCCACCAACAAAACAGAAACCTGTTGTGAAAATGAGGACGGGCTTTGATTTAGCGTCGATCCCGGAGGTAGTGGCGAAAATCGGCGACAAACAGGTCAAGAAGTACAGGCTGATCTCCATCCTTTCGGGGATAGAATCGTCGATGGGTGAGGCCATGTTGAAGGACCGCGCCGCCCTTGAAAGGTTACGGGGTGACGTGATCGAGCAGTATATAAACAATGAATTATTCATTGTCAAAGCGGAACAAAAAGGGATAGTCGCATCCGAAGAGGAGGTTGGCAAACAGCTCAGGGAGGCTATCAGGAAAGCTGGTGGCGCTGACCCTTTTTACGCCCGGCTCAAGGTGTCCGGCAAGAACGAGAATGTCGTTAAGGAAGAGATCAGAAACGACATTGTAATAAATAAGTTGATGAAGACAGAGGGTGTGTTTGATGTAACCATTCCTGATGAAATCCTGAAGAAATATTACGACGAAAACAAAGATGAGTTTGCCAAGGGGGAGATAGTCCGTCTTGCGGAGATTTTCGTAAAGAAAGAGAAAGACGACAATGACGGCGCCAAGGTAAAGATGAAACTTGCCGCAGTAAAAGAGGCTCTTGATAATGGTCAGGATTTTTCCAGGGTCGTAAAGGAATTGAGCGAAGACCCCGCTTCCGCCGCAAGAGGTGGAGAGATCGGTTTTGTCGAGCGGGGCACTGTGCCGGTACTCGACGTTGTTTTCAATTTGAAAGCTGGAGAGGTGGCCGATCCCATCGAAGTGAAGGTTGGCTATCATATCGTAAAGGTTATGGAAAAAAGGCCGCCAGGCATATTGAAGTTTAGTGAAGTGAAGAATACCATCTTCGAAAAGCTGTCCCGGCAGATAAGAGATAAACAGACATACGAGTATGTAAATCGTCTCAGGAAAGAGTTCAACATAACCATCTTCATGTAACAGCCCCCCTTTGCAAGGCTACTCCTTTCGCAAGGCGGTTCGAGGCTGGCGGTTGACTGGAAATATCTCATTATGAATAAGAAAATAAGCGTCATCATTCCCGCCAGGGATGAAGAGGAGGGGTTACGCTCTTTCCTCCCCCTTCTGCGGGAGACACATCCAGATTATGAGATTGTGGTTGTGGACGATGGATCGACCGATGGCACGGTGGACGTATGTAAAAAGAATGGTGTTACGGTGGTATCGCACCCTTACAGCATGGGAAACGGAGCCGCCATAAAGACCGGCGCCAGAAACGCCAATGGTGAAATATTCGTATTCATGGATGGCGACGGCCAGCACAACCCGAACAATATCGCCTCCCTTCTGGCGAAGATGGATGAAGGCTACGATATGGTGGTCGGCGCCAGAACCGACAAATCGTCCCAGGCCAATATCCAGCGCCATGTCGCCAACGGAGTTTTTAACCTGTTCGCGGGTATTTTGGTCGGGCGTGAAATACCCGACCTTACGTCCGGGTTCCGCGCGGTAAAATCGGGTCTGTTCCTGGAGTTTTTGAGCCTGCTTCCAAACGGTTTTTCATATCCCACCACCATCACCATGGCTTTTTTCCGGTCCGGTTATTCGGTGGCTTACATTCCCATATTTGTGAGCAAGAGGTTAGGGGATAGCCACATCAAGCCGGTCAGGGACGGGTTCAGGTTTTTACTTATCATGACAAAGATGGCGGCTATCTATTCGCCGATGAAACTGTTTGTGCCGATGAGCCTTTTCTTTTTCACTACAGGTTTTTTCTACTACATATATACTTATGTTACTTATCATAGCTTCACCAATATGGGAGCGCTCTTTTTCATAACGTCGATCCTGATATTCCTGATCGGGCTGGTATCAGAGCAGATAACCAACCTGATGTATATCTCCAAACATAAATAGTAGCTCTTCATGATTGATCTGTTTCCGGGAAGCGAACTTTACCACGACAGATCGCAGGGTCCGCTCGCCAGGTGGTACTGCCGTCTGTTCGGTGTCCCTATTATCGGATTACGGATCAGACTACGCAGAATCTCAAAACTCCTTCCCGACACCGCCACAACGATTTTAGACGCCGGGTGCGGGCGTGGTGTAATTACACGATTGATAGCTGGCAGGTATGCGGACGCAACTATAGACGCAGTGGACGACAACGCAAAAGGTCAGGAGATAAACCGTACTATTTCGCAGAAGGCCGGTTTTGATAACATAGACTTTATAACCTCCGATCTGCGCGATTTTACCAGCGGAAAAGAGTACGACCTTATAGTTTCGGTGGACAATCTTGAACATATAGAAAACGACATCGAAGTAATGACGAAATATTGCGATATGATGAAACCGGGTGGCCTCTTTCTGGTTCACGTCCCCCACTACCACCGTCGCTGGCCCTTATTCAAAAAGGAAATAAACTTCGACGTGCCGGGACATGTGCGACCCGGATACACAAAAGAGGAGCTTGAGGAAAAGGTCAAGCAGGCCGGATTTGTGGCGGAACGATCTGGCTACTCCTACGGTTTTGTCGAGAACATGGTGAACAACCTCTCATACATGATAACAAAGGCGGAGGAGCGGAACAAAGAGATCTACGCGCTCCTCTTCCCCTTCATGAACGTCGTAGCGTGGTTCGGGCAGTTCATCTGGCCCGATTTTGGCGCCGGAGTATGGGTGGTAGCCAGAAAACCGGAGTAGCCTGAACGGAAACCTCCAAAAAACCGTGTTCTCGAAGTCTGTCGGACTTAGGATGATTCTGTTAAAAAGTATAGTGCCTTTTTAATCAAAATGTTCGGGTATGATTAATTCGGATCGACGTTCTCCTGCTCTCCCAACAGGTCGTCCAAAACTTCCGGCAGGTCGTTTAAGGCCGCTTTTTTCTGGACCCCGGTTACCATATCCCGCAGAGTGGCTGTTTGGCTCAGAATCTCTTCATCCCCCAGGATCAGCGCGAATCTGGCGCCTGAGCGGTCCGCTTTTTTCATCTGGCGTTTCATGTTTCCGCCGTCGAAACTCCGGTCTACCTTGTAGCCGAAAGAGCGGAGTCGGTGCGCAATCTCGAAAGCCTGTTCATTCGCCTCATCGTTCATAAGGAGCATGAAGACATCTGGAACATTGGCTGTTGTATGCATGGTTGAATCGATATCTACGAGGTCGATGAGTCGCTCCATTCCAATGGCGAACCCTATGGCGGGTGTGGGTGGACCTCCTAACCGTTCCACAAGTTTGTCGTATCTTCCGCCACCGGCCACCGCGTTCTGCGCTCCGAGGTTTTCCGATGTGATTTCAAAAGCGGTGCGGGAATAATAATCGAGTCCCCGGACAAGTTTCGGATCGACAATCACCGGAAGCTCCAGGTCGAGCAGGGGTCGTCTCATGCCATTAAAATGATCCTTACACTCCCCGCAGAGATAATTGTCCAACGTTGGCGCGTCTTCCGTGGTTTTTTTGCACAGGGTCGATTTGCAATCGAGCGCTCTTAACGGATTCATGTCGATTCGGGTCCGGCAGTTATCGCACAACTCCGTCTCCCGCTCCTTCAGAAACTTTAGCAGAGCCTCCTTATAAGAAGGGCGACATTCGGGGCATCCCAAAGAGTTCAAAACGATTTTTAGCCCTGTGACCTTCAGCTCGGAGAAGAAATCCATCAACATTATTACAAGCTCGGCGTCAACAGCCGGATCGGAGGAACCGAAAATCTCGGCGCCGATCTGGTGAAACTGACGAAACCGGCCAGCCTGGGGACGTTCGGCTCGAAACATCGGGCCGAAATAGAAAAGCTTGGTGATACCGGGCGGGTTGTACATCTTGTGTTCGATATACGACCTGACGACGCTGGCTGTCCCTTCGGGGCGCAATGTCAGCGACTCGCCTCCGCGATCTGTGAAGGTATACATCTCCTTGGAGACGATATCGGTTGTCTCACCGATTGAGCGGCTAAAAACCTCGGTCCTCTCGAAAATCGGTGTGCGCACCTCCCGGAAGTTGTACAGCTCAAAAATATCCTGGGCCACAGCCTCCACAAGGCGCCAGGCCATCGCTTTTGCTGGAAGAATATCCTTTACCCCTTTGACATTCGTTAATATCTCTTCTCTAGCCATTTATTTCTCCGGTATCTGTTCAATCAGTGGTGGCAAAACCTCGCCCGCTTTTCCGAGAATAGTGTAGTCGGCGAGACTTGTGAGGGGTGTCGGTTCTAGGTTGATTTCAATTACAGTTGCGCCGTTGTTTTTTGCCATTCCCGCCAGACTCGCCGCAGGCTGAACCACTCCCGAGGTTCCGATCACAAAAAAAAGATCAGCGCGGGAGGATGTGTTAAAAACCCTCGACAATACCGATTCATCAAGCGATTCGCCGAACCAGACTATGTGGGGGCGCAAAAGTCCGCCGCATTTTCCGCATTCGGGGGGAATTTCGGGAAGGGGAGTATCCCTGTTCTCCCTGATATCTCCGTCGGTAAGACAACGTGTGTACCAGATATTCCCGTGCATCTCTACAGGATCAAGACTGCCAGCCAGACGGTGATGCCCGTCCACATTCTGGGTTATGAGTGTGAAATCGTCGTAGAGTTTTTCAAGATCGGCCAATGCGGTGTGACCAGGATTTGGTCTGGTCTTAGCAACCAGACCTCGCCGCCAGTCGTACCACTGCCAGACAAGTTCCGGGTTGCGGGCAAACGCCTCCGGGGTGGCAAGCTCCTCGGCCCTGTGGTTTTTCCACAACCCTTCCTCCCCACGAAAGGTCGGGACACCCGATTCCGCCGATATCCCCGCTCCGGTCAGGACGGCGACGCTTTTTGCGTTTGAGATAACCTCAATCGATTCAGCGGGAAACTGTGTAAAAGTGGCCATTGTTTAATCAAAACGCCGATTTTATCATATTACCCGGTATTGTTCATGCCGTTTGAGGTTCAGGTAGTGTCCTGATGGGGGTAATGCTTGTTTATTGTTTCCGAATATGGTTGCCCAGACTGTGGGGAAATTCCAGCTTGTCTAAACCGACATTGGCATAGTACCCCACAAACCCGTGAATATATTAGCTCATATGTTGAGGTGGGTATAAGGATAGCTTACTCTTTATCATGAACATTGTTAGTATAGAATAGTCGGAGTGTACCGATTAGAAAAGGACAATAGCAATGAACATTCCTGAACGTGAACTCGATCCGTGTAGTGTCTGCAATACAGATGGGGCTGAATCCAAAACACCCATGTCATCTAATGGAATTAGACAGCTTTGTATAAGGTGCGGTGAATTTGAAGCCAACGGAGATGCTTTGAATCTCCTTAGTACTGGTCTTGGTCCTGACAAACGAGCCAAGATTTCAGGGTGGGTGCGGGAACAATTCAGGGCGGGGGTTGTTCCAGTAATCTTGACTGGCAATCGAATAAAGCAAATTTTATCGCTCCCACTGCCCACTATCATGGAACGGGCGGAGCTACTGCTACTTGAAGCGGTTAAAGGTCAAGATAAACTTGGAGAGATTTTCAACATTACTGATCCAAGATTCCTTGCCGCATCATATTCTACTGAATATGACGACGTACACTTTCTGCAAACAGTTCTTAGAGGAAAGGACATGCTACAGACCATAGCAACGGGAGGTTCAGCCGAGGTGATGCCTGACGGTTACATACATGCAGATAATATTTCCCGCAAACAAGTAAACTCTAGCCAAGCATTCGTTGCAATGTGGTTTGATGAAAATTTGATCAAAGCATATGAAAATGGCTTTGCGACTGGAATTATCAATGCTGGTTACGACCCACTCCGGATTGACAAAGTGGAACATATCAACAGGATCGATGATGAGATCATAGCCCAGATAAAGGTTTCTCGTTTCGTTGTCGCAGATTTCACCGGTCATCGCACAGGGGTCTACTTTGAGGCTGGTTACGGAATGGGACTGGATTTGCCAGTGATTTGGACTTGTCACAAGGATAGCATGGATGACCTTCATTTTGATATTCGACAGTTCAACTGTATCGATTGGGAAGAGCCAAGCGACCTTGCTGAAAGGCTCCAGAAAAGAATCGAGGCGGTTATTGGTGTTGGACCGAAAAAGATTTTAGATAGCCCTTGAAAACGCATGGCTTGCAAAAGGTTGATGCCCTGCTTTCAGGTTGCGAGGAGATCGTAACTAACCTGTACAGCGCTTATTGACAGACCTTCTAACGGTGCTATTATATGGTCGTATAAGAGACCATTACGGAGGTGAAAATGAACATCAAGTTTTCCGAGGACTTGATTCCCCTTACCGATTTAAAGGTAAACCCCGGTCGAGTCGTCAAGCAGACAACCGAAGCGCATCGCCCTGTACTTCTGACAAATCGGGGACGAGGAGTCGCCGTACTCCAGTCGGTCACCGATTTTGAGAAGGGGGAGGAGGAACGTGATTTTATGCGTGCGGTTATCGCTGGTTTAGCCGATCTCGACAACGGCGCGGAATTGTCGCTGAAGGATGCCAGGAAGCGGCTTGGCCTTAAATAGCAGACACAACGCACGACCCTTATGGAGATAACTTTTGCTGAGTCCGCAGTCGGCGACCTTGAAGATATTCGTGATTGGTACGCCGAGCAAGGTGTGCCGGATGTCGGTCTCCGTTTTGTTTCCGAAATATTTCAACAGGTCGAACACCTTATCCGCCATCCGGAGATAGGTAGAATTATTCCTGAATTCGGACAAGCGTTTTTGCGTGAACTGATCCACCCACCTTTTCGTGTAGTATACAAACTCGATGCGAATGGCATTCGCGTTGTTCGTGTTTGCCGGAGTGAACGGCTTCTTCGCCTTCGCGTAGATACGAAGCTGTAACAGAAGATCCATGAATTATCCGGTTAGACTTTCTCCCGTTCTTCTCTTATAACGGCTGTTTCGCCTGCTTTTGTCAGGCTGATTTTCATCATGATCGGGCCTGCGAGCTGGTTTACCGCCACCGCCGCCACAACCAGCGATGCGAGTTTCTCTCCGAAACCTGGGAACTGGCCTGAAACCATTACAGCAAAACCGAGGCTGACTCCGGCCTGGCTGATAAATCCGGGCCAGGCAAGTCTGCCGACATAACCATCCTCGCCAGAGAGCCTGAGACCCCATATTGTGCCGAACCGTGTGCCAAGCATTCGAACAACCACAAACAGGGTCGCCAGGAACCACATCGACGACAACGCGCTAAAATCGAGTCCATGTCCCGCCAATGAGAAGAAGACCACGAATACCGGCAACGATCCGGTTTTAAGCCCTTCGATCAGTTTTTCCCCCTCTTTCGAGGCGTTCTCTATCAGGAACCCCGCCACGATGGAAGCCAACAGCGGCGCTGAATGGAAAAGCGAACAAACCTCCACCACCATAAACGTAGCGCCAAGGAGGAAAAGAGGGATATTATCGTCGGTGGCTTTCAGGTAAGCGACCACCACCATCGCTGTTATCGCTCCCACTATGAATGAGAGGCTGATCTCCGAAACGATCGCGACTATAAATCCCAGCCCCACACCATCGGCGTTTCCGACGAGAAGTTTCGCCGTGGCCAGCGCCAACCCGAAAGTCACGATTACAATGACATCCTTGATTACGGTAACGCCGATTATGGTGTCTGCGACCGGTCCCTTTGAGCCTGTTTCGTTGATGACCGCAATGGCTGTGGCGGGAGAGTTGGCGGTGGCTATCACTCCCAGAAGAAGAGCCCCGGCGATTCCGGCTATGGTGGAGCCTGCGGATATTCCGGTAATAATCAACAACGGAATAAAGGTAAGGAATACGGGAAGAAATGCGGTAGCGCCCTGGATGATGGCGGTAACAAAAAGCGATTTCAGCCGATCCTTGAACCGGGAGATTTTCAGCTCACCCCCGGCTGAAAATGCAATAAGGGCCAAAGCCAGGTCGTCCACCAGTTTTAGTGGTATCACATCTTCACGAGTCACTATCTCAATCCCGAACGGTCCGGCCAACACTCCCGCCACGAGAAACCCGGTAATCATCGGGCCGTTTAGAAGTTTCGAGATTCTTCCCACCAGAAACGAAAAGAGCAACAGGAAACCGAGAGCCAACGCGCTATTGGCGAAAGGGGAGCTTACACCCGAATGCTCGCCCAGATCGTGGGTAAGAACCGTTACCGCAATAAGGGTTAGCAGTAGAAGAATCTTCCGAAGCAGGTTCACCGTTGATCCTCTGTTTTGGCCGGTGTCACGGTTTTCTGGATCAGGATCGGCGCCACTATCTCGTTTATTACTGTGGTAAGCACGATTACACCGAAGACGGCGCCAGACGTTTCACCCGGGAAGAGTATGACGTAGTTAAGCCCGATCGCCAGAGCCAGCGCCCCCTGCGCCCCCAGCGCAAGCCCCGCCAAGGGGGGCATTGTGTCGTTCTTGAGAAAGAGAGCCATGCCCGCCCTGATGGAACCGACTTTTAGAGCCAGCCTGCCGATTACCAGAATCAGGCTTACGATAAATACCGCTGGACCGGCGTACCTCCACCACAACCCGGAAAGGATGAGCAGAATCACATAAAACGGTTTCTCCGTCGCATAAAGGAGCCGGAAAACCTGATCGTCGTGGGGCAAGGTGTTGGCCAGAACTATGCCAACCATAAGGCTCAAAAAGAGTGGCGACACGTTGATATAAAACGCCACACCCGATATAAAAACCAGGAAACCGAGAAATACGGTCAGATTTTCTTCCCGGTTAAGTTTTTCCCTGCCGAAAAACCGGAATATACCAGCCATTCCCATCGACATGAGCAGTGAGTAGGAGAGAAATTTTATTCCACGGTCAACATCGAAGCTTTTATCATCGCCTGTAGAAAAAAAGCAGAAGACCAGACCTACCGCGATCAACGCCGGCGCCAGATCAAGGTTTGCGATAAGGGTGAGTTTTCGCAGAAGTCCGCTTTTTGAACGGTGGAACCGTGGCGCCATGACACTCAATATAGTGGGGGAGGAGATGGCGCCTGCGGCGGCCACCATCATTCCGGCCGTGATAGTTTCGCTCGACCCGATACCCAGGAACGCCACAGAAAAGAGCGCAAACATGGCAAACAGCCCCATCCCGGTAACAACAGCTTGAAAAATGGTCAGTTTTATCATCGCCGGATCGACCTTCAGCAGGTCCCTGTATCTAAGCTGTATTCCGAAGATAAGTCCGGCCCATCCCAGACCCATAGCGAGGAAAGGATTCAACTGGACAAGAAGGTCTTTTGATACGAGGTCAAAACCGAGAGGGCCGACCACAATTCCGATAAGGATGAACTCCCATCCCGTCAGAAAGATGTCACGGAAAACCGCCGGGAGAATTTCTTTGGCGAAAGCGAGCCGTCCGCCGATGAACCCCAGGGTAACCAGCAGGATGACCGCCCAGACAGGTTCCATTATCGACTATGTTTTACAGAACTTCAGTGGCAAGCCCCCTGACCCGGTTGACGGGCAGGGTGAAAATGATCCCGGAGGATGGTTCCGTGAAGGATGTGTAGATATCCTCAATGATCTCTATGGCCGGATCGACGAGGTCGGCCTCCATGACAGAAAAAATAGTTACGTTCGACTCTCTTGCGCCGGTGAACATCTTTGTAAAACCTGCGAAAATCGGGATATCCTGGGAAATGATCTTACCCATACCTTTGGTGTCGATGATGGTACAACCTGTCACGCCAATTTCGAGCAGTCCAGCGAGAACATCCTCCACCGCCTCTGGTTTGTTTATAACACAGATAAACAGTTCCTTATCCGACATGAAAATCAGTCGTTTTCAAGGTCGCGGATAAGTTGATACGCCTCTGCCCGGGATTTAGAGTTAATCAGTTGCTCAACGGTATCGACCTGCTTGCAGACCCGCACTATGGCCGCCAGAAGACGGAGATGGGTTCTCGGAGAACGTTCGGAGCCGATAATCATGAACACAAGGTTAACCGGCTCTCCGTCGAGAGCGTCGTACTCCACACCATCAGGTATCTGCCCCAGGACGATCAACATGTCGTCGATCTTCTCGCCGGAGGCGTGTGGAATGGCGACATGTCCGCCAATGCCTGTGGAACTCAAGGCTTCCCGTTCCAGCAGTTTGGTGACAAGAGCGTCCCGTCGGGAAGGTTCTATCCGTCCGGCCTCTATCAGGTGATCGACCATCTGCTCACAGACCTGGGCCTTATCGTCGCAAGACATGCCGACCATAGCCAGGTCTTCGGTGAGGTAGTCACAGATACGCATATAGATATATCCAGATTTGTCCGGGAACGGATTTTCCGGAATCTTTCCGTCTGACCCCGATTATTCGTTTCTATCTTTTGTTTTGGTGCCCTGGTCCGGAGTCGAACCGGAACGGGTCTCCCCACCACCCCCTCAAGATGGCGTGTCTACCAATTCCACCACCAGGGCAAAACCGGGTCAATACCCGGACTATCAGCTTTTAAGCCGCCAAAACAGAAAGGTGATTCTACACACCACGCAAGGTTACGTCTATCAAAAAAAACTCTGATCCGAATCATCCCGGTTATTCCAGAAGGATGGTCCGCTCACCTAACAAGGTCTCCACTTCCTGCACAAGTTCGTCTCCGGCGATTACCTTGTTGCTGTTGGACCTCATTACAAGCTCCCCTTTTCCGGGAATCGTGAACTGGATCAGGACCGGGCTTGCTCCCTGGTATTTTTCGAAAATCGTTTTTAATTCCTCCAGGGTCTCCTTCTCGAGACCGGTGGTGGTAACCTTTAGCCTTACAGCGTTCGTGAACTTCTCCTTGGCCTGAGAGAAGGTCATGATCTCTTTGGCGATAACGCTTGCGCCCTTCTCTTCGTCCACATCGATGTCGCCGACGATAAAAATCGGGTCTTCGCTCTCCACAAGCTCCACATGTTTCTGGTATACGTCGGGCCAGATGATGACTTCGACCGCGCCTGCAAGGTCTTCCACCGTAAGCCTTGCCATCGTATCCCCTTTTTTTGTTCTCAGGTTTCTGCGGGCCATGATAATTCCGCCAAAACGGACTTCGGTTTTTGTTTTGAAAGAGTCGATGGCGGATGTGTCGCAGGTGGCCAGGAGACGCAGTTCCCGTGTGTATTCATTCAGGGGGTGTCCCGATATATAAAATCCCAGAGCTTGTTTTTCGTTATGGAGGCGTTCCTTTTCGGGCCACTCCCGCATTGTTCCACCGTTTACGGGGGATGAGCGTTCCGGCTCCCCCGATTGCAAAACTCCGAAAATGTCGGTCTGTCCGATGGCCCTGTCACGCTGGGTCTTCTGACCTGCGGAGAGGGCGCTCTCCACCGACTCGAACAGTACCGCCCTCGGTGTTCCCAGGGAGTCGAATGCGCCGCACTTCACCAGAGCTTCCGCTACCCTGCGGTTGATGGAAGACGCCTCCACCCGTTCAGTAAAGTCGTTAAGGGAGTTGAATGTCTTCTCATCCCGTGTGGAGATAATCGACTCCACCGACGACACTCCAATTCCTTTTACCGCCGAAAGACCGAAACGGACCTTCCCTTCCCGGACCGTGAAATCGCCCATCGATTCGTTTACATCGGGCGGAAGAACTTCGATGTCAAGATCCCCGCACTCCTGGATATACCTGATAACCTTGTCGGAGTTGTCCATCTCCGAGCTTATGAGGGCGGCCATAAACTCTGGTGTGTAGTGAGCCTTAAGGTAGGCCGTCTGATAGGAGAGGAGGGCGTAACAGGCCGAATGGGACTTGTTGAATCCGTATTCACCGAATTTTTCGATATTCGACCATAACTCGGTCACCTTTTCACGTTTATGCCCCTTTTTTACAGCCCCTTCCACGAACGACTCCCGCAGGTTGTCCATGATCTCCTGATTCTTTTTACCCATAGCCTTCCGGAGAGAGTCGGCCTGTCCCATGGAGAACCCGGAGAGAACGTTGGCGATCTTCATCACCTGTTCCTGGTAGACGATAACCCCGTAGGTTTCGCTCAGAAGCTCTTTTAACACCATAAAGTCGTAGGTGACTTTTTCGTGTCCATGTTTACGTTTCACATACTGGTCGGCCATGCCGGAGTTTATGGGGCCGGGGCGAAAAAGGGCGACCAACGCGATAATGTCATGAAAATTTGTCGGTTTCATCTTTCGGATCAGGTCTCGCATCCCGCTCGACTCAAGCTGGAAAATTCCCAGGGTTCTGGCATTTCCAAGAAGGGTAAAAGTCTTTTTGTCGTCGAGTGAAATCTTGCCGATATCGAAATCAGGGTCTGCCGATCCGCGAATCCTTTTTACCGCGTTATCGATTACCGTCAATGTCCGCAGTCCCAGAAAATCCATTTTCAGCAGACCGAGACCCTCCACATCCCCCATGGGGAACTGGGTGGTGACATCTTCTGACCCGCCTGTGGTAAATAGAGGCATGAAATCGGTCAGAGGTGTGGGGCTTATGACAACTCCCGCGGCGTGGGTGGAGGCGTGTCTGCAGGTTCCCTCCAGCGCCGAGGAGATCTCTATCAGCCTGGTTATCTCCTTCTCTTCCTTGACCATTTTTGCAAGGCGTGGCTCCACTTCGAGCGCTTTTGCGATGGTCATATTCAGGTCGGCTGGAATAAGTTTGGCGATTCTGTCGGCTGTCGAATAGGGGATAGCCATGGTGCGGGCCACATCCCGAACCACGGCTTTGGCTTTCATGGTGCCGAAGGTTATTATCTGGGCGACCCGATGTTCGCCATCAGCGCCTTCGTACCGATCCTTAACGTAATCGATCACCTCACCACGCCGGTCCATGCAGAAATCGATATCTATGTCGGGCATTGATATTCTTTCCGGGTTTAGGAACCGCTCGAATATCAGCCCGTATTCTATCGGGTCCATATCGGTTATGCCCAGCGCGTAAGCGACCATGGAACCGGCGGCGGAGCCTCTGCCGGGACCGACGGGAATATCGTGATCTCTGGCGTATTTAATGAAATCCCATGTAATCAGAAAGTACCCGGAAAAGCCCATCTTCCGGATAATCTCAAGCTCCATTTGCAGACGATCATTATATTCGCTTCTTTTCTCCTGACGTGGGAAACCACCCCTCTTTTGCGCTTCGATAAATCGAAGTTCAAGATCGTGGGAGGCTCGCTGTTCCAGGTAATCGTCGATATTCGTATCGGGTGGGGTCGGAAACTGCGGCAGATGATAACTTCCCTGATCGAAAGTGAATCCGATCATCTCTGATATAGCGACGGTATTTGAGATCGACTCCGGTATTTCGCCGAACAGTTTTTTCATCTCCTGCGGTGATTTTACATAGAACTGGTCTCCGTGATATCTCAGCCTGCGTTCGTCGCTTACAAGCTTGCCAGTCCCGATGCAGAGCAGAACGTCGTGAGCGTCGGCGTCGGCCTGAGTGAGGTAGTGCGCGTCGTTAGTGGCCACGAGGGGAAGGGAGGTGTCTTTTGCGAGACGAACCATCTCCTTTACGACCAGTTGTTGTTCTTTTATGCCGTGATCCTGAATCTCCAGGTAGAACCGGCCCGGGAAAATCTCACTGTAACTGAGGGCGGCGGCTTTCCCCTCTTCATATTTACCCGCTGACAAGTAGCTGGCCACCTCTCCGTGCAGACAGGCGGATAACGCAATCAGCCCCTCACTGTGAGCGGCTAGTAACTCCTTGTCGATCCTCGGTTTGTAATAGAATCCTTCCGTATACCCTTTGGAGACCAGAGTGCAGAGGTTTTTGTAACCTTTGCTATTCTGGGCGAGCAGGACAAGGTGGTAATATCGTTCACCGTAACCATCGGTGGCGCCTGCGCTCTTTTCAAACCTCGAACCGGGTGAGACGTAGAGTTCGCAACCGATAATGGGAAGAACCCCTGCGGCCACAGCTTTTCTGTGAAACTCGACCGCGCCAAACATCGCCCCGTGATCGGTAATGGCCACGGCTGGCATCTTGAATTCCCGAACCCGCTTTATCAGCGGATCGATCTTTATGGCGCCGTCGAGAAGGCTGTATTGGGTGTGAAGATGCAGATGGACAAAATCGCTATGTTCCAAGGATAGATCCACCTATTCTCAAGGCCCGGGGCGCTTGACTGGGGGCCCCGGACGCTATTCGTGACACCTGGTCTAACAGGATATAAAAAAAGAGCGTACAGGCTCCCAGGGTCAATAATCCTCGTCCGGTACGCTGTCCACTATCAGCCTCTCCTCATCCGCTTTGAATCCCTCTTCACCTTCGGTTACCGGGAATGTTTCCTCCCCCAATTCTCCTGAAGCTTCGGTATCGGAATCGAAATCGCCCTCCAGCATCTGTTTCGCTGGTTTTTTGAGGGGTTTCTTAGGCGCCTTCCTCTGGTTCGCACCGCACTTGGGACACAACGGTTTCGGCTTGTTCATGTTGTAGAACTTGGTTCCACACTCGAAGCAGGAGTACTTTTCTCCATATATTGGATGGCTCATGACAGTCTCAAGTATCGCCCTTATTAGTCAGTTTGAAGATTAATGGGGAATATCAATACCTGAATGGCGCGAAAATAACAACAATTATTTACGTTTAACTGGCAGTTTGAGCCAAAAACAAGCCGATATAGGCTCAAATTGCCCGGTTTACAAGGAAATATCATGGGGTGACCACATGAACTATGCTATTACCGCTGTCGTTACTTTCACTGTTGTTACCACTCTCACTACCGGAGTTACTGCTTCCGGAGCCGCAACCTGTGGTAACTGTCAAAAAAAGAAATAACAACAGCCCAAATGAAATTTTGTTTATGATGAAATCTCCCTTAATGGCCCCCATTGATGAAGATATTTAATTCTCGCACGGTTCTACAGAGCCTGAAAGGACATGTGACCAGCCTGGAGAAGGTCTCCGGACACGATAATCGGGGATGGAGGGGCAAGAGACTTCCGGGAAAGTGGTTATTCCCACTCTATGGTGCCGGGAGGTTTTGATGTGATGTCGTATACGACCCTGTTTATGCCACGAACTTCGCCTATGACCCTGTTGGATATGGTTGTAAGCAGTTCATACGGTATCGGGGCGAAGTTGGCGGTCATGGCGTCGCGGCTTGTGACGGCCCTTAACGCCAGTACGTTCTCATAGGTTCGTTCGTCCCCCATTACGCCCACCGATTTCACCGGAAGCAGAACCCCGAACGCCTGCCACACTTCCTTGTAATAATCGCTCTTCTTGAACTCCTCCAGTATGATCGCATCGGCCAGGCGCAGTACCGACAGCTTCCGCTCTGTCACATCGCCAAGGATGCGGATGGCGAGTCCCGGACCGGGAAAGGGGTGTCGCCATACCATATCGTGGGGAATCCCAAGCTCTTCACCCAACGCGCGGGCTTCGTCCTTGAAAAGCTCTCTCAAGGGTTCGATCAGGTCCATGTTCAAAAGGTCGCCAAGTTCCAGGTTGTGGTGGGTTTTAATGACCGCCGATGGTCCCGCAAAACTCACAGATTCGATGACATCGGGGTAGAGAGTTCCCTGCGCCAGGAATTTTACGTTCGGTATCTTTTTCGCCTCTTCGATAAAGATATCCACGAATGCCGGGCCGATAATTTTACGTTTCTCCTGCGGGTCGGTTATCCCCTTGAGCTTGTCGAGAAAATGAGTGGCGGCGTCCACCTTTATAACTTTCATCTGGAAATGGTCCGCGTAAGAGGACATCACCTTCTCCGCCTCCCCCTGACGCAACAGCCCGTTATCGACGAAAATACAGGTCAGCCGGTCGCCGACAGCCTCATGTACCAGCTTTGCCGTGACGGAGGAATCGACTCCGCCCGATAGCCCGCAGACGACGTTTGCGTTCCCGACTTCTTCCCGGATCGACTCAAGTTTCTCCTGGATGAACGAACGCATGGTCCAGTCACCAGCGACTTTGCATATTCTGAACAGAAAGTTCTCCAGCATTTCCGTACCTTGAGGGGTATGGGCCACTTCCGGGTGGAACTGGATGCCGTAGACAGGTTTCGTGAGATGTTTTATGGCCGCCACAGGGGCGTTGGCGGTATGGGCTATGACGGCAAACCCTTCAGGCTCCCGATCTATCCTGTCACCGTGGCTCATCCAGACCTCCTGACTCTCGTCAAGGCCAAAGAAGAGTTCCGCGCCGGTATCGCATGCGAGTCTTGCGGCGCCATACTCCCGGTGGTCCGCTTTGCACACCTCTCCACCAAAAAGATGGGTAGTCAACTGCATCCCGTAGCAGATACCGAGTAGAGGAACTCCCAGGTCGTAGACTTCCTTTGAGACCATCGGCGCGTTTTCGTCGGTAACATACGAGGGTCCTCCAGACAGAATTATGCCGCGAGGCGAGAATTCCCTGATCTTGTCCAAACCGATATCGAACCGGTGTATCTCGCAGTAGACCTTCGATTCGCGGACACGCCGTGCGATTAGCTGGGTGTATTGCGACCCGAAATCGAGGATAAGGATCTTTTCGTGAGCCACATCGTTCATCTTTTATTCACTTCCAAGAGAGTAGTTGGGCGCTTCTTTGGTGATATGGATGTCATGCACATGACTCTCCCGCAGTCCAGACGACGATATCTTGACGAACCGGGCCTTCTTCTGCAAGTCTGGAATATTTTCCGCTCCGCAATATCCCATGCCGGAACGAAGCCCTCCGAGAAGCTGGTTGACCACGAACGAGAGTTCACCCTTGTAGGGAACGCGGCCTTCCACCCCTTCAGGAACAAGTTTCACACTGGCGTTCCCCTCCTGGAAATATCGGTCAGCGCTCCCTTCGGTCATGGCCCCGATTGAGCCCATTCCCCGGTACTCTTTGTATACGCGCCCCTGGAACATGATCTTCTCACCAGGAGACTCCTCCACGCCGGCGAAAAGGGAGCCGATCATCACACACGACGCTCCGGCGGCCAACGCTTTTACCACATCGCCGGAGTGTTTGACGCCGCCATCGGCTATCACCGGGATACCGCTCTTTGACGCTGTAATAGCGCAATCGTTCACGGCGGTTATCTGGGGTACGCCGACACCTGCTACGATTCGGGTGGTGCAGATCGATCCAGGACCGATCCCCACCTTTACAGCGTCTACACCCGCTTCGACAAGATCGGCGGTCGCCTCTGCGGTGGCTACGTTACCGGCGATGATTTTTACACCGTTGCAGTATTTTCTGATGGCTTTGACAGCTGTTATTACAGATTTGCTATGACCGTGGGCGGTATCGATCACTATGACATCGCAACCGTAACGGATCAACTCCTGCGCCCGCTCGTCCCTGTCCGCGCCAACTCCCACCGCCGCGCCTACCCGAAGACGGCCTTTCTCATCCTTGGAGGCGTTAGGACTCTGAACGCTTTTTTCGATATCATTTATGGTGATAAGACCGGTCAATACACCTTTGTCGTCCACAACCAGCAGTTTTTCTATCCTGTTGTCGTGGAGCAGTCTCTTCGCGGAGTCGAGATCAACACCAACCTGCGCTGTTATAAGCCGATCCCTGGTCATCAGATCCCGGATCGGAGTCTCCATGTCGGTGATGAACCGGATATCACGATTGGTCAGTATTCCCACAAGTTTGTCACCGCTCGTAACGGGAAACCCGGAGAAACCGTATTTCGCTTTCAACGCAAACGCATCGCCTACCTTCTGGCCCGGGTTAAGACTTATGGGATCGAGGATCATGCCGGTAACGTGTCGTTTTACCTTGTCAATCTCCTTGCGCTGTTTTTCTATGGAGAGGTTTTTGTGGACTATGCCCATACCACCTTCAAGCGCAAGAGCTATGGCGAGACGAGCCTCGGTTACGGTATCCATCGGCGCGGATATGATCGGCGCATTCAGCCCTAAACCTTTGGTAATGTTCGTTCGCACGTCCACTTCCGCAGGGATCAGGCCAGAGTAGTCAGGTTGAAGCAGAACATCGTCAAAAGTCAGAGCCGTTCTGATAGACGAGAATTTATCGAGCATCTGTAGTTTCCTCACAAAGATCTGAAACAATACTTATAAAGAAACAGCCCCGACAATACAAGCCCCATGACCGGGCCAGTGGCGCGACCACAGCGATTAACGTTATCGCTGGGATTGGATGGACTGATTACGATTGCTCCGGTAGGTGCGTGGCGCACACCCATTCACGCTGACGCTGGAAACCGTGGGTCCAGATTACGTTCGCTCCGGTAGCGCTCACTTCGTTCACTGCCTCCGGCCCCCTTACGGACGAAATATAATTACAGGGCCACAGCCAGTGGCAAATATCCCCATGACTCCGGTAGCAGTGATATGTTGGGCGCCAGGCGCCCGTGCAAAGCGCCCGTAATGGTGTGCATATTTTTTGTAAATGGGTTAGAATTCCTCTCGGATGTCGAGTCAAAATCAAGAGAGCGTATGGAAGAAGAAAAAAGACCGGTTATTCTTGCTGTGGATGACGAGGAGGACAACCTTGCTGTTCTTCATGGACGGCTTACGCGCAGAAATTACGAGGTTGTAACAGTAAACTCCGGGGCCAAAGCTCTTGCGAGTCTCAAGGAAGTGGCTCCCGACATCGTGCTACTCGACGTAATGATGCCGGGTATGGACGGTTATGAAACGTGCCACAAGATCAAGGAGATTTCAACCGACCAGTTTCTGCCGATAATTCTCCTTACGGCCAAGGTGGATAAAGACTCCAAAATCAAGGGTCTGGACACTGGCGCCGACGATTACGTAACTAAACCGTTTGATATGGACGAGCTTTCCGCCCGGATAAGGGCCATGTTGCGGATAAGGAGGCTCCAGCAGGAGCTTGCCGTAAAGGAGCGGGAAGTAAAAAGGCTCAATACGGAACTTAAGGGCCAGTACAATTTTGAGAATATAATCGGCGCTTCGGAGACCATGCGGGAAGTCTTTGAAAAAATGGAGGGAGCCGCGCGGATCACAAGCCCTGTGATAATAACCGGCGATTCTGGTACGGGTAAGGAACTTGTGGCGCGGGGAATACACTATGCCTCACCTAAAGCGGGCAAACCTTTTGTTCCCGTAAACTGCGCGGCCCTTCCGGCTGACCTGATCGAATCGGAGCTGTTCGGCCACAAAAAGGGTTCTTTTACCGGGGCGGTATCGGCTCAGGAGGGTCTTTTCAAGTCTGCTGACGGTGGCACGATTTTCCTGGACGAGATAGGTGAAATGCCAACTGCGGTGCAGGCGAAACTACTGCGTGTTTTGCAAGAGGGCGCCATCCGCCCGGTGGGTGGCACAGCCGAGGTAAAGATAGATGTCCGGGTGATAGCGGCCACAAACATAGACCTTGAAGACGCTGTGGAGGATGGCAGGTTTCGGGAGGATCTCTATTACCGAATTTCGGTTCTGAGCCTTGACCTTCCCTCCCTGAGTCATCGCAAGCCGGACATTCCTGTGTTGGCCAACCATTTTATAAAAAAGTTCAACAAACAGTTCTCGGCAAACGTCAAGGGACTCGACGATTCGGCAATGCAGGCTATCCTGAATTACGATTGGCCCGGCAACGTCCGGGAGTTCCAGAACGTTATCGAGCGATGTTACGTCTACGCCGACCTGGAGTGGGTCTCCGAAAAACATTTAAGCCTTCACCGGGCCAAAAAACCGGGGAGAGGGGCTGAACGGCAAGATGAGAGACATACCGCAACCGAGGAGATCTCAGAAGAGAATTTTCCGACTTTGGAGGTTGCGGAGAAGAACCTGATCGAAAAAGCCATGCTCCTGGCTGACAACAACAAGGTCAAGGCGGCCAAACTGCTGGGAATCCACCGGTCCCGCCTCTACAAAAAACTGGAACTTTACGGCATCGGTTTGTGATATAACTCTGCAAACCCGGAAATAACAATATGCCGTGTAACGAAGTATGAGAACAACGCTGAAGCAATTTGATGCCGGAAGGTACTTGCGCCTTCTTTGCGCAAGTACAGCTCTGGCGGCTACTGTTGTTCTTCTCTCCGCCCCATCTTCATTCGCCTTCGGCGACTCGAATGCGTCGATCCACGGTTACATGGACCTCGTCTACAAGCAGGCTAGCGAACCGGAGGGGATTTTCGCGTCGAATGCGGGAGATCCGACCAACGGCTCTTTCGATCTGCGTCACTTTAATTTTCTCATGGACGTGAAAATTCTCCCTGAACTTAGAGTGAAAGGGCAGATTGAGTATGATCACGGTCCCGACACCGAAAGGGGACTCGGCGGAATAATTCTGGAGTACGCCTTTGGAGAGTATACCGTTACAGACAACCTTACCATCAGGGCCGGAAAGACACTTACACCCTACGGCATCTACAACGAACTGCACGATGCGACACCCGCTTTTCTCTCGGTAGACATCTCCGAGAGTATTTACAAATCGAACATGCAGGGCGGTTTTGCCATGTTCCCCAAATGGAGCACCGGGTTGGCTGTTGTAGGCCAGTTACCTCTGTTAAGCGGCCTTGAACTGATCGAATATACACTCTACATTGGCAATGGGGAATCTCTTCTCGGGACCAACGACAGCCAGTACGACGATAACCTCAACAAAGGTGTGGGGGGCAGGATTAACTTTGTCGGGGACGATTCCATCTTCGAGGCGGGAGTTTCAATCTATTATGGCGACAAGGCGGTAACCGAAGACAACCTGGACGAAAGACATCTGGCGGCCATCTTCTCCATCGAGGCGAACATAGACGATATCAATATTCATGGTGAATACGCCTACTCCGAACTGGGTGAAAAAGAGCAGAAAGCCTGGTATATACAAGCGTCTTACCGGTTCGGAAGGCTCACTCCTTATATCCGTTATCAGACTCTTGATCCGCAAGCTGACGTGGACAACGACGAGTGGAATACGATCCTGGGGGGTGTGAACTACAGTATAAACGACAACCTGTTTCTGAAGCTGGAGTGGAACGAGCACTCCCGTGAAGACAATAACCTGGGGGTGATTGACGAGGGGAACGAAAGTTTCTCCGAGGTACGCACCGCCCTGACACTGTTCTTCTGATGCGCCGCCATATCTACCGATCTGGAATGAAGACGACCCTTCTCGTCACTGTTGCGCTACTGGGGGCGATCCTCTTGTTTACGCCGACCGTGGAGTCGTCCAGCGGAAAGCTCGTGGTTGTGGTAGGCTCGGATAACCCTGTACACGAGCTGACCGGCAAGGATCTTAAAGACATGTTTTTAGGCAGGCGCCTCAAATGGGCGGACGGAGTGGCTGTCCAGCCGTGCGACCTTGTGGAGAAACAAAATGGCGATGTCGCCAGGTCCGTATTCGCCAAGGAGTACCTGCATAAGGACGCTCATACCCTGAAGAACTACTGGATAAAGATGATCTTTTCCGGCAGGGGCAATCCTCCGATGGAGTTCAAGCGGGCAAAGCAGGTGTTGCGGTTTGTCGAAGAGACAGAAGGCGCCATCGGCTATATGCTGGAAAACCAGGTTACGGGCGATGTGAAGGTCGTCAGGATAATCCAGGGTTCTGATTAGCCCGCCACTGGTAATCCCGGACCGGGACCGCAATTCACGTCATGACCAATATCTCCATAAAAGCCAAGCTTTGGGGCAACCTTGCGGTGGTTCTTACCTTCTACATCGCCATGTGGTTCCTCTCATACTACTCCTCGGTCCAGATAGGCGCTAATCTCGATTCGGCCAAGGTGGAGGCCATGCGGGAGGCGGACACCCTCCGGTTGACCTTGAAAGATGTGCAGTTGCTTGCCAACGACGCCGCCCAGCTCAAGGACACAGTCCAGCTCGATGAAGCCGATTCAAGAGCCGAAGAATTCAGTAAGGCGATAAAAAGACTACAAAAACTCGACCCTGAAAACGTAGACGAATATATACAGACCTGGAAAGATTTTCAGACATATTACACTAGCGCCTACAAGGCCGCCGAACTGCTGATAAACGAAGACGTGTTTTCCGAGGATCTGCGCGAACACGCCAAGGTGGTGACAAGCACTCTGCCTACCCTCAAGAGCGATGTCGACAAGATACTGCACCGCAGTTACGACACCTTCAGCGACCTGCTCGACAGATCAACCCATGTGGCCTCCCTACTGGTTACTCAGAACTTTGTACTGTTGATGACGGTGGTGATGCTCTCGGCCATAGTGTTTCCGATGATAATCAGGTCCATTACCAAGCCGATCAACAAACTCGTTGACGCCACAAACGAAATCGCCGGCGGAAACCTCGACGTTCAGGCTGAGGTGGTAAGCCTCGACGAAATCGGGGGGCTTGCCATCTCGTTCAACCGGATGACAAGAATGCTCAAAGAGAAAAACGAGGCGTTGGAACGGACCGCAGGGGCGCTTCAATCTTCCCTTGGAGTGCGAAGAGAGATGCAGAAGAAGATCCTCGACGCAAACGCGGAGTTAAAGTCGGCAAACCTGAAACTAAGAGAGGCGGACCGGTTGAAGACAGAGTTTCTCGCCTCCATGTCTCACGAATTGCGAACCCCGTTAAACGCCATAATCAATTTTACCGACCAGATACTCGAAGACTGGACCCTGCTACAGGACGACAAGGAGTGGTTCGACGAAGCCAACGGAATGCTTTCACGGGTTCTGCGTAGCTCCAGGCACTTGCTGGCCCTGATAAACGACCTGCTTGACCTTGCCAAGGTGGAATCGGGTATTGTCACGCTCGATTTGGTTGAGGCGGATATCAGGGAGATCGCCGCCGACGCCATAGCCTCGGTTTCTTCCCTGGCAAAAGCCAAAAACCTCCAGATGAAGCTGACCGCTCCGGACGATCCAAGGCTCTTCAAGCTTGACGAGAGAAGGATTCTCCAGGTCTTTATCAATCTGCTCTCCAACTCAATCAAGTTTACCGAAAAAGGGTATCTTGAGATCGACATCAAGATTGATAAGAAGACGCCAGATGGCGCCATCATCAATGTGATCGACACAGGAATCGGTATCCCGGAGGAACATCTGGACATAGTCTTCGACAGGTTCCGTCAGGTAGACGGAGGAGACGCAAGGAGCCATACGGGAACCGGGCTTGGACTAAACCTTGTCAAGGAGCTTGTGGAGCTACATGGCGGATGGGTGAAAGTGACCAGCGAAGTTGGTAAAGGCTCTGTTTTCACCTTCTACCTCCCCTATGTAGCGCAGACAGGAGACCTGGAGTAAATCCTGGTGACAGTTATTATACTTTTGAATATCTAAAATTCTGTTGTAGCATGATCATAGTATAACAGGAGGACAACATGGCCCAGTTGTTCAAGAACGTCAACGATACGTTAGGTGGGCTTGTTCAATCGATCAGCATGGGTAGCCTGGCCCCTCCTGATATACAGCGTCCGTTTGTATGGAAGAATACCAAGGTTCGGGATCTTTTCGATTCGATGTATCGGGGATATCCGGTAGGTTATTTACTTTTCTGGAAGAACGCATACGCTGAAGGGGTTAAAAACATAGGGTCGGAGCAAAAACAGAAATGCGCCAGCCAGCTTATAGTTGACGGTCAACAACGATTAACCTCCCTTTACGCGGTTATCAGGGGAATTCCTGTCGTCAGAGAAAACTTTCGTACCTGATATCTCACTTATTTGGGCCGAAAAGACTAACATTTTTGATTTTGTTTCCGACTATCTTGAAAATCTGGCAACTGTCCGTGAACTGACATCCGATGAAAAAAAACGGATACAGGATGCGTTCTCCCGTCTTCAGAACCTCTTGAATTTTCCCTTCACAGTATTGGAGCTTTCCGAGGAGCAAGTGGCGGAAGTTTTTGTCCATATTAACAGTAAAGGAAAATCGCTTAACCAGGCTGATTTTATTCTCACCTTGATGTCGGTCTTCCGGGATCATGGAAGGACACAACTGGAAAATTTCTGTCGCCAATCGAGATTACCGGCTCACGGAGTAGCATCATCGTTCAACCACTTCATTCATCCCGATCCAGACCAGCTGTTGTGGGTAAGCGTGGGGCTTGGATTCAAACTGCGCCGGATCATTGCCCGGTGGTTTTTCATGTCGAGTTTGACGAGTCGGTTCACAAGTTCACCCGAATCGGATATGGAATTTGATTTTGCCAGGTTTCGGGAAACGTCCGATGCCGGTAGCTTCGTAGGTATTCTCAACCGTATTTGCGATGAGAGCCTCACCCGTGATTTTTGGGATATTACGCTCCCGATCGATATGGCGACATCCTCGCCGAGAAGCCCCTCCATATATGCTTTCTACGCATCCCTGAATTTGCTTGAGGCGCGTGCGCTCTTTATTCATTCCCGGTTTGAAGATTATCAGAATGCCCGGACTATGGTGGTTGAGTGTTGGCCTTCAGCTTCTCCGGTCTACGTTTCTGGGCGGAAAAACAAAAGTTTTTACCTTCGCACAGGCGGTTCGACGAGCGAGCTTGATATTGAAAAGGCGCAAGGCTATATCAAGACCCGATTTTAGAACTGACTGAAATAACTTGTTCCCGTTTTTCAACAGCCTGTGGAAAACTTATGGATAACTTTACAAATCAACTGTTTCCAGAATCGGGAATCGTCAGGAGCGACTTGAGATATGTGCAGACTCTATGCTTGTAACTAGTTGAAATATAACGAGATATATGAGTAAATCTGGATTATTCAAGGTTTTTCGCCTTTTTGCATTGAGGCTTAAGTAAGTTATCCACAGAACGTCCAGAAGTTATTGAATATTGGACGTTGCGCCGCCAGCTTCTTTCTGAAACGGCTGGCGGCGCAGACGATTATCTGTGGTGTATCGGAACGTAATCCCTTTTTGCGTGACCCACATAGAGCTGGCGCGGTCGACCGATCTTCATAGCCGGGTCAGCGGTCATTTCATTCCACTGACTGATCCAGCCTACACACCTTCCGATGGTGAAAACCACAGTGAACATGTTTGTGGGAATGCCGATGGCCCGCTGAATGATTCCGGAATAGAAATCGACGTTCGGGTAGAGTTTTTTGCTTATAAAATAGTCGTCCTTCAGGGCTATCTCTTCGAGTTTCAGCGCGATATCAAACAACGGATCGTCTACTTTCATATCTTCGAGAACATCGTAGCAGGCTTTCCTGATGATGGCCGCGCGAGGATCGTAATTCTTGTAGACACGGTGACCGAACCCCATAAGCCGGAACGGGTCGTTGGAATCCTTGGCCTTTTTGACATATTTGTCGATATGCGACACATCTCCGATAGTGCTGAGCATGTTTATGACAGCCTCGTTGGCGCCTCCGTGAGCCGGACCCCACAAGGCGCCCACACCGGCGGAGATACCGGCGAATGGATTGGCCTGGGATGACCCGGCGAGGCGGACCGTGGAGGTGGATGCGTTCTGTTCGTGGTCGGCGTGCAACAGGAATATAAGGTCAAGCGCCTTTGCGGCGGAAGGATTTATCTCATAATCTTCCGATGGGAAAGAGTACATCATATGCAGGAAGTTCTCGGAGTAGGAGAGGCTGTTCTTCGGGTAGGCAAACGGCTCCCCCCTGGAGAAACGGTAGGCCCATGCGGCTATCGTCGGCAGTTTGGCTATGAGTCTGTGTGCCGATATCTCCCTGTGGGTGGGATTTCTGATGTCGAGCGAATCGTGGTAGAAAGCGGAGAGCGCGCCTACGACTCCAACCATGACCGCCATCGGGTGGGCGTCTCTTCTGAAACCGGAATAGAAATCCTTTAACCCTTCATGGAGCATGGTGTGATGTGTGATCATATCCTCGAAATTGGTCAGTTCATTATCGAGAGGCAATTCTCCGTAGAGGAGCAGGTAACAGACTTCCAGGAACGAGCTGTGTTCCGCTAGCTGGTCGATAGGGTATCCCCTGTATAACAGGATCCCCTTTTCTCCGTCGATGAATGTGATCTTGCTCTCGCAAGAGCCGGTGGCGACGAAACCGGGATCGTATGTAAACATGCCAAGCTCCTGGTAGAGCTTCCCGATATCCATGAGGGGAGGGCCATGAGTTCCGCGTTTGATCGGAACTTCTATGCTTTTCCCCGTGGAGTTGTCTATGATGGTGACTGTATCTTTGCCCATGCCCTGTTCTCCCTGGTAACCGTTTGATATTATGGAAGTTTCGTGTGCGCGCCGTCACAAAACGGAGGCGTTTGAGTATGCTTGCACATGCACCACGGCGCTTTCCCGCTTTCGGTGATTTTCACCTCTTTGGGAGCGAGACCGGTTCCTTTGTGGGAGCCGTCACAAAACGGCTGATTCGAGGAGCGTCCACATGCGCACCACCAATATGTTCCCGGTTCCACGTCTTGTACGAGAGGCCCTTTGCCCGCTACAACTGGTTCTTCAGCCATGATAAATCCCCTTTTTAAAGTTAGCGTATATCATACCTCAATAAAACGACTCTAACATACAGATAATATGGGCCAATAGTTGCGAATAAACCTCTGGTCGGATAGAGTTGACCGCTTTAACGATAATTGAAACCGGATGCGCCTCCTCAAGATATTAATAAAGTCTGTAGACAACCTGTCCGAATGGACCGGCGGGATTGTGTCGTGGCTTGTGGTTTTGCTCACCTTCGTGACCTTCTACGACGTTGTGGCGAGGTATCTCCTGAAATCGGGATCTGTCGGCATTCAGGAGATGGAGTGGCACCTTTTTGCGTTGATCTTTCTCTTGAGCGCCGGATGGACGTTAAAACATAAAGCCCATGTCAGGGTCGATATCTTCTACGCCAAACTTTCCCGAAAAGGGAAGGCTATCGTCGATATCGGTGGGGCGCTCTTCCTGCTACTCCCGTTCTCGATACTGATTATCTACACCTCCCTCGATTTCGTCGTCAACTCGTGGTCTGTGCGGGAAGGGTCGGGCGATCCGGGTGGTTTGCCCGCCAGATACCTGATAAAAGCGATGATACCTGTCGGATTTGCCCTGCTCGCTCTTCAGGGAGTCTCTGAACTGCTACGAAATATATCCATACTGGTGGAAGGGGATGATATCAGCGGGAAGGAGGCGACAAAATCTTGACCGAAGAGTATCTTCCGCTCATGATGGTCGGAACGCTCTTCGTGGCGCTCATGGCCGGTTATCCGGTGGCGTTTACCCTGGGGGGCGTGGCGCTTTTATTCGGATGGATCGGTTTCGGGTTCGATTTCTTCTTTCTGCTTCCGTTGCGGATATGGGGAATCATGACCAATTTCACCTTGCTGGCGGTTCCGCTGTTCGTCTTCATGGGTGTACTGTTGGAACGATCCGGCCTCGCCGAGGACCTGCTCGAGACCATGGGGCTGTTGTTCGGAAAGGTACGAGGCGGGCTGGCCATCTCCGTCGTGGTGGTAGGCGCGTTGCTTGCCGCTTCCACCGGCATCGTCGGAGCTACGGTGGTCACCATGGGTTATCTGGCCTTGCCGACCATGCTGAAAAGAAACTACCAACCGGAGCTTGCCACAGGCGTAATCACCTCCGCTGGCACTCTGGGTCAGATCATCCCGCCATCCATCATTCTCGTAATTTTAGGGGATATCATCAACGTGCCGGTCGGGGAGCTTTTTCTGGCCGCTGTAGTTCCCGGTTTTACGCTGGTTTTCATGTATATCGTCTGGATCATTTTTATTTCGGCCATAAAACCGGAACTAGCGCCCGCTATCCCGGTGGAAGAGAGGGCGAAAACATCCGGGGTAAAACTTTTCAAAAGGGTTCTGCTGGCCCTGCTTCCCCCCCTTGCCCTGATGACCTCTGTTTTAGGTTCGATATTCATGGGGATAGCAAGCCCCACCGAATCGGCCGCCATGGGTGGTATAGGCGCCGCTCTGCTCGCTTTTTCCCACGGCAAACTCTCATTTAAAACTGTGCGGGAATCAGCGGAGGTGACCACCAGGCTGACCTCCATGATATTTATTATCCTCATCGGCGCAACGACTTTTGGTCTCGTATTCAGAGGTCTGGGCGGGGACGATCTCATACGCGAATTCCTCAGCTCGGAAGCGATCGGAGAGAATCAGGCGCTCTTTATGGTCATGGCGGCTCTCTTCCTGCTTGGGTTTTTTCTCGATTTTATCGAGATAACATTTATCGTTATTCCGATAGTCGCCCCGATAATGGTCGATCTGGGATTCGACCCGGTCTGGTTCGCCATTCTGGTGGCCATGAACCTGCAAACATCTTTTTTGACGCCCCCGTTCGGTTTCTCGCTCTTCTACCTGAAAGGGGTGGCTCCGCCATCGATCACCACAGGAGTGTTATACCGGGGTGCAATCCCATTTGTGATAATTCAGGTCGTGACTATTACGGCCCTGATTTTTTTCCCCGATCTCGTCTTATGGCTTCCGGGAATTGTAAACGAGGCGATGTTTAGCGCCAGGTAATTTTATTTTCCGCCAAAATTAAATTTCGACAAACCAGATAATGTAATCACCAGCGCGCCTAACCCTGTACCCATAATCGGAGTTGGCATGGCAGTAAGAACGCCTGAGAAGACTCCTTTGCTGACCCCCTCGCCATAAGTGTCGTCATCGAGAAATATCTGTATGGAGGAGACAGAAACCGTAGTTATCATCAGCAGAATCAATGCAACCGGAAATGTTCCCAGACCCAGGGTAACGGCGTTCGCCCCCCAAAAGATCATATCGAGAAATATTATGATTACTCCGCTGAACGGATGAAGATTGATCCTGCTTCGTTTGGAGTTTTTTGCTTTGTCCTCGTCCACTTAGAGGCGTTCTTTTACAGCTTTGACAAGTTTCTTTATAGCTGTAGAAAGGTCTTCTTCTATAGTGCATCCAGCGGCTTTGGAGTGACCGCCCCCGCCTAACGTGTTGGCAAGGCGGTTGACATCGAAATCGTTTTTTGATCTGAGGCTTGCGCGTGTGACCCCCGGTTTTACTTCGCGCAACAGTGCGGCTACCTCCACGCCCCGGATAGCTAAAGCATGGTTTACGAATCCTTCCGTATCGACCTTTTTCCACTCCTCGCTCGTCACGAACTCGTGGGAGTAGCAGGCGGTAGCCATCTTTCCCCCTAAATGAAGCTTAATGGAGTTGATCATCCTGCCCAGAGCCATGGTGGTCTCAATGGTGTTGTGATAGAAGAGCCGTTCGGTAATATTATTCGGATCGGCGCCAGCTTTCACAAGTTCCGAGGCTATTCTCAAAACCGTGTGCGACGTGTTGGAGAAGCGGAACCTGCCGGTATCGACAATTATTCCCGTATACAAGTATTCGGAGCAATCCTTGTCGGGTGACAGACCCATTGCCGTAATGATGTTGTATACAAGCTCGCACGACGAGGAGGCGCTCTCATTGATATATCTCGCTGTTCCCTCCGGTTGGTCTGTGGGATGGTGGTCGATAATCAGGATTTCGGCGTTATCCGATATCAGCGACTTTACGGCTCCCAGTCTTTCGGTATGGGGAGCGTCGGCTACTATCACGGTGTCGTAAGGCGCGACATTTCCGGCTTCCTCCGACATGCGTCCCACCCACTGGTAGTTTGCAAGAAAACCGAGGGTCTCAGGTGGTTCAGACTCGATGATGATATCCGCATCGACCCCTCTTTGACTCAAAGCCCACTTTAACGCCAAAACAGCGCCGATCCCGTCACCATCCGGGTTTACATGAGTCGATACCAGAATGCGACTTCGGCCTTCTATAAACCGGATTGCTGGATCGGGAGAATCAGACATTTTTACCCCCAAACGTCGGGCGCCTCCTTGAGGAACTGGACGAACCGGCTCTTCTCTACCGCCTTGGTATACGCCTCTTCAGCGGATACCCATCCTTTTTGCAGAAGATCGAGAATAGCGTCGTCGAGCGATTGCATTCCGAATTTCTTGCCTGTCTGGATTACCGACGGTAGCTGGAATGTCTTGCTTTCGCGGATAAGGTTGCCGACGGCTGGTGTGCAGACGAGAACCTCAAGAGCCGCGCATCGACCCCGTTTGTCGATTCGTTTGAACAGGTTCTGGGCTATAACGGCTCTAAGGGATTCGGACAGGGTGGTCCGTACCTGCGCCTGCTGGGAGGAGGGGAAAACGTCGATGACACGATCAACGGTCTTTGCCGCCGACTGGGTGTGCAACGTTCCGAAAACCAGATGGCCTGTTGAGGCGGCCTCAAGGGCCAGCGCGATGGTTTCAAGGTCGCGCATCTCACCGACCATGATGATATCGGGATCTTCGCGCAACGCCCCGCGTAAGGCGGCCGAGAAAGATTTCGTATGGGTACCCACCTCCCGGTGGTTGACTACACATTCCCGCGACAGATGAACAAACTCTATCGGGTCTTCAACAGTCAGGATATGGTCTTTTCTGGTCTTGTTGGCGTGATCGACTATGGCGGCCAAGGTTGTGGATTTTCCCGAACCGGTCGGGCCGGTCACGAGAACCAGACCTTGCGGCAGTGAGGCTATCTTGGTGAAGATCGAGGGGAGACCGAGTTGCTCGGCGGTAAGTATCTCTGAGGGGATGGCCCGGAACACGGCGCCGATCCCGTTTTTCTGCATGAAAAAGTTGGCCCTGTACCGGCTCATTCCTGGAATCTCGTAACCGAAATCGAGGTCGCCAGACTCTTCAAAAGTCTTGACTTTATCTTCCGGCGTGATCTCGTACAGCATCGCCTGGAGTTCTTCGTTTTCGAGAACCTTGTATTTGACCCGTTCCATGTCACCGTGGATACGCAGGACAGGTTGCTGTCCCGACACAAGGTGAAGGTCGGATGCCTCCTGCTCGAACATTAGCTTGAAGAAAGCGTCAATCTTGGCCATGCTTGTTCTCCGCCTTTAATCTGTCCATTAGCTTTTTACGAACTTTAACCGCCGGAAATTCTTTTCCAGTCCATAAATTAAACGCCTTGCTACCCTGATGTATCAACATCCACAAGCCGTCGACCGTTTTGGCCCCCTTTTCCCTGGCAATCCTCAACAGCTTTGTATCGAGCGGTTTATATACGAGGTCAACTACCATGCTCTCCGGTCGAATATCAGTCGCCCAGGGCAAGGTTGAATTCACGTCAAAACCTTGCATACCGAGCGTGGAGGCATTCACAATTATATCGGCCTCATTGAACGATTCAATGGTTTTATTCGATTCCTGTTCATACGCCTCCACATCAACGGAGGGAAACGCCGTTAAAATTTGGGTGGCAAGTCTCTTTGCTTTCTCCGTTGTGCGGTTACAAAGGGTCAGCCGTGACACCCCGTCCCGGGCTAGACCGATAGCCACAGCTCTTGCGGCGCCACCACATCCATACACAAATACCGACTTGCCATGAACATCCTCACAGCCACCGCTCCGCAGAGACTCCATGAAACCGTAAACGTCGGTATTGTACCCTGTCAGATTTCCGTCCCGGTTGACGATGGTGTTTACCGCCTGGGTAAGTCTGGCTTCTTCGGAGATATCGTCCAGATACTTCATTACCGCCACCTTGTGCGGAGTGGTGACGTTCAAACCATCTATCCGTAAGGCTCTGACCCCGTCTATCGCCTTGCCAAGGTTTTCCGGAAGGACCTCGTAAGCGCAGTACGAAAGGTCCACGTCGCAAAGCGATCCGGCTGTAATGTGCAACGCGGGGGAGAGAGAATGGCCTATGGGGTGACCAATAACACAAAACGAAATCGGTTTCGACACTACTTTATTCCGCTACTGTTTATTAAAAAGGGCATTTTAACCTCTGAAATGATCGAAAGAGGGGAAAACGTTACCTTTCGACTTCGCCTCGATAAACTCTTCCAGCTTTTTTAACGAATATCTGGTAGTCGCTTTCGGGTGACCGATAAGGACGAGATTCACGTCATCCGGGTCGTTATCAAAACCAATATGCCTGTCGAAGGCTTTCGAGAGGAGGGACGCCTTGTAACCATCAATGGAGACCACCGACCTTGTGAAAGTAAACATCTTCTGTAACAGGTCGGATCGGGAGTGTTTTGTTGTTGTCCCTTTTCCGAAACTTGAGAACTCCTCTTTTTTAAACCGCTGGGCCAGAGCGTATCTGTAATAGAAAAAGGGGGAGAGCGGAATTGATGAGATAGGAACCTCGGTAAAGTAGCCATCGTTCTTCTCCACCAGCGGGTCGTTCCCGAATTTCCAGTGGCTCTTCATGTCGGGCGCATTGATAAAGTCGTATGAATGGGTTTTTGAATGCCGTAATCCGCCCGGATATACGGAACTGTCGAGCCACAACCCGTTATTTCTGAGCGGTTCCATTAACCGGTCAAACGGTTGCAAACACCAACCACCAGCCCGGTGGGCGAAGACATTATCGCCGACGACAGATGCCAGACGCTCCCTGTTTCTGGTGACAATTTCGCTTATTTCATCGTCGGGAAAATCGAAGAGGCTAAACCTGCTATTATCAACGATCCAGCGGTCACCATCGTAATAACAGTCGGCCCAACTCGGATGGATATGAAGCTGGACGCTGTGTCCGGCTTTCCTGACTTCCTCAAGCTGGTTTGTTACCCGGAAGAGATCATTTTGCAATGCGGGGAAATTTTTGGCGTATTCATCAAGCTTGAGCAGGTACCCGGTATCGACAAAGAAGGTGAGGCCGACCCCATGTTTTTCGGCCAGCCTGATGAATTCCATGGTCGGCTCAATCAAACAGTCGGAGGCGCCACCTGTTCTTTCACCGAAATACAGTTCATAATCAAGGGTGATAAATATCTTCATGAACTATCAGGTTTTCTCTTTGTAAAAAACTCCTCCAGTACCATCTTGACGAAAATCGCGTTTTTCACAAAAGACCTTTTCCACATACGGCGCGGCTCCAGCCAGAAACGGTGCAACCATTCGAGGCATAACCGTTGCATAATAACCGGCGCCCGTGTTGTTTTTCCGGCCACAACGTCGAAACTGCCGCCTACTCCCATGGTGAACGGAACTTTCATCTTGTCGAGCCATCGCGCAAGAAATACCTCTTTTTTCGGTGTTGGCATGGCTACGAAGAGGATATCGGCGGAACTTTCCATTATGTCACGGGCTATCGACTCCTCATCCTCTTTCTTAAAGTAGCCGTTCCGGTACCCTGCTATATTGAGGAGAGGGTACTTCTTTTTGAATATACCGACGACCCGCAACACCACTTCGTCAGTACCACCGAAAAAGTATGGACGATACCCTTTGTGGGCGGAAACACGCACAAGCTCCATCATAAGATCGATACCGGCCACACGCTCAGGCGGCGGATGACCTAACAGTCGTCCGGCCAGGACAATCGATTGTCCGTCTGCGCTAACGATATCGCATCCGGCCACTGCGTCGAACAGCTCCCAGTTATCGGACATATCGACGACTTTGGCGGCGTTTAACGCCACATGCTGATGAGGTTTGCCGGTGGCGATCATCTCTTCCACCTTCGCGATGGTCTGCTCCATCGTAAGAAGATCAAGTGGACATCCGAAAAACTTCGTTCTCATATTCTATAAACTCACTGGAATCAGAATAAACATGTCGAAAAAAGCGGCCCCGTAATGTAAATAATAGCAGTAATCAGGTCGTTTCGGGGATTTTTGGCGCACACTTCTTTCTCCGCAGGAGTATCATGTTGAATCAATCGGGGTGTAATGCTAGACTTCCGGGCTAACAGTCTGCCGGACTTGGTGATTCGTTAGTGAGTAGCGCGACTACCCCGGGTGGCTCGACCATGAGGATACGCGCTGTTTTGAGGTGAAATCGCTGTGGCCGCGCCACGATGTCGCTGTGGCCGCGCCACTTTGTAGCGGAATCATCCAAGTCCGACAGACTGCAAGGAGAGGTGTCCGAGCTGGTTGAAGGAGCCGGTCTCGAAAACCGGTGTGCGGGAAACTGTACCGTGGGTTCGAATCCCACCCTCTCCGCCATTTATAATGCTTATTGCGTTGAAAGATAAGTGGTTATTGTCCGGGTGTATTTCTCGGTCTTACTGATAGTCTTATCGCCATGCCAAGTTTCAAGAGATTCGCTCACGCGATTTATTGTGCTTTCGCTTTATCTTCGCTATAATGAATCTATGAAAATCCTGAAAGCATGGGAACGGGTATTCGTCTCACAATATGTTGAGAACGGCCAGAATGGCAAAATCGCCTACATGGTCGCCCGCCCAACTGCCAAGCCTGACAGCGCCAAGGCCAGCGCCCACAAACTCATGAAGCGTCCATACATTGAGAACGCTATACAAGACGCTCTCTCTCCCAACCTACCATCCACTGGCGAAGGGCCAACCGTTACACTTGAGGATGTAACCGCAAAGCTCTTATCTGTTTACGATGAGGCGAGAAAGAATGAACAACTGGAGATAGCCCGGAAGACGTTAAACGATCTTGCCCGACTACACAAACTGGACGGACAACAGGTTGACGAGGCAGTGAAGTACCAACAGTTGATCGTGAATCTATTTTCGAGTGGTCTGACCAGCGGACGTGAAGACACCGCAATCACAATCGCACAGAAATAAAGCATCCTTTTTTCCTGACAGAAGCGCTTCCCCCCTCCCCCCGGCCTGTAGCGTTTATATAGTCACCCTGCACACCGATTAAAAAAAGTCGCAATTGTCAAAACCAACCGCCTGTATTGCCTGTAGGGCGTTTGCTCCAGTCAACTGGACCTGAACCATTCACCATATATCAGATAGTCCGGGTGACTTACTGTGGCTTACCTGCTTCCGTGTTTTAACAGGGATTTAAGCAATGGATGGGCGGTGAGAGCGTATCTGATCCACACAGCCGTGGCGATATTATCGAAAGACAAAACCATTCTGTTCAGGTACCGGGGACACCTGCGACCCGGCGAACCCTATTGAGATAAAGCCGGGTCAAGCCCTGTATATATATCGACCGTTACAGGTTAACTCTCTAAAATAGTTTTTGCCTGATCCTGAAAAAAATAAATATTTTTTTGGGAGAATACAGGCGGCCTGTTTTAAGGGGTCAATGCCAGGTGTAGCAAACACCTGTTGCCGTATTGCAACTCGTGAGTAGTTCAGGAGCTTTTGAGTACCTAAACGACCCTTCCTGCGTGCCACAATCTCCTGAGCCAGAGTATAAGCTACAAGAGTAAATGGATATTATCCCTTCCCCTTCGTCCCCAGTAAAATTGATCGCACAGTTACATACCGCCCCGCTGGTTAGAAAGATAGTTGTAGAATTCGCCCCAAACCCAAAATCACTAAAATCTAGAACCGCCCCGTTAATATCAGCTGTCCATAATGAAAAAAGAGATTTGTCGCTCGATCCACCGCCGCCGCCACCACAAGACGCAACGATAAAGAGTAGGCTTAGAGTAAGTGCGAGTCGTTTCATGATAATCCCCCCCTTGGATGAAATATCTTAATTGATTGACTTAATTTTCATACATCCATCACAGTATGTCAATGGCAATCAAGCGGTTCCCTAATCACCGCAAGTCTGCTTGGTGTTGCTTACAATCAGCTACCACGATAGAATCAACGCATATTCAACAGGGGGGTTCATGAATAGACTTGCCGCCTTCTTTATGGTTTTCTTTCTGGTGTCAGGGACTAGCTGGGGGGATGATTTCGAAAGAGCCTCCTTTCCTTTTGCTAAACATTTATTCAACACTGGCGATTACTTTAGGTCCATTACCGAGGCAAAACGATTTATCTTCGAATATCCAGAGTCACCCTTAAAGTTAAATGCAGAGTATTTGATAGGCAAAGCCTACAGTAGAGGCGGCGATAGTCAAAAAGCTGTCGAGGTTTTTAAATCTCTTCTTAAAAGTAACTACGAATCCGAAATGTCGGCTCAGGTTCTTGTCTCCCTTGGCAAACTGTATGGTAAAGAGCGAAATTACGCCAAAGGGTCGCAATACATGCAACTGGCAATGCTTCATGAACATGCTGGTAAACCGACAGCCGAAAAAGCGGCTCACTACTACTTTCTATACTCTCTACTTAATGGCGATAAAGGAGTTTTAGAGGAAGGCTCGATCTTACCTCGGTGGATACCAACTGCAAAATTTGAATCTGCTTCTAGCCAATACGAACAACTGGAATTCAAATCTCCAACCATAGCTGGGACACTTTCAGCCATAATTCCGGGAGCAGGTTATTACTATACTGACCGAAAAAGAGATGCGCTCGCCGCCTTTATTTTAAATGGGCTTTTTATTTGGGGAGCGATTTCCGCATTTGAGAATGATAACGAAGGATTGGGTGTTGCAATTTCTGTATTTGAAATTGGGTGGTATGTCGGTGGAATTTACGGAAGCGCAAACGCCGCGCACAAATACAATCGCCGTTTAAAAGATGATTTTGTTCTTGGTTTCACTGTAGATACCGGTTATTACTTTGGCCATAACATCCGGCACAAACCGGTAATGGTGAGCATTAATGCGACTTTTTAAATTCTTCATATGCTCCTGCCTACTATCAGGAATGGCGGATGCGTCCTCGCTTGCTAAACCGATAATTCGGCAATCGGTTCTTTCGGATGTTGCCCACGAAGAATTTTCATTTAATAAGAGCGTGGGATGGAATGCCATCCGTGCGTATCAGCTTTTCATCTCACCAGTAGATGGGGATCGTTGCAGAATGAGTCCAACCTGTTCGACCTTTGGTCGGCAAGCTATCAAGAAGCATGGTGCGGTATTAGGATTTATTTTGACTATCGACAGGCTAATGCACGAGGGAAACGAATATCTTGTTTCCCCGATAGTTTTTGACGGGAAAATTTATAGAACTTACGACCCGGTAAGAAACAACACATTTTGGTGGAAAAAAAACCAAGGAGAAGAAAATGAGTAAATTCAATAGTCAGTACATGTCAATAATCGCAGTGATGTTTTTTAGTATCTTCCTTAATACTTCTACGTTAGCAAGCTCCGAAGAGGTTAAAACAGGAGGGTCTGAAAGTACCAGTAAATCTTATATGCTCAAAAGTGGTACGCCGGTGGATGTCAGAGTTGTAGAAGATGTTTCTCCCAAAAAGAATAAAGCAGGTGACAGGATAATGATGGTAGTAAATCATCCTGTTTCAGTTGATGGTGTAGAAGTTATCAGGATGGGGGCTCCAGTGTGGGCGGAAATTACCAAATCCAAAAAAGCCGGAATAGCCGGTCAGGCGGGGGAGTTAATGTTCAGCTTTAAAACGGTTGAAGCCGTAGATGGCCAAAACGTGATGCTTTCGGGAAGCCAAAATCGTGAAGGGGATGATAAAACTGTCGAATCAGTAGCTTTGGGAGTAGTCTGTTGCCCACTATTTCTCTTGATGTCGGGTGATAAAGCTGTTGTGAAAAGCGGCACAACTATCCTCGTCTATATAATTCGGGATACAACGGTGAAAGTATCGCAGTAAACGTAATTATGGTCAGTTAATCATTGGTGACTTTATGAAAGTTCCATACGAAATATAGTTAGGCTCGAAATTGCCGGTTTGATCGCCCGTGTTCATATTGGCGGTTGGTGCCTGTCATCTTGGCGGCTTTTTCTCGTGATTCTCCCTTCTCCCGTTCCGCAACTTTTTGCGTGACGGGAGCTTCATCACCCTTTTTCAGGTTTGCCACTTGCCGTTCTTTCGCTTCAGCTTCAAGGATCGGGAGCATATCAACAGCCAGTGTAGCTTTCTGAGAGCTACTTAAATGGCGGCGGTTCAGGTTTAAGGATAGAACAAACCCTACAAGCGAACCCTCCCCGCTCCATTGGCCCTCCGGCTCAGGCAAATTTGCCTTAGGCTGAGGATCGCTACCATCCTTTAATACTCTTGCGGCTGATTCTACGGATCGAGGCGATACATTATAATCTTTAGCGGCCTGTTCTCTCCATTTGCCCTGCTCACTTTGTGGCAAATTTGCCACCATGTCTGTCCGGGTGCCTTGCCGTTCTCTCGCCTCTTTCTCGTAATGTTCCTTACATTTAGCCGCTACTAGGGATCGCTGGCCTGTATCAAGGTGTCGGCGCATCAGATTCAGACTCACTTAGCGCCCTCCAAAGTGCATAACCGTTTCTGTATACTTTGGCGGAAAACCGAGGTTTTGGCAGTTTCGGCAGTTCGATATATGTGCGTATCCTGAAAATAATCAACTCCATAGCCGTATCGGCGCACTTTCAGGCTCACCCCTGCACTTGTTTAACAGCCTGTATCGCGCCAGACAATAACCGCTTCCATTGGTCAAGAGAGCGCCTGAACGTCTCCATATCGAACTCTTCGCCCTCCTGAAACTTGAACCACTCAAGACCATACCGGGTGGCTGAATCGTCAATGCGTCGCCACAGGAATATATCCATTTCTTTTATCCGCTCGATATCACCGGGCTGGAAATGTTCGGTTGCGCGGTCACGAGCCAAAAGGTAGAGATTGTTAAGGTCGGCATTAGTAATTTTGCATTTACCAGAATGTAGTTTTTGTCCCTCAGACACAGGAGCAATAATAGCAAAAGGAGCAAAAATAGGGGTTTTGGGCTGTTTTGAGGGGTTTTTGCTATTATTGCTATTATTGCTCTCCTGTTCTGACCCCTGAAACGTCTCCTCTAAAATATCCCTCCACCCGCTCATTTCCAGCCCTCCGACAGTGTGGGATTGACAATAAATTGTTTACTCGGACGGCCCCTCTTTTGGGTTTCATTCTGGTCGCGTGGGAAAATGTAGTGTCGTTCCACCAGCACTTCGATGGCGGGATTTAAAAGTTCCATTCTCTTGAAGTGGCCCTTCAATCCGCTAAAGCAATCCCGCGCAGAAAAGGAGGTTTTACATTCTCGTTCGATCCACCGCCAGACTCGTTTAGCTGTGGGCAAGTCGTGATCGGTCCCCATGAGATCGAAAGCAAATCTCGCATGTTCGGAAAGAATAGCTGAAAGACTCAGGGCTTTATTCATTGTTTCGAGACTGATAGGATAATCCCATGGTCGAGTGGAACTGTATTCCGAGCAATGAAAGAGACCAGCCAGACGGATTGCGGCTCCCGGTAACTTGGCTCCCCAATCTCCTATCTGTTCAAATTGACCACCTTCGCGTAGCCCGGTTTCGACCTTCCTGCTAAACGCCCTCCACTCTTCCAACGCATCCGCCGAAAGTTTCAGAGAGTAAGGTTCTGGGGTTACAGGGATATTGAGTAGAGCCCTCATCCCTCGTTCATATCCATCGGCTATCGAACGTGGAACAGGACTTGATTGCAGGCTTCGATATCCGAGCAAGGAATTCGGGACGGTAAAAAGAAATCTTGCAAGCAAGCCCCTGCCACGAAAGCCGGGTTTATCGGTTAACGCTCGTAATACTTCCGGTTGTGGACTCAGGCCGATTGAAAGCGCAGGGTTATCCATTTGCACAGGAGGGCGCGACCCTCTATCGACCCTCACTTGTGACCCGGAATGGCTCTGCAAAAACAGGTCAAGGTTCAATGAACCTCCACTATATCGGCCTCCCAAAAGATCGAATATTCCGCCCTCGTCTGATAGCAAGCTCATTTTTTCATCGTTTTCAGCCATCATCGGTCCCAGCTTTTCAGGCGTTACATCCTGAACGGTCAACCGGGGAATCACAGGTATATCGGGAAGTTCCGATTCAAGTTTTGCAATCTCATTTCGTAATGACTCGAAATCTCCATCCTTAGATTTTCCGGCTTTGGTTCTCAAGTGTTGAATCCGGGCTTCCATCGTTTGGCGTTCAGAACTAAGCCGGGCCCGCTCCTCTTTCACTTCTTCCGCCCGGTCTTTCTCCCAGTTGTAGAGGGGCTGAGTCATTGCCTGAAGAACGCTGGTTTTCCTGTTGCCGGGTGCAAGAGCGGCTACTGTCCATATATTTAATGGCTCCTTATATCCGGGGAAAGGTAAGACATTAAACCTTTTCTGGCAACAGGTCGCAAGGGCCGCTAATCCAAGCATCATCGAAAGCTCTTTTGGTGTCTCGGAGAAATTAGAAACCGCCTGAACCATGTCACCAAACCATCCTGACAACACATTTTCTGGTATTGGTGATGGCCCTTGGTGAGAAAGCGAGACGGGGAGCGGATACGCCTCAGACTCCACATTTAAAGCGTCATCAGAAACAGGCTCAACAGGCACGGACTCAACCACCGGCAAAGATTCGATATCCGCTTTTGTCGCGTTCGGATTCAACTCCAGGTAATCGAAAGCATCGCCCTTGTGAGGCAAGCCAAGACCTGATACATCGAACACCTGAACATTGCATCCAAGGGACTGTAGTTTCTCTGTAACAACCTGAGCGTACTTCTGACCCGGTTCATCGAAGTCAGGCCATATAATCACATCACGCTTTTTTAAAGGCGACCAGTCGGTGGTTCCTGCGGACGAACTCGAACCGGATGTGGTGCTCACAAGACTAAGCCCGGCAAGCGCATCACAGGCTTTCTCGCCCTCGCAGACAAACACTGGCTCTTGAGGATGCGTTTTAAGATCGGGAAGCCGATACAAGGGCTTCTTGTCGTCGGGATAATTAGGTTCCCCAATCACCCACCCGGAACCGTTCCGCTTCATCGGGCGGATTTCTTTTCTTCCGTCGGGATGATCGACCCGCACCTTGAAAAGAGCAGTCTTACCGTCTTTATCAACATACGGGCTTAGCGAAGTTAAGACATATCCCTGTTTCAACCACCTGTTCATGATTCGTGCGGCTTCCTTTCGGATTGCCTTTGTACTGAATTGTCGAGAATAATTACGAGCATCAAGAATCGGAGTAGTCTTCTTATCCACTATTCGTTGTTGAGGTTTTCGATTCTGGAAAGGCTCCCTCTTCTCTCCCCATAGTCCCTTTGCTCGTAAGCCCTCAATAACTTCACTTTGCGAACAACCGGAACGACAAACGAAAACGGTTTTTCCGTTCTTATCTTCAACATCCAGTGAAGGCTTACTATCAGCGTGTGACGGACAATGACACCGATAGCCCTGCCCGAATCTCTTACCGTCAAGGTTCTGTGCAATCTGTTCCGCATTCATCGGGTCACCTCTTGACCATCAAGCATCCGCCGGAAGTCATGAATAGACGAGCCTTTTTTCTCGCACTCGGAACACTCAAAGTCACCAGTGCGAGTATTTATAATCAGCGAGTGGTCACCACAAAACGGACAATCTACAAGCGTGCAACCTGAACTATCGAGCCTATGCCTGAACGGGCCGACCGCATCCTGATAGAAAGTTTCAATATTGAATCGTTGGGCTTTTGCTCGAAGTACAGACTGGCGTTGCTTTCGATGGGGAAGCCGTCTACAATTCAACTTGTAGGTTGTGGATTTAGCCCCCGACTGTGCAGGTTGGGGGTGGCCTAAGTTTCGCATCAGCCCACCTCCTGACCGTTCCGGCTTTGTTTGACCTTTTCAGCCAGCCAATCGTCTATCTCACTCTCAAGCCAGCCGACTGCTCTATCACCAAGAGATATCGGCTCTGGGAATTTCCCTTGCTTGATGAACGAATAGATCGAACTTCGAGAAAGGTCAACACGGGATTTTACTTTGGGAAGTCTTAGAATTTTAATAGCCATATTTGCGCCTCCTAGCGCTTTGTTGAACATGGCTTCAATGCTATTTGAGGGGCGCTTTAACTTCACTGCAATTGCAGTGAAAACTACTGCAATTGCAGTGATATCTAACTATTGCTTTATTAGATTCTCCCTAGCTTCAGGGATCTTCGCGGCCAAGGTTCTTTGCGAAAGGCCATCGTATCCCTTGTAACTTTCGACAAGGGTCTCAATCAGCTTAGTCTCGTTTGTATACAATGGATGAGCTTCGCCATCAAGAGTCTCACCTTTGATAAATCCAAGAAGAGCCGCGATAATGTTCTGATAAGTTCTCTCCGACCGTTGATCGGGAACTCTCATTTTGTCATTCTCAGTTTTCAGCAAGTCTCGCTCTTTTTCGATTGATTCTTTTTCGCGTTTTAACTCCTCGCAAGCCTCGTCTCCTTTTTCGAGACGTACATTTTCAGCCTTCCCTCTTTCTTCCTTAAAAAGGAATTCTGGTCGCTCCCTAATTGATTCAGCGAATTTTTTTAACTCATCAGGAGATACTTTGCAGGTACTTATGTCAATAGCATTGTTGCCGCCCCGTGTATCTTCTGTCGGTTTTAAACGACCGTCTTTTAAGGCTTCAAAAAGGAGGGAACGTACAGGCCGAGCTTTGTCTGGTATTGATGATCCGGGATAATCTGCAGGGTCACACCCAACCCATAAAGTTGATGCTTCACCTATGAAAAACTCTTTTCTTTGATCCCAATATGTGTAATTCATTTCAGCCCCCTTCAGGCTCCCTTGATGCGACCGGGTCAGGCGGATAAGGGTGTCCGCTTTTCGGCCCGTCGGCCTAGACCCGGATAAGTATGATGAAATCCATTTATGCGCTATTGCGCAAGCTCGTCAGGTTACTCTTTCCGCCCGTGTAGCGGCTCCAAATCTCCATTAATTCACGCCGTCGGTCGAAAAGGTCTGATCGTTGATAGGCCGCCTCCACCTTGTCTTTGTTGACATGCGCCAATGCAAGCTCACATACAGCCGCCGGGAAGCTGGTTTGTTCAGCCGCCCAATCCCTGAATGACGAACGGAAGCCATGAACGGTCACACCTGAATGGACAAGACGCAAAGCCTTGCTCACCGCCACATCAGATAGCAACCCGCCACGCGCTCCGGGAAATACAAGCTCCTGTCCTTCTATGCGTGGTGCAGACTTAAGTACTTTTGCAGCTTCATTAGATAGTGGAATTCGGTGGAGTTTGTTTGCCTTCATCCGTTCGGGTGGAATTATCCAAACACGCTCTGATAAGTCAATCTCACACCAACGCGCCCCCCGTACCTCGCTGGAACGCGCCGCTGTCAGAATGAGGAATTGCAGGCAGTATGCGGAAATACTCTTTTTCCCTCGCAATGACTTAATGATTGCCGGAACCTGATCGTATGGTGCCGCCTTAAAGTGTTGGACGGTGTGAACTTTATTCGGCGCTGGTAGTACCTTGTCGAGTCCGCCTCTCCAACGGGCAGGATTTTCACCGGTTCGCCATTTGTGAACATTGGCCCAATCAAAAACCGCCTCGATTCTTTGCCGTAGTCGTGACGCTGTTTCCGTCTTGACACCCCATAAAGGGAGAAGTATTTCTTTGATGTCGATTAGCGTTATATCTGCCGGGTGCTTCTTGCCGATAAAAGGAAAGGCGTAATCTCTTAAAGTATTGTTCCATTGCTGTGCGTGTTTGGCATTGCGCCATCCAGACCGCTTGGAGTCGATCAACCCCTTTGCACAAGATTCAAACGTAATAATAGTGTCATCGTCTTCCTTTTCACCATGCACAATGATAGCGGGGTCTTCTTTATCTGCGACTGCTTTACGCATTGCCTCAGCCAGCTTGCGTGCATCGGTCAGGTTCCGGGCCTTAGTAGCTCCCAAACCAATCTCTCGCACTTTGCCTTTGAGGGTATATCGAAATACCCATGCACGGGAGCCGCTCTCCCTTACGCGCAGATAGAGACTGCCACCGTCGGCATGGAATCCCGGTCCGATGGTCTCTACTTTTCGTGATGAAAGTCGCTTTATTTTCGTTGCCATGTCACCCTCCGTGTAAAAACACTCTCCGCCAAACCATTCGGTCTTACTTTTAGTCTTACTGATATGCGTGGATTTTGCAAGACCTTATTGTTTTTTATTGGACACTAACCACAAGATATGGGTAATGTTTTTAGAGTTATTAGACTTTCTTAGAATATATAGGATCGTAATATGGCGGACACCCTCTCCGCCAATTTTCGCTAGGTCCGACCCGGAGACATGGGTAACACAACGTACCTAAGACATAGGTAACAACCTCGGGCCGAACGGGTTGTCTAATGGTTGTAAAGTTTTCCGCTCCAAATCTATATATCCAAGATCATACTCCATAAAACTGAGAAGCC
>JAJDBK010000012.1 GCA_029261405.1 Nitrospinaceae bacterium
AGCGCGGCCAGGTAAATGTCGCTCCAGTAACGCCCATACCTTATCCGATATATCGTGTCGCCTATATGATGCTGTCGTACCAACCCTCCTGTTGGCTGATATAATTCAGCGCTATTTCTCATCTCGTGACGACACTATTTAGGGTATAATATTGCATGTAATCATCAATATCTTTCAAAACCTGTAGATTATTCATTGAAATCCAAACTTGAATCTGACCAGATTGATATTTTTTCCATTCCCATCGAACAGATAATCGATCTGTCCCATTCTCTTTGCAAACTGGCCAATGAGATCGACTGGCAACGGCTTGACGTTCAATTCGGCAAGTTTTATTGCCCTGACAATGGTCGCCCCGCCAAGCCAACCCGATTGATGGTGGGGCTGCAATATCTCAAGTTCACTTTCAATCTTGGCGATGAAGAGTAGTTTTACACATCTCAACGTAGATACTACTGTTCAGGAGAAAGCGATAACTCACCCCACTGACGCCACCCTTTGCCACCGATGCGATAGAGCCGTTGATTGGTCATGTGAACAACGATGGTAGTATGGGACGTAACTACCTGGGAGGGACCGAATGGGAGAAGATAAACGCGATACTTTCTCAGGGTGCGGTTATAATCTGGTAAAGATCCTCCAGGATCTTTTATCGTCTCTCATTACGAGGTGGCGATTTTCAACTCAGAGCTACATGGTTACGATAACTTATATTAAGGCCGCCTGGAAAACAGGGGCTCTTCAGGGACGACTAATTCCAAATGAAGAAACAAAAACTGGAGCTAACTTGGCTTGGGAAGGAGAACCAACCCAAGCAGGGGCCGATGGTTTTGAAATAATAATCTTATAACTAATATAATAAAATATGTCAATAGAAGTCGCAAGAATAATTATTCTCCAAACGTTTTCCCTAACTGATCCGCGTTAAACCGCATCAAGCTGAAATAATCGGCCCTGCCCCGCACGCCGCCAATAGTGTCGAGAATACCTTCGCGTGCGCCGGTCTCTTCAGCCAGCGTCTTTGCCAGCCTGGATGAGGATTGCGCCTCCGTGAATACCGCCCTGATCTTCTCCTTACGAATCTTGCGGATCAACGACGCGAAATGTTTTGCTGACGGTTCCTTTTCATGGGCGGTCTCTATCACATCAGCCTGAACAAGATTGTAACGACGCGCAAAATAATCCCACGCGGAATGAAACGCTATGAACTTACGATGCTCAAGCCGGGCCAATCGCGCCCTGATCTCCCCATCGAGGGATTGCAGTTTTGATATAAGAGAGTCCCTGTTCTTTTCTATCTCTTCTTTTCGATTCGGGTATTGCTCCGTAAGAACCGAACTGATATGGCGCGATACGTCGATCATAATCACCGGGTCGAGCCAGTAGTGCGGGTTCACATCACCACTCACGCCAAGCGCAATTGTATCCTTAACCACAACGGAGCAATCAAGCGCCCCACCCCGGTTACCTTCGTTCGATTCCAGGATTTTCGTTAACCATCTCTCAAAACCGAATCCGACCGATACCACCAGATCTGATCCCGCTATTTTTTTCATATCGGAGGGGGACGGCTCGTATGAATGCGGGTCGCTCCCCGCCTTGAGCAAAATAAAGACCCGCGCGTCAGCGCCCGCAATAGATTCCACTAGAGTGGCAATGGGGGGGATCGTCACCGTTACTGTGATACCCTTGCCGTATGACAGGCCCGGAACCAGCAACACAGCGGCCATTAATAAACTAATAATTGTGTTCAACTTGATTCCTCATCCAGTTATTTATTATGATTGTTTGCTTAATCGTAACACTTTACCAGAAACGAATATGAGAATAGACCCGACGAAGATAGAAGCTCCGAAAGAAGAGATCGACGCGATAACAAAAAAGTACAACTGCTCCGAAACCGATGCGGTTCGCGCTTTCCTTAACGCCACCGAAGCGACCAAAAACGCATACGCCAACAGTCTTGCCCGGGAACTCGGTAGTGGCGACGAAGAGCCGATCAACGTACCAACCCCCTCCGTCCATACACCAGCGGAGATAAAAAACCATCTCGATCAGTACGTTATCGGGCAGGAGGATTACAAAAAACGGCTCTCCATAGCCTCCGCCTACAACTTTGCAGTGGTTCACGCCCTGAATGAAGGCGTTTCGGAAAACCTGCAGGTGAAAAGGTTCCGAAAAAAAAACACCATTATTTCCGGTCCGTCCGGGTCGGGAAAAACATACTGCGCCGAAATTCTCGGCGATTTTCTCGAAGTGCCGACACTCATCATCGATTCCACCGACTACACCGAAGCCGGGTATGTCGGAAAATCAGCTGACGATATGGTGCGGGAACTGATACAGCTCGCCCCCGGTCAGAGCAAACAGGAGAAGGCCGGTTTTATCGAAAAGAACGGCGGCATAATTTTCGTCGATGAAATTGATAAAAAAGCGAAAGATGGCAAAGTCATAGGACACGACATCTCCCGGGAGGGATTCCAGCGGGCCGTATTAAAACTTATCGAACGCAAACTGATAAGCGTCGAAGACCCGATGAGTCCGGCCGGACAGATCCAGGAAATGATGAGCCAACAGAGGGGCGGGCACGAGAAGGATCAACAAAAAAACGTCATCTCGACTGAGAACATCCTCTTCATACTCGGCGGCTCGTTCCAGCGATACCCGGAAGATCTGGAGAGCATCGTAAAGAAAAGAATCGAACGGGGCGAAGGAAGAATCAGGGAGGACGGCTCAGTCACAGTAACCGGGTTTGTCACCTCCAATAACCACGAAGCCGAAAGCCATCACAATTTCTACAGGGAAGCCGGCGCCGACGATTACATCAGTTTCGGTCTCATCCCGGAACTTGTGGGCCGCGCCCCGGTGCGAACCTATGTAAACGCCCTCTCGAAAAACGACCTGATCCGCATAATGACCGAAACCCGTGATTCCATAGTCGAACAATACAAGTTCGAGTTCAAACTTTTCGGTATCGATCTTGATTTCTCCGACGACGCGCTTATGTGGATAGCCGAAAGAGCTGAAAACCAGAAAACCGGCGCCCGCGCCCTGATATCAGTCTTCGAGAACATGCTGACCGAGTTTCAGTTCGAGCTTCCCGGAAGGAATTTTACGGAACTCAAAATTACAAAAGAGATATGCGAATCACCGAAAGACGCGGTACTGGCCATGCTGGCCCGTTCGCCTCTCGTAGATTTTATTGGCAAGTTTAAACGGGACCACGGGATCGATCTTGTGATTGAAGAAGAAGCGGAACGGAAGATCGAAGAGTACGCAAAAGAGCATAAGATCCAGGTCTCCACCGCTATCGAAAAACTTCTGTCAGGCGCTTCGGCCCTCAACTACATGAACTGGCAGGAGCCATTTATCGTTACCGCCAAGGTGATCGACAATCCCGCATATTTCGACGAAATGTACGTCAAATGGCACCAGAAAATCCTCGACGGGACCTCCGCAGATCCGGGCGCCGGCGGAGGCGGGATACTGCCGTGAAGAACTAACGGAGGGTAAGCTTCCTGTAGCGGTTCCGTCTGCCTTCTTCCTTGCCGCCAAGCTCTTTTTTGCGCACCTCTTCGTACTCCTCAAAATTGCCATCGAACAACCGAACTTTTCCAGTTCCTTCGTAAGCTAAAATATGGGTCGAGATACGGTCAAGAAAAAACCGGTCGTGGCTAATAACAAGCACACAACCGGCAAAGTCGAGAATGGCGTCCTCCAGCGACCTTAACGTGGTTACGTCGAGATCATTCGTCGGTTCATCGAGCATGATTACGTTTCCACCCTCGCGTAAAAGTTTCGCCAGATGCACCCTGTTTCGCTCACCACCCGAAAGTTTCCCTACCTTTTTTTGTTGTTGCGATCCTTTGAAGTTAAACCGGGCCGTATACGTTCTTGAGTTAACACTCTGTCCGCCGATATCGATAAACTCCGCGCCGCCTGTAATCTCCTCGAACACAGAGTTTTCGTCCTCAAGCGTATCCCTGCTCTGATCGACATACGATAGCTGTACGGTCTTGCCTACTGTCAACTCTCCGCTGTCAGGCGCACTGTTACCCGCGATCATCTCGAAAAGCGTGGTTTTCCCCACTCCGTTGGGACCGATAATGCCCACAACCGCTCCCGCCGGAATTTTAAACGAAGCGTTGTCGATCAGTAACCTGTCGTCGTATCCTTTTGAAACCTCCACAAGCTCCGCAACCTCGCTACCGAGCCTCGCGCCGGGAGCTATCCTGATATCGAGAGAGTTTTTGTCGGACGGTTTTGATTCAGATGAGAGCCGGTCATATTCCTTGACACGCGCTTTGTTTTTCACACGTCGCGCGCCCGGATTCGTACGAATCCACTCAAGCTCCTTTTCGATATGCTTTTTGAGGTTTGCCGACTGCTTCTCGTCGTCGGCCATGATTTTTGATTTCTGTTCAAGCCACGAGCTGTAGTTTCCTTCAAACGGGATTCCTCGCCCTTTATCAAGCTCCAGAATCCATTTGGTAATGTTGTCGAGAAAATAACGGTCGTGGGTTACGACAATTACGTTGCCCGGATATTCGCGTAACGCCGCCTCTAACCACTTGACGGTCTCCGCGTCGAGATGGTTTGTCGGTTCGTCCAACAGCAGGATGTCAGGCTTTTGCAACAACAGCCGACATAAAGCCACTCTCCTTGCTTCACCACCTGAGAGGGTCGATACGTCCTGATCGTCAGGTGGCAGTATAAGCGCGTCCATGGCGACTTCCACATGGCGGTCAAGCTCCCACCCATCAACGGCGTCTATCTGGTCCTGTAGTCGCCCCATTCGTTCCAGAGCCTTCTCCATCTCCTCGTCAGACATCGGCTCGGACATCTTTTCGCTTACCTTCTCGTACTCCGCTATCAGGCTCCTGATCTCGTGGAATGCCTCCTCAACGGTTTCCCGCACACTCTTCCCCGCCATGAGATGAGGCTCCTGGGAGAGATATCCGACTTTCACACCCTTCTTCGGCGACGCGGATCCTGAAAAATCGGTGTCGATCCCGGCCATTATCCGTAGCAGTGTCGATTTACCCGCTCCGTTTTCGCCTACGATTCCAATCTTGGCGCCGTGGTAAAAGCAGAGGTTTATATTGTTTAAAACGGTGGTCTGACCGAAAACCTTCGTCAACCCGCTCATGGTGAAAATATATTCGCCGGACATTCTTTTTTCCTTATCAGGTTTCTAAGCGGCGTCATTCTACACCAAAGCGAAGATCGATACTTTGGAATAAAAAAACCTATTTAAATTAATTCAATGAAATTTATTACGCATTTTGGTAGAATATCCATAACCAGACAGTTCAATAGGGTTCATCTTATGAAGTAAACGTATTTCAGATCGTTTCTTTATCGCTCATGGTCGTCCGCCAGGATGGTACCGAAGGATGATCCGGTTCTCACGAGTGACGGTTTGACATACTTTTACCCAGGTGTATCAGTCAGCATGGGCCTGATTGGGCAGGTAGCATGTCGGGAGTTGATGATTTAACTACATTCAATTAAAAAGAGGTAGTCATGTCCTCCAGAAAAAAAGCGCCTTTGAACCCTCGCCGATTAAAATCATTCAAGGAGCGTCTCCGATTCCTCATGGGAGAGAGCAAACCGTACGCCTGGTGTAAACAAGTCGGAATCGAAAAAGGTCTCTTCCAGTATTACTGGCAAAAAGAGAAAATACCGAAGTATGAGAACCTGATAAAGATCAGGAACTACACCGGATGTTCGCTCGATTGGTTGCTTACAAATGAAGGGGAGCCGTTTCCCGACCGGGTAGAGGATATGGGAGCCACCACGATAGCTCTGCTGAGCCAGGTCGATATCCAGATCGACAAAATTGAAAATATGCTGGCGAAACTAAAAAAGATAAAGTCGGATATCAAAAGCCTGTAACGGCTACGAAACAGGGGTGGCGCTTTCCGGCGCAGAATCTAACCTCTGTTGGACTGCGCCACAGGAATACCTGCACAGGAGTTCCCGGAAATGTCAGGGAATCAACTTGTATAGATCGGTTATCGCCTGAAGAATCTCCCTGGGTTCACCCTCCAGATTATCAGGTGTCTTGAAATCGACCTTCGGCGATTGAGCCAGGACTTTTTTCAGGCTCTCGATCTCGTTGTTGATTACGATTGAATTTATCATCATCGATAACTCGTTTTTCCACGAATCATCAAGTTCGTTTCTCAGAAAACCTTTTATCTGATCCATATCGATCCGCTCCACCTCAAGGGGGGTCTCCGATTTCACGGATGCGATGTGCAAACTGTCGTCACGCAAAGCCGCGATGATTCCCAGGTAGATAGGTTTGTCACCTTTCTCGACAGTTAGCTCCTCGATTTTCACACCATTGGAGTAGATCGAAACTCTCCCTTGAATCATTCGGTAAAGGAAGTTACCGACAGAGCCCTCCATCAGAATCCATCTTTTCGGCTCAATGGTATGTCTATTAATAACGATGTTCATTTCTACTCTCAGTTATCCTGTCAGGCTTTGCTCGTAGCCTGGTTTAGCTTCTCCAGCAACTCTTCGATTTTAATTCCGTGAATCATGGCGGCCCACTCAACCGTCTCTGCGGATGCGCCGCCACACGATTTACAGCCCATTCCATAAGAGTCGAGGACTTCGATTGTTCGTTTGCCCGCTTTCATTACATCGTGAAGAGGGGTTTTTTCCACTATAATTGACACAGCGCTATCCAGTGTTATGTGTTGTTCTTATTTTATTGCCGCTCAAGATACAAATATGCTATCATCGCGTTTTTTTTCGCACAACCAATTTAACTGCGAACAGGACAAGATGGCAAAAGTATGTGAATTATGCGGCAAAAAGCCGATGTATGGAAATAATGTCAGTCACGCCCACAATACAACAAGGCGTCGCTGGGACCCTAACCTGAAAAAAGTCAGGACAGTAGACCCCAAAGGAGCAGTACGGAGGGCCACAGTATGCACAAGGTGCCTAACCTCCGGCAAAGTTAAAAAACCCGCCTAGGTGCGTGGCGCACGGCCTGTTACGCTTCGCTAGGAAACCGGTGGTCTGATTACGCTTGCTCCGGTAGCGGTCGCGTTGCTCCCTGCCTCCAGCGCCATTACTGGCGATTACGATGTGGCTGGACCAGCTCCATTACGCTGTCGTTGGGATTCGGCTGGCTGTTTACATTCGTGTCGAGTGGTGGCTGCGCCACCTGCCTCCGGTCCTATTACAGAAGATTAAGAAGTGGCGTTGCCCGTGGCAAACATCCCCATTACTCCGATAGCAGTAAAATATTGAGCGGTGAGGTGGCAGGAAGTGGCAGTGCGCCACACACCTTGCGCCCCAGAGGGTACCCACGCACCAGCAACTGCCCTCCGTTAGGAGAGTTTGTAGCGGTCACCGCCTGCGCGTTTGGCTCGATACATCGCCTCGTCCGCCTTTTCGATAAACTCATCGAGTGAAATGCCTTTACTGTAGAGGGCGATTCCGATGCTTATTTTCTTGTTCACACTAACCTCTTCTCCGTTGAGCCTCGGTTTGAACGTGTGCCCGGCGAAAGAGGTGCGGATACGTTCCGCGACGTGGATGGCGTCGTCAATGGATGCGTTGGGAAGGATGATAGTAAACTCCTCGCCACCATACCGATATCCCGTATCGACGTCCTGCCGAACGCTTTGGCGGATCAGTTCCCCCAGACGCCCCAGACAAACATCCCCCTCCACATGACCATAGGTGTCGTTGTAACTCTTGAATTTATCAATATCGCAAAAGAGGAGCGCCAATGGTGGCCCTTGCCTTTCGGCCCGGGTCATCTCCTTTTTCAGCGATGAGAGGAAATGACGTTTATTATAGAGCCCCGTCAGGTTATCAGTGATGGTGAGGTTGCGTAGTTCCTCCTCCATCTCCTTGCGGAAGGTGATGTCCTTGTAGACCCCGATTACAGAGCGATTGCCATCCAGATCAGTTATCGGTGTATGGGTAGCCATATAGTAGCGACTATCCTTTCCTTCAATCTCCACCGTGGCTCGGTCGATAATTCCATCCTTATCGCACTCATCGCAAGGCGTGTCTCGGCCTGCGATTAGCGAGTAACATTTCCGCCCTGGCGCCTTCTCCCCGAAGGTTGACTGCATGATGCGGTTGAGAAAAAGCGTATTGTAATTTGAATCCACGATCATGACATTGTCACCCATCCCTTCCATGATGGCGTTTAGCTTGTTTCTTTCGATTCGTAGTTGCTCTTCGGCCCTCTTCACCTCGGTAATGTCAGAGATGACAAAGACAAGCCCCACCATCAGGTCATCCGAGTCTATGAGGGGTGAGAGGGTGAGGCTGAATATAACCTTTTCACCCCTTACCTTCATCTCCACTACCTCGCGGTGTACCTCGTGACGGCCCGGCTCCCCTTCTGATATGACCTTGTCGCAAGAGCGCCGGAACCGTTCACGGTGGGCGTCGGGGATAAAGGAAAGTATCGGTTTTTTGAGCATATCTTCAAGTACAATATCGATATCATATTTGGGAGCTTGCTCCTCCCACTCAGCGTTGACAGAATCGATAACCAGATTAAGACCGGTGGTAATAATTATCCGTTGGGTAGAATCTATGACAGCCTGAAAATAGTCATTCATCGACTTGATTCTGGCGGTCTGGATCATGATTTCTTCGGTCTGCCGTTTTACCTCCTTCTCGAGCTCATCTTTCCAATTCTTGATATGATCAAAGGAGGTCTGCAACTGTTCCGCCATGCTGTTGAGGTCTTCGGCCAGTTTACCTATCTCATCTGAGCTGTGAATATCGATCCGCTCGGCGAGGTTTCCCTTGCTGACCTTATCGATCATATCGAAGATCCGGATCAGAGGGCGGACTATGAAAGCGTTGTTGAATACCGCAAAGGCAAGTAACATGACAGCGATAAGAGCAAGTCCGTTAACGCCAACCTGACGTAGAGCCGCCAGCCGTTCGTTCATGATATCTTTTGAGATTGATCCGGCCGCAAGTCCCAGCACATACCCCACCGGAATGGGGCCAGAGCCATCGGGTAGTTTGTGGCACTTCGGACACCCCTCCCCGGCGATGATCGGCGCCACATGATGGAAGGAGTTGTCGGCCTCATAGGATAAAGGTTTGCCGGTCCGGTAAGCCTCCCGCTCCTGATCAGACTTAAACCCCTCCTCCTCTTCGAAGCCATACTGGTTGTCAATGGAGGGGCTATGGATTATGCGATACCGCGATCTATTATTTTCAATATTCAACTCTTTAATGAAACCTTCGATCAGTTCCCCTCCCTGTTCAGCTTCCCGGGTGAAAAGCTGAATCGCAACGGTAACAGCTTCTACCTGATTGATCGCCTCTTGCTTGCTAGACTCCTCAAGACGGTCATGCGCCAACTGGTATTGCCAAACAAGGGAGAAGGAGAGAATAAGAAAAAACAGGAGTCCCAGGGCCGTTAGTTTGGTGGTCAGTTTCTGGTGCCAGCGCAACATTTCGATATTATAAAATAGCGTAAGAAATGAATGTATCGTATTGAAGTCGTTCGACTTTGAGCGAGCCTAAACCGAGCTTGTCGATAACCGCCATCGTTTCGCCCGGACAGTTTTCCGCGTTGATCTCGTCAAAAACTATTACCGCCCCTTTCGGCATTCTCGGCAGAAACGTATCGAGCGCCGTGGCTGTCGGTTCATAAAGGTTAGCGTCGAGGTTGAGCAAACGGACAACCGTATGAGGATTCTCCTCTATATAGGATGGAGCTGTCTCGCAAATATCGCCTTTGACTATGGAAACTTTCGGAATATGGCCTATAAACCTGTTACTGTCGTACAGTGAAATTGACTCTTCTATATCCTCAATATCATCAGGCTCGGTAAAAAGGTCGAAACCAACTATACGGCACGGGTGGTTAAGTGGCTCGTAGATCGCAGACAATTGCGCCCAGGTCATCAATCCTCCCCCAAGAAGAACACCACACTCCATTATGGACCCGGGTACATTAAGAACTTTCCTGAAAATCTCTGCGCGGGATAAAAAGCGGGTCAGAACCTGCCTGGGAACGTATTTAGGGAAGTTATGCAACTTCTCGACGTTGTTACCTCTACTTTTTTCAAAGTACTTCTCAAGGGCCAGCCTGTACTCTTTATCTTTCCCGGACGTTGTGGAAGATACTTGGAATCGGTAAGGGTCGGCCTCTTTCATGCTTTGAGTTTAGCATAAGGTGAATAAATCCATGGGGGTTAAAAAAAAGCTAAAGGGATTTTTTTTTTTGGTCGATACGAATAGCAGGAACGGAGATAACATCCTGACCGAAACAAGATGACGTTGTTAACGTCGCTTTGAACATGTTTTTAATTCTTCAGCAAGGACGCTGAAGATCCGACTTCAAGGAGGATAAGAAAATGCCATTACGAGTCTATAACAATATCTATTCCCTGAACGCCCAGCGTTCTTTGGGAAACAACAACGATCTTCTGGGAACGTCTCTGGAAAGGTTATCCTCCGGTTTGAGGATCAATCGTGGCGCTGATGACGCCGCTGGTCTGGCCATATCTGAAGCTCTGCGAGCCGATATCCGATCATTGCACCAGGCCCTCCGGAATGCAAACGATGGCATCAGCATGATTAATACGGCTGAGGGAGCGCTCTCTGAACAAGGTTCGATCCTTATAAGGATGCGAGAACTAGCCGCCCAGGCCGCCACAGGTACGGTCGGTTCGACAGAACGCGCCACTATCAACCGGGAGTTCTCCGCGTTAAGAAGTGAAATTGATCGTATCTCGCAGGTTACAGAGTTTAACGGCCAGAAACTGATCAATGGCGCACTGGCGTCAACAGGAGTCCTCGCCGCAAGCCAGGTTGTTATCCATGTGGGAATGCAGGCGACGACCAACGACCAGATCAACCTGAATACAGCCGTGGGACTTCAGGCTATCACCGCCAACGCTCTTGCAATTGATGTTGTATCTGTCGATTTTGCTCAATCGGCTCTCGACGCCATGGGAAGAATCGATTCAGCTCTTTCCACCGTCACGGAAGGCAGAGGTAAACTCGGCGCCGTGCAGAACAGGCTTGTCCATACAATAAACAACCTGGCGGTCTCCGCAGAGAACCTGCAAGCCGCCGAATCACAGATCAGAGACGCTGATTATTCGGGAGAAATATCGCAGTTCACTCGAAACCAGATATTGGTACAGGCGTCAACCGCGATTCTGGCTCAGGCGAACCTGGTGCCGCAAACGGTACTGCAGTTGCTCGGTTAATCAGGCGAAATAGACTCTTGGCTGAAAGGATCCGGGTTAAATAGCCTGGATCCTTCAAAAGCCTGGTGTTTTTTTATAAAGGTTTTTGGGTATTTCTCGCGAATCTGTGTACATCCTTATATATCAACAAGATAAAAACGCGCATGTTAAATAACTGATCGCAAAAAACTCTCAAGGTATTTTTCCGTTTAACCGATAAGCTAAACAGGTTATGAAGTGGCGCGGCCACAACGATAAGTGGCGCGTCAATAACTGCAAGCGACTCGGATAAAACGATAAGGACTGACTAAGATGGCTATTTCAGTAGATGGATTGATCTCAGGACTGGACAGCACAAGCATAATCAGCCAGATCATCGAACTTGAGAAAAGACCGATCAATCTTATCGAGAACAAACAGAGCGCTCTTGTTGATCAGAAGGTAGCCTGGCAGGAGGTCAACACCCGACTCCTTGCGTTTGAAACCGCCGCCAACAAAATGAATTCCAGTTCCGAATTCGCCTCCCGCTCCTCCAAATTCAGCAACAACAACAGCAACGGCGGCTCGGTTCTTTCGGTAACCTCCAGCAGTAGCGCCACCGATGGCACATACAACATCGCCATAAGTCAACTGGCTCAGGCCCAGAAGAGCGCCAGCGATCAGTCTTTCACAGCCACCAACACAGCCGTAGGCGCCAGCGGAACCATCACCATCGGCGGAACAAACGTCTCGGTGACCGAAACGGACACACTCGAGGATATCAAAAACGCCATAAACAATAGTGGCGCGTCGGTGACGGCGACTATTATCAACTCCGGTACGACCGCCTCCCCCGCCTACCAGATGATGCTGACAGGATCGGCTATGGGGTCCGCCGCCAGTTTCGCGACAAGCGCTACTCTCGACAAGGGAGCGTTCAGTTTCACATCGACCCAAACAGCGCAGGACGCGTCATTTACGGTCGATGGCGTTACTATCACGAAAGACTCCAATACAGTCAACGATGTGATAAGCGGCGCCACATTGAATCTGGAGACGGCTGGTTCCGGAACCGTTACGTTCACGACAGATTACGATGGCATAGTCAGCAACGTACAGAACTTTGTCGACACCTATAACGAGGCTATGAATTTCATCAACGAACAGTTCAAATACGATCAGGGAAACAACACCCGTGGAATCCTGTTCGGAAACGCTACATTGCTGACTATTCAGGACCAGTTGCGTTCGGCCGTAACCGGAACGGTGCAAGGGATGGACCCTTCCGATACCACAGAATTCTCATTCCTCTCCCAGGCGGGTATCTCAACGAACCAGGAGAATCACCTGGAGATGGACGAATCGAAGTTCCGGGACTCTTTGAAAGACAACTACACCGATACGCAGAACCTGTTCATCTCTTCTGGTTCTGGAACATACAGTTTCGTATCAGCCACGGGCGACACCAGAGGCGGTGATTACAGCGCCCAAGTGGTAGATACAGGCGGCGGGACATATCGTCTTCAAATGAAACTTTCCGGAACATCGGACTGGTTAACCCTCGACCAGACTGGCAACTTTGCCTACGGCCAGACAGGTACAATCCTTGACGGACTGATAATCAGGACCGGAACGTTCGGCGCCGGTGACGTTGGAAGCTCGGGAAATATGAACATAGCGATCGGTGTGGCCCAGAAAGTTGCCACACTTGCCGCCAACTTCACCGAGTTTTCAACTGAGGGTCTTATCTTCAACCAGAGCAAAAGTATTGAAGATCAGGACAAGGAATTCCAGAAACAGATCGACGATCTTACAGAAAGAGTCGGGATAAAGGAGGAGGCATTGCGGGTCAAGTTCTCAAACCTCGAAGTTCTCTTGTCGAAGCTGAACTCTGAACAGCAATATTTGAACGGACAACTGGGTACACTGAGCCAGGGCTGGAAATAGGCCCTACTACCAATTAATTAAAGGAGACAGGTAAATGCACGGATACGGAGGGCAGGTAGCTTACAGAAAAACTGAGGTTTCCACCGCCAACAAATCCAAATTGATCCTCATGATGTACGATGGCGCTATCCGCTTCATCAAGGAAGCAAAAGCGCATATCGCACAGGGGGACGTAGCGAACCGAGGCCTTTATATAAGCAAGGCGCAGAAGATCATCAACGAGTTACAGAACACATTGAACTACGAAAAGGGTGGCGATGTGGCTAACAGCCTCAGGAAAGTCTACATGGAAGTCTCAAAAGATCTGACCGACGCCAACATAAGGGGTGATTCGGCCAAGCTGGAGAGCGCCATAAGAACTTTAAGCCCGATCAGGGAGGCTTGGGAGAAGATTATCAATAACGGCGCAAGCGCAAGTCCCGCTCCCCAATCGACCCCGGCTGTAAGGGTAGCCTTAAGCTGTTGATTTCTTAGCCAGGATACTCTGAAAGCGGCGCCGTATAAGCTATGGTCGCGTACGCAGAGAAGGGCGATTGTCCGGGCCGGGAATCAGTACCAGGCTGACTCTCCGGTTCTGGGCTAACGTTGAATCCATCTGGAATAGAGGTTTTGTAGCCCCGTAACCGATGACACTCTCAAAACGCTTCGGATCTATGCCGTTTCGTTCCAGTTCGATTCGAGCCGAATCGGCGCGGAGAAGTGAGAGTTTCCAGTTGCTCGGGCCTCCCGGAACGACATGCGCGTCGGTATGCCCTTCTATCGACATCATATAATCCGATTTTGCTATCTCCTTTGCCACCTCACCTATTATCTCTTTTCCGGTATCGTTTAGCTCCGCGCTTCCGCTCTGGAACATTGGAGAGGCGACATTATCAATCAGGTGTATTCTTACCTTATCCCCGACTACCCGAATAACAAGGTTATCAACATAACGTTCCAGTCGTACTTTAAGAATTCTGTTAATCTCCATAGGAGCGTCCTTAGTGATCATCTCCTTGCTATCGACTCCTTTCATCCTTAGTGATCCCTCTTTCATAAGCGAGTCGCCGGATGGTTTGAAAATTCGATAGTCGTTGAAATATCCGACCAACTCGTACTTCTTCTCTTCGGGAGTGTTGGTAAGTAACCAGAGAAGAAGGAACAGGGCCATCATCGCGGTCACAAAATCGGCGTAAGCGACTTTCCATCCCCCTCCTTTTTTATGATGGGAGATTTTTTTGATTCGCTTTATTATTATCTGCTTTGGTTCCTGGCTCATCTGCGTTTTATTCTTTTGTCGATCGCCTTTTCCATCTCTCCATATGAGGGCCGTACCGATGGCGGGATGACCCTGCGCCCGAACTCTGTGGATATGGCAAAGTGGGCGCCCCCTATAAAAGCGACAAAAGCTACCCTTATAGTGGCGAGATAATCGCGGTGTTGTTCTGCGATAAGCTCCATTTTGCGGGAGACCGGCCCCACAAACCCGTATGAGAGCAGGATACCGAGAAATGTGCCGACCATGGCCGCCCCGATACTGTGGCCAAGAATATCTGGTGTCGCGTTCATATTCTGCATGGTTATCACCACCCCCAGGACGGCGGCGACGATTCCCAGGCCCGGCAGAGCTTCGGCCACCTCCCCTACGCTCCTTGAAGGGAGCAGAAGTTCTTCGTACATCGTCTCAAGTTCGTTTTCAAGAAGCGAATCGAGTTCGTGCGCTGTCAACGTGGTGGTAGCCAGACTACGCAGGATATCCACAATGAAGGTCATGGCGCGCGGATTGTTATAAACGGACCTGTATTTGCGGAAGATCTCGCTCTCTCCCGGATTGTTTATATGTTTTTCCAACTCCCTCAGGCCGACTCTCCTTATCATCGACATGGTATTGTGGAGAAGTAGCAGAAGGTCGATATAATCCTCTTTCGTATAAGCCTTACCGATGGCTACATGTACGAGGCTTTCTTTCACGAGGCGCATTCCGGTTCCGTGAGACGCAATAAGAAAACCACCTGTGGCGGCGCCGCCGATAATGAGAAACTCTGCAGGCTGGAAGAGGATATGCATGTTGCCGTTGGCGATGATGTAGCCACCAAAGACCGAACCGATTACAATGATCGCCCCTGCTACTGGAAGCATATAAAGCTACCTTTCATTACAGGTTTTCCGCCATCAGTATTTCGCGTTCCCGATACAACACATACTCGGCTATCTTCTCTCTAAGGTATTCTGTCATCTCGATAAACTGAACCGCTACTTTCGACATTCCGGTCCAGATGACTTCCGACAGTACGATAACCGTAACAGGATCGTTGGGCAGTGGTAGCTCCATCTGAATTTCAAGGATATCCCCGGGGCTGTATTTTTTGTCGCTGTTAAACGCCACCCCTCCGGCGCCCAGGTTTACAGGGGTGATTATCATCTCTTTTCCTATTGACTCTCTCTTCGGCCACTGCCCCAAAAGCGCGTCAAGTTTGGCGTTTAGCAATGTTAACCACTCGTTTAACGCCGGGTCGGAGATGGTTGGAGGGTCGGGAAAACATGACTCTCTCCGCCCTTCAATACGGGAGCCGGATTGAGAAATCCCCCCCGGATCAAGTTGACGGGTTCCAAATGCGATTTTCGCATCTACCCTGGAATAGTTTCGTTTCTCATTCATCCGAACAGCCTCATAACAATAAAAACACCTGCCGCCCATTATACCCCGGATTCTTCAGCTTCAGGATGTCCCGTATAATTGCGTACACCTGCCATCGGGGTAGTAGCGCTATCCGGGGTAGCCGCGCTACTGGTATACTCTTCGTCATGGATGAAAAGTTCCGACTTGTATCAGATTTTACGCCACAGGGCGACCAACCACGCGCCATTGATGAATTAGTCGCTGGTATTAAAAACGGTCTCTCGCAACAGACCCTGCTCGGTGTAACCGGCTCGGGCAAAACGTTCACCATCGCCCAGGTCATCGAAAAGACCCAACTTCCGACCCTGGTGATGGCTCACAACAAAACATTGGCCGCCCAGTTATATTCTGAGTTTAAATCGTTCTTTCCCGATAACGCCGTCGAGTATTTCGTCTCTTATTACGACTATTACCAGCCGGAAGCCTACCTGCCAAAGACCGGAGCTTATATTGAAAAGGACGCTTCAACCAACGACGAAATAGACCGCTTGAGACATAACGCCACCATGTCTCTGATTGAGCGAAGAGATGTCATCATAGTCGCCTCCGTCTCATGTATCTACGGTCTGGGGGCGCCAGAGTTTTACAAAAGCATGAGGATCAAACTCAAGGTCGGCATGGAGCTTGCGAGAGACGATTTTCTCGAAAAACTGGTCTCGATCCAGTACGACAGGAATAATATCGATTTTAAACGGGGCACATTCCGGGTAAACGGTGACGTGGTGGAGATCCTCCCCATATACCAGACCGAGACCAGCATTCGAGTTGAGTTTTTCGGGGACGAAATAGAATCTATAAGCATCACCGATCCGTTGACCGGAAAAACCATTAACAGGCTTTCAGAGATCAGCGTCTATCCCGGAAGCCACTACGTCGCGTCCGATGAGGTTAAAGAGAAAGCGGAATCGAAAATCAGGGACGAACTGCTTGAAAGAGTCGCCTGGTTTAATGAGAGGGGATGCCTTATTGAAGCCCAACGGATTGAAGAGAGGACTTTGGCCGACCTTGAGATGATAAAAGCCATCGGTTATTGCAAAGGGATAGAAAACTACTCCAGATATCTTTCCGGCAGAAAACCGGGTGAGCATCCCCCTACCCTGCTCGAATACCTTCCCGACGACGCACTCGTTGTGATCGACGAGAGCCATCAAACCATCCCCCAGATCGGCGCCATGCTCAAAGGTGACAGGTCCCGGAAAAACTCCCTTATTAATTACGGATTCAGACTACCCTCGGCGTTCGATAACCGGCCCCTCTCCTTCGAGGAGTTTGAAAGGTTGACCAACCGAACCATATACGTCTCCGCCACTCCCGGCCCCTACGAACTCAAACAGTGCAACGGTATCACCGCCGAGCAGGTTGTCCGCCCCACCGGTCTTGTCGATCCGGAAGTTGTTATCCTTCCGGTGGAAAACCAGGTTGATGACCTGCTTGCCAAGATCAGGGAACGGGTGAAACTGAAGGAACGCATCCTCGTCGCCTGTATGACAAAACGTCAGGCCGAGGACCTTACCGATTATTACCAGGGGCTATCTGTCAAGGCCGAGTATCTCCACTCCGATATCGCAACACTGGAACGGATGTCGATAATCCAGAGCCTCAGGATGGGTGAATTCGACGTACTGATAGGTATCAACCTTTTACGCGAAGGACTCGATATTCCAGAGGTCAGCCTCGTTGCCATGCTCAACGCCGACATGGAGGGTTTTCTAAGGTCAGAAACCGCCATCATCCAGACCTCCGGACGGGCCGCAAGAAACCTGAATGGACAGGTTGTTCTTTATGCCGACAAAATTACAGGCTCGATGCAACGGGCTATGGACGAGATGCAACGCAGACGTATAAAACAGGAGGCGTACAACAAGGAGCGGGGCATTACACCGACATCGATAAAACGTAACCTGAAAGAAGCGTTGGCGTCGGTCTACGAACAGGATTATGTTACGGTCCCGAAGGTGGGAGAGGATGCGCTCGATTATATGCCCCTCGAAGAGATCGACCGGCTTGTAAGGTTATATACAGCTTCGATGAAAAAAGCGGCCGACGAGATGGACTTTGAAACCGCAGCCGGGTTACGGGACAAGATAATTAAACTTAAACGTCTCGCCCTGGCCTGATAGAACTATTTTTTTACAACCATCGGCATTCTGATGGAGTCACCCGGCATGACACTGCCAAGGTTGACTCCGGGGTTGTACATACGAACAAGCCATAGTGGCGCGTCATGCTTTTTGACACACAACTCCCACATCGACTGGCCTCTGCGTATTGTTATGTTCTGATCTTCCGTAACGGTATACACCTCCAGAAAATCCTCCATCAGGCTCATATGGTATTCATATCTTTTCCGCTCAAACTCCCGCACAGAGACTTTGGAGAGGGGTATTGTCACCTTGGAACCGATATTCATACGTCTGCGAAGATTTTTTCTGTTCAGACGCTGGATTGCTGAAGTGTTAACTTTGAGCCAGTCGGCGTAATGACCGAGGGTCTCTTCACTCTCCACCATAATAACGGCTGAGCGTTTACCGACTCTTCTGGCTCTGAAATCCTCTTCGCTCAGGCTGAATTTTACAGAGAGGGTAGAGTCCGCATCTGCGGGAGCCGGTTTGCTCTCAATCGCTTCCCGCTCAACAGGGGCAATACCGGGTACCTGCGGTAAAACTTTAGCGACTTGTGTAGCCTCTAATTCGACCTTCGCTTTTTCCGGCTCTACCACTTTCAGATGTTGTCCCGGGTAAATCCTCGACCGTTTTGAAAGACCGTTGATGCGCAACAGGTCACTTAATGTCATGTTATAGGCGGTGGCGATATCGTAAGGGTTGTCCCCTCTTCTGACCTTGTGTATTCCGTCAGCTGGAGCGGTTAAAGGTATAGCCGCTCTTTTTTTCCCGTTAGAGGGGGATTTGACCGCTTTTCCGGGTATACGCAGTTTCTGCCCAACCCTTATGGCATCCGACCAGATGTTGTTTTCCCGTCTGAGCGATGAGAGACGGACCCGATATCTACCCGCTATGGTAGATAATGTCTCTCCGCGACTTACGACATGAAAACCGGAACTCTTCTGGCTTTCGTATCTCCCCTTGTCCGGTGTGGAGGCCAAAGCGCTCTTAACCGAAGCGCCTCTCCCGCCAGGCACCATTAAGACATAGCCTTTGGGTACATGTCGGCTACCTCTCCAAACGCTGGTTCGGAGCGCCGGATTGAAATCCTTTAAAATCTCTTTAGAAATGCCGGTACTTTGCGCCAGCGTGTTCGCCGACAGATAGTAGGGAATCTTGACCTTTTCGTAAGCCAGACTCTCTTCAAAGTGGAGCTTGCCGAAATAACGTTCATAATTACGCGCCACATGGAGAGCGGCTAGGAACTCGGTGTAGAAATTCGCCGAAGCAAAACCGAACGATCTCGATTTGTATCTGGCTATAACCTTGACGATGTCGGGTCCGAATTTCGATTTCGCCCGTTTCATGCCGTTGGTACCGTGGTTGTACGCGGTCACGGCAAGAGGCCACGATTTTAATTCCCGGTAGTTTTGTTTTAGCAGTCTGGCGGCGGCCACGGTCGATTTTATCGGATCACGTCTCTCGTCCACCGTGTAGTTGACCCTCATGAACAGTCTTCCGGTCCCACGTGTAAACTGCCATACACCAGACGCGCCGGCGCTGGAGTAAGCCTTGTAGTTGAATGAAGACTCAACATGAGGCAAGGCGCAAAGCTCTTCAGGAAGCCCATACGACCTGAAAATCTTCCGCATATGATCTATATATTTACCCGAGCGTTTTACACCCTCACGAAACCTGTCGGCCTGACCTAACTGAACGCGCACCCTTTTTGTCGCCAGCCGATATTTTTTATAGCCGTTAATACCCTTGAATTTGGCGACGATGGCTTTTTCAAGGTCGGTTTTCGGGACACCCTTGTTGTTGTAGAGTCGTTTCAGCACATTAACAATAAGATTCTTACGCTTTTTAAGAAAATTTCTCCGCGCGCCACGGGAAGGGGTTTTCCCTTTAAACGCTTTCTTTATGTCGATAACCTCATAGACAATATCGAGGTGTTTTTTGTCGTGGAGTACAACCTGCGAGGTCGTATAACGCGAATAGATCTTCTTCCAGAATTCGACCCTCGGTTTCAGCTCTTCCGGGATAATGAAAGTTCCGCTATCGGGCAGAATGGCGCCTGGTCTGTCGTAGTTTTTGAATTGGCCTATGGTAGCGGGATCCTGGACGGCAAAAGAAAGAGCCGGTGTAAGGAAAGAAACGAGGATTGCTACTGAGAAAACCAGTCTGATCGAACCTGTCAGTTTCACACTTTAGCCTAATTTAAATAGAATTACGCTTAATTATAGCAAATTAACAGGGAATATGTTCCTGAATTTTCATTTTCCGGGAAGAAAAAAGAAACAACAAGAACTCGTTCCCCCTGCACATTGTATGTGGAGCCAAGATAATAAGCTACTTTTTCTGGTACCCGTCAGGATGTTTTTCCCGCCATCTGAATGCCGTTTCAACAATATCCTCAAGAGATGACAACGTCGGTTTCCAGCCGAGTACGCTCTTCGCTTTCCCCGACAACGCTACCAACTCTGGCGGATCGCCTTCCCTCCTGGGCGCTATCGAAAAAGGCACATTTTTGCCAACAACCTTTTCGACTGTTTCGATCACCTGCCGCACGGAAAAACCGGAACCAGCGCCAAGATTAAAAGCCTCCGGGGTTTTATTGTCGCCATCAGAGAGGTAGTCAAGGGCTTTTAGATGAGCCTCGGCAAGGTCTGTCACATGGATATAATCCCTGATACAAGTGCCATCGAAAGTGGGATAGTCGTCCCCGAAAAGATCAAGAGAGCCTCTTCGGCCCAGGGCGGCGTCGATTACGAGGGGGATAAGGTGTGTTTCAGGGTCGTGATCCTCACCCAGCCCGCCATCGGGATCCGCGCCCGCCGCATTGAAATAACGGAGAAAAACAGGTCTCAGACCGTGAGAGACCGACAGGTCAGTTGCTATCCGTTCAAACATGAATTTCGAAGCGCCATATGGGTTGACCGGTAGCAACGCATGGTCTTCCGGAATAGGCTGGATAGCGGGCTCTCCATATACAGCCGCTGTGGAGGAGAAAATGAAATTTTTCACACCATGATCGATCATGGCCGAAAGCAGGGATAAACCCTCCGATACGTTATTCCTGTAATATTTCACCGGGTCCTTGACAGACTCCCCCACATAAGTAAGGGAAGCAAAGTGCATTACCGCGTCAAAACGGCCCTTGCTAAAAACCTCGTCGAGGCGGTCCTTCTCCCCCAGGTCGCCGACCACCAGTTCAACATCCTTCACAGATTCCCGATGACCGGCTGTCAGGTTATCATAAACAACAACTTCCCATCCGGCCTTGCGCAAGGTTTTGGAACAGTGGCTACCAATATAACCTGCGCCACCTGTGACCAATATCCTTTTCAAAGTGAGTTATTCAGGTTAGATCAATGGTGGGGTGTAGCGGCGCCTTCATCCACAATGGCGAGCAGTTCCACATCAAAGATAAGGGTTGAGTTCGGTTCGATCGTCTGTCCAGCGCCATTCTCTCCGTAGGCCAGATCGGATGGTACGAACAGCCTGTTCTTTCCCCCCACTTTCATAAGTTGCAAACCTTCGGTCCACCCTTTAATTACCCGTGACAGGTTAAAAACCGCAGGCTCACCCCGGTCGTAGGAGCTATCAAACGGCGTGCCGTTAATGAGCGTGCCAGCGTAGTGGACCTTGACGTTGTCGATGGCGCCAGGTTTGCCCCCTGTTCCTTCTTGCAAGACCGTGTACTGAAGTCCACTACTTGTTGTTATAACCCCTTCTTTCTTCCCGTTTGTCTCAAGAAAGCTCTTTCCGTCCATCCTGTTCTGTTCCCCCTGAACCTGCCGCTGAGCGGCCATTTTCGTTTTCCTCTTCTCCTGGAAGGCGACAAAAGCCTCTTTAGCCTCATCCTGGGTCAATAACTCCTTGCCGCCCGTGTAATGATCCTTGATCCCTTGTAATAACAGATCAATATCGAGGTCAATCTGGCCCCTGATCAAATCGTCACCTATCTTCATGCCAAAACTGTAGCTGACTTTTTCACGATCTGTGGTAAGTTTTTTAGCCTCTTCTGCGAAGACCGGAGTGGCTATGAATGCTATTGTCAATAACAGTGAAATAGTGCGAAACCGCATCGAATGACCTTTCAGTATATTATTTACCTGGCCGACGGAAGTTTCCCATCGACATTTTTTGTAGAACCAATCGGCCTTTTATAATAAACACTTGAGGTGAAAAAAACACCAAAATTCTTGCCCCCGGCTTGCCCCTGGACTCATTCCAAATCGAAAATGGGCAAAAGTATGATTCCTTCCCCTCCCCCGGCGGATCGCTATGAAAGTGGGTTTGGTGGACATAGACAGTAAGATTCCCAACCTTGCCCTGATGAAGATATCGGCATGGCATAAGGCAATGGGGGATACGGTTGAACTGACCTATCCACTATTCGCTAAAGAATTCGATGCGGTGTATGCCTCTAAAGTCTTTTTCTGGACGAATATGCCTGTGCTTCCTGAGAAAACGGTAATAGGTGGAAGCGGGTCAGGAACCGAAATAACGCTCCCAGCCGGATCAGACAGCATGTGTCCTGATTACGATCTGTATGAGATGTCTTATTCAATGGGCTTCCTGACTAGAGGGTGTCCGCGCAAATGCAACTTCTGTATCGTCCCCGTTAAAGAAGGTGACATTCGCCGTGCCGCTGACATCGAAGACTTTTTACGCCATAAAACAGTAGTTCTGCTCGATAACAATGTGCTGGCATCCGAACACGGTATCCGTCAGATTGAGAAAATTGTAAAGCTCGGAGTAAAAGTCGATTTCAACCAAGGTCTTGACGCTAGACTTATCGACAAGCATGTTGCCGAGTTACTGGCAAGAGTTAAGTGGTTGTCTCCTATCCGTCTTGCGTGCGATTCAGAAGCAATGATTCCAGTTGTTAATAAAGCCGTGGATAACCTGCGGAATGCCGGTGCCACGCCGTCACAATATTTCTGTTATCTACTGGTCACAGACAATATTGAATCAGCACACCGAAGGGTAGAGTTCCTGAGGTCGAAAAACGTCGATCCGTTTGCACAACCCTTCCGTGATAGAACAAGTTCTATTTCTCCAGAACAACGCCGTTTCGCTCGATGGGTAAATCATAAGGCGATATTCAAAACGGTTAAGTGGGAAGACTATCTTAAACCAACAACCCTCATATCCCCCGGTGGATTGCTATGAAGCATGTTGTAGCGTTTTCAGGTGGGCTTGCTTCCGCAGTGGCCGCAAAGGTCGTGGCGGATAAATATGGGAGAGAGAAAACAATCCTCCTGTATCACGACACGAAAACAGAACCGGCGGACAATGACCGATTCCGCAATGAGGTGTCCGCTTATATCGGTATTCCAATAACAGAAGATTCAGATGGGAGAGATATTTGGCAGGCCTTCTCTGACGAGGGGATGTTGGGAAATGGGCGAAACACCATGTGTTCCCGGATATTGAAACAAGAGCGGTCGCTTAAATTCATGAAGAAGAATCAACCAGCCACTCTTTATCTTGGTTTTACATTAGAAGAAGGCGGTAGAGCGCAAAGAAGTCATGCCCGTTATGCCCAGAAAAACATTGAGGCCAAATTCCCTGTAGATGGCGCCGCAATAATGATCCACGTGGGCGCCCCCTTTTGGGGGTAATGGCGCCGTTGTTCAGCGACAATAAAAACTCCTGTCCCGTTGCCTCATTCGGGAATGTTACCAAGCTATGCGTCAAATATCCACGCCTATAGCGGCTATTTCCCCGGTATGTTCCTTCTTGTCCAGACATGCGTAAACCAGGTTCTTTGCCATGATCTGCCGCCACTCTTTAATGCGTCGTTGCAATGTTCGTAACTGTCCATTGGTAAAATGCCCGGGATGTTCCCGGTCCAAGCGTTGAAATAGTGATTTGGCGGTTGCGTCTGGATCTTCCTGTAGCCAAATAAGAATATCAGGCCAGGTTGTTTCAAAAGGATCTTTGCGGGTTCGCCAGTTACGGGGGTGTTCTATAGTTTTTCGATGAGTTGGGCGCACTTCACCCGAACGCCAAAGCCGGGGTAATTGGGCAAGGAACTCATCGAGACTCTGACGCTCCAGGATACTTGCCGTTTCAGGAGAGACAAGTGCGGCCAATGCGGCTTGACTCTCACGAATGCAATGCAAAAGCTTTACTGGATCAAGTTGAGTGCGTTCTAACCTGAGAGGTTCCTTCATTTTTTCATCTACACCTTGGTGTTCTAGTAAGCGGTCACATGGAGTTGCGGGTGTAAAGTATTCCTTTTTCACTTTGGAGCCGATTCGTGTTTTCTTGCGAAGCTTGAACGAAGGCTGAAAATAGTTCACGTACAATCTGGCCGCATGATAAAGGCGTGCAAGCGCCTGACCGGCCACCACGCCTGAGAAGCGCTCGTACCCCACAAACCGCCTGATTACCGCTCCATTTTTCTGCTCAATCCAGGCCTGATCATTTTTGTGATACGCACGTGAACGGGTAAACTCGATTCGATGCCGTTCACAGTAGGACAGGAGCGTATCATTGATAAAGGCAGCATCATTGTCAGAGTCTATCCCGAGCAAAGGAACGGGGAGTTGTTTACGAATAACCTCAAGACCTTCGGTCACCAGAGATTGCTCTCTGGCTAAAAGCGGGACGGACTCTGTCCAACCTGAACAGACATCTGTTGCGACAAAACTATGGATGAATGACCCAGCCATCGAACCACCGCAGTGAGCTACAAAATCAATCTCAAGGTATCCTGGCATCGGCTCATTCCAATCGGCGAATGTTCGAACCGGGACTATTTTGCTTACCCTCTTTGCTGAAGCCTTTCGTTTTTTCCGGCTGTGCGCCTTGCTTCGAATTGGCGTAAGTAGCCGATCAATCGTTGAGGCGCTAATCGAGAACAGCCGATCACGAACTTCCGGGTCCAGATCCAGGTGACCGTGGTGTTCCATCGATGCTACAAGGCTTGGTAGTATTGCCTTCAATCTTTTCCCACAAATTCTGTCTGAAGCTTCCCAAATAATGATCAACGTTTCCTTGACAGCTTCATCATAAACACGCCTCCCCATTGGCTGGGAGGCTGGGCAGGCAACTTGGCCATTGCCCAACAATCGAATTGCATGTTTCCGGTGACAGCCGACCACGGAAATATATTCATCCAGGATTTTGGTTTTCTCCACCTTTGATGCCTTACAGTAACGTTGCCTCACAGCTTCGTTGAGTTCTTTGATTGCCTCTTTGCTGATTTTATTGTCCATCTCATGCCTCCAGATTCTTGGTAACAATCATATGAGGCAACTACTAGCACTTGGTAACAAAAACAGTGAGTCAATGCGAACGGATTTTTCATTGACGCTGATCA
>JAJDBK010000013.1 GCA_029261405.1 Nitrospinaceae bacterium
TTGAAAACGACGAACATCATCGAGTCAGTCAACGGCCAGGCTGAGGAACGATGCGGCCGGGTAGATTACTGGAAGAACTCTAAAAAGCTGCCTGAGAACGAAAAGACCGTGGATAGTTTCAACTAAGAATGGGATTGACTCGCTCCGCTTGCGATATCGATTCTTTCAACGTATTCCCCCCATCTTAAGGCGACCCATGAAACGTCTGTACGCCAACTATCGCCGTACGAGGCGTTTAACGTACTGTTGCGTTAAGAATTTGAGACTGCCTTACGGATTAACTGGTCGAGGTTTTCCTCACCACGGGTGATAGAAAGAGTGTATCGGGCGTAAAGAAGCGGGAGTGATCCATCATATTCGAGAAGTCGTACAGCGTCCTTTTCGGTGGTCAGGAGTGTTGACGCTCCACAGGTTATGGCGTCTTCAAGAATTTCATGGATATCCCTTTCAGTATACTGATAGTGGTCGGGAAAATTTTTTGCGCCAACCACATCAACTCCTAGAGCACCGATGGAGTCGAAGAAACGCTCCGGCCTTGCTATACCTGCAAAGAGATAAAGACCCCCTCCCGGCAGGTCGCCGGTAGCCCCATCAATGTCCCTGAACCCGGAGATAGCCCCCTCGGCGGTGAGCACAGGTTTGTCACCAAATCCCAGGAGTCGTAACTCCGCTTCAAGCCCCTTTATCCTTTTCTCTTCAATTCTGACGGAGGAGGCAAATACAATCAGATCAGCTCTCTTAATCTGCTCAATCGGTTCTCTCAACCCTCCGAGTGGAGTCAGGCTTCGATCTTCAAACAGGGAGTCTGCCGGTAAGAGAAGTATGTCAAGATCTCGATCTATTCGCCGGTGCTGATATCCATCGTCAAGTACGATAACCTCCGTTCCGAATTTCTCAACCAGATCAAACGCGCCGACCACCCTGTCAGGGTTGCATAAGACAGGCACACCTGAAAGGTTCCGGGCAAGCATATAAGGTTCATCCGCAGATACAGGTGGCGCAGGGGCAAGAATCACGCCATCGGAAACTACAGATGTCTCACCACCACCATAACCTCGTGATAAAACAGCAACCTTCCTCCCGGACAGTTTTTTTACCAGTAGCTCTGTGAATGGAGTCTTGCCGGTACCACCTACCGTAAGGTTTCCGACAGAGACTACTGCGCAAGGAGTTTTATTTACTTTCGCAATTCCTGAATCGTAGAGAAAGTTGCGAGCCGATACAGTAAATCCGTATATAAGCTCTACCACCGCTAGCGGCGCCAATAACAGGCCGGGTCTCTTTTCGCCCGTCATTATCGACTCCACCCTCTCACGCAAACTCATTTAACAGAATCCATTATCTTTCTTGCCAGTGGAAAAATGTATGTTTCGCCCGAATCAAGTTTTTTGAGTTCCTTCGCCAGAACAGTCCATTTCTGTTTGTCGTCAAGTTTCTTATCTATCAGAATTAACCTTCTTTCGTTGACCCTGCAAGAGCCGGAAGAGACGGTTATATCATCATCCCCCAAAGATTGGTATCGTACGTCACACCCCATCTTTTCCGCCGCCGTCTCCAGGGTCAATAACGTCACTTTATCATCAGTCACCTTTTCACCTTACGGCAGGAGCCAGAGAGACAACTTCACTTTGCATCGGCGAAAAATATTCCTGGGCGAAACTTGCGGCGGACCAGAACATCAGATTGGGTCCATCTACCGTTTTGCACTCATCAGAGCTTACAAGACCGTCACCATCGCTATCGTAAACAGCCCTGCTACATTCGGGTGTGTCCGATAACGGATCGAACTGTGTCCCCGCCCACTCTGTGGTATGGAAAAGGCCAAGGTAATGACCAAGCTCGTGGGCCATGGTATCCCCCTGTACCCGGATCATATCGCCTGTCAAATAAGAAAGCCCGCCGAACGTGTTTACCACTATACCGGAATGGGATGTTCCCTGAAGTAGCTGTGGGCCGGGGATGCCACCCGCTATCCCCAGTACGCCAAACTGGGATATGTTCGACACAAGAAAAATGTTGATGTAGTTGTTATCGGATTTTGAAGAGAGCCTGAACAATTCGTCCAAGCCATCCCCCTGAAGGTTACCGTTCGCGTCCGAGCCGATATCGACGTATGTCAGGCGTTGGGCTGTTTCATCGGTAAGTTCGATAATCTTCATTTCACCTGCGGTTAGTCCCGTGGAACCGATACTCGTTTTATACCGGTCTAGCAGAGCCTGCAGGTTCGGGTCACCCTCCCCCTGATAATCGGATAAACCGACCAGCCAGATATTGGTGTCAATAACGGTACCCGGCGCCCCTTTTATAACCGTATAGATCAAAACGTCCCGGGGCGCTCCATCGCTACTATCGTAGTGAGTAACGGAAAAACTCCACTCACCCGGAATGAACGAATAATCCTTACTGTGAGGAACGGTGAACGCCACTACGCTCTGCCCGGGAAATTGCGTGGTGTTCACCCCTATGGGGTCTGATGAAAAACCGTCGGAAAGCAGGTTCCAGCCTTCAGGGTCGGTTAAGGTGGGGATATCGATATCCCCGGCGTCGAGTCCATCAGCCATAATGGTCAGGGAAACAGCCCCGTCAGGAACAGTCACTTTGTATGGCCCGGAGGTTGAACCGACCGGTAAAGATACTTTTTCTGTAACCTCCAGACTCCCGGAAGCGGTTCCGGTCGCCCCACTACCGGAAGAGGATCCTCCGCCTGAACAACCCGGGAGCAGAAACAGGGCTGATAAAAAATATATCGACCGTATCAAATCCACGAACCGGAAAGGAATGGATTGTTTTCCCGCTCGAACTTTATGGTGGAACCCTCGCCATGCCCCGGCTGAACTTTTATATTTTCATCCAAAACAGATATTTTTGTCTTAATAGAGTTTAACAAGCTGGCCGAATCGCCACCATGCAGGTCGGTTCTCCCCACAGACATATGGAAAAGCGTGTCACCAGTGAGCAAGGTATCCCCGATCAACAGGCATACGCTCCCGGGTGTATGCCCCGGAGTATGCAACACAGTCATAGACTTGCATGGGCAGATGTCGATGGTGTCGCCATCTATCATGGTTCTGTCTGGCTCCGGGCACTCCTCGACACCGATATAATTGGCCATCTCCGCCGTTAATGGATGCCTGCACACTTCTTGCTCATCTTCATGAAGATAGAAAAGAGCTCCGGTCGCTTCCTTGATATTTTTCACTCCGCCAGTATGATCGGCGTGGGCGTGGGTGTTAACTATCTTTTCAACCTTGTACCCCATCTTCTCGACAGTCGAAAGAATGCGGCGAGAAGCGTCTCCCGGATCGACCAGCACACAGACCTTATGATCGTCACAGCAGACAAGGTAACAGTTCACATCAAGTGGTCCAACGCTTAACTTCGTTATTTTCAAAGACATACAATAATCGCCTAACGTTAAATATAGGATATGGGGCCGTTAAGATAACAGACCCTGAAGGACTGTTTTACAACGAAAAGGGGAGATGTGCAAGATTACGGCGGGGTCTCTCCCCCACCGTCAGAGGTATTTGCTGATTAATGAAGGGGTCATGTGAGACGAAATTCCGCTTATACCTTCGTAAAGGCTATTGAAATTTCCGCTACCGCCACCTGTGGGTACCAAGCCCTGCACCATGCTGGAGAGTGAACCGCTATATTTGGCGCCAAGAGAGCGTAACAGTGAATCCCGCCCAGCCGCAGAAGAGATATCTACTGTATCTCGGTTTCCGAACAGGCCGGCGTTGCTTTCATTATTTCCCGTGACAGAGCCTGTCTTGACAGGATTATCGTTCAAAACTGTAGAATCTTCTCTCGCAAGGGGCCGCATGAAATCGGTATGCACATTAAAGACTGTGTCTGGTTTAAATTGATATTCCATCGTTCTCTAGCTCCTTTTCTACCTAATAGATCGGCAGTTTGAAGATTCTCCATTAGGTATTTTTTGCAAAGAAACCAATGGTCCAATTCTTCATTAATAATTCAATATGTTATATAAACTAGAACCTCATCCTCAACCGCTCCGCCGCCTTGCGAAGGGCCACTTTCCAATCGGCGTAAACTTCGTCGAACACCACTGAATCAACTATCGTCACGGTAGCGCCGGAAACCCCATTTTCCGAGTTATAAGGGTGCGCCCCTACTCTGAACCGTTTTTTTACGTTATCGTAAATGACCATGTCCCGGTCGTAGTTCTTCGAGTCGTACATACCGTATTTCCGTATATACTGTTCCACTGAAGATACCGGGTCGATCAAGCCGGACGAATCGCATATATTGAATTCGTAAGCGTACATCTCCGCCTTCCCGTTTGAGCGTTCCAGAAATACCTGCCTTGGTGAGGCGCCACACCTGTTATCCTTCGTGGAAATGGTGTGTACTTTCATTTTGTCGAGGATTACGCTTGAAAGCGATCTCTTCTCAGGAGCGGGCGCCCAAATTTCATTTTCTCTCCTGGAGAAGGAGGTCCAGCTCTCCCCTTTGCCTCTCTCCAAGCCCGCATGGGCGATCAGGAATGTCTGCAAACCCTCTCCAGTACGAAAATCGCCGTACCTGACCCTGTTTTCTCTCTCCCCCGCAATCGCGGCTGTCGATAAGATTAGGAGCGCAATGAGAAAGATTACGAATATTCTGGTGTGATATTTCATCGGATCATCCTGGAACTACTGAATATTGAACGGTCATCTACTTGCAGGGAGAACTGTGAAAGCATTTTGCGGTCGAGATATATTTTGAACCTGTACAGAGCCGCGCTACCCGGCACATGATCGCCAAGAGAGACTTTTAGCCCGTTAACGTTTGGGTTATTTACAAGATAATATTGGTCGTCGTAACCGTAGATACGTCCATAAAGGGCGTTTATTGGAACGTTCCACCGGTTTCTTACCAGAAAATAAGCGTAACCCCGCTCCACATCGGTATAAACAGGATTAAGCTGTAGGGCCAGCGGACCCGGTTCGGCCAGTTCATTGCCGCACAGGACGGCAATGATTGCACTGGCAAAGGCCAATTGGCGGAAAGTTTTTACACTATTACGGCATATTCTTAACATGCGCACTGGTAGTGCAACCATCGCGCCAAATGCGAACCACTACATTAATCTGTAAAGGCCAGAGACCTCATGTCTTTCATCCGGTCTATGAAGACTTTTCCGTGCAGATGGTCGATTTCGTGTTGCAACACACGGGCAAAGAAACCTTTCGCCTCAAATTCCAATGGCTTATAGTGTCTGTCATAACCTTTTACTGTAACGTTCAAAGAACGCTCCACAAGCCCGCCCAAACCGGGCAGTGAAAGACACGCCTCCCAGTCAGTAAATTTTTCTTCCGACATTGAGGTTATCTCAGGGTTGACTATTACAGTTAGCGGAACACTCTCTTCCGAACCCTCCGGGTAACGAGCGTTATCCTCCACCTGTACAGTGATTATCGAAAGAGGCTCGTGGACCTGCGGGGCCGCAAGCCCCACCCCATCATAGTCAACCATGGTCTCGATCATATTATCGATCAGACGCTGGGCCGCCTCCGACTTCAGGACATCTTCAGAAACCTGTTCAGCTGTCTGACGCAAAACATTCTGGCCAAGTTTGGCTACCTTTAGAATAGACATCAGCCAAAATACTTCGCGCGATACTGCTCCAGAAGCTCCATCGCCCTCGGTTTACATTTGCCGCAACCGGTTCCGATCTTGGTCCGCTCCTGAAGTTTCTCAAAATCTGTCACCCCTTCCAAAACCTCTTCTTCGATCTCAAGGTCTGTAACGTTGAGGCATTCGCATACCAGAGTGGCCTTCTGTATATTTATTCTATCTTCCTGCCCGCTCTTTGCAAAGTAGTCGTGGATAGCCGCGCGTAACGCCTTATCCCCAAGCACCGAACAGTGAATCTTTATAGATGGCAATCCGCCGAGCCGGTCCATAATGTCGTCAGGTTTAAGGCTTAAGGCGTCGTCGATCTTCATGCCACCATTTTCGGTGACCATTACAGACATCATCGATGTCGATCCGATGGCCGACGCGCAACCGAACGTTTTCCACTTCATGTCGCTTATCTTTTCGTCATCGGTTACCTTGATCCATATCTTCATCATGTCGCCACAAGTGGGGTTGCCCACCATGCCGATACCGTTAGCCTCGTATTTCTCTTCTTTTATTGAAAGCACATTGCGAGGGTTGGTAAAATGATCCATCACAGTATCGCTGTAGCCGAAATTGTTATCCAACTGTAAAACCTCCATATACGGCAATCGTTATCTTGACTTATCTTGTCAGGTATTATTTTAACAAGACCCGTTCCAAAACTGCAACATTTTTGTGGCGCGGCCACAGCGCGTGGCGCGACAACACCGCGTGGCGCGACAACACCGAGATGTTTTAAACTGACATTTTTTATGTTGTGGGTTATGAGAGTGATTAGATAGTGTCGTCATGAGATTGCCGCCCAGAGCGCAATGCACCTAATTAGTCGCCCCTGAAAAAGCAGAAATAGCCCTATAAACGTTGGTTATTCTCAACTTGAGCAGTGTATAATATTGCCATGTAATCACCAATACCTCTCAAAACCTGGAGATTATTCATTGAAATCCAAACCTGAATCT
>JAJDBK010000014.1 GCA_029261405.1 Nitrospinaceae bacterium
GCAAATGGGCCAAAACCGGGCAGAATCAGAGCGCATATTCACAAAGATCATCGTAACAGTCGAACGTAAATTAAGCGTCACGCCAGAAACAGCATAATAATTACCACTTTGCCGGTATTTGACCTGTTTGGCGACAGACCCGGCAACGGCAATTAGGGGGCCATTACCTTTTTGTGTGCTCCAGAATGAATTTTCAACCATGAACTACTACCTACATAGGATAAGCCCCATTATAAACTCAAGAGAATACGAATCGTGGTTAGATGCCTTACTGAGATAGATATTAAATATGCACGATAGGGCAAGGCGAGAGACTACAAAGAGAGGGACTCTCAGGTCTTTGTCTCTACTCCTCTCCCTTCGACATCACCGAAATGCTCACGCCATTCGGACTCTGGTCGATGGTAACGTTATGCCCCTCTCCTAATGTCCCTTCGACTATCCGGTAAGATAGTTCATCGACTATCTCGGTCTGGATCAATCGCTTGAGCGGACGAGCTCCGAAGACTTCGTCGTACCCTGTTTTGGCAAGGAACGCCATGGCTTCGTCGGTGACTTCAAGGATGATCCGCTGTTTCTCTAACCTTGCGGCAAGCAGATTGATCTGAAGACCGACGATCTTCTTAATCTGTTCGCGCTCCAGCTTGTTGAAGATAACTATGTCGTCGATCCGGTTAAGAAATTCTGGTCGGAACGAGCGGGCAAGCACTTCTTTCACCGCTTGGTCACGAGCTACTGAATTGTCGTGGAATTCGGCGATTTCAGGGCTGGCAAGGTTGCTCGTCATGATGACGACGGTGTTCTTGAAATTGATGGTCCTTCCCTTGCCGTCGGTCATCCGTCCGTCATCAAGCGCCTGCAACAGGGTATTGAAGATTTCAGGGTGCGCCTTCTCAATTTCGTCAAAGAGGATCACACTGTAGGGGTGACATCGGACCGCTTCGGTCAGTTGTCCCCCTTCGTCATAACCGACATAACCGGGAGGGGCGCCGATGAGCCGAGCAACGGAATGTTTTTCCTGATATTCGCTCATGTCAATTCGGATGAGCGCCTTTTCCGTATTGAAAAGGAACGAGGCGACTGCTTTAACCAACTCCGTTTTGCCTACGCCGGTAGGGCCGAGAAAAAGGAACGAACCGATGGGACGATCTTCGTCCTGAATTCCAGCTCTGCTTCGGCGCACCGCCCGACTGACCGCAGAGATGCCTTCTTCCTGTCCCACAACCCGTTTACTCAATTCTTCCTCCATCCGGGTCAAGCGGGTTGATTCGTCCGAGAGCATTCTGGAAACCGGAATACCGGTCCAAGAAGCGACGATGGCAGCGATATCCTCTTCGGTCACCTCTTCACGGAGGATACGATGATCGTCCGATATTGAAGCGAGTTCTTTTTGCGCTTCATCAATCGCCTTTTCTTTGGCCGGAATGGAGCCGTAACGAATCTCGGCGACCCGTTCGTAGTGGCCATCCCGCTCCGCTCGCTCCGCTTCCGCCTTGAGACGGTCGATTTCCTTGGTCGATTCCTTGATTTGGTCGAGGAATTCCTTTTCGTGTTGCCACTGCAACTCCAATCCGCCTGAAACCTCCTTGAGGTCGGCCAGTTCTTTTTCAAGTTCGGTAAGTCGTCGAACTGATTCCTTATCTGATTCGTTCTTGAGCGCCTCCCGTTCAATTTCCAATTGCCGGATATGCCGCGTCATTTGGTCGATTTCTTCAGGCTTTGAATCAATTTCAATTTTCAATCGGCTGGTCGCTTCGTCCATCAGATCGATTGCCTTGTCCGGCAGGAATCGATCGGAGATGTAGCGATCAGAGAGCGTGACGGCGGCGACGATGGCGTTGTCCCGGATACGGACGCCATGGTGCGCTTCATATTTATCTTTAACTCCGCGCAGTATGGAGATGGAGTCCTTCACCGATGGTTCTTCAACGTTGACCGGCTGGAATCTCCGTTCCAGGGCAGCGTCCTTTTCGATATGTTTTCGGTATTCCTTTACGGTGGTAGCTCCTATGCAACGAAGTTTGCCCCGCGCAAGAGCTGGTTTGAGCATATTCCCGGCGTCCATAGAGCCTTCCACAGCTCCGGCTCCGACGATGGTGTGTAACTCGTCGATGAAAAGAATAACCTCCCCATCAGAACGCTCAATCTCACCGAGTACCGCCTTGAGTCGCTCTTCAAACTCACCCCGGAATTTTGATCCGGCCACCATTCTCCCCAGATCGAGAGTAAGAAGCCGTTTGTTGCGCAAGATGTCCGGGACGTCATTGTCGATGATCTTCTTCGCCAATCCCTCGGCGATTGCGGTTTTTCCCACACCCGGTTCGCCAACGAGGACCGGGTTGTTTTTAGAGCGACGGGAGAGAATCTGCATGACCCGCCGAATCTCGTTGTCCCGCCCGATGACCGGGTCTATCTTTCCTTCAGAGGCAAGCCGGGTAAGGTCGTCGGTATATTTGTCGAGCGCCTCGTACGTCGCTTCTGGATCGGCGCTGGTAACACGCTGCCCCCCCCGGATTTCCGCCAGTATTTCGAGAAGTCTGTTTCGATCAATCTGCAAAATTGTAGAGGTCTCTGAATGCGAGAGAAGGGCGAGAAAGAGATGTTCTACGCTAACGTATTCGTCTCCGAGTTGTTTCATCTCCTCGAACGCGCCTTCGAATACCGTTTTAAGCGCATTGTTCATGTAGACTTTGTCGGCTCCCGCCGAGACGATCGGGAGACTTGTGAGGCCTCGCTCGATTTGAGCGGCGATCCCTCGCATGTCGCTTCCCATACGCGCCAGCAGTCGGCCAATCAAGCCTTCCGACTGATTGATGAGGGCCAGTAGAAGATGGAGTGGCGTTATTTCCTGATGGCTACGAGCCACGGCTAGATTCATCGCCTCTTGAGTAGCTTCACCAGCTTTATGAGTGAATCGTTCAAAATCCATGACAGCGCCTATTCAGTATGTTATTCCATTAGCCTGAACCGTTGCCTGATTATACAACTCGGCGAGTGCATATAGGTGTAAAGATGAATGAAATAATCAAATCGACAGCGCCAGAAGCTGATGGTCATGCAACTGAATGTATTGAGGAGTTCAAGGAAAAAGCCATGGCAGTGGGAGCTGACACCATCATCCTCAATGATAGCTTAACCAATGGCTATACGGCAGAAAGCCCGAAAGAAGAAGTCTCATCCCACAATGATGACTTTGGCGCAAAAGTAATTATTTTTAGATAAGGTCCATCAGCGACGGCAGATCAGGTTTTCAGCGCTATCTTGTCTGCATTCCACAGAATATAGGTCCCGAGAGCTGCCGCAATACAAGAAGCTATCACTACACCTACCTGCGCGTAATCTTGGTTCACTGGTAAAATGAACGCCAATTTGGCAATGAAGATTGACATGGTAAAACCAATCCCAGCCAAGAGACTTGCTCCGAAGAGTTTTCTGAAGTTAACGCCAACCGGCAAGTCGGCAAACCCCAAAAATACAGCCAGCATGCTTGCTCCACACACGCCAATCACCTTGCCAAAGAGTAGCCCCGCAATGACTCCCAGTGAAATAGGATGAACAAGCGCTGTTTGCACGAATTCAAGGTTTATCGGGATCCCGGCGTTAGCTAGCGCAAAGAGGGGGATTATGATAAATGCAACGGGCATATGAAGTGCATGTTGCAAACGTTGCAAAGGAGTTAATGTGTGCTTGGCGCCTTCCATAAGAGATACAATAATGGCGCGTTGATGGTTATTTATCAGAATATCCTCACCTTCATCAGCCGCGCTGTCAAATTGATCTAATAAGCTCCTAACCTGTTTTGAAAACATGCTTGGCTCGGTTTTAGGCCGCACAGGGATGGTGAAGGCGAGAAAAATACCCGCCAATGTGGCGTGCAGTCCAGAATGCAAAAGGAATAGCCAGAGCAAGGCTCCAAAAATCAGATAGGGCGCCAGACTACGTACGCCGCCATAGTTCAACAAAGCCAAGCATATAAGGATTGTCCCTGCGTAAAGGAGGAAAGGAAGTGATATATCCGTTGAATAATAAAGTGCAATAACGATTACCGCCCCAATATCATCGACGATCGCCAGTGAAATAAGAAAGACAAAAAGAGAGCGAGGGACTCGATCACCCAGCAAAGTCAGGACTCCAACGGCGAAGGCGATATCGGTTGCCATTGGCACCCCCCATCCCCGACTGTCGGGCATTTCGGGATTGAATACCAAAAAAAGAAGAGCTGGCGCAATCATTCCACCCAGTGCAGCAACAATCGGAAGGGTGGCTTTGCGTGTACTTGAGAGTTCTCCAACAAGAAATTCGCGTTTTATTTCAAGGCCCATCAAAAGGAAAAACAAGGTCATAAGGCCTTCGTTGATCCAGGTGTGCATATTCATGTGCAGAAAGAAGTTTGAGCCAATAATTGACAATTCTGAGTTGAGAATTTTCTCAAAAGGATCATGTAGCGGTGAGTTTACCAGAGCAAAGGCCAGAATCACACTAACGATAAGCAGGATTCCTCCCGCCGATTTGTAATGAATAAATTCTTCAATGGGATGAAAGACCTGTCTGAAGTAGCGTTCCCAGGGCGCCTCATACCGGTTCATTATTTTCATCGCATTAACGCACTTTCCGCATGATAAGATGACCTTGTTTGATAACACTTTCTCAAGACTCTAACAATGCCTATTTTACTATTATCCGCCTCCTGCTTTCAGAAGTTTCAGTCGTATCGTGTCATCTGCGCGTTCTGAAGCTCCGTGCCTGCAATCGTTTCTTGCAACATAGAGCGATCAACGAGATAAAGATTTAAAAGCTCGTTGTTTATACGCTTGATCTCCCGATATGTTACGGCGTTTTCAAACCTGGTTATGGTGGGCTGTCTTGCAAGGTCGTCATCAGTCTCGGGGCGACAACCCACGGCTATTCTGAAGGCCGGGTCGGAGCGGAGGGTGTCGGTGGTGATATTGCCGCCATCAAAGTCGATTACCACAGCTGTTTTGAGAATATCATTCAACGTAAGTTGCGTGTTACACTGCGTCATGCTAGCTCTTTTTCTATCAAAGAGAAGGCTTGGTTACCTCAATACGGAATTACTCGTGAATTATCAGTGCTAGCCGACCAAGGCCTTCCCTGATGGTGATTGAGGGGTAGTATCCCAGTTCTGTTCTTGCTTTGCTGATATCGAAGTAGTGGCTCTTTGAAAGCTGGAGGGCGAGAAACCGGGTCATTATCGGCTCATCCTGTTTGCCGATTAGTTGATACATAAACTCAAGAATTGATCCCACCATATACGCAGTTTTAAACGAAACACTTTTTGACGCTGGTGGAAGATCGTAGCGGTCGAGAACTTCGTTTATGAAATGTCCGATCTTGACCGGTTCACCCTGCGAGATGAAATAGACTGACCCCGCGACCAGACTCCCCTCCTCCAGTCGTTCAAGGGCGTTGACGTGGGCTGTGGCGGCGTTTTCGACATATACGGTGTCTATCAGATTATGACCGTTACCCACCAGTTTCAGACGGCCCGATCTGGCGCGTGAAACAAGTCTAGGGATCAGGTTTGTGTCGCGTGGACCCCAGACAAGATGTGGACGCAGGGAGCATGTCGCAAGCCCTCTTTTTCCGTTAGCATTGATGACCTCTCTCTCGGCCATCGCTTTTGTATGAGGGTAGTATGCGAGGTAGTTATCCGGGTATGGATAAGACTCGTCTATCCCTTCATGATCCGCCCCGTCGAACACAACCGAAGGTGAGCTTGTATAAACCAGTCTGCCGACACCATTTTTCCTGCAAGCGTCGATAACGTTTCTTGTTCCGATGACGTTGGCCCTGTAAAACTCGTTCCACGGCCCCCAAACTCCAACCCTTGACGCTGTATGGATTACACCATCCATTCCATTAATCGCCAAACTGATGGCTTCCCTGTCGCAAATATCCCCGGTTATGGTCTTTGCGCCGATCTTTTCAAGCTCAAGGTATCTTCTTCGCGAAAAGGAGGTAACTTCATGACCGGCGCCAAGCAGTTTCTCGACGATATAACGACCCAGAAACCCTCCACCGCCGGTAACCAGAACTTTCATAAACTCTCCGCCGTAATAATCTTCTCTTTCACGCCTTCGGCCCACACCTTCAGCTTTTCGCGAAAGATTTTTGCGTTATGCCTGACATCGGTAGGGAACTCATCCTTGAACAGCAGACCTTTTATCGACGAGGTGAGTTCGCTCTTTGATGCGGTCTCAAGCAGACGTTGCGCCGTCTCCTCCCTGTTAATCCCCCCCTTGTCAGGTTCCACGATTATTATCGGAGTCTGGTTCGGTGATTCGCCAAGCCCTACGAGCGCGGTTCTGAAAACAGACGGATCATTGTTAAAAATCGATTCGCAAGGAATCGTGTATAGAGTCCCGGTAGAGGTAATCAGACGGTGGTTCTTTCGTCCGCAGAACCAGAGCCGTCCTTTCTCATCAAGGTATCCGACATCTCCCATACGATGGAAAATTTTTCCACTTTCCCGGTCGATTATTTTAGCAAGGGCGGTCTGTTCCGGTAATCGAAAATACTCCTTTGTCACCACAGGGCCGCCAGCCACAATTTCACCGATGACACCCGTATCAAGGTTTTGCGCCTGATCCATATATTCGAGCGGTTCGTCGCTTATGGCAATGATATCTATGGACATGCCCTGGAGGGGTTTGCCCACACAGACGCCTTTTCCATTTCGTGAATTTTTCGCTGTTTCCGCCAAAACCTCACGCCCCGATATATCTGTAACTGGTAACGACTCCGTCGCCCCGAATGGCGTATATGTATTGCCGTCACCTGGAAGGATTTTTTCGATCAGTCGTTCGTGAATTTTTTCGTCAACCGGCGCTCCGGCCATCAAAACCCTTTTTAGCGAAGGAAGTTTTATATTGTTTTCTACGCAGTGTCGGCTCACCTTTCGCCAGATCGCAGGAGAGCCGAAGGTAAAAGTCACCCCTTTTTCATTAACCGAGTTAACGATTTTTTGCGGGTCGACATCAGCCGGTCTCGTCGGGTCCATATCGGGAATCACCACACTCATGCCCATAGCTATGCTGAAAAGGGCGAAAAGCGGGAACGCAGGCAGATCAATATCTTCATCAGTTATCTGGTACTTTTCGCGGATCAGATCGACCTGGGCGGTAAAAATATCGTGAGTGTACACAACGCCTTTCGGTACCCCGGTGGAGCCTGTGGTAAAGAGTATGGCCGCCGTATCAACAGAATCGTTAATGGTGTAACTGGAGTCGGGAGCGCGCCTGAAAGCCGAAACGGTTTCACCTCCCCATAACCACCTGCGTCCGACAGTCACAAGTTTTGTAACTGAACGAAAACTTTTCGGATAGAGCAGTCGGGCGAAATGCGCTTTTGGTATGGCCACCAGGGCGGAAGGTTCAGAGCTTTTTATGCAATCGAGCAGGTTGCTCTTCCCCATTCCCGGATCGATCAGGACCTGCACCGCCCCGGTTTTGAACAGTGCAAAAGAGAGGGTGATAAAATCAAATCCGGGCCGGACCATAAGCAAAGCTCGTTCACCGTCAGAAATTCCCATTTTTTCAAAACAGGCGGCGTATCTATCGCTCTCTTTTTGAACCTGGGCAAAAGAATAACTTTTTGAATCGGGGAGATGAATAGCGCTTCGGTCCCCAAGTCTACTGGCTGTATCGACAAGACGGTTTGCTATATTCCTCCCGCTCACGGGAAGTTTCGATTCAGAAAATCGTCCATCAAAACTGTTATTTGAACGTGCTCGTCTTCTAAAATAAAGTGGCCCGCCTCCTCAAACCTGTGTGTTTCATTGTTTGAAAGGCGATTTACCCACTCGTCGAGAAAATGATCTGTAAAACAGAAATCTTTCATTCCCCATATAAGCAGAGAGGGGGTATTTGCAAATAGCTTGAGGTTATCTTCGATCTCACCTAAAAATTCCCAGGAGGTATCGTTTTTCGACAGTGGAATATCCCGAACGAAACGGTGGACAGCAACCCGGTTGCGCCACGAATCGTAAGGTTTGAGGTATCCATGTTTTATATCCCAGGTAAACCTCTCCGGTTTTTTTGTCGCCATACCAAAATTGACAGCGGCTCCGACAAAACCGTTCAATCCCCGGACAAGAAAAGCGCCAAGATACGGGATACGACAGATGGCGATGCGAAACGGTATCCTCGTCGAACGGAAGGCCGCTGTGTTGAAAATCACAAACGACTTTATCTTGTCGCTGTTTTTCACGGCGTACCCCATGCCGATAGCCCCACCCCAGTCGTGTAACACCATCGTTATTTTTTCAAGGTTCAGTGAATCGAGAAGCGCCGTCAGGTTGTTAACGTGGGTTTGAAGTTTGTAATCGTAATCCTGGGGTTTATCGGAAAGACCGCAACCGATATGGTCAGGAACGATCACACGATAGTTACGGGAAAACCGCTCAATGAGTTTCCTGTAATAAAAAGACCAGGTCGGATTGCCATGAACCATAACAAGGGCGGGCCTCTCTTTTGGGCCCTCGTCGATATAGCTCATTTCGTACCCGTCGATGGAAAACCGTTTTGGTTTGTAAGGGTATTCGTTACCGAAGTGGGAGAGGAGTTGTGTCATTGGGTTATAAGTCAGTTTACCATTCAAGACCAAGCATGAGGCAGTTAAGGCCGGAACCTATGCCGAGCAGGGCGACTTTATCCCCTTTTTTCATAAGCGCCCTCTCCATACCGTATGCGAGGGTTATCGGAAGAGAGACCGAACCGACATTGCCCAGAAACGGTAGTGTCGCATAATCTTTTTCCACATCAAGACCGATAGACTGATAGAGCAGACGCCTGTGAGCGGAACCTACCTGGTGGGTGAAACTTCTTGCGATATCATGCGCGCCCCACCCCAGTTCTTTTGTAAAGTCGTTCCAGGTATCCGCCGCCAGCGCGCATCCGGCGTTGAGCAGTTCTTCTGAGTCTGTCTCCATCAATGGAGTCGCCCCTTCGCTGAAGCCCTTGTCTTTATTTGATGTGCAAAGGGCGCTACTCTCTGTTCTGCACCGGGAGACACCACCAATCAACCTGTGTCCCGTTTTCGATATATCTTTGTGAGTGAGCAGAACCGCCACCGCCCCCGATCCTATGGTAAGGGAAGCGAATGAGGATTTGACAGTTTTTCGCGTAAGGGTAAGATCGCTATTAAGCGCGTCGATAGTTGTATTTACAAGAGACTCCCCCATCTCGCCCGCCACCGCCAGACCGGCTTTTATCTGGCCCAGTTCAATCATGTTTGCGATCATAACCATCGAATCCAAAACACCGAGGCAAGCGTTTGAAAGATCGAACAGAAGTGTCTTTTCAGAAAGGCCGAGGGAGTTATGTTCAACAGACGCTGTAGCGGGTTCCAAAAAATTCCGGCAGACGGCGCCGTGGAAGAGCGCTCCGATTTTTTCCACAGCTATGCCAGTCGATTCGAGCGCCTTACGGCCCGCTTTCACAGCCACATCGCCCGGACTTTGCCCATTATCCCAAAACCGGCGTTCTTTTATGCCAGACATAAGCTCCAGTCTGCCCGCGGGCAGATTTAACCGTTCATAAAGGGGGGCGAGCTTATCCTCAATATCCTGTGAGGTAACAACGTTGGGCGCAAGCTCATACCCTATTCCCTCCAGGCATACATTTTGATACTGCATTAAATATTCAATCCTTACATCTACTCTTCTTCAAACGAAACCGCCTCAAACACTTCGAACATAGCGTCGGATCGCCAGGCGTCGATGGCAAGGTCGGCTTTCATCGACAGATGTCCCAACGTCGTCTCAACGTTCCACCCACGCTCTAAAGCCACCTGGGGCAGGAATACCGCCTTTTTCCCATCCTTGGCCATGATAATTCCATGTTTGCCAACTACTATATCACGCCACGATCCGACCGGTTTCGCCTCGGAAAGGACAGAAACCTCCACGGTGCAATCGGTAAACTCGTCCGCTTTAAGGGGGGGGAACCGGGTGTCGTGAAAGGCGGCTGACCTGGCGGCGTCAACCACTGAACGGTAGAGCGGCTCGTCAGATTTCAGGTATCCTATGCAACCACGAAGTTTCCCCGCTTTTTTTATCGTTACAAATACACCGTAGCTGTTCTCTACTTCCCCTCCCCGGACGAGACCTGATTTTTCCACATTAAGGCCGAGGGATGCGCCTATGGCGTTTCTCGCCTCCATCAACAAGGCGCAACGTTCGTCTTCGGAAAATTCGATAACCATCTTTTTCACACTCGTTTTATCTTTCAACTTTACCATCGTATCGTCGGGTGAACTCTCCTCCTGTTCCGGTTTGGTGAAGTCGGAAAGCCCCGCGCCCAGAGCGCTCTCCTGAAACTCGGGAAGTACAAAGGAGGAGCGGTGAATCTGGGCGTTGTAGTATCTGAAAGAGAGTCCCGACAGTCTGACTCTTAGCGGAATAAAGTCGCGCAGGGGACATATATTGCTGTCGGTAGCAAGCGCAAAAGAACAAAGCCCGCCGGGATAGATCATATTGGTGTAGTTGTACATATATACGTTGGCAAAAGAGCGTCCGAGATCTTGCACCAGTGCCTGCTGACTCTCAAGATCGTAGAAGGGCGACTTTGCGTCGGTAACCAAAAGCCCGTCTGTATCTAGTAGTTTTGCGGCGCTTGCGTAAAACTCCGGGGAAAAGGTAGATTCCGAAGAGCCGACAGGAGAGGCCGAATCAACAACAATCAGGTCGTATTTCTCTTTTGTGTTTTTTACATACTTCACGCCATCTTCCACCAGCACATCAACTTTGGGATTGTCGAAGGTCTTTGATGTCCAGGGGATGCGCCCCTTGCACGCTTCTATCATAAGAGGGTCGATTTCGACCAGCCGACATGAAATAACGTTCTGATGACGGATAATCTCCCGGACAGCCCCACCGTCCCCTCCCCCGACAACGAGGGCGCGTTTGATAGCGGGATGGATGAAAAACGGGACATGGGCGATCATCTCATGGTAGACAAACCCGTCCCGCTCACTGACCATAACCTGTCCGTCGTTAAACAACATTCGCCCGTAACCGTCAGCTTCGACGATATCTATCCGCTGGTAATCGCTCTCCCCTGAAAAGAGTACCTGACTGATCCGGTACCGCATTTCCAGAATATCCTGATGGTTCTCGCTTGCCCATATCTGTAGACGTTTGCCAGACTTTTCGGTCATTTTCTCATCCAGTTTCCCAACAAATAACTCCGCAATCTATTAATGCACAGTATTTTACGCAAAAGATAGGCCGGATATGCAGATTTATCCTGTTTCGTCGATTTTTTAACCCGGATAACTCATGAATTATCCAGCTTAGCGTCACCGTTTAAGATATTTTTGCTCTACAATACTTGCGCGGATAGTGTGACTCCGAAAAAGCTCACAGTTAAGACGACATTTTGAATAAACCGGAATTATGACTGAAAATGTAAGAGTAAGGTTCGCCCCAAGCCCTACAGGCTTGCCTCATGTCGGAAACTTGCGTACCGCTCTTTTCAATTGGCTCTACGCAAGAAAACATGATGGCGCGTTCATTCTGCGGATAGAAGATACGGACGCGGAGCGGTATACACCTTCAGCCGAAGAACAGATTCTCCAGACACTCAAAAACCTGGGACTTGAGTGGGACGAGGGTCCATTTTATCAGAGTAATCGGACGGAAAAGTATAAAGAGACTGTAGAAGCTCTTCGTAGTAAGGGCTTTTTGTATCCATGCTATTGCACACCTGGAGAGCTGGAAAGTAACCGTAAAAAAATGACCAGCGCAGGTAAACCGCCCCGCTACTCTGGTCACTGCGCCGATTTGACAGATGAAAAAGTGGCTGAATTTGAGGGAAAAGGCGCAAAACCGGCATTGAGATTCCGTATGGAAGGACGTGAAATATCGTTTAAGGATGGTGTCAGGGGAAATGTCAGTTTCAGATGTTCCGATATCGGGGATTTTATTCTGGTCCGGTCAAACGGGGCGCCGGTCTTTTACCTAGCGTCTGCCGTGGACGATATCGATATGGGGATAACGGACGTTATCCGGGGGGAGGATCATCTCTCGAACACTCCGAGGCAGATTGCGATTATAAAAGCTCTTGGAGCTAAAATCCCCCGCTACAGCCACCTCTCCATGGTGACCGGGGCTGACGGAAAAAAGCTGTCGAAACGGGAAGGCTCCATCGATATCGACTCACTTATCAAAAACGCTTACCTGCCGGAAGCGATAAACACTTCCATCGCCATGCTCGGATGGTCGGGCGTTAGCGGCTCTCAACCGGAGTCGCTTGAAGAGATGTCTCAAAAATTTGACCTTGGAAAAATGTCAAAATCACCGGCAAGGTTTGATTCGGGCCGTCTCGACCACATTAACTCCAAAGGTCTGATAAAAAAGGATGCAGGTACGTTGTTGAAGTTGTTTCGACCTTTACTTGAAGAGTCGGGATTTCCGTTTGAGCGTTTTACTAAGGAGAAACTGCTGGCAATAGCCACGGCGGTCAGAGACACCATCCACTCACCCACCGACGCCCCTTCCTTATTCGAGCAGTTCGCCCATCGTCTCGATCCTGACGAAGAGACATCCGCGATCCTAGAAGATCCGAATAGCGCAAAGATAGCGTCGGCTCTGGCTGATTCCGTATCTGTTCATGCTGATTACAACGATGTGGTAAAATCTGTCGCCTCGGTCGTAAACCTGAAAGGCAAAACCCTTTATAAGCCGATACGAGCTGTTCTGACCGGCAGGAGCAGTGGGCCTCAGCTTAAAGACCTCTACAACATCCTGGGTTCTGAAGAAATCCTGAAACGAATAAAAGAGAATTTGTAACGATGAAAGTTTATAACACCCTCACGGGCGCCAAAGAAGAGTTTACACCTGTAACTCCCGGTAAAATCGGGATGTACGTCTGCGGCGTAACCGTCTACGACCTTTGCCACATAGGCCACGCGCGGGCGGGCATAGTCTTTGATGTTATCTACCGCTACCTGCAATACCGGGGATACGATGTCACCTACGTCCGCAACATCACCGATATCGACGACAAGATTATCAACCGGGCCAGGGAAACAGGGGAAGAATGGTCTCAAATAGCTGAAAAATATACAAAAACCTTCACTGAGGATATGAATAGACTCGGCCTCAAAGAACCCGATGTGGAGCCGAAAGCGACAGATCATATTGCCGAAATGCACCAGATGATCGCAGAACTTATAGAAAAAGGACACGCTTACGAAAGCGCAGGTTCAGTATATTTTGCCGTAAACAGTTTTGATGAGTATGGTGTTCTCTCCAAAAGAAACCTCGACGATCTTGTAGCAGGCGCCAGAGTCGATATTAATGAAACAAAAAAAAATCCGCTCGATTTCGCCCTTTGGAAAGCCTCCAAACCGGGTGAACCGACCTGGGACTCACCTTGGGGCGCGGGCAGACCGGGCTGGCATATCGAATGTTCCGCCATGGGACGCAAGTATCTCGGAAATAATTTTGACATCCACGGTGGCGGAAAGGATCTGGTCTTCCCTCACCACGAAAACGAAATAGCCCAGTCCCACGCCTCGTCGGGAGTAAGGCCGGTAAATCACTGGATACACAACGGGTTTGTCACCATTGCAAAAGAAAAAATGTCAAAATCGCTTGGCAACTTCTCAACTATCCGGGACCTGCTCGAACACCATAACCCGGAGGCGTTGCGTCTCTTTCTCCTGACAAATCACTACAAGAACCCGATAGATTTCGCCGATACTTTTTTGGCGGAGGCGTACAAAACCGTATCCAGATTCTACGATCTGCTCGCTTTTTCAAAAGATATCGCCGATGGTGAAGAAGTCGGGGCGGACGAGTCGGTAAAAGGTCGGTTTATCGTACTTATGGACGACGACTTTAATACCGCCACCGCTCTTGCTCACCTGCAAGCTGAACTGAGGCGCTTGAATCAGGTCAGGGCCGAAATGTCCAGACTGAAGAAGAAATCGGACCAGTATAAAGAGTTAAGGGCCGAAATCCTTGCAGGCGCCACCGCCATAATCGAGACCGGCGAAACTCTGGGACTGTTTCAGGCGGACCCGGACGAATTTATCTCGTTGGCCAAAACTAAAAAACTCAAAGAGGTCGATTTGAGCAATGAAAAACTCTCCTCCATGATCGAGGCCAGGGTGAACGCTCGTAAAAACAAGGATTTTGCCACATCAGATCAGATACGCGACGAGTTGCTCGATAAGGGGATCCTTCTTCAGGACACCGCCGCCGGGACTGACTGGTCGATCAAGCTGGACTGATAAAAATGGGAAGCAGCAAACGTAAAGAGCATGAAGCGCTATTCGGTATAAATCCGGTGGCCGAAGCCCTCGATGCGGGCAGAAGGAAAATTTACAGAATCTCCATTAAAAAGGGGCTGGAAAAGAATAAAAAGATAACCTCCATCGAACAGTTGGCGCGACGCAGAAAAATACCTGTGGAGTTTCTCGAAGGAACCGCCATAGGCAAGATTGCCGATACCCAGGGGCATCAGGGAATAACAGCTCTGGTATCCCCTCCCGCATATTCTACCCTCGAAAAAATCGTCGCACGATCTGGAAAATCGGAAGAATCGAATCCTCCGGCCATTGCCGTGCTCGACGGAGTGCAGGACCCAAGAAACCTCGGCGCCATTATCAGATCAGCCGAAGCTCTCGGTTTTTCAGCCCTGATATTTCCCGATCGAAGAGCGGTCACTTATACGCCAGTAGCCGCCAAATCATCCGCCGGGGCTGGTGAACGGATAAACCTTTGCCGGGTGGGTAACATCGCCCAGACTCTGGTTAAACTCAAGGAGGAAGATTTCTCCTGCGTGGCCCTGGAAGAGGACGCGGATGAGGTTTTGAGCGCCATGCCTCAGGGCAAACTGGCGGTTGTTCTTGGTGGTGAAGGAACGGGTGTCCGCCCTCTCGTCCTCAAACGATGCGACTATTCGTATCGTATTCCGTTATCGGGAAAAGTCGGATCGCTGAACGTGGCGGCGGCTGGCGCCATAGCGTTCCATGTAGCCACATGTTGTCCGCGCCGTTAAGCGAAGGTACAATGGACGTTTAGATGGTCAGGAGCGCTTTTACAAATGCGATATCTGTTGGCTCTTTTCATTCTGACCGGGTTGCTCTCCTGTTCATCATCCACGGACGGAGGAACAGGACCCGTGAAGCCGGATGATCCACCGGTAACGAGCGGTTCGTTTTGTGGAACTTCTACCCACGGTAAATGCGAAAGCGATAACGATTGCTACCAGAGTGGCTGTTCCAGTCATTTCTGTCAGTCTGTATACGAAAACGACATCATTTCGACCTGCGAATGGACCGAATGTTACGACGCAGCGGCTTATAACGCCGGGTGTGGTTGTACCGGTGGCGAATGCCAATGGTCGATAAACTGACCTTAACGGGAGATAATTCTCATGAGTGTTGTATCAACTGAAATAAGAGAGATCCAGCGGGAGATAAGAAAACTGCTGGTAGAAAAAAACGCCATAATGCTGGCCCACAACTACCAGCGGGATGAAATTCAGGAGATAGCCGATATCGCAGGAGACTCTCTGGAGCTTGCCCGAAAAGCCGCTGAAACCGATAAGGAAGTGATAGTTTTTTGCGGTGTGCACTTCATGGCCGAATCGGCCGCAATTTTATCTCCACAAAAAACCGTGCTGTTGCCCCGCCTCGAAGCCGGATGCCCCATGGCCGATATGATAACGGCTGAAAAACTGCGTGATAAAAGAGAGGAACTGGGGCCGGATATCCCGGTAGTCACATATGTCAACTCCTCAGCAGAGGTGAAAGCTGAATCAGATATCTGCTGTACCTCCGCTAACGCCGTTGCCGTGGTCAACTCTCTGCCGAATAACGAGGTCTTCATGACCCCCGATATGAACCTGGCTAAATATGTGCAACGATACACCGACAAGAAGATAAGCTACTGGAAAGGGTTCTGCCCAACCCATCATCTCCTTAAACCGGAAATGGTTACCGAAATGCAAATCAAACACCCGGACGCCAAAGTAGTGGCCCACCCGGAATGCGCCCCGGACATTCTCGACTTGGCCAACCATATCTGTTCAACCTCCGGCATGTACGCCTACGCAAAAAAATATCCGGAAGGAACATTTATAATTTGTACAGAATCGGGTATCTTGTATCGTCTGAGAAAAGAAAACAGCAAAGCTACCTTCTTGCATGTCACAGAGGATATGATCTGCCCGAACATGAAAATCACATCGATAGAAGACGTATACGAATCCATACTCAACATGAAAGAAGTCGTTACAGTGTCAGAACCGATCCGCTCCAGAGCAAAGCTGACTCTCGAAAAAATGCTGGCTGTGCCGAGGGGGAACTAAACAATGAAACATACAGTTCTCAGATTCACCCCTTCGGAGCGGTGGATGCACAACGTCGTCATGTTCAATTTCATCCTGCTCCTGGTAACTGGTCTCGGCATGATCTATTTTAACGTATCAGCCCAGGTCGGGGACGCCAGAGGGTTTCTCGTCAGCGCCCACAAGGTTTTCGGTGTCCTGCTTATGGCCGTTCCCCTGATAATTTTCGTTTTCGGTAATAAACGAATATGGTTGGAAAATATCAGGGTCGTATTGCGATTTGGCATGACCGATATAAAGTGGTTTATCAGTCAAACACTCACCCCTTTCCTTTCAAACGTAAATGTTCCAGATGCGGATAAATTCAACGCTGGTCAGAAAGCCTGGATATCGATTGCGTTTTTATCGACTGTGTCCCTGATGGTTACCGGGATAATCATATGGCAAACCGAATCGGCCATCCTGCCGCTTTTTATCCATACAGGTGTAACCATCCTTGTCACTCCGGCGTTGGCCGGGCATATGTTTATGGCGCTTATTAATAAAGATACTCGCCAGGGGGTCACGAGTATAATCGACGGGGAGGTCGATGCGGAGTGGGCCACGCATCATCACAAGATCTGGATGGATCGAATGGCCAGGGAGCGTGTAATGGAACAATTCAGGGCAAGCGATGAGAAGAGCGAAGAGTAGACTCTATATTTACCCTTATTCCTCGTGAATTATTTGCCTTTCATAGAATCAACCAGTTTCTAGCCTTAAGTTAATTCAAAACATCAACTTGCGCTATCTATTCTTTTGTAATGCTGTATGTTACACTGTTTTTTTCCACTTCTGGTCGTATATGTTGTTCGGTATTTGAATTATCTTGATTCTGCTGGCGAAAACCGATTTCCAGATACTTCATAACTTGAATGACCTTTTTGGCTCTGCTTGAATTATCTTCTCAAACCATCAAATGTTAATCGTCACAAAATATCCACAACAAATAAAGTCCAGCATCTGTAGTAAATATATTTTGGAATATCAAAGAGATAAAGCTATTCTTGTCATTTCATAGATGTGCAAACCACCTGGATCATACATTGTGGTTAGCCTTTCCACAAATATTGATAAAGTTTTATTATCGCCCTGTTCTGTCTTGGTCGGCCCACTATATGTTTGCTGAATGTCTAAATAGAGCTACAGATTTCTCAGGGAGCCTACATACGCGCCCAATCATTAATGCGGCGAAAAGTGTCTGATTCTGATATTCTGTGAAAAATATAAATCATATAATCAGGGGTGAAGTTATGCTTAATCCAGAAAGAATGCTCGGCAATGTCATCGCCGGATTTATGTCCGGAGGGGGACGCTCAGGAGGTGGTCTCGGCTCCCTTCTCTCCGGGGGTGGACGCAGAAGAAGCAGTGGAATGGGAGCGGGCGGGCTAATGGCCCTGGGAGGTGTCGCCCTGGCCGCCTACGAACACTATACAGCCCAGCAATCAAACGCCGAGCAACCCTCCGCTCCACATCAAGCCCCACCACCATTGCCTGGCGGCGGTAACTTCACACCCCCCCCTCCCCCACCTGTTCCAATACCTGAAAGCGACTTTGAAACAAGTCTGGGTGTTCGCGCCATCCGCGCAATGATTCTTGTGTCCGCCGCCGATGGCCGGATTAGCGAAGAGGAACGGATGGCGATTGAAGATAAATTGGGCCAGTTAAGCGACGATGAAGCCGATTTCATCCGAAACGAGATCGCGGACCCCAAACCTGTCGATCTGATCGCAAGCGGTGTTACCGACGAAAATGAGAAAGAGACAATATTCGGGTTGGCCTGTTTCGCAGGAAAAGCGGATGGCGCCATCGGCTCCGTTGAAACCGCCACTTTGAAAGATCTGGCCGAAAGTCTGGGTCTCGAAAACGACAGGGCCATCGACATAATGGGATCTGTATAAAAACCAGACGTTAACCTCAAATCATATACAATATTTGCACGACTGATTATTTAACCAAAGGAGAGTACGACGTGATCGACGAGCCAAGTTCCAATGAGGACGAATATTTTGCGAAAAAGGAGTTTGAGCGCAAAAAGAAGCTGGATGAAGAGAAACAAAAGGCGCTGGCTGAAGAGGAGAAAAAACGTCTGCGCGACCTCCATCATATGCAATGTCCCAAATGTGGAATGCATCTGGTCGAGATCGATTATAAACATATCATAATTGATAAATGCTCAAGTTGTGGCGGCATATGGCTCGATCCGGGTGAACTGGATGAAATAGCCAAAGATGATACAGGCAGGTTTGGCGGATTCCTGAAAATGTTTTCAGACTAGGAGTCTGTCGGACTCCTAGCTTTTCGTAGTTAAAAAAGAGCGGTTTCGAGTCTGATTTGCACTGTTTTGGGTGAAATATGGAGAATATTTGCCTGTGAAGAGTGGAAACCCCGGACAAAACCGCTCTTTTTTTATAGGGGAATTCTCAGAGCTGTGACGCTTGTCCTGAATTTCTCAACCTGTCGTTAACCTCGGTAAGGTCGAACTCCTCGGAGTCAAAAGCGCCAGGAACAAAATCCCGTGTCGCCTCCCACTCGTTGGAGGCTGGTTCGTTTAAGGTCTCCAGGTATTTTTTGTAGGCCCACATTCCACCGATCCCTTCTGGTGGACATGCTCTGGCGCCGTCTAAGCAGACGGGGTATCGCCCGCCACCGAATGTATCCACTATTTTCTCGATCTGGAGCACATGCACCCAGTTATCGTCAAAATCGTATGTGTAGGAGAAAGTCTCGCCAACAGCGGGGAGAACGTCCTTTAGCCTCTCTTCCATACCCTCGCCTCCCGCGTCTTTGTCGGTGTGGCCATAATCGGTTCCACGAATGGTAAAGATATAGAGCCTGTCGCCTTTCCAGCCCATTATCTTTTGCAAAGCCATACTCAACCTTGTCAGGGTCGCTGTCTCCTTTATCTGGAAACTCCTCCATATCGGAGGTGTGGAGGAGGCGAGGTATACTCTAATCTGAAAAGCTTTATCCACTATAACGTTACCAATAATTCAGCGTTTTAACCGGTGAGGATTACGGCTATTTCCCTTTTTTCGGAGTGTAGTATAAGGTCTGCTTGTGTTTGCTCGATTCAAATTCGGAGGATATAGTGTTGAGACTTTCGCAGGCTCCAAGGAAAAGAAAACCGGGGTCGGATAACATTCTGCGGAACTGATCTACAATTTTGGTTTTTACCTTGTCGGAAAAATATATAAGGACGTTTCGGCAGAAGATCACGTCAAATCCCCCCAACATCAGAAAAGACTCCGACAGGTTTATCTTTCTGAATTCAACCATGCTCAGTATCTTGCTATCAAGCGCCCAACTATTCCCGTTTTTTCTGAAATATTTGGTTTTTCTTTCTGGCGACAAACCTCTCGAGACCTCCAGGTCTGTATATTCACCCGACATGGCTTTTGCCAGAACATCCGAAGAGATGTCTGTGGCCAGTATGGAAAAATCCTCTGGCAAAAGACCTTTGCTTCTGTTAGCGATAGCATACTCGTAGATGGTCATCGCCAGGGTATACGGCTCCTGCCCGGTGGAGGAAGCGGCGCACCATATATCGATCTTTGAGCCTTTTCTTCCAAAAGAGGCGGTCTTCCGGTGTACCGCAATCTCGGCTAACGCAGGCAATATATGATCCCTGAAAGTGTCGAAAGGATGGTTATCCCTGAAAAATGATGTCTCATTGGTGGTAATCGCCTGGATGGCGGTATCCTTGAAATACGCCTCTCCTGGCGCCATAAGTTTCTTTATGAATTCGTCAAAATCCTTCAGTCCGAATGTACGCGCTACAGGCTCCAGTCTTTGTTGAACGAGATAATGCTTCTCGACATTAATATCTATCCCGCTGACCTTATAGATATGGTCTCTTATTTTATAAAACTGTGGATCTGTAAGCTTCATATATCTTCCTTTATTACTTCAACTATCCCACAGTCTGTCGGACTTTCAGGATGATTCCACCACATCCGGGTGGTTTTAATTCTATTTTGCTCTTAACCCGGCGATGGGTCGTTTCGCTCAACTCAAGACCGCTACCCTTCCGCAGAATCACCTGAATTCGCAATAGTAGAGAAGTCTATCTCCACATATTACACCTAACAACCTCGTTTTAGCAACGCTGGTGTTAACCAGTGTATAGTTGGTCAGGATGAGTCAACTCGTTCCACCACGCTTCATGCGGGACTCCGGTATATTCGATCCATCGCGCCGGGAACAATGAGCCAGAACCGTTGATTTTCTTATCGAAACCAAATAATCACACTCTTTAATCAAGCAGGCGTGCAAGCGCTCTGTAGCTGAATATATATTCGAGGTAACGTCTGGTTCTCGTGTCCAGAGAGGCCATCCAGTATGTAGGGCTATAGCTTTCTCGTAACTCTTGACAGCATCTTCAATTCTCCCCTCATCTCTTAACCATGATCCGTAAGTTGACCAGGAATAGGGTGCAGGTTCCAGATACGGCTTCCCCTTGTCGAACCACGACTCATCCTTAAAATAGAAGGCGAGTTTAAAGTAGGTATAGAGGAGTCATATTTATCCAGGGTGACAAGATAAGGAAGATAATGCGCCGTGAGGTTACGCGCACTCATCTTTTTGTAAGCCCAGATTAGTGAATTAATACCCCGTGGGTTGGGAGGCGCCACATCGCGCATAGTGTTTATGATTCCATATCCGTTCGAAGCGTTATAACCTGTATCTGTTGTAGAAGTTTTGGCTGTCAAAAAGGCGCTGAACATCCGTGTCCCCACTCGTGTCTGGAAAAATCTGGACATTTTCTTCTTCGATCCCTCATATCTGCGTTTTCGCCGAAGCTCCTTTATTTCATGCGCCACGACATATTCACTATCAGGGAATGCGACCGAAACGGTATCCCATATTTCGTCCGCTTTATCGTACCAGCCCATAACCTCTATGCACGTCTGGTAACGAAGATCAGCGGCCAAAATGAGGTTTCCTTTAGGGTAGCTGTTTACAAACGAGGGGGGAGCTATCGCCACAGGAGTTATGGTGTGCTCTGGATTATCCACTACGCCAGCCATTAAGGGGGAATTATTCCCGAACGAGTTGTACTCATTTGTCTTATGGGATAAAGTTCCCTTGTCCAATGAGATTTATAATGCGAACACAGAAGAGCAAGAACGAATCGGTGACCGCTCCTTTAGGTGATGGGCAACGCTGGAGCGTAGGACACAAGCGAGAAGTTGTCCTGCGCATGTTTCGTGGGGAATCTGTCGATGCCCTTTCCCGAGAATTGAGCGTCGAAATCTATCGCCTTGAAGAATGGTTTGAACGGGCCATTGCCGGAATTGATGGGTCGTTGAAAAAGCGGAAAAACGATCCGGTACAAAGTGAACTTGATCAGGCGATGCGGAGGATCGGTGAGTTGAGTATGGAGAATGAGCTTCTCTGGCAGCGAGTGAGCAGACCCTTTAGCAAAGCGGAGGTCGTCGAGTTTCGCCTTTGTTTCTGAACCGCAGACCAATGGGGTCGCCGAGCGACTTAACCGAACGTTAAAAGAACAGGCTATCTACGGGAGAATATTCCGCACGGTGGATGAAGTCCGCCAGGCAGTCCGAACCTTTGTAGAACTTTACAACAATCAATGGAGGGTTGAGAAAAACGATTTTAAAACGCCCCGCGAAATCCGTCAGGGCTGACGGACTTAGGATGATTCTGCTACAAAGTGGCGCGACCACAGCGATGACACCTCAAAAGCGCAATAAATCTGACTCAAAATCAAGCGCCGACAGTGCGCCACTCACCTATACTTTGAATTTTTTTATAGTCTGTTTTAATTGTGTGGTAAGTTCATTTAGCCTGGACGAGTTGAGATGTGTTTCGCTTGCGCTAACCGCTACTTCCCTGGCCGATGCGTCGATCTCCTTGATGTTGTCTTCAACGCTTTTGGCTTTAACAGATACGTCCTCAATACTGCTGGAGACATCGTTTACGTTTCCTGTAGCGCTATGAACGTTGCGACTGATCTCATTCATCGTGGCCGACTGTTCCTCTGCGGCGCCAGCGATGGAGCATGAGATCTCATTCATACTGCTCATGGTCTGTTTTATATTCTCGATAGCTGTCACAGAACTGGATGTATCCTGCTGAATTTTCTCGATAAAGTTGGCTATCTCCTCAGTCGCCAGGTTGGTCTGTTTGGCAAGTTCCTTGACTTCCTCGGCGACAACGGCAAACCCCCTGCCGGCTTCTCCCGCCGAAGCCGCTTCGATTGTAGCGTTTAAGGCCAGCAGTTTCGTCTGATCCGAAATATCCTTGATTGTGGTAAGAACCTTGCCGATTTCGTTAGCCGACGTAACCAGAAGAGAGATGGTTTTGCTGGCGGCTTGAGACTGGCTGTCCGCGTCATTTGCGATACTTGACGCTTTGGAACAATTATCCGAGACTTCCCTGAGTGAATAACTCATCTCTTCCACAGCGGCCACCACACTGTTCATGGAGTTTGACATTTCAGAGGAGGTAACAGCCACGTTTTCGATACTGCTAGATATCATGCTGGTGGAATCGACAGCGCTTTTGGAATTTGCGCTGGCTTGATCGGCGCCGGATGACATTGTGGAAGAGGTAGATGACAATGAACTTGCCATACTGCCCAGCTTTTCGACCAGTTCTGATAACGTGCCTACCAGGTCGTGAATCGTTGTAAGTAGTTTATTACCCATGTCGGCCATTTCGCCGATTTCGTCATTGGAGTTGATCGGAATCCTGTTGGTCAGATCGCCTTCGCTGATTTGCCTGAACGAGTTCGTCACGACACTGAGCGGTTTTATAACGCTGGTTGTAATCAGAATAATTGAAAGAATAACAGTACCCAATATGATCACGAGGCTGATATAAACAGCTTCTGAAATATGGTCCTGGTTTCTATTTGCCAGAATTGTGTAGATTTCTACAAGTTGGTTGCTCAACCCCCTCAGTTTGTTGGCGTTCGGACCCAGCGCCCGTCTTGCAAGGTCCTGGTCGGTACTATTATCATGTTTCATGATAATATCCGCACTGGTGGTGAATTTGGTCAATACCAACTCGATTTCGCCAATTATTTTCTGAATATCCTTGTCGGCAATTGCCGATATCTCATTGAATATGCTCATTTTCAGATCGGTCGGATATTTTCCGCCTGATTTGATAGCTGAAAGGGTTTGGGTGAAGATATCCTTGGCGGTATTGTACTCAGCAGGGGTGAATGCCAGTTGCTCTTTACCCAGATCGGCGTCGTTATCATAGAGAAGCCTGAATTGTCTGATACCGAGAATATCTCCAACCTTGAAAGAGGTTCCCTGGATCTTGTTATGGCATGATGCGCAGATCTCAACACTTGCCTTGTCCGCCGTATAGATTGCCAGATACAGCTTCCCGTCGATCTCTTCTGTCGCCTCGAATACTTTTCCTTTTCCACCCTTTAAAAATGCATTGGCTCTCCTGTCCATTTCGGTTTCCAGGCCCATATCGGGGTTAACCGGCGTTTCGGAGATGATTTTTACCGATAAATCGCCTCCGACACTTGCAAAGCTGTTGTTTACCAGTCTTGCGTAGGTTGCCGGGAAAGGAACAGCCGGATGCGATTCTCCTTTCGGATCCATTGAAATATCGAGTCCACTCGCTTTTGCCGGGCCTATAACCATTTTGGTATAAACCGTCCGCATCTGGGTTATGAATCGGTCAAGTTCGAGGGTTTTGCTTACAAGCGCGCTATATTTTTTATTGATAGAGTCGTATTCAAAGATGGTTTTCGCCATCGCCTGGGAGAGCATCCGCTGTCTGCCCATGGCGTTGATGACATTCGCATCCTGGGACGCCATGTTCAGTGAATAGAGAATAGTGGCGCTGGAGATCAGCGCTATTACCAGTATCAGACCGAGAACGGAGTAGATCTTCGCCTGTATGGTCACCAAGCCGATAGACTCAGCTAAACCTTTTGATTTTTCAAGGTTATCCGAATCATGATACCCCCCGATTTGATCAGAGTCAGACATAGATCTTATTTAGCGCCTTTCACAAGAAAAACAGAGTTCCCACTTACATTTTTTGATGAAGCTGTGAACCAGCAATCCTGTCTTGAGTTTACCCCCAAAACAATGATTTTCTTCCAAGTCGGAGTTTACCATACCATCGATTGAATGTTGACAAATCTTGCCAAGAAAAATTAGAGTGGAGTGAAAAAAAGAGGGTCAGGTTAATGATAGAAAATGTAAAGTATTTCTGGAATAACTACGATTTCGATATGCTAGTGCACTGGCTCACTAATGTCGATCCAGTCGCTCTTTTATTAAACCCTGTGGTATTCATCCCACTTGTCATCATTTTTGGCCTGATGGCCAACCAAAAGACAGCTTACATCGGGCAGATGCTTGTAACCTACGGTCCGAGCATCGGTTTTCTCTTCGTCACGGCCACAGTGGTAAGGAATGGAGCGATAACGGAGTCCGGCCCTTTCGCCATGGCTATGACCTCCTTTTTCATGGTTGTAATCTGGTTTATCTGGACGAAGTTACTTCAAAGCTGAGTCGCTTACTTTTTGTTATCACTGGTTTTCCGTAAGGTGTTTTTTCGCGCACTCCCTTGCGGCTTCCCCGAGGTTTGACATCAGGGGAAATTTATTGATATCGGATTCTATCGCTTTGTCCCGCTCAAACTCTTTTTCCGACATCATCTCCTCGCTTGAATCCAGGAGACAATTGCAATAAGCCTCGATCTTGCTACCGCTCGCCCCTGTCGATTTGAACTCTTTAAGACCCGTGCATGCGGCGAGGAACTCTTTTCTCACGCTGTCCGGGTAGCCTGCGCCAACGGGTGAATTCATGGAGATGATGAATGTTATCGCCGTAACAGCCAGTAAGACCTGTCTATGTTTCATATGTTTTCACCAAAATATTAGTCAACGTTCACAGTATACCCATATTTATCGAATCAGTGATGATTGGAAAAGGGATACCATTGTGCTAGAATGTCGCGTCGAAGCGATTCAGCGTATCGTAATAAACCCGGTCTGCTATTTCAGTTTGCTTCCGAACTCATTTTTTAACTTACTTCCGGATAATTCATGCCACAGTTAAAGCCGGTCTCCGGCGTTTTGGATATCACCGATAAAGGTTTTGGTTTTTTGCGATCAATGGAAAACTCTTACGCCATTGATGTCGCCGACCCGTATGTAGGACAGAATATAATACGAAAATACAGACTCTGGAACGGTATGTTCATCGAGGGGGAAGGCGCGAGAAAAAGTGACAAGCAGGCCAACCTCGCTCTGGAAAACATCAGCGCCATTGACGGAATGTCGATAGAGGACTCGATGAAACGAACGCCTTTCAATCGTCTGACAGTTATAGACCCTGAGGAAAAGTTAACTCTGGAAACCGGCCCTGCCCCCCTTACGACAAGGGTTCTCGATATCTTCGCGCCTATTGGAAAAGGACAGAGATCATTGATGGTCTCCCCTCCAAAAGCGGGCAAAACTACCTTTCTTGAAAATATAGCCAATGGGATCAAGACTAACTCGAAAGATGTCAGGGTTATTGTCTTTTTGATAGATGAGCGACCGGAGGAAGTGACCCATTTCAAAAGAAGTGTTGGCGGTGAGGTTGTGGCGACGAGCTTCGACGCTCAGTTAAGCGAGCAGGTCAGATTATCGGAACTTTTGCTAAACCGGGTGATGCGTCTTGTGGAAGCGAAAGAGGACGTGGTGCTCATTGTCGATTCGCTTACCAGGCTGGGCAGGGTTTTTAACAAAGCTACCGACAGCAGGGGAAAAACGTTGAGCGGCGGTGTGGCCTCGAACGCTCTGGAGTTCCCTCGCAAGTTTTTTGGAGCCGCGCGTAACATCGAAGAAGGCGGGTCGCTCACCATTGTCGCCACCTGTCTTGTCGATACAGGAAGCAAAATGGACGAGGTGATTTTTCAGGAGTTCAAAGGAACAGGCAACATGGAGCTTGTACTCGACAGGACTCTTGCGGAAGAACGGGTTTACCCGGCGGTAAACGTCAACATGTCCGGGACGAGGAAAGAGGAGAAACTTCAGTCGCCCGCCGATTTGAGAAAAATCTGGACTATTTTCAAAGCTCTGGCCAATGACCGTGGTTCGGAAAAATACAAGGTGATGCTGGAGAAAATGGGGAAGTGTAGATCGAACTCCGAATTTCTGGGCAGTATTCCCTCCCTGTGATTCATGGGGAAGTGGAGCGCACCCTGTAGATTGGAGGCTAATCAGACAGTTTCAGAGTGACCTGTCCGATTTCCTGTTTTCTTTCTTCGTCCTGCAATATATATTCAAATGTAACCTGCGGCAAATAGTTTACATCGCTCACTTTCATAGCAAAAACAGGTTGATTATGATAGAATGGAGGGAGATACAGAGCCATATGGGGAATATCAGATGAAGAACACCGGTATAGCTTTTCTTGTCGGGGCACTCCTGTTTTTTTCTGCCGGATCTACCGATGCCGCTACTCTTGATCCTGTTGTTGTCGCTACGCCCGCGATGGCGGATGTCACGCCCGCTTCGGTGAAATTAAATTGGAACCAGACTACTACCGCGGCTAAGGATTTCAAATGTTACCGCATCCTCCGGTCAACCACCCGGGGGTTGGCGAATAATGTTATCGAATCACTCTCGAACGCTACGGCTGATAATCTGGTGTTATCCGAATGTATCGCCGGGGACAAAACTACCGTTACCTATACGGATACCACCGTTGATTCTAATACCACGTACTACTATAAGGTCTATGTATTCGACCAGAATATGACGTATACCGCCAGCGCTAACGAGGTGATGGCTCTGACTGTACCTCAAAACTCTACGGTATGCGCCGCGCCGACGGAGCCGGATACTTCTACCCCAACTTATACGGTCGGCGATGGGACGGCGGAAAGTTGCACGGAGGCCGCGTTCAAATCCGCGGTCGCATGGGGTGGGATAATAAATTTTAACTGCGGACCCGGTCTGGTTACTATCACTTTGACTTCGAAAGCGAACGTCAGTACGACTGTCGATACGATTATCGACGGGAACCATAAGGTCGTCTTAAGCGGTGGAGGGACTACCAGGATACTGGAGCTTGAGACTAACAATTTCGAATTGACGACACCAACGCTGACGGTGATGAATATGACGTTCCGTGACGCCAGTTCTACCGGTCAGCTGTTGTATAACAACGATGGGGTATATCTGGGATACCATTACGATGCGGGTGGTGGAGCTATCTATTATCACGGCGGGAATGTGAAGGTGTTTAACTCCACATTTATTAATAATAAATGTCCCGGTTGGGGACCCGACCTGGCGGGTGGAGGTATCTACGGCGTTGGTGATGGGGTGACTACCATCGTAAACAGCCATTTTGAAAATAACAGTTGCGCAAACGGCGGCGCCATCGGAGGACTACATACTTCCATCTGGGTATACAACACCATCATCTATAAAAATACCGCGATCGGTAAAGGAGCCAATTATCAGGACGCCAACGATGTTCAGCAAGGACACGGAGGCAACGGCGGCGGGATACTCATGGATGGCGATTACCAGGATTTTCTGTTATGCGGTTCGTCGGTCATTAACAATACCGCCAATTCGTTAGGTGGCGGGATGTTTCGGACCACGTATAGTGGCACGGGTACGATGATTATCAACAAGTCGATTATCGACAGCAATTACGTCACCGCCAAAGACGATCCGAATGATAGTAACGAATCGGCGAACGCCGGCGGGGTCTATTTTCAGGGAGGACCGATTACGGTTCGGGATTCGACGATTTCGCGGAACAGTTGCCCATCTGTTGGCGGCGCATTCCAGCTAGAGTATGACCAGACAACTATGACTTTCGAAAATGTCAAGATGATTAATAACCAAACGCGCTCCGGTATTGGCGGCGCATTATGGATCGCGACGGGGATCACCGGTACGATCAACAACAGTACTATTTCTTACAACAAAGCGACGAGCGATGTCTCGTTCGCCGCGGCGTCTGCTGGCGGAGGCGAGTCGGGGGTCACCCTTTCCAATACAAAAATTTTATACAACTCAGCGGGAAATCAATGGAATCCGGTCAGTTGCATGAACCAGTTCAAGGAGGGGGGCGGCAATTACCAATACCCGGTGGTCTGGGCGAACAACAATGGGTCCGACAACCCAGATTACCTTTGTAGCTCAAGCATAACAATCGCCGACCCTGGTTGATTAACTCCTATCCCTCGAAGATGGGCGCTTCCGAAAGTTGCGAGAGTCAGTCTCCGATGTTTACTTTACCGAGGTCGACTAATTAAATTCGCCTCAAACAATGGAGGCTGACATCGTGACGGATGAGATTGGATTCAGGCAATCGCTTTCTCATTTAGACCGTATGGTTGCGTTCTTGAAGCCAGCCCTCTTGCTGAGTGGTCCGCTCGTATCATTGAATCTTTCGGTCATGAAGTTGTTGTCATTGATCCGCGCCGCGCCAAGGCTGACCAGTCCTGTAAATAGTGGACACTTTCGTTTCATGCCACCGCCTGTGATTCAACGTATTTTTTAGCAAATACTGCAGGCGACAGATAGCCAAGGCGCGAGTGGCGTCTTTGGCGATTATAGAATATTTCGATATACTCCCGGACTGAGGCACAAGCCTCGGAGCGGGTAGCGTAACGCCTGTGATGTACAAGCTCGTTCTTCAGACTTCCCCAGAAACTTTCTA
>JAJDBK010000015.1 GCA_029261405.1 Nitrospinaceae bacterium
GTCGGACTCAGGGGTTCGTTAGCGAAGTGGCTCGGCCACAGCGATAAGGTTTAGAGTCAGATTTATTGCGCTTTTGAGGTGTCATCGCCATGGTCGCACCACTTCGCCGAAAAAGGGCGGAAAATCTGGCCGAAACCGGGCTATATCGCTGTGGTCGCACCACTTTGTAGCAGAATCATCCTAAGTCCGACAGACTCCTAGCCCGCATTTTTCATGAGGGCTCATAGTGAATAATCCGAGCTGGTCGAAAAACCGGGCGCATCCGCGATTTATAGAACGGTGACACTCAACAAAACGCTTGCGGAGACAGTGACGACAATACATGGAGCAATATTCAGTGGCGACAATGAGGGGGATTATGGGTATTTGTGCGGTATACCGTTCCCTTTGTCGTGTTTGTCGTCGCCGTAGGGATCCCCGGGGGGGCTCCCCCATGGAACCTGCCACCGCCAGTTCGTCTTCTGACGGGATGGCGAGCCTGCGGATTGGGTCGTCGGGATCGTCTTTATCAATAAGCCCCATGTAGTAGCGGGGGATGTTCTTCGGGTGGTGGTCGATCATCACACTTCCCGAAGTTTCGCCTCTTCGTCAGGCGGGAATGAAGGCGTTGTACCGTGTGCCAGACGATGACGCTAATCAGCGCCGACCGGCGGCGTTGATTAGCTCATTTCTCTCCCTCGCCACAAAGGCGCGTTGCCAGAAGATCGAGAAAAAGCCCGGTATCGGTGACGATGCCGACAGATTCGAGACTTCCCCGATCAGCCAGTTTGGTGACCACCGCCGGGTTGATGTCTATGGCGAAAAATTTTACTCCCGCAGGGGTCATGTTGCCGACACCTATGGCGTGCAACATGGTGGCGAAGGCCAGGATGATGTCGGCCCCTTTGAGGAGCCGGGTATAGTCCGCCTGCGCCGCGACGAGGTCCATTTCTGTTTCCGGCAACGGCCCATCGTCCCGGATACTCCCGGCCAGCGAGAAGGGAATCTGCTTGCGGATCAGTTCATGCATAAGCCCGCTTCGTAAAACTCCCCCCTCCACCGCCGCTGTCAGCGAGCCTTCCCGACGGATAGTGTTGATGGCGGATAGATGGTTGCGATGCCCGTGGGGGGCCGGTTTCCCTGTTTTCATCTTCACGCCGAGGCTGGTGCCATAAATAGCCATCTCCACATCGTGCACCGCAATGGCGTTGCCCCCCAGAAGGGCTGAAATATAACCTTCGCGCACAAGGCGACAGAGAGGAGGAACGCCCCCGGTATGGACTACCACCGGTCCGGTCACAACAACGATCTTCCCCCCCCGCTCCTTTGCGCGGCGCATTTCCCACGCCACCTGCTCCACGGCGCCTGCAACCCGACGCTCCGAGGAGACTTCCGAACGCATAAAGGAAAACTCATCACTCCCCCCTCCCACGAAATGAGGGGTCTCAACGCGAATTCCCGCGCCGCCGCAGACCACCAGGTCCCCTTTGCGCAAGTCGCGCATCAATGAGACCCGGGGTACGTCGTCTATCACGATGACACCATCCATCCGTTGGCGTTTGACGGCGACCCACTCCCCCGCCAGACGAACTCGGGTCGGGTAAATAGTGGTGGCGTAAAACAGGTCGGGGGCCACGCCCATTGCAGGAGCGGAAAGCAACGTTGCGTCCTTCTCCTCAGTGAGCGGAACCGAAACACCTAAAGGCGCCAGAAGGGAAATAATGGTATCGAGAGTTATGTTATCGGGAGCGGTAACATCTAGCAGGGCTGTGGATGGGTCGCTTTTACGGTCGCCGGGAGTGATTGTGGTCAGCGCCAGCGAACCGCCGCTCGCTTTGACGCTGTCAATGATGTGGCTTAAGGCGCCGGTGTCGAGAAGGTGTCCGGTCGCTTCGAGTTTACGATGAGCCACCGTTGAGTTCGCTTTCCCTCCCACCGGAACCTCCTGATCGAGCGGCAGAGTGAGACAACGGGCGCTCCCACCCGCCTTGATGAACTCGGTCAACTCCGTCACCTCCACAGTGAGACCCCGCTTCGATAACCGCTCACACAAACCGCCGGAGCAACTACTCAGAAAAACGCGATCCCTTACAATCACCATGTTGGCTACAAACTGTAACGCCTCCTCCTCGTTGATTTCGATCCGGTCACCAAGGGGAATGAGAGATTCAATCAACTCGTTGGAGCGATGATCGAAAGCGCCCCGATACCAGAGCAGACCGCCATCGGGCAAGGGGGCGAAGCAGGTGTCCAGGTGATAGAAGCGAGGGTCCACCAAACGTAACGACACCACCTCAACATCGAAGCTCGCCGCCAGATGGGGGTGGCTCTCCAGCGCGGTGCGAAAACCGTATCCCGCAAAGAGGAGCGGACGTGTCAAATCGAAAAGAGCGTCCCCCGCCCCCTCGAAGCTGAATCCACCGGGCAAGGGGTGCAGGGCAAATCCTTGCGACTCAAAGAAAGGGGTGAAACGCGCCTCTTCGGGGGAGCGTTCGCGATAATAGAAGCGGGAAGGAACCGCTATCCCCTTTGCCACAAGACCGGCGTTGGCGGTGAATACCATATCGGGTATTCCCGGTGACGGATCAAGGATGACGATTTCGACCAGGTTAGATAGTTTTTGTCGGAGCGTCCGCCACTGCTCTATTGCCAATAGCTGATCGGCCCGACCAACGTTCCCCTCCATCCAGGGGTTGATGACATAGTCGATGCCGTAATGATCGGGAGGAACCATCAGAAGGCGTGGTTTACCCGAAGGGGAGGTCATGTCGACTCACCGAATATATGTAATGGTACAGTATAACCCACCTGAACTTCCTCCGAATCGCCAGAGCTTATCAGAACTTCCTTAGCAGACCTATTACGACTCCTTGCACGGTAACATTTTGAGCCGGGATAACTATTGGCTCCATGGTGGAGTTGGCGGGCTGGAGCCTTACCGATCCGTTTTCCCTGTAATATTTTTTCAGCGTCACGCTCTCACCGTTGACCAACGCCACCACGGTTTCGCCGTTTCTGGCTTGCTCTCTTTGTTCCACAACGACGAAATCTCCATCACATATCTGATCTTCGATCATTGATTCACCCTTGACCTTGAGAGCGAAGGTCCGGTTTTTGCCCATCATGTCTGTCGGAACGGAGAGGGTCTCCTCGTAGGGAAAGACCTCGATGGGCGAGCCGGCGGCGATATATCCGAGCAATGGAATATCGACCGACCCTGTTTCGTTCTCATGGGTAGTGGTTATTTCTATGGCCCTGCTCATATTTTTATGACGTATTATCAGGCCTTTTGATTCGAGGTTGGTCAGGTGTTTATGTATGGTAGCAGGTGACGATAGACCGAAATTTTCACCGATTTCGTGGATGCTGGGCGCGTACCCGTTTGTTCGTATGGAATTTTCGATAAAATCGTAGATCTGTTTCTGTTTTTTGGTCAGATGCATTTGTGTACTCTTTCGTCTGGCGGCCTTTTCTTCATCTGATTGGATTATAGGCGAAAACATAGCGAAAGTCAACGACATTTTTCGCTATATGTTCGATATAATAGCGAGTTTACACCAGACGCAAGAAACGTTTCTTGCCTACCTTGACAGTAGTTTCGTTACCTTTGCTTATCTTGAAATCGGGATCATCCACCTTGAGTCCGTCGATGGAGACGGCGCCCTGTTTGACCAATCGTCTCCCCTCCGATGCGCTTTTGATGACACCACCGTCACGAAGGGCGCCTATTAACCATGTCTGACCGTCATCTTCCCACGACACCTGATGCAACGGTATATCAGTCGGAAGGTTTTTCTGTGTAAAGATATTTTCAAACTCTAAAGCGGCGTTTTCGGCTATTTGCTCATCGTGATAACAGCCGACTATCTCCTTGGCCAGATCTACTTTCGCTTTTTTCGGATGGATCGCTCCAGATTCAATGTCGGCTTTCAACTTCTCGAACTGTTCCACCGTGATAGAGGACAACAACTCGTAATATCGGATCATCAGGTCGTCTGATATCGACATTACCTTGCCAAAAATCTCCCTGGGCGATTCGTGTAGCCCTATATAGTTGTCGTAAGATTTGCTCATCTTGCGAACACCGTCGGTCCCCTCCAGCAGTGGCAGGGTGACTATCACTTGCGGAGCTTGTCCGTAACTTCGTTGCAAGTCACGGCCTACCAGAAGGTTGAACTTCTGATCATTACCTCCCAACTCCACATCGGCTTTCATGGCTACCGAGTCGTACCCCTGGAGAAGCGGGTAGAGGAACTCGTGAATCAGGATCGGTTTTCCTTCCGCATACCTTTTGGAAAAATCGTCCCGCTCCAACATTCTGGCCACGGTATGACGGGCGGTAAGTTCGATAAATTTTTCGGGTGTAAGCGAAGAGAGCCAGTGGCTGTTGTAGACCACTTCGGTTTTGGCCGGGTCGAGTATCGTAAAGACCTGCTCTTTATAGGTTTTGGCGTTTTCCTCCACCTGTTCGGCGGTCAACGGAGGTCTGGTTTCGTTTCTGCCCGATGGATCGCCAATACGCGCGGTAAAATCCCCTACCAGAAAACATACGGTATGCCCCAGATCCTGAAATTGTTTCAGTTTTCGGATAAGGACGGTATGCCCCAGGTGCAGGTCTGGCGCGGTGGGATCAAACCCGGCCTTGATACGGAGCGGTCTGCCACTTTTTAACTTCTTTACAAGATCGTCTTCTTGCAGAATCTCTACCGTTCCGCGCCGGATAATTCTTAGCTGTTCTTCTACAGAGATATTGTCTTTATCACTCATACTGTTCTCAACGCAAAAGCGGGATTATAATCGCAGTCAGCCAAACAAGCCAAGTCGGGAATATGAAAAAAAGAAAACAGGATACAAACGATGCGCGCGAAACAGCCCTTGAACGGCTGTCGCGAGAGTCTGGAACGATTATAAAAAACCGGGCGGGCAGAGTGACCGTGGCCCTGGTCTACCCGAACCTCTACGAAGTAGGAATGTGCAACCTGGGATTCCAGAAAGTCTATAAGCTCTTCAATGACCGGAGTGACACGGTATGTGAACGGTTTTTTCTGCCTTCAGATAAAGAGCGATCTGGTGACAACCTTTTATCAATTGAGACAGGAGAGCCGCTCTCAGGTTTTGACATCGTCGCATTTTCGATTACGTTTGAAGATGATTATCTCAACGTCCTGAAAATCCTGAAACTCGCTCACATACCCTTGAGGCGTGAGCAGGGTGAGAGGCCCCTTCTCTGCGCGGGAGGTGTATGCCCTACCCTCAACCCGGAACCACTGTCGCAGTTCATGGACCTTCTTTTCATCGGCGAAGGTGAAGGCATTGTAGACCGGTTTTGCGACTCCTTCCAATCTGGCGCCCCCCATGACCTGTCGCTATTCGGGAACACGCCCGGGATTTACGTTCCATCGGCGTATGAACCGGTTTTCACCGACAAAGGAACCATTGAACGATACAACAGAGAGGATGGCTACCCGGAAAAAGTTGAACGGATGTGGGAGCGGGATTACAAACCGAACGTTACCATCATCAGAACACCTGACACGGTATTCGGAGATATGTCCCTCGTGGAGATCGGCAAAGGGTGCGGAAGACACTGTCGATTTTGTGTCTCCGGATATATCTACAGACCGACAAGGTACGCTCCGAAAGCGGAGTTATTCAGAGCCGTAGACGAGGCTCTTGAACAAAGCGGAAAAGTTGGGCTTGTCGGCAGCGCTATCTGTGACCACCCGGAAGCCGAAGCCCTCTTCCGCCATATCGTCGATAAGGGCGCCTCCTTCTCCGTATCCTCCCTGCGCCTTGAAAAGGTATCCCGCAAGATGGCAAAAGCTCTTGTCGAAGGAGATTGCAAAACCGTAACCCTCGCGCCTGAAGCGGGTAGCTACGAGTTGCGTAAAATCGTCAACAAGGATATGCGTGATGAAACCATTCTAAACGCCGTGCGGGTATTGTCAGAAGAAGCGCCATTTAAAATAAAACTCTACTTCCTTGTTGGTCTACCGGAAGAACGGGAAGAGGATGTGGCGGCCATAGCGCCTCTGGTAAAAAAGATACAACAAACCATGATCGAATCATCGAGAACAAGAGGGACTATCGGTTCCATTATCATCGGTCTGGACGGGTTGGTTCCAAAACCGGGAACGCCGTGGCAGTGGAGGCCCTTCGCGGGAATCAAACCTATCCGGGCCAAACTTCGATCCGTTAAATCCGCACTCGATAAAATCCCCAATGTAACCGTTCAGGTCGGTTCAGCGCGTAACTCATACGTTCAGACGGTTCTTTCGTTGGGCGACAGAAGGGTCGGCGAGGCTATTGAGTTGGCCCTTGAAAACGGCGGAGACTGGTTCAAGGCGTTTCGTGAAGCATCATTTGATCCCGATTTCTTCGCGCTTCGCAAAAAGAGTCATGACGAGATTTTGCCATGGGCGATGGTAGGGGATGGTCTTTACGACGGATACCTGAAAAAAGAGGATATTTTATCCACACAGATGCGAACTACAGCAGAATGCCCCACGGATCAGAACTGTCTTCGATGCGGTTCATTTACGGGAGTCTGTTCAGCCTGAATGGTGTGAAACGTCTATTGCCAAACGCTCACACCATTCAGGCTATACAAAAATCAATTCGCAAAAGCGTTACACGGATTCTTCGCTTTTGAGCATGGGTTGCTGTTCTTGCGCATATCACATTTCTCACACGGATTTATCGCCTTGCGCATATCACATTTCTCACATGGATTTATCGCCTTGCGCATATCACATTTCTCACATGGGTTTTTTGTCATACCGTAGCATTTTCCGTCTTTCATATCGCACGGATTGCATACGTGTTTGCCGGGCTTATGTTTTGCGCAGTAGGGTTTGTGCAGTTTGCTCTGGACATAATCAGTGTAGAAAGCGGCCATAGCGGTCATTTTTACGCTATCAGGATCGATGGCTTTTCCCTCCATAGGGTTAAGCATGCAAAAGTTGATCATCTGTGTCAGCGTAAGGATGTCGTTGGTCATGTGTACGTTATGCGGCCACACCCCGTGATGTTTCTCGATGTTCAACGACTCGTGATCAGTGTGGCACGACATACATGAAAGCCCGCTCCCGCCAAGGTTTTCGTCATTCCACATTTTTTCGCCCATGGCCAACAGTTTTTTATAGTCGGTGATGTGGTTATCCCTAACCTGGACTTTGCTATTAGCGCACGGGTTGCAGGGGTTAGCTTCCGCAGGCGAACTGAACGGAACAATAGATAAAGTAACAAACAGAGCAAGAGCTGTAATGGCAAATCGAAAAAAAATCATAATACCTCCTTGGTATTGGTTAAACCGGAAATGATTAAAAAGCCGGAACCATCAGTTATTGATCCATATTTCCGAAATCGGAAGGTTTAATATTTTTCAGCCATTTCCTGAAATCCTGTTCTTCCTCAGTATCACCCTCTTCCCCCTTCTCGACCGGCGGTTTGAGGGTTTGCGCCCTCTCTATAACACCCTGGGCGACAAAAATCGGACAACCGACCCGGAGCGCCACTGCAATGGCGTCCGATGGTCTCGAATCGACACTGATCGGCCCTGATGGTCCCTCAATCGATATGACCGCGAAAAATGTATTGTTCTGCAAATCGTTGACTACTATATGGTTTACGGTAGCGTCGAGATGGTCAAGAAGTTGTTTAATGAGGTCGTGGGTCATCGGTCTTGGCGTGGTCACAGACTCCATCTCAAGGGCTATGGCGGTGGCTTCCGGATACCCTACCCAGATCGGCAAGGTTTTTTCGCTCTCATCATCCTTCAGTATGATTATAGGAGTATTCGTCAGCGGATCGAAAACCAGGCCGTCCACTTTCATCTCCAGTAGCTCTTCAGGATCGTTTATTTCGTCCAAGTCGTCGCTGTCATCCATATCAAACTTCCACCCCGGTAAGACTGTGTCGTTTTCCCTCTGTGATCATAACACGAGTAAAATTACCACTATTATCCTTTTGCGAACTGAAATTCACAACGATATTCTGATCAGTCCTTCCTGCGTAACTATTCTCGCCACGCTTGCTTGCACCATCAACAAGAATTGAGACTTCCTTTCCGACCCACGTTTTGTGGTTTTGGAATGATATCTCCTTCTGCTCTTCCAAAATTATGTCGAATCGCTCCTGCGCGGTAACCGGATCGACCATCTCTTTAAGGTTGAGAGCCTTCGATCCTGGGCGTGGTGAATACTTGAACAGAAAAATATTGTCGTATCTGGCCCGTTTTATCGCCTGATGAGTCGCCTCGAAATCTTCGTCCGTCTCCCCCGGAAATCCAACAATGACATCGGAAGTCAAGGTTATGTCGGGCACGGCTTCCTTCAGTTTTTCGACCCGCGCAAAGTAGTGATCCGCAGTATAACCCCGGTTCATTATCTTGAGAATTCTGTCCGACCCCGACTGGATCGGCAAGTGCAACGACGGACATAACGAAGGGATATCCCTCATGGCCGACACCAGTCGATCAGAAAGATCTTTCGGATGGGATGTTACGAAGCGAAGTCTCGGAATGGAGCTTATCGCATCTATCCTTGCCATCAACTCCGGGAAGTCCACAACCGGTGAAAGCCCCATTCCATAGCTGTTGACGTTCTGGCCCAATAGAGTCACCTCTTTATAACCTTTCTCGGAAAGCTCTTTTATCTCTTCGAGAATTGAATCGACAGGTCGGCTCTGTTCGCCGCCACGGACCATCGGCACGATGCAGTAGGAGCAGTGGTTGTCGCATCCCCGCATAATCGACACCCAAGCGGTAAACTTCGACACCCGTCGCATCGGAAACCTGTCGTATACGGAATCATCGGAAGTATCGACCTGGGGTAGACCTGTCTCCCCGAACTTCTCTAACATGAGTGGCAGTTTGTCTATGCTCCTCGTCCCGAATACGAGATCGACATCGGGGGCTTTTTCTATTATTTCCTCCGCCCACTCCTGGGCAATGCATCCGGCAACAGCCAGGATCATCTTGCGGTTCTGTTTTTTGAGCGCTTTTAACCGACCAATCAGCGAGAAGAATTTCTGCTCCGCCTTTTCACGCACGGCGCAGGTGTTGACCACCAGAAAATCGGCGTTTTCCGAATCGTCCGAAAGGTCGTATTTATCAGAGAGCAACCCGGCTATCCATTCCGAGTCGTGTTTGTTCATCTGGCAACCGAGGGTCACTATCGCCAATTTTTTTCTGCCGTTGTTCAATTTCCGTTTCTCTATAAGTGGCAATCACAATTACGTTAACTGTTAATGATATCAGTTGGGTGAAGGTCATTGCCAACAAAGAGTGAAGAAGAGAACCTGTGATAAAATCGGCCCATGAGTGAAACCGATAGCTGTATGACTATAAAGGAGAATCTGGAGGCTATTTTCAACTCCATTTTCGACGGCATAATCTCCCTCGACAACAATCTGAATGTTGTGTCGCTCAACCGGGCGGCGGAGCGTTTTTTCGGGGTCAGAAAAGTGGATGTTCTGGGGAAGTCGTGCTTCTGCGGCGACCTGCTTGCTGAAATCCGCGAATCCCTCGACACCACCATAAGAAGCGGAACACCTGTAAGGGAGTTTTCTTTCAAACTCACAGACGGCGCAGGGGATGAAAGAACCGCGATTCTCTCCACGGCGCCGCTCAAGGATGACAAAGGCTATGTCAAAGGAGTGGTCCTGATCGTACACGATATATCCGAGATCAGGAGCCTCGAAAAAAGGCTGGACGACCGTCCTGTGTATCACAAACTTATCGGACGTAACCAGCGGATGCGGCATGTCTTTACAATTATCGAAAAGGTTGCAAAGTCTGACGCTCCGGCTCTTATAGAAGGGGAGTCGGGGTCAGGGAAGGGCTTGATCGCAGAGGCCATCCACTACAAATCGGCCAGACGAAACGAACCGTTCGTAAAGGTGAACTGCGCGGCCTTGTCGGAGTCACTACTCGAATCGGAGCTGTTCGGACACGCCAAAGGATCGTTTACCGGAGCTTTCAAGGATCGTATAGGCCGGTTTGAGACAGCGGGCGCCGGAACACTTTTTTTGGACGAAATCGGAGAGATACCTCTCGCCACGCAGGTAAAACTGCTCAACGTGTTACAGGACAAAACGATTGAACGGGTCGGAGAGTCTACTCCCAGAAAGGTAAACGCAAGGATAATTTCGGCAACTAACCGCTCGCTCAAAGAACTGATAGACAAAAAAATGTTCAGGGAAGATCTCTATTACAGGCTCAAGGTTGTGCGTATCGAGACACCTCCTTTAAGAGAAAGAATCGATGATATCGAGCCGCTTGTCGCGAGCATCCTGACCTCCCAGCGAAAAGAGACCGGCAAGAATATCGAGAGCGTGTCGAAAGAGGCTATGAAACTCCTGATGAAATACAGGTGGCCGGGAAACGTTCGTGAACTTGAAAACGCCATCGCCCAGGCGTTTGTCCTTTGTGACGACAATATAATTTCGCCCGACTCACTCCCCCCGGAAATCACCAATCCGGCGCCCACAACTAACCATGAGAGTTCCGATGAGAGGTCGATAATAAGTGACGCCTTACAAAAGAGTCACGGCAAGAAATCCCAGGCGGCGAAAATCCTGGGCATAGATAGAACAACGTTATGGAGAAAAATGAAAGAGTTTCACTTGTCGTAACCTCCGCCCAAGTGTATTCTGTGAGAGAATAAGTTTAAATAAACTGCGGCGTATTTGGCAGAGTAGCCGCCTTCGACTATATCAAGGTTGAAAAAATGTCACAAAAGCAACTTCATGCGATGAAAGAGATCGAACGTATCATGCTCGACCTTTCTGACGATGAGAGAATTAACATTCTCGACTGGGCGAAACACAAGTTCTACAAAAGAACGGACGATATCACCAACAAACCCAAAATAAGCTCCGAACTTGATATTGCGCCTGAAGAGGAGAGCGAAGAGGCGGACGCCGATCAGATGCACAAGACTGGCGTTTTCTACTTCACCAAGTCGGGAAAACTTGTGGTGAACGCCCGTAAATATATAAAAGAAATATCTGACTCAGCCAAGGACACAGACGAGGACGACAGCCTTTCTGATTTCAAGAGGGAATAAACCTCCTTTCTATTTCGCCCAAAACCGTTGCAACGTGTTGCAACATTTGCGTTGCAACACTTACCCGGCCACAGTTCAAGCCACTCACTACCACAAGAAACTCTTTGATTTTTTGCTGGTTACAATAACTGATAATTTCGGTCCACTTTTTGCCTTATCTCTCTCATAACATGTAAAAAGGAGATCGAAAATGTTTGTTGCAGACTACATACACGCCATTGCCGGGTCGATGATTATCGTTTCCCTTGCCATGGCGCAGATTCATACCCAGTACTGGCTCTTTCTGACCCTCTTCGTCGGTTTGAACCTTTTTCAGTTCGGTTTCTCGAAAGTATGTCCTTTGGGAATGGCTCTGGAGAAAGTCGGCGTAAATAAAAAGTAAATGTGTGGGAGTAAGTCATGTCGTCAAATAAGATAACCGAGGTTGATGATGTCAACTTCGACGAAGAGGTCCTTCAAAGCGACCTTCCGGTTCTTGTCGATTTCTGGGCGGCGTGGTGTGCGCCATGTCGCATGATCGCCCCGATAGTGGAGCAGGTCGCGGACGAATTTGCGGGCAAAGTAAAGGTGACCAAGTGCAACACTGAAACGGCTTATACCACTCCGGCCAAATACGGTGTGCGGGGAATCCCGACGCTGATGCTTTTCAAGGAGGGGAAACTGGTGGACAACCTTGTAGGCGCTGTGAGCAAAGAGAGACTAACCGCCATGATCGATAACGCCACGGATGGGAAGTGAGGAGCGAGATGCCCCATAAATCATTCGGTATCCTCCACGGCGTTCTCCTCCTCATTATTGGATTCGGGCTGGCAAACCCATCCACAGCGTCGGCAATGCGTCTTGAGCAGGCGATTTCACGGGCAATGCACGATAACGCCTCTCTGATGGCGGCAAAATCAAGAATTGAGGCCGCCAGAGGCAGTGTCGATCTGGCAAAGTCGGGTTATATGCCGAAGATCGGACTTTCGGAAACCTATTTTGCCACCAACAGTCCTATGAGAGCGTTTGGAGTAAAACTGAACCAGGAGAGGATAACCGGTGAGGATTTTGATCCGGCGTTATTGAACAACCCTGAAACTATCAGCAACTGGAGGACCACGATTTTCGTAGAGCAGAGTCTCTACAGAGGCGGAAGGGTTTATTACGCAAACCGGATGGCCGAGTCGAACGTTAAATCCGCCTCTCTCGATACTGAAACCGCTCGCAAAGAGATACGGTTCGCTATTATCGAACGTTGGTTCGCATTATGGTTATTGACGAAAAAAATGGAGGTTCTGGAAAAATCAAAAGAACTCGCCAAAGAGAGCGTCAAGGTTACCGAAGACAAATCGGAGGCGGGACTGACCCTGACAACCGATGTTCTGGACGTAAAGATCAACCTGGAACGGGTGAGAAAAAATATTAACGACACAAAAGCCGAAATGGCGACCGCGCATTCATCGATCAAAGCCCTGCTCGGCATGGGTGATGACGAAAAGTTCACGGTCCAGTTCGGTGAGTACGAGGTTCCCCCTTTCCGGGAATCGCTTAACGCCCTGGTTGAGGAGGGGCGAAAGTCGCGTCCTGACCTTCAGAAGCTTGTCACACAGATCGGGGAGGCGGAAGACAAATTGCGTTCGACCAGAGGCGCCCTCCACCCTGCCCTCGGCATGACATACGACTACAACCTTGACGGCAAGAATTCTCCGGGTGGTGATGGTGATTCGTGGATTTTCGCAATACGCGCCGACATAAACCTTTTTGCTGGTGGCCGTGACAAGGCGAAAATAGCCATCGCAAAAGCCAACCTTACTACAGTAAAGTTTCTTTACGAGTCGAAACGGGCGGAGCTGAAGGTGGAAATAGAAAATAACTACCGCAAGCTCTTGACCAACGTCGAGAACATGGTTATTTCGCTGAGCCAATCGACCCTTGCCGAAAGAAGTCACGCCATAACAAAGGAACGATACCTTGAAGGGGCGGTGGACACAAGAGATCTGCTTAAAGCTGAGACCCAGTTAGAAGAGGCTAAGCTCGGCTATTACGAATCACGCTACAAAATTATTCTGGCGCGGGCACAGCTTGATCTTACCCTTGGCCGAAACGAATTGTCGATCATGGAGAGAACCGAATGAATCACCGCACACTTTTTCTACTTACAGCGTTTGCCACACTTCTTCTACCCGATTTTAGTTTCGCCCGGAGCGATACAGCCATCTTTTCGACCGGACGGGTTGTGGCGAAAAATATGGCTGTTGTATCGGCGAAGATTGTTTCGCATGTAGTCGCCATCAACCACGATGTCGGGGAGAAGGTTAATAAGGGTGATATTCTAGTAACTCTCGACGACAGAGAGTTTAACGCCGCCATCGCTCTTGCCGAGGGGCATGTATTGGAAGCCACCGCCGTTCTTGAAAACGCTACCTCCACCTTTACGCGGATAGAAACATTGCAGGGCAAAGGCTCCGCCACCCGAAGCGCATTCGATAGTGCGAAAGCTGACCACCTGCGGGCAAAGGCGGGGCTTGCCATAGCCAAAGCCCAGCTATTAAAGGCTGAGATTTTTTTGGAATACACCACTCTAAAATCCCCTGTCACCGGAACTATAGATTATAAGAAGATAGAAGTCGGTGAACTCACAGCTCCTGGAGGGCCCCTCATAAAAGTAACCGACGAAAAGAATCTTAGGTTCGAGACGGGTGTGCGCGAGTCGGATATAAACTCGGTTAACAGGGGAGACGAAGTGACCGTGCTCATCGATGCGCTTCCCGGTGTTGAAATCAGGGGCAAGGTGGCCCATGTCGCGCCTTCGGGTGATCCCGCCACACACTCTTTCACTGTACGGATCGACCTTCCAGAAGCTGAAGGGTTACGGATCGGCATGTACGGCAAGGCTCGTTGGAAATGAACAACGGTAAAGAGTTAAATCTGGCAGGCAGGATAGCCGCCTATTTTATCGACAGCCAGCTAACTCTTCTTCTGATCGCCGCGGTCAGCGCATTGGGTATATTTGCCCTGATCGTCACACCGCGAGAAGAAAATCCGCAGATAACCGTTCCGGCCGCCAACGTCTTTGTCTCTTACCCTGGGGCTGAGGCGTGGGAGGTGGAGGAGCATATCTCGAAAAGGCTTGAGGCGTTGATCTGGGCTCTTCCGGGGGTCGAAAATGTCTACAGCGTTTCGATCAACTCCTTGTCGATCGTGACGGTACAGTTTTTCGTTGGTGAGGATAAGGAGGATTCGCTGGTAAAACTGTACGACAAGATCATGTCGAATCTCGACATCAGACCTGAGAGCGCGTCACAACCTTTGGTAAAACCGATTGATGTCGATGACGTGCCACTGGTTGTAGTTACTCTATCCTCCACAACAAGAAACGATGGTGAACTGAAACTTGTGGCCGACGATCTTCTGGACGAACTGCGGAGGATTCCGGGTACCGCAAACCCCCATATTGTCGGTGGGCGGAAACGGCAAGTGAACGTTGTGTTCGATCCTGAAAAACTTGGCAGATACTCCCTCGGAGCTACAACCGTTGCAAACGCCATCAGGATGTCAAACTCCAGTCTGCCGGTGGGCGAATTTGCCAAGGATGGACTTTTGCAAAAGGTTGAGACTGGTGACTTCCTGAAAACCGCCGACGACGTGAAATCGGTGGTGGTGGCGGTACGGGGTGGGACTCCGATCTATTTATCCGATATCGCCACAGTTACGGACGGTTACGAAAAAGTCACTTCCAAAACACGAATCGGTTTCGGGCCAGGCTCGGATGTGAAAGATCGGTCGGAGAGAACGGCGGTCAACGTCGCTCTTGCCAAAAAACGGGGATTAAACGCCGTCGAAATCGCCGAGACTATAATCGAAAAAACCGAAGCGTTAAAAAGATCGGGAGTCGTTCCGGCGGACGTGGAATTTCATATCACACGCAACGATGGTGAAAAGGCTGACCACGCCGTAAACGAACTGATATTCCACCTTTTTCTATCCATCGTGTTTGTTGTGGGTTTGATGTTATTTACCCTTGGTTGGCGGGAGTCGGCTATTGTGGCGATCGCCATTCCTTTAACGCTATTTGTCACCCTTGGCGTTGGCATGTTGTTCGATCAGACCATTAACCGGATTACGCTTTTTGCTTTGATTCTCTCTCTTGGCCTTCTGGTGGACGACGCTATCGTTGTAGTCGAGAATATATACCGGCACTACAAGATGGGGGCGAAAGACAGACTTGAGGCCGCAGTATTAGCGGTCCATGAGATCGGGTCGCCCACTGTGCTTGCGACGCTGACAGTTATTGTGGCGTTTATCCCGATGGCTTTTGTGACTGGCATGATGGGGCCGTATATGGCGCCGATCCCCTTTAACGTGCCGGTGGCGATGTTGGTCTCGCTCCTGGTGGCGTTCATGGTAACACCCTGGGCGAGTTACAGGATTATCAAGGTCCACGACGATTCCAAAAAAGAGGCCCCTCTACAGGAACGACCCGTCTATAAAAGCTACAAAGCTGTCATGCTACCTCTGCTGAACAACGGTTTTGCCCGGTGGACTTTTCTCGGTCTGGTAGGGGTGGCTTTTACGCTGGCGATGGCTTTGCCTCTGTTGCAGGTTGTCAATTTCAGGATGTTACCTAAAGCTGACAAGAACACATTTCTCGTTACTATTGATATGCCGAACGGGACAGTTCTCAAGAAGACAGACGAAGTGACCCGGCTTTTGAGCGAACGGATATCGAAGATACCAGAGGTTAACGATTACGAGGTTTTTGTGGGAACCGGTTCTGTTATCGATTTTAACGGACTGTTGCGCGGCGCATCGTTCAGGAGCGAGGAGCATTTCGCTGGAATCAGGGTTAACCTTGTCGATAAATCGGTGAGGGATCGGGAGTCTGAAGAGATTGTTTATACGATCCGGCCTGAGTTACACAAAATCGGTCTCCCCTTCAGCGCGAATATAAAGGTGGTGGAAGACCCTCCCGGTCCGCCGGTCCGTTCTACTGTGGTGGCGGAGATTTATGGACCCGATTACAACAAACAACGGGAACTGGCAAAAGTTGTGCGGAAAATTTTCGGGGACACATCCGAAGTTACCGACATCGACGATTCGGTGAAGGATATCGTTCATAAACATTATCTGAAAGTCGATAAGGAGAAAGCTACAAGCCTCGGTGTTACCACCACGGATATCGTGCGGGAACTACGGATGGGCGTTGAGGGTTCTGTCGTCAGCGCACTGCATGTTCCGGGAGCGAAAGAGCCGGTAGGTATTTTTCTGCGCTACGCGAGAGACGCTCGCGCCGCGCCTACCGATGTGGGAAAGATGTATATCACTGGCGCTAACGGGAGCATAGCTCCATTGTCGGAGATTGTGCGCATTATTCCGGGGGATATAGAACGCCCGATACTGCATAAGAACCTAAACCCCGTGGTTTATGTCTTTGGTGAGATGGGACAGCGAGGTTCGATCTACGCGGTTCTCGATATGCTCTTTTATCTGAAGGATAACCCGTTGCCGGAAGGTTATCGAATCGTCTGGGACGGCGAGTGGGATCTTACCTGGGATGTCATGTTCGACCTGGGCATGGCGATGGCGGTGGCGGTTTTGTTGATCTATCTTATCCTTGTGGGCCGGTTTCGTTCCTTCGTTGTGCCGCTTGTCATCATGGGTCCGATCCCGCTGGCCATGATTGGTGTCATGCCGGGATTCGCCCTGGTAGGAGTTTATTTATCGGCGACATCGATGATCGGAATCATTGCGCTTTCCGGCATAGTGGTACGAAACTCCATCGTTTTGCTGGAGTTTATTCTTGAGAAAAAAGATGAAGGTATGGAGATCAGGGAGGCTATTATCGAGGCGGGCGCGATACGGTTACGTCCGATAGTATTGACAGCGGCGGCGGCGATTTTAGGGGCGGTTGTGATAGCGGCTGATCCGGTGTGGAGCGGTCTTGCGTGGGCTTTGATTTTCGGCATGACAGCTTCCACAGCATTGACCCTTGTAGTGATCCCACTGCTCTACCATATGGTGGCGCAGAACGAATGGAGGCGTGTATGACTCTCGACTCGATCCCTTATGGAGCGCTGGTTCCGGTAGCGATCCTGATGGCGCTGGCGCCCTTCTACCCGGTCCCGCACCTCGTGGAGAAACTTGGAATGCTAAAGAACGGCACGCTTGTAAAACCGCTTGATATATTCGATCTGTTATGGCACCTAGCGCCGATACTGTTGCTGGCGGCGAAACTTGGCAAGGATTATTATAAATAGAATCTAGTCTTTGCTGAGTTCTTTATTCGCTTCTGTTTTTACCGTACAATATATCATCGCGTAATGTTGTTAAAGGAAATAGCACATTGGAAATGGACTTGCCACATTTCCGTAGACACCTCCATGTGATAATTTGATTATGGAGGTTAATATGAGTAACCAGAAGTATACATCTGAGTTTCGTGAGGAAGCGGTGAGTCAATCCCATTCTTAGTTGAAACTATCCACGGTCTTTTCGTTCTCAGGCAGCTTTTTAGAGTTCTTCCAGTAATCTACCCGGCCGCATCGTTCCTCAGCCTGGCCGTTGACTGACTCGATGATGTTCGTCGTTTTCAA
>JAJDBK010000016.1 GCA_029261405.1 Nitrospinaceae bacterium
CTATCTCCCCATGGCTCCACTCAAGGCTATTCAGCGCCATGATTCGCTCACGCTCTTCTATCCCTAACTGCTTATATTTCTTTCTCATAGCCACCAAGCATAACCTCATGCGGGGCGGTGCACTTCCTTATTGAACTGGGGGGTAAGGGCCAGAAATGTACAGTATGAATATTATGCCACACTCAAAGACGAATAGCTATTCGGCGACAGGCCCTTAAAGCAAACATCGGAGACTGACTCTCGCAACTCTTACTCTTTATTACATCTAGCTAATTCCGCAATACGACATGAAAGCTGCAACCACATCTTCACCAACCTTCCCAGGCGTAAGAGCGGGCAACTGGACAGCCGATTCTTTCCCTCCAGTCAACGAAGCAAACGATACCGCCGCGATTCCCTCCAGTACCGCGCCGTCTGGTGACAGGGTTATTATCTCAACCTGCGAGTTGTCCCTTGCCATATCTTCGAAAGCGCGTCTGTAGGAGTGCAGGTTTATCGAAGTTTTAACATCGCTACCGAAGTGGTTTTTGCATTCGACGATATCTTTACCGCTCATGTCAACGCTCATGTCAAGTTCGGCGGGAGCGGTTCCGTCCGCGTAGATTTTTCCGAAGGGATATGAAAAGTCCTGGCCGACCAGTACCACTCTTCCGGCCCCCATCATCAGGGCTGTTTCGAGAGCTAGACATGAAACCGAGCCGCCCGACCTGAAAACTCCTCGTGAAGCCGCCCACGAATCAGCCGGGGCCGGGTATTTTTCAGGGTTGATAAACCCGACGTAGATATCGCCTTCCCATCTCTTCAAAATATCTGAATTGGCGGTGGGTAGGGCCACGAGGGGCAGATCGTATCTATCCGCGAGCAGGAAATGAAGTCGGCTTGCCGGTTGAGGGTCGGCGGTGAAGAGAAGGTCGGGTGTCACCCCGTTAGCCAGCAGGACCGGCAATGAGGTGTCGCTTGCGAGGATGGCGAATCTATTGCGGTCTGAGGCGAGATATATCACGTCCCGCTCAAGAGTTGGCCCCGCGCCGACGACAATCACCGTTCCGCCGGGATATATATCGTGTAGCTGACTAACCGCTCCCCCCTGCAAAACTATCGGCATGTTATCAGAAAGATTTTTTTTTTCGTCGTCACCCATGACCGCCGGGAACCTTCGTTCCATCCTGATAAGTTCGATGGCGTTTCTCAGGTTTTTATAAACGTCGGGCATAACGCGAAAGCTTGGGTCGTGGATAGCGACGACTGTTCTATCCGGGTCGAGTGACGTAAAGACTTTCGACAATTCTGAAAGGATCGAGTTTTCATCAGGCCCGGAGACAATGGTCAGACGCGGATCGGAAAGCAGGCCCGGATCGATTACGGTAAGGGCCGCTTTCAGAATGGATGTTTCGGCTTCGGCGGTCACCACCCGACCTGATGGCCCCACGATATTGAGAAACTCCGCCACATGGTGTCCAAGCCCGAACCCGTAGACCACAACCTGGCTCCCCGGTCTGGCGCCGCTTAAGCGAACCTGTGTGACGGCTTCTTTCACAGGGTCGTATCGGCTATGTAGCAGAACGCCCCTGATCGATCCCGTGGCGACACCCGATTTCGATTTTGCGAGTTCCACACTGTCACGCGCGTTATCGACAGCTATGGCGGCGTTCCGGTTCTTTTCGGTTAGGGTTGAGAGATTGACTCGATATAGATCGGTCATTGGGAATAGGGCAGGTTAATCGAGATCGAAGACGTTGTGCGGTTTGTCATCCCCCGATTTTTTGGCGTCTTCAAGCGAAGCGTTAAAAAGTTCCTCCGCCACCTTTTTTTTCTTCTCCTGATTCTCTTTCATGTTGTCGAACACCGAATGGCGTCGAGTCTTGTCTTCACTGACCTTCTGGAAAGCGTCGGCGAAACGGTCTCCGCCACTATCTTTGACCAGCGGTTTGCGTGTGGCTAGAACTTTGCCACTTATCCTGTCGATAATCAGAATTGTCCCGCACGAGCAGGTAACTTTTATCTCTTTTTCCATCGGCAATAACAGACGTTACGATTTGCGCTCGTCTTTTCCGTCTTTCTCCTCTTCGTTCAAGGAGGCGATCTCTTTCTCCGCGTCTTTTATCGAACCGCGAAAGTTCCTGATGCCTTTACCGAGACCTGCGCCTATCTCCGGCAGTCGGTTGGCTCCGAAGATAACAAGGAGAATCAGAAGAATAATGATAAGTTCCGGCATTCCAATTCCAAACATCGCCTACTCCAATAGGAAGAATCGTTTAGTTACATTTACAGGTCAATTCTATTCCAGCCGTCGATGTAAAACAAGGGTAACGCCAAGCGTAACGAGGGGCGCCGTCAGGGTGAACCCGGTTCCGTACAATACAAAGCCGGCAAACCCGCCGACCCAGCCGAGGATAAATCCGTTGTTCTCCCATAAGAAAAGGCTCGAGGATGAGGGGAAGAGGTTACGGTAAGTCTGGAAGAACACGCCCCCCTGAACGCCGGAAACGAATATGAGGGCGCCGTGCAGAGGCAGAAACCCTGATTGATACGGGTAGAGTTTCAGCAGGAGAAACGAAAGGTAATAAGCTGTCAGGCTTGCGAACAACAAAACTACCATCATTGAAGGTTTTAAAACACGGGCTTTGGAGAAGTGAAGACCAGAAACGGTTCCGGCCATCCATGCAGAAAGAACAGTCAGGAATCCGGGATAAGTTGCCGTCAGCCACACTTCGAGGTGAAAGAAATAACCTGTCTGTAGCAGGCCAAGATAGATACCCATGCATGCGGTGAAGGAGGCTTTCATTCTTTAGCCACCCGTAATCCTGCGAAAAACCCGTTTTAAACTTCTCCTGACGGGAAAACTCATATCGGAGAACCTCATTGGCTCAACGCCCCTGATAATTTCCATCACCTCGGAGCTGGAATGGATGTACGCATCTCCGGCCCCCTCATGGCGTAATATAGTTTCAAGCTGTTCCTGGCTGAACACGACCCTGTTCCCCGCCAGGGCGTAACTTCGCTCCCCCGCTCCCGGTGTATAGACCACCAGATCGTCGAAAACTTCCGCCAATCCCGCCACTACCGTAATCGGAGTTGAGTTACCGGCCCGGAAAGTTCCGCTGAGCGACACGGCCATAAGACCATTTCGGGCAAGTTTTCGTTTCGCCATCTGGTAAAAATCGACCGAATGCAACAGACCCACTTGCACAGTCAGCGGAGCTGGAACATCCATGACAATAAGATCGTATCGTCCATTCGTTTCGCCCATGAACCGTTTTGCGTCGTCTATTACAACGTTCCAGTTGGTGACCTTCGTTAGCCTTTTCTTATCGTCCAGATATTTTCTGGAGCCATCAATTACCGCCTGATCGATCTCCACCGTTGTCACCTCGCGAGCCAACCGGGATAGATACAACACCGACTCCATGGAACCGCTTCCGACAATGAGCGCCTTGTCAGGTTTCACTAACAGCGCAGGAACTTTCGACAGGAACGTATTAAAGTCGCTTAAGGAATCGGAGCCATAATTCTGTAGCCCGTTAAGGTATAGATTTCTTCGATCCGATCCGCTCTGTATGAAATCAACTTTCTGGTACGCGCTGTTCACGCTCATAAGAGTTTTAGCCCCTTCGATCCGCTGGACCTTTTCATAATAGAAAGCGACGCTGTGCGACTGTAGCGGATTATATGAGAAGGCGTAAGCCACAACCCCCACCGTCAGGGCCAGCCGGAAACTTTTATTATCAACGATCAAGCCGACAAGAAGGGCAAGGGCGCATTGATAGAAAAGAGGAGTGGCAACAGGTGGCAGAAAGCCGGATAACAGGATGAGCACCACCGCCACAAGACCCCCGGATAACTCGGCGCCGTAGAGAGGGGCAATGGAATTTCGCCCGTCGTTTACCCCGTCGATGAATCTGGGCGCCAGAACGCTGAAGAAAGAAGAGAGCAAAAACGTGGTCACGAACAGTAGTAGCAAAAATGTCAGGCCGAACTTGTAATCGGCCAGGGAGCCTCCGAGGTAATGCAACGAAAAAGGGAGTGTCAGGTGAATGGCCCATGTGATTACGGCTAGTACCTTCAAGGTTTTCTCATCTATCAGACCGGCGATCATATAGCCGACAGAAAAACCGGAAAAATAGGCGACCGTCACGAGCAGTATCACCATCTCGGTTCCGAGAAGCATGGCGGTGATCTCCCGCACCATGAAGAACTGGAGCAGAACAATGCAGAATCCGGCGAAAAACAGAACCGTTCTATTCAAGGTGTCGGTCAGATAATGTAAAAGAGGGCCCTCATCTCTTCTGAGACCGACTCTCCCGCCCGTTTTCGGGGTGTGGCGTTAAGTTCGTTATCCGCATCGGGGTTCGCGCCATGTTCAAGCAACATGCGGGCAATTTTCACATGCCCCTGCGCAACAGCGGCGTAGAGTGGGGTGCAATCCATATCGCCCGGTTCGTCCACTTTTGCGCCCGCGTCGAGCAGGAGCAAGACAGCAGACTCATTCCCCCTCCATGCGGCTACATGCAACGCGGTGTCGCCATCGCTTGCTTTGGAGTGGACATCGATAACAGGTTCGTCCAGATGTGGAAAGAGTACCTCGGCTATCTCCTGTAACAGTTCGTCAAGGGATCTTGGCTCTTCGTTATTCAAGGGATACAACGTGGGAAGGAGTTCCGGACAATGTCAGATTACATCTGGAAACGGACTATCTCCAACGGATCGATAACGTCTGTCACACGGACACCGAAACGTTCGTTTACCACAACAACCTCTCCACGGGCGGTGAGCAGGCCGTTTATGTATATCTCCATAGGTTCCCCGACGAGTTTGTTAAGCTCGATAACGGAGCCTGGGTGCAGGGCGAGAATCTCTCTTATGGTCCTGTTTGCAAAACCGAGTTCCGCGCTGATGGAGAGAGGTATATCAACAAGGTGATCGAGATCTTCGAGCATGGCCGAGAGAGTACGCGCTCCGGGTGACTCTTTGGCTTGCTGAATCTCTTCATGATCTTTAGACATAGGTACAGAACCCTGATTTTTATACTGCCGCCATTATAGCATATCGCCTCAACGCTCTTTCATGGCCCGTTCCATCTCCCGATCAACGGTTTTTCGTTTCAGGGATTCCCGTTTGTCGTACAGTTTTTTTCCTTTTCCAAGACCGAGTTGCACCTTCGCGAAACTCTTCGTGAAATATATTTTTAGCGGCACAAGGGTATAACCGCATTGCGCCAGCGAAACTTCAAGTTTTGCGATCTGCTTCTTGTGGGCCAGGAGTTTCCGCTCCCGTTTTGGATCGAGGTCATGGAACGTATTACGGTTTTCAAAAGGGGAGATGTGCAGACCGTGCAAGAAGAGTTCACCCCGGACGATTTTAGCGTAACCGTCCTGCAGGTTGGCGTTACCCCCCCGGAGGCTCTTCACCTCCGATCCGATAAGTACGATACCGAACTCGAATGTCTCTTCGATCTCGTAGAGGTGTCGGGCTTTCCGGTTGATTATTCTGGGTGGGCCGGTTTTTTTCCCGGAACCACCAGAGCTTTTATTGGCGACCATTCCTGCTATTCATCGCGCAGACCGGTCTTTCCGAATCTTTTTTCAAGTTCCGCGCAGACTTCCGATACGGGTATACCTTTATGGGCAAGGGCGACTATGGAATGGAACCAGAGATCGGCGGTTTCGTAGACGATATCTTCTTTCACACCCGTCTTGTGAGCAAGGATGGTCTCGATAGCCTCCTCCCCCACTTTTTCGAGGATTTTGTCCTCACCTTTAGCGTAGAGGCTCGCGACGTAAGACTCCGAGGGGTCGGAGTTTTTTCGTTCCAGCGCTATTTCGTACAGCTCATCCAGAATTCTGCCGTCTGTCATCTTGTATAATCCTTAACCGTGAGCGTTTTCGTCCCGAACGGATATTCCGCGCGATCTTAAATACCGTTTCGATTCCTGAATCGTATACTCCTGAAAATGAAAGATCGAGGCGGCCAGTAGAGCGTCCGCTTCGCCGATGGCGATCCCTTCGTAGAGATGTTCGAGAGTCCCGACTCCACCCGATGCGATGACCGGGATTGTGGTGGCGCGGCTCACGGCGCGGGTCAGCATAAGGTCGTATCCGTTTTTCGAGCCATCGGAGTCCATTGATGTTAACAGAATCTCACCTGCGCCGTACGCTTCCATCTTTTTCGCCCACTCCACAACGTCAAGACCCGTAGCGGTTCTGCCGCCATGAATAAAGACTTCCCACCCCTCCGCATCGGTTTCACCACGTCTTTTAGCGTCTATGGCTACGACGATGCACTGGGATCCAAACCGTTTGGAGGCTATCCTCACAAACTCCGGGTTATTTACAGCCGCTGTGTTTATGCCGACCTTGTCCGCCCCTGCGCGAAGCAGTCTGTGGATATCTTCCGGCTCCCGGACACCACCACCCACAGTTAGCGGCATAAAAACCTGCTCCGCTGTATGGGCCACCACGTCGAGGATGATGTTACGGTCATCGGAGGAGGCGGTGATGTCGAGGAAGGTCAGTTCATCGGCGCCCTCCAGGTCGTATCGCCTTGCCACTTCCACCGGGTCGCCAGCGTCCACCAGATCGACAAACTTTACCCCTTTGACCACACGACCCTTGTTGACATCGAGGCAGGGGATGATGCGTCGGCGTAACATCTCAGCCTTTCAAAGCCTCTAACGCTTCTGCAAGATCAATAGCGCCGTCGTAGAGAGCTTTCCCGATAATCATCGAGTTGACACCGGAGGATTCCAATTGCGCGATCGCTTTCACGTCGGCGACGGTGGTGACACCACCTGAGGCCGTTACTGGAATATCGACAGCCTCCGCAAATGATTTCAGACCCTCAAGGTTGGGGCCTTTCAATGCGCCATCCCTCGATATATCCGTATAGATAACACCCGTGGCCCCCATGGCGGCGAACCGGTTCGTCAACGCCACAGGGTCTTCGTCCACCGTCTCAAGCCATCCTCTTGTGGCCGGTTTGCCATCCTTTACGTCGATCCCGACAAGAATCCTGTCGGGATAAAGATCGGCGGCTTCCAGAACAAAATCGGGGCGTTCAAGGGCCGCAGTTCCGAGAACGACCTGCGATACACCCAGGTCGAAATATTTCTCGATGGTCTCAATGGTTCTTATGCCACCACCGACTTCGACAGGGATGTCACAGCTACCCGTAATGGCGCGGATTGCCTCCCGGTTTACAGGTTCGCCTACCTTGGCGCCGTCAAGGTCAACCAGATGAAGCGTTCCCGCCCCCATATCGGCCCACTTTTTCGCCATCCCGGCAGGGTCTTCGGAGTAGACAACTTTTTGGTCGAACTCGCCGCGAACAAGACGGACAACATGACCATCCATAATATCGATGGCTGGTAGAATAATCATTATGTAATACTCTGCTGTTAAATAAACGGTGTCATCTTATTTCGGGGCGGAATTAAAATCAATGCAAAGTGGAATGAATGATCTCAAAACGATTCCGGGTGTCGGTCCAAAACTTTCAGCTAAACTTGTGAAAATAGGCGTACATTCGGTCGGCGATCTTGTAAACGCCGATCCGCAAGAGCTGTACGACACGCTTTGTCGGCTGGAAGGAATACATATTGACCGGTGCGTTTTATACGTCTTCCGATGCGCTGTCTATTTTGCGTCGAACAAAACCCACAATCCTGAACTGCTCAAATGGTGGAACTGGAAATAAGTGGCTCGCCCACAGCGAGTGGCTCGGCCACAGCGAGTGCCGCAACCACATCTAACTACACATCTGCTCACCCTCACTACGGAAATTCAGAAGTGATCCAATCTATTCGTCCGTAGACGGAGGCAGTTTGTCGAGGTTTTTCAGCTTCCGCTCCACCGCCCTGCCCCGGACTTCAATCTGGTCGATGGCGCCAGCGGCTTCCTGAATTTTTTTCTTTGTGTAGGCGACCCGCTCACCATATTTTTCAAATTCCGTCCTGACGATACCAAGTAGCTCCCACACTTCAGAAGCCCTTTTCTGGATGACCAGTGTCCTGAATCCGATCTGGAGGCTGTTTAGCAAGGCGGTCAGGGTAGTGGGACCGGCCAGCGTAACGCGGTAATCCCGCTGTATCTGATCGGAGAGACCCGGCCTTCGCAGTACCTCAGCGTACAAGCCCTCCGTGGGAAGGTAGAGCAGGGCGAAATCTGTTGTGTGCGGCGGGTCTATATATTTGTCATGAATCTTTTTCGCTTCGTTTTTGATCCTCGTCTGCAACGCTTTTCCAGCGTCTTCGGCCAGTTTTTTATCAGCGCTCTCCTGCGCGTCGAGAAGCCGCAGGTAATCTTCCATTGGAAACTTCGCGTCGATAGGCAACCAGACAGGATTCGATCCATCTTCATCCATCCCCGGAAGCTTCACGGCGAACTCCACCCTGTCATTCGATCCCGGTTTTGTGGCGATGTTGGTTGAGAACTGGTCGGCGGTAAGCAGTTCCTCCAGAAGAGCGCCGAGCTGAATCTCACCCCATACACCTCTGCTTTTCACATTTGTCAATGCCCGCTTCAGATCACCAACGCCGATGGCCAGAGTCTGCATTTCGCCTAACCCTCTATGCACGTTCTCCAACTGCCTTCTGACAAGCTCGAACGATTCGGTGAGCCTCTTTTCGAGAGTGTGCTGAAGTTTTTCGTCTACCGTATGGCGGACTTTTTCAAGCTCCTTTTCGACACCGCTGGCCAGGTTTCTTACGCTTCCCGCCAGCGCGTCGAACTGACCTTTTTGCATCACCGCCGTTTCGGAGAGTCTGGAGAGGATCGAATCCTCGAACAATTTGAACGACTCCCGCTGCTCCCGTCTGCCCAGCGACGCATCCTCCACCGTTTCTCTCCGGGCCTGAACCGTGAACTCTTTCAGAATATGAATCTCCTCCCCCAGATCGGAGATATCGTTTTCCAGGGTTTCTATCCGTTTAGTTCTGAAAAAAAGCGCAAAGAGTAATAGTATGGAGATGGAACCCAGAAGAAGATTTATAATCTGCGGGTCGTATTCAGTCATTTTCCGTCTGTTCTGTTATTGTTGCGGCATTATAACTTGAGAAAGATATAAATGAGTTCTGATATTCCTGAGCTTGAGGAAATCGTAACCATCGCAAAAGAAGCGGGAAACGCGATCATGCGGGTCTACGAGCGGGAGGACTTTGGCGAGACCGAAAAAGCGGACCACTCACCCCTGACACAGGCGGATATGGACGCTAACAGAATCATCATCGAGCGGTTGACAGCCCTTACACCTGATATACCCGCCCTCTCCGAAGAATCAAAATCGGTCCCATACGAAGTCCGCTCAAAGTGGGACCGCTACTGGCTGATCGATCCGCTCGATGGCACCAAGGAGTTTATCCGGCGCAACGGTGAGTTTACTGTCAATATCGCGCTTATTGAGGGGCAAAATCTGGTCATGGGCGTGGTTCATGCGCCCGCCATCAACCTGACCGTATACGCCGAAAAAGGTGGCGGCGCTTTTCAGGAGACGATGAACAGCGAGCCGATGTCGATTAAAGTCAGGGATCGTAAAGAGGGCGAGAAACTTATAGTTGTCGCCAGCCGGTCCCACAGAACACCGGAGATTGACCAGTTCCTGGAAAACCTCAACTCCCCATACGACTGCATAAGTGTTGGCAGTTCCCTGAAACTGATAATGGTCGCCAACGGCTCGGCTCATATATATCCGCGTCTCGGCCCCACGATGGAGTGGGACACGGCGGCGGCTCACTGCGTGGTGGAGTCTGCCGGAGGTAAGGTGACAAAGCTCGATGGCTCCGACCTGACGTACAACAAGCCGGATATGCTGAATCCCTTTTTCCTTGCAACCAATGGTCAGTCGGTGGCTGGAGTGCAGCTTATCTGATAGAAGCTGGATAGTGTCGGCACGAGATAGCCGCCCAGAGCGCGATACACCTGATTTGAACAGTAGCGAGGAATGAGGCTCTATTCCTGGCGTATCCCGTTGCAATGCCGCGCCACCGCTTGAGGTGGAGAAAGGCGTTTTCCACCAAATGGCGGAGCTTGTATAGCTCCTCATCATAAGCTCTTTGTACTATGCGGTTTTTTCGGGGCGGGATAACAGCCGTCATCCCCTGCGCTATGGCCTGTAGCGGCAGGCAACTCCCCTACTCTCTCTCTGGTATACTCCTCCGATGGCAAATAGTAAACTCTACATGGTATCCCTTGGGTGTCCGAAGAACCGGGTCGATTCCGAAGAGACCTTGACTGCGCTTACCGCCGGGGGCGTTACGCTGGTCACTGAAGAGACCGACGCTGATATCGTGCTGGTCAATACATGCGGATTCGTTACCGATGCGAAAGCCGAGTCTATCGACACGATCCTTGAACTGGCCGAAATAAAAAAAACTCGTCCATCAACCAAACTCGCCGTCATGGGGTGTCTGTCGGAACGGTACCGGGACGATCTGATAAAACAGATACCGGAAATCGATCATATATTCGGTGTCGCCGAGCTTGACGATATAGTCGCCAAACTCGCGCCGGATAAAACCACACATCCCGACCCGGACCACTCACCCCGCATCCTCACCACCGCACGGCACTGGACCTATCTTAAAATCGCGGAGGGATGTTCCAACACATGTTCGTTCTGCGTCATCCCGAAGATACGGGGACCATACATAAGCCGACCGATGAATACCATAGTCGCCGAAGCAGAATCTCTCGCAGAGCGGGGCGTGAAAGAGATAATCCTAGTGGCCCAGGATACATCCCTCTACGGCGCCGACCTGAAGATCAAACAGGGGCTGACCAAACTGCTCCATAAACTCGAAAAGGTCAACGGCATGGAATGGATACGAGTCCTCTATCTCTACCCCGCCCTTCTCGACAACGATCTGATAAAAACCATCGGCCAATCAGAAAAGGTAGTCCCCTACTTCGATATCCCGCTACAGCACGCTTCCGATTTCGTTCTCAAACGGATGAAACGACCCGAAACGGAATCGTCAATCCGACGCCTCTTATCCACAATTCGGGAACTCGCGCCCACCGCCGCCATACGCACATCGTTAATCACAGGGTTTCCCGGCGAAACCGATGACGATTTTGATAAACTACACAGACTCGTAAAAGAGGTAAAATTTGATCATATGGGGGTGTTCGCTTATTCGCCGGAAGAAGACACAACAGCGGTCGGTCTCCCCGATCAGGTGGATGAAGCTGTCGCCAACGAACGATTGCGAATTTTGATGGAGACACAAAACGGTATCTCCGCGAAGATAACAGCGGCGAAAATCGGGCAGGCGGTAACGGTGATGGTGGACGACGCCGACCCGGTAGAAATGATCCTCCCCGCCCGGCTAAAGACACAAGCCCCCGGTATCGATGGATGCGTTATCCTCGACGAAGTGGAGGCGGAGCCGGGGCGGATTATTACCGTAAAGATAACCGGCGCAAACGATTACGACCTGATCGGAAAAACGGATGCGTGAAAAAATCGTCGTACTGGTGACAGCATCCTCTGTAGATGAAGCGAAAAACATCGCCACCACGCTGGTGACCGAAAAGCTGTGCGCCTGTGTCAACATTCTGCCCGGCGTAACGTCGATCTGCAGTTGGGACGGAAAGATATGCGACGAGAGGGAAGTTCTGATGATTATCAAAACCGGACGTAATCTCTTCGGCGACCTTGAAAAGAGAGTCTCCGCCCTCCACTCTTACGATGTCCCGGAAATAATCGCCCTGCCGATCAAGGCAGGCTCGCAACCGTACCTCGACTGGATCGATCAAAATACCAGATAACAATGACAGGTTATTTCTGTTTAAAAACTGAACAAAGGTTCGCCCTGATGGTCGTAACCCTTATAGCGCTCACCACCATGCTCTTCACCCAAATGGAAAGGTTCGAGCCGGACAATACGGTTCTGCTAGATAGCGCCACGGAAGGGTTTGACGACTGGAAACGTCGGGGCGAAAACTTTACGGTCAGCGAAAAAGAGCCGGGCCTGATCTCTTTTGCAAACGATAAGCGCGATCAATACGCCCACGTCGCCCGCCGGTTTAATGATATCGGACAGTACGGGTTTTTTCGCCTCTCAGCGGACATAAAGACAATCGACGTTAAACAAGGCGCAAAGTCGTGGAACTGCGCCAGGGTGACTCTGGCCCCCGTCGATGCGAATGGGAAAAAACTGTGGGGACTGCCCCATAAACTCTTCGCCGATACCGGAACCCATGAGTGGAGCGGTTATTCAAAAGTCTTCGCCACATTCGATCAGGTCAAGGATCTGATCCTGACAATCCAGCTCTCCCACGCGCCCGGCGAGTTTCAGGTAAAAAACATCCGGCTTGAAACTGTCAAAGAGAAGCTCGGTTTCATGATCGTAAAGTACCTGCTGTTGACCCTGTGGGTAGTGACAGCCATCGCCCTGTTCTTCACCATCGCCGGTCGGGGAGACGCTCTTGTAAAACCCTCGCTGGTGATCGCTACAAGCATGGTGATAATCACAGGAGCGCTTCTGTCGGGCGGACAACTGTTAGCTTATGAAACAGGAATAAAAGGTCTCTTCTCGAAAAAAGAGGCGCCGCAAAAGGTTGTCGTCTCTCCCCAAAAAGAGACAAGTAAATCTACGATCAAAAAACCGCCAGCCCGGAATGGTAAATCGAGCGTGATAGATTCGCTCCGGTTTAACGAGTTAAAGGGGAAAGGCCATTTCACCATGTTTGTCCTGGTGACGATGTTCGCATTCTACCTCTGGAAGGAGACTCCCGTAATAAAGCTGTTCTTCTACATAGCCCTCTTCGCAGTCTCCGCCGAGACTTTGCAGTTTTTCACTTATGGGCGGGATGTGGGATTTACCGATATCAATACCAACCTGTCAGGGTCCGCCGTGGCGACTCTGGTCTGCGCCGTAGCAAATAAAAGAGCATGGCTACAAGCAAAAGAAGGCTGAAAGAAAACGCTCCCGGTTCTCTTTATAAAGATCGATACCTCTTCACCGGCGACCATCTCTACCAGAACCCGACCCGCGATTTCCCTACCGCCTTCGTCCGGCGCTGCTGGTACAACTGGGGTGAACAGATACGTTCGATGGAGCGTCTTTCACGGTACAGGTTTGAATGGATTCTACCCGGGCACGGCGGTTTTGTTCATTACCCGGAAAAGCTTATGTCGGAGAAGATGCGATCCTGCGTGGAGTGGATGAAAACGGTCAGTTGAACCGGACACATGTCCTTGACATTACAGGCGCACAGGCATAAATTGTAGGTACACTAGTGGAGGTTTTATGACATGGCGGTTACCGTGGGCGGTTCCTTTGCAACAATAGGGAAGAACAATATCAACTCAAGCGTGAACAGACTCGGAGAAAGCCTCTCCAAACTCTCTTCGGGCAAAAAAATAAATAAAGCGGCCGATAACGCCGCCGGACTTGCCATAGCCGAACAACTGAGCGCCGATATCCGCTCCGCCAATCAGGCCCAAAGAAACATAAACGATGGCGTTTCAATGACTCGTGTGGCCGAAGGTGGATTGAGCGAAATCTCAAACCTGATGTCGCGTGGTCGGGAACTTTCCATACAGGCGGCTAACGGCACATTGAACGACCAACAAAGATCGACGCTGAATCAGGAGATCACCGCCATCAAGGAAGAGGTAGACCGGATAACAGGTGTCACCGAGTTTAATGGCCAGAAGTTGATCGACGGCTCCCAGTCTTCCGGCTCCTCGAACCAGACCTCGATCCAGGCTGGTATTAACTCCACCAGCGACGACCGGATCAGCACAAATGTCGTAGAGGACTCCGGCACAGCGGCGCTGGGGATCGATTCTGTAGATATCAGCACCCAGGCTGGCGCCCAGAGCGCATTGGCGTCTTTCGACAATGCCATCGCCAACGTATCGGCCAACCGGGCCAACATTGGCGCATTGCAGAACCGGCTAGATCATGCGGCGAGAAACGTCGGCAGTCAGGCCGAAGCCCTTACTGCGGCCAAGTCGCAGATCATGGACCTCGACTACGCCAAGGAGTCCACCAACTTCTCAACGAACCAGACTCTCAATCAGGCTTCGATTAGCGCCTTGCAACAGGGGATGTCGGTTCAGCAGGGGATTGTGGGAGCTTTGCTTAACGTCAAGGGTTGATT